>JAKIML020000098.1 GCA_022702935.2 Bacillota bacterium | reverse complement strand
GGGATTCTTGCAGGGCAGCAGGAAGCGGCCCGGAATGCCACATCGGGATTTGAGTTTGATTATATCATGGATAAAACGGGAAAACTGCCTGCCATCAGAGGGCTTGACTATATTGATGAGGATTATGACGGTGTAACACAAAGGGCCATCGCGTGGTGGGAGAAGGGCGGGATTGTCTCCATTTGCTGGCATTGGGGCACACCTCCCCATGGTGTGGGTTATGAATCCAGCAAGGGTGAGATCGACCTTACTAAGGCCCTGACAGAGGGCACCGAACTGTACAACGGCATGCTTGCTCAGATGGATCGGGTGGCCGAAGAGCTGAAAAAGCTTCAGGCTGCAAGGGTGCCGGTGCTCTGGCGCCCCTTCCATGAATTCGACGGCCAATGGTTCTGGTGGGGAAAGGGCGGCCCCAATCCCTTTATCAGGCTGTGGCGGCTCATGTATCAACGATATACCCATTACCATGGACTAAATAACCTCATCTGGGTTCTGGGCTATTCGGGAGAGGTCAAGGACGGCTGGTATCCCGGGCATGAGTATGTGGATATCTGCGGGTCCGATAACTATGCTGAGGGCATTCATGACGGGGCCTATTTCAAGGTGCTGAAGATCGCAGCACCCGGCATGCCCCTGGCCTACCACGAGAACGGCCCCCTTCCCGATCCCGAGGCCCTTATCAAACAGGGGGTCAACTGGGTATGGTTTCTGACCTGGCACACCATCCATCTGACCGAGCAAAACACGCCGGAATGGCTGAAGTATGTGTACCACCATCCCTATGTCATCACCCTGGACAAGCTCCCATGTCTCAAAATTTCATAGCAAATGAAATACCGCTCCTTTCACTAAGTACATCCTTGACGAAAGCCGACTAAGGGAGACTGCATCTATAATTTTGTATAAAATTTACATATATGATGCCGTCTTTAAATGTTAAAATAAAAGGGAAATCGGGATAATATTATTGATGTTTTCTCTTTTATAGCATAGGATAGTAATGTCCTATGTTGTTAAGTAAAAATGTCATCACTACGATATAAGATTATAGAGACTTCCTATAGGAGTTGGTATTATGGCCACTAAGAGCATTCTGAAGAATATTGACATCAAGGAAAAAGCTCTTGGGAGATCTTTGGTATCAGCACTAGAGAATGCCAAGGACAAAGATTCTAAAGAGGTAATTCTTAGCAAAGCATGCCGGGAAGTACATGGAGAAGATATTAAGAAAATACTCGGAGTGAAGTGATGCAAGGTTTTTCCATAATAAACCTGAAATCAATGATCGAGCAGATTGGAGAGCCTGAAACGAAAGAAAGGCTCTCCAATTTTTCATGTCCCCTCAATAAGGATGTTGAGTATTTTTATTAAACATAAAGCCATAGAGTTTGCCAAGCAAAGTATTGCTGTTACATATTTGGTATTTGCCCAATATAAGAATGAAAACGTAATTGCTGCATATTTTACGCTCGCTTCTAAATTCATTGCTATTTACAGGCAAAGTCTTTCTGCTAAAATGAGAAAAAGAATTGCACGGTTTTGCCAGTATGATCCTGCAATTAAGCGATATACTTTACCCGCCCCTCTCATTGCTCAGCTTGGTAAGAACTATTATGGTGGATATAATAAACTTATTACAGGTGATGAATTACTTAAAATTGCTTGCGATAAGGTGGTAGAGAGCCAAAGAATTGTTGGCGGTAAGATAGTTTACTTAGAGTGTGAAGATAAACAGAAACTGATAGACTTTTACTCTTCAAATGGTTTCGTAATATTCGGAAAAAGAACATTAGATCGTGATGAAACAGATCTTAATGAGGGACAGTATTTAGTACAGATGCTGAAATACTTAGAGTAAAGGTCTGGCTCCAACTGAGTGGAACCAGACCTTTTTTGCCAGGGGATAATTAAAGCTGAGTTTGCCAATCTTAAGGTGTCATGGCGCCCATGCATATCTCATGAATACTGCTGCTCAGCCAGACGGCGATAGGTGTCATACCTCTCCTTCGCATGCTTTTCGGCAATGTCGAACATCTCGTCGGCAATGTCGGGGAAGACCGTCTTAAGCGATGCATAGCGCACCTCGTTCATGATGAACTCCTTATAGGAAGCCGAAGGCTCCTTGGATTCCAGAATGAAGGGATTCTTGCCCTGTTCCTTCAGCAGAGGATTATACCTGTAAAGATGCCAGTATCCTGCTTCCACAGCCCGTTTCTCTTCAAAGATGCTGGTGCCCATACCGCTCTTTATGCCATGGCTGATACAGGGGGCATAGGCGATGATCAGGGAAGGTCCTTTATAGCGCTCGGCCTCTTCAAGAACCTTTACGGTATGATTCATATTGGCGCCCATGGCAATCTGCGCCACATAAACATAGCCATAGCTCATAGCCATCATACCCAGATCCTTTTTACGCACTTTTTTGCCCGCGGCCGTAAATTTGGCCACCGCTGAGGTGGGGGTGGACTTGGAAGCCTGCCCGCCCGTGTTGGAATAGATCTCGGTATCCATAACGAAGATATTGACATCATCCCCGGTGGAGAGGACATGATCCAGCCCGCCGTATCCGATGTCATAGGCCCAGCCGTCGCCGCCGATGAGCCAGAAGGAACGCTTCACAAGGTAGTCCTTCTTGTCCATGATTTTTTTCAGAATGGGATTATTCTGAGTATCGGCTTTCTTCAGAGCCTCCATCACTTTTTCAGAGGCAGCCCTTGAGGCCTTTCCGTCGTCCATGTTCTCCAGCCAGTGGGCGAAGGCCTCTTTGATTTCTGCGGCCAGCTCGGTCTCCAGGGCCTGCTTCATCAAAAGGGCCAGCTTTTCACGGATCTGTTTGACACCCAGATACATGCCATAGCCGAACTCGGCATTGTCTTCAAACAGTGAGTTGGCCCAGGACGGCCCCCGCCCGCTGGTATTGGTGGTATAGGCGATGGAAGGGGCACTGGCCCCCCAGATGGAGGAGCAGCCGGTGGCATTGGCAATCATCATGCGCTCGCCAAATAATTGGGTCAAAAGCCGGATATAGGGGGTCTCGCCGCAGCCCGGGCATGCGCCGTTGAACTCCAATAAGGGGCGTTGGAGCTGACTGCCCTTGATGGTGTTGGCCTCCATCAAATGGGGCTTTTCGGTCACTGTCATGGCAAACTCCCAGTTTTTGGCCTGCATTTCTGTCTGCTCCTCTGCGGGTTTCATAATTAAGGCCTTGCCCTTAGCGGGGCACACATCGGCACAGTTGCCGCAGCCGGTACAGTCAAGGGGTGAAATCTGAATGCGCCAGTGGTAAGTTTCTAGGCCTTTGCCCACAGGCTTCTTGGTCTCAAAGGACTCGGGAGCTCTTTGGCGTTCCTCCTCGGTGAGCAGGAAGGCGCGGATGGTCGCATGAGGACAGACGAAGGAGCATTGTCCGCATTGAATGCATTTATCAATCTGCCATTCGGGCAGGAAAACGGCAATACCGCGTTTCTCGTAAGCTGTTGTGCCCATGGGATAGGAGCCGTCCTCCATATTGAGAAAGGCGCTGACAGGAAGCTCGTCACCTTCATGGCGGGCAATGGGCCGGGCAATCTTTCGGATGAACTCGGGCTCATCATGGTTAACATCCTCATGGATTTGGATATCCTTCCATGCATCGGGCACCTTCACCTGAACCAAAGCCTGGATGCCCTGATCCACGGCGGCATGGTTCATGTCCAGAACCTTTTGCCCCTTTTTGCCATACATCTTGTCGATGGATTCCTTAAGATACTTTACCGCATCCTCTACCGGAATGATATTGGCCAGCTTGAAGAAGGCGGCCTGCATGACCATATTGATACGGTTGCCCAGACCAATTTCTCCGGCAATACGAATGGCGTCAATGATATAGAATCGGATTTGCTTTTGGGCGATGGTCCGCTTTAAGGATGGGGGAAGATGCTGCTCCAATTCCTCCTCCGACCAGGGGCAGTTGAGAACAAAGATGCCCTTTTCCTTGATTCCCTTGAGCACATCGATGTTATAGATGAAGGATGTGTTGTGGCAGGCAATATAGTCGGCGTGGTAAACCAGATAGGGGCAGCGTAAGGGCTTGGGCCCGAACCTGAGATGGGATACAGTGGAGCCTCCCGATTTTTTGCTGTCGTAGGAGAAATAGCCCTGAACGTAGAGATTGGTATTATTGCCTATAATTTTGATGGCCGATTTATTGGCGCCTACGGTACCATCGGAGCCCAGACCCCAAAACTTGCAGCTTATGGTTCCCTCGGGAGTGGTTTCTACAGCCTCGACCTCCTCCAGGGAGCAATGGGTCACGTCATCCACAATGCCGATGGTGAAATGATCCTTTGGCGATTCCTGCTTAAGATTATTGAATACTGCAATAATCTGGGACGGACGGGTATCCTTGGAGCCCAGTCCATAGCGGCCGCCCACAATGATGGGGCCTTCGCCCTTTTCCTGATAGAGCTTAGCCACATCCAGATAGAGGGGCTCGCCCGGAGCGCCCGGCTCCTTGGTCCTGTCCAGAACTGCAATTTTCTTGACGGTCTTGGGGATGACCTCAAAGAAATGCTTGGCCGAGAAGGGCCGATACAGATGAACGCGCACGGCGCCCACCTTTTCCCCCTTGCTCAAGAGATAGTCAATGGTTTCGTCAATGGTGTCGCAGACAGAGCCCATGGCGATAATGATGTTTTCCGCATCGGGGGCTCCGTAATAATTAAAGGGACGATACTCGCGGCCCGTGAGCTGTTTGAGCTTTTCCATATAGCCCACCACAATTTCGGGGACCTTTTCATAGACCTTATTCTGTACCTCGCGCCCCTGGAAGTAGATATCGGGGTTCTGCGCCGTTCCGCGCACCACGGGATGCTCGGGGCTTAAGGCCCTGTCCCGGAATTCCTGCAGAGCGTTATAATCCAGAAGCCTGGCCATGTCCTCATAGTCCAGGGCTTCGATTTTCTGAACTTCATGGGAGGTTCTGAAACCGTCAAAGAAATGAATAAAGGGGAGACGCGCCGACAGGGCCGACAAATGAGCCACACAGCCAAGATCCATGCACTCCTGAACATTGGATGAGGCCAAAAGTACGGCACCCGTCTGGCGGCAGGCCATCACGTCCTGATGATCGCCGAAGATGGAGAGGGCGTGGGTCGCAAGGGCGCGGGCCGACACATGCAATACGCCGGGCAGCAGCTCACCGGCCATTTTGTATAGGTTGGGAATCATAAGAAGGAGGCCCTGGGAGGCCGTATAGGTGGTTGTCAAAGCGCCGGCCTGCAGAGAGCCGTGCATGGCGCCGGCGGCCCCGGCTTCCGATTGCATTTCCACCACCTTGACCTCCTGCCCGAAAATATTCTTCTTCCCATGGGAGGCCCATTCATCCACCAGCTCAGCCATGGGGGACGAGGGAGTGATGGGATAGATGGTGGCCACATCGGTAAAGGCATAGGAGACATAAGCGGCGGCCTGGTTGCCGTCCATTGTTTCAAGTTTTGCCATGATATTCTTCTCCTTTTAACGTGGTTCATTGATTAAAAATTTCATGATTTGGAACCTATTATGCCTTGATTTTGTCCATTTCATTACAGGCAGTGGGCGCATCTTTTAATTAATCCATGGACTTAACGGCATCAATGGGAGAAGAAGGCGGTATCTTAAAAGCCGTAATAAGAATTTACGGCAGGATTAAGCTTTCATACATGGCTTTAATCAAGCTGGGTATAGAGGTCGTGGAGCAGATTCATAAAAAAGCTGAGTTCCCCCAGGGTCCTTTCAAAATGCTCCTCGAAGCTCATGGGGTCTCTGACAGGATCCAGGCGTGAAAAGGAAAGCTCCCGTACCGAAAGGGCAATATACCCCTGGGGGGAGATAAATACCGAGAAATCACGAGCGGTCTTGCCGGTGGCTTCAACCAGAACCCGACAAAGCGCCTCATGCCTTAGCAGATACTGGACATCGGCTTCATGGGCAAGGAGACAGTTAAAGGCGGCATCAAAGGTATTGTTTTGTGTAATAAATGGATAGAAGGTTTTTATAAATGCATTGTATGGGTTTTTGATGGAATAAGGCTCGTTTTCATTCATATACAACGGGTGGAAATAGCTTTTGGTGCGTATGGAGATTTCCTTTCGGCAGGTCAGGGGCTTTTGGGCCATGATAATGTAACCGCGAAACTTGCAGGAAGCATGATGCTTCTTACCGCCACGATAATAAACGGTGCGTAATTCATAGGCCTTAAAGGGCATGCCGCCGAAATTCCCTTCAAAGCCATGGGCCGTTTCAATGGCATTGGCATGGTTCCACTCGGTGGCCGGATTAATGAGAACTTGCTCGGTCTCAAAGGAGGGATGCGGGGTGTAATATACTCCTGGTCCCAGTTTTGCCCGAATGCTGTCCAAATGGCGGTGAATCAGCGCTTCTTCCTCCGAAGCGGCAGTTTTGATCAGACGGAGAACCAGGATAAGACTTGTAACCATGCTCAGAACAATCAATCCAAGGGCAATACCCGCCAGGAATGAGTTTTTGAGGGTTGCGCCATTGAGAATAAAGACCAAAAGCGAACCGAAAAAACAGAGCAATGTGCCCAGAAGCAGTTTCTTGCCAAGTGCAAATCTTTCCTGCATAGTGCATCCCGTCCTTTAATTTGTGAACCATTTTATTCCCAGCTTATCTTAAAATAGAAAATAATGGAAGTAACTTGTCATAACTGCGGCTTTTATTGTCATAACAGCGGAAAAACCCGACGGCCGGGGGCAAACCCAAACCGTCGGGCCACTCTTTGCTTTATGCTATGGATTGAGGGGGCTTAAGGGCTCAATTTCTGGTTCTTCATCGGAGGGAGGGTAGGGTGCATCCTCAGGATCCTCATCCGAAGGAGGGTAGGGTACGCTCTCAGGCTCCTCATCCGAAGGCGGATAGGGTTTGGTCTCAGGCACAATCCCCGCTTGCTCCGGGCTATTGTTGCCGTTCTCCTCGGGAAGGGCGACCTTGGTGGGGTCTGCCTGTTCCGCTTCCGGAATTTCATATGAATCTCCTGCTTCAGGGAGAACCTGGATTGAATCAGCTTCCTTGGGTTCGTTAGCTGACTCGGTGATCAGGCGGATGTCCTCCAGAACAGGATCCACCCTCATGGCGCGCATACCCACAACCCGTGGATCGGGCTCAAAGTACATGGTGTTAATGGGGGTGATTTGCTTGGTGGTGCTGTCATATTCAAAGACCGCCCAAACGGTTCCGGGTTCATTGGGAACATAGAAGGTATAAACGGGGACATTGTTGCTTCCCAGATAAACCTCCACGGTAGCGCCTGACTGGGCCATACTACTGCTGCTGGAGCTGTTCCTGTTGGTAAAGTCATGGATATAGTAACGGTAAACTCCGGGAACCGGATAGTAGATGGTGGTGGTCTCAGGACCATAGCTGTCGGTGTCATCCAAATCCAAATCAGCCATCTTAATTCCATCCTCTTCATAGGTCTGTTGACTGTAGTAGATATGGAATCTGCCTTCATCGGAGGTGGGTCCCACCAGATGGGAATCCAAATCCTGTGGATTTAAGCCCCAGCGCAGAACAATACGCACCTGTTCCTGGCCCATGGCCGTGGTGACTGCACCGTTCTGAGCGACAATGGTGGTATTGCCAAGAACCTTGATATTGAAGGCGCTGCTCAGATAACGCAGGGCTTCGTTGGGGAGCTCCCTTTCGTCAAGGATCTCCACACAGTAGTGCCCGGCAGGCAGATACCCGGTGGTATAGCTTCCTCCGCTTCCTGTGGTCAGGGTTTTCACAATTTCGCCATCATCAGTATTACCCATACCCTTACGAATTTTCAGGGTCAGACCGGGAACCCCATAGCCTGTAAAGGCGTCATAGATAATGCCCGAGGCAATGCCCTCGCCCTCGAATTGGTCAGGGATGGATTCAATGGTGGCGTTATAGTAGGTGGTCTGGTTCTCACGAATGATGATAACCTGCCTGGTGGTGATATAGCCACCCTTGGAGACCATGACTTCGTAAAGGCCGGCGGGGAGCCCGTCGATCTCATAGTCTCCCTGAGCCTGCGACAGGGCTGTTTTAATGAGAATCTGAGATCCAGTGAGCTTTTTGACGGTAACAGAGGCGCCTGCTAAAGGCTGATTGTTGGTCATATCGGTATCGGTGTCTGCAATGGTGATCTTGCCTTTGAGGGTGTTGTGGGCGGGGGTGTCCAGGAAGGCGTCCACGGTTTCATCGCCCGAGGTGACCGAGACCTCCACCGAGTAACCCGCATAGCCATCCTTGGAAAAGCTCAGGGTATAGAAGCCGCTTAAGACACTATTAAAGACGAATTTTCCGTCAGGGCCCGTGGTAGTGGTTCGGGTTTGAGGATTGGATACATACTTCTTGGTCAGGGTGACGGTGGTGCCCGGCAGCACCGGATTGTTGGAATTATTACTGTCGGTGTCGGAGGCATAGACGGTGCCCGAGATCTTATTGGTGGTGATGCCGGTCTCAAAGAATAGATGCTCCCATTTCTTATGAAGCTCAATACCTGCGTTTCCTAAGAAGGTCTTGGCAATGAGCCTTAAGTCGGCGGCCACCTTCAGGCCAACGCTGAGTCCCACTGAACCGCTGCCGTCCACGCTTAATCCTCCTGCGTCCAGGGTGGCCTCTCCCGAAAGGGTGGCTTCAGCCCTGGCAAAGACCACACCGCTGATGAGGCCCGGCATGATGCCTGCAAACATTACCCCTGCAGCCGCACCGCCGCCCAACTCCAGATGGGCCTGGGCCTCGCCTTCAAGGGTCAATGCCATGGAGGGCTTTGTATTTCTGTCGGATTTGGATTTGGCGCAGAGATCATAGATTTCAAGGCTTCTGTCAAAGGGAAGGTCATAATGTCTCTGGCCCAGGTTGGACTGGAGGGAGCCATAGGCGCCGGTAAAATTCTTCTTCTGGATATTGAAGCCTTGTTCATTATAAGAGTTGTTGGAGAAGGTGAGTCCAATCTCACCCGATACGCTGCCGTCCAGATCAAGAACCAGCATGAATACCAGGATGGGGTTGAAGGGTACCAGCTTGGATTGATCCGAGACGCTCTTTATGCTTCCTGTCACAGGGGGCATGGCCAGCCTTAGACCAAAGGTGGCCAGCACAATCTTGTCCTTGAACTCAACGCCCTCTATGTCGATGCCCATGATGGACGTGTTGTTCTCGAAGCCCTGGTTAAAGTACTTCACCAAATCCTCGGTGTCAAGCTCGGCCTTGTAATTGATGGAGAGCTCATTGACCTTGGTGTAGGAAATCTTGGCAAGAATCTGCTGGGGCAGGATATCAAAGTCCCAGGGGGCAAAATTGGGATGCCATTCCAGTCCGCCCACAAAGGACAGATCCTCAATGCCGTTCTTTCCCGACAGGGTGATAGTATCGTTATCGGTATCCTTATTGCCGTCCTTATCGTAAATGACCACATCATCGAAGGTCAGAAGAATGCTCGCTCTGTTGCCGCTTCCATCTCTGCCCGTCAGGTTAAGCTTTGGAATTAACGCCTTGAAGAGCTCCTGGGGCTGCCAGCCGGGAGAGGGATAACGATTGGCGGCTGCAGTCAGCATCCGTGCGCGCATGGGCTGAAGCTGGGCTTCCTCATTATTGATTTGAAGTGTTGCGCCATTGGGCATATAGGCAAAGGCAATGGGGTCATCCTCATCAAAGCCCTGGCTGAAATCAAGGCTCACGTCCCCGATGAAGAGCTCCTGCAGCGGGGGTGTGGTAAAGTAGACCTCTTCATATTCCTCGGCCGGATAGCTGGCCAGGGGATACTCGGGATTGGAGCCAGGTTCGCCGTGGCCGGCGATTTTGCCTGTAAAGCCGGTCAGGAAGAGAGAGGATTGGGGAATTAAGTAGATGGAACCCGTGGTCAGAGCGCCCGACTTAAGCTGAGTGACCAGGGACGAGGTTTCACGGATGAGAACCACTGTCCTGTCATCCTCTGCTATCTCAGGGGTTCCATTGTTATCGGTCCAGGTGGCCACAATATCGTAAAACAGGGTGTCCATATCCTCATCGTCGGGAACAACCACATTTTGCGCAAATTGGAGGGTGACGCTGAGGCGGTTGATGAGGATCTCCTTTTTGGCCGTGTTTCCGGCACTGTCTGTGAATTCCAGTGCCACGGTCTGTGTGCCTATGGACAGGGGTAAGTCAGCGCTCCAGGAGGGGGCGCCGGTGATGGTTCCGGAAATGGGGTCCTTGCCGTAAGGGGTGATAAGAAAGGCGGCCCGGGTAATGGGTGACTCATCGGTCACTGTTCCCGTCAGGGTCAGCGCATCGGCGGTGGTGATAATGAGGTTCTGGGCCACGTCATAGGCTTCATGGGTGATGGTGATAACGGGCGGTGTGGTATCCCTTGAAGGGGGAAGGGACGGCGTGGAGGGGGAGGAAGAACTGGCTGATGCAATGGGGGTTCCCAGGCTGGTTTTCAAATCCCCCAGAAGCAGGATGTCCTTTCCGGGTTCGGTCTTGATCTTACCCAGGCTGACAAGCTTGCCGTCCTTCTCGTAGAATATCTCAAACTCCTGATTCACGGGCAGGACGAGGGAAATCTCACCCTCGGGACCGGTTTGGGTTGTGAAGACCTGATGGGATTTAAAGTACAGGTTGGTTAAGGGAAGCCTTTTGCCATTGATGTCCAAAAGTGTCCCTTTGACCTTCTGGCCCGCCTCCAGGCCCAGCTTCACATAGGTCATAAACTGGTCGCGAACCTTGATCTGGGTGGTGTAGGCAATTTTATCATCCAGGGCGCTGGTTATTTCATAGATACCGGGCTCAAGCTTTGCGGCATAGAACCCTTGCGCATCGGTATTCAGCGTGACAACGGGTTTATGGTCATCCTTTTGGGTAATGGTTACAACGGCATTGGCAGTGGGGAGCTTATTGGTGTAAATACGACCCATGATGCCGCTTAAGCCGTGAACCAGCTTATAGGCCCGATCCAGCAGAATGACCGATTCGGCCCGTGTAATGGCGCGCTTAGGTTCCAGACTGTTCATGCCGTTTCCTTTCATGAGGCCCAGTTCCACAAGCGCGGCCATGCTGTCTTTTGCATAGCCAGCAATATCCTGTTGGTCTATGTAAGCGTCGAAAACGCCCGGAGGGATGATCTTATGGAGGTTTAAAAAGCGGCTGATAATTGTTGCGGCATCCTGGCGGCTGACAGGATCATCTGGACCGAAGCGGCCGTCACTGTATCCGTTGATATAGCCTAAGGACGCGGCCAGGATGACGTCCTTATAGTACCAGCTTTCAGCCTTTACATCCGAGAATTGGACGGTTGCTGCGCTTTCGGCCGGCTCGGGCCTGAAAGCTCTGTTGAGAAGGGCTACAAATTGAGAGCGCGTAATCTTGGTGTCGGGCAAAAAGTAACCGTTGACACCGGAGATGAAGCCGTTTTCAATCCATTCCAAAAGGATGGACTCGGCATAATGTCCCTGAATATCAGGGAAGTTGGTCTGTTGAGCCAGGGCTTGGGTCACACCGCCCAACTGGGTGATGACCAAGGCCATGACCAGAAGAACACTGAATAGCTTCTTCGTCTTTCCTTTCACAATTATACCTCCGTAATCCTAAAATTCATGGGTGTCCATGGACACCCCAAATTTTATATGTGATTTCCCGGTAATTATGAAAGGAAAGGCGGGAAATATCTTAATTTCACACAATTGAAAAACCGGATATGGAGGTGTAGAATATTTAAATAATTTATAAGGCAGAGTGGTATCATGAAGAAGCTTTCACGGTTTATATCCTATTATCGGCCCTACTTGGGTATGTTTTTTTTAGATATGTTCTGTGCCCTGATTCTGTCGGGCATTGATCTGTTCTTTCCCAAGCTTGTCCAGTACCTCATGGATGAGGTGTATAACAAGCGCCCAGACAACATGCTTACCATTGTCTTTGCCACTGGCGCGCTGCTGCTGGCTCTCTATGTCATCCGGTACATATGCCAGTACTATATCACCTCCTGGGGGCACATTATGGGGGCCCGTATGGAGGCGGACATGCGTCGTGACCTTTTCAGCCACCTGCAGAAGCTTTCGTTTTCGTACTATGATAATGCCAATACAGGCAAGCTCATGTCCAGAATCACCAATGACCTTTTTGATATCTCGGAGCTGGCCCATCATGGTCCCGAGGATATCTTCATCTCCCTGATAAAAATCGTGGGGGCTGTCATTATCATGCTGACCATGAATGTGAAGCTCACCCTTATTCTGCTGGGCCTGGTGGCCTTTATCATCTTCTTTGCCGGCTATTATAATCTGAAAATGCGGGCTGTCTTTGCCCAGAACAGGGAAAAGATTGCTGTTGTCAATGCTCAGGCCCAGGACAGCCTGGCCGGCATCCGGGTGGTCAAGTCCTTCTCCAATGAAACCATTGAGATGAACAAGTTTGAGGACGGGAACAAACAGTTCCTGCGCAGCAAGGAGAACAACTATTTCATCATGGGCAGGTTCTTCTCAGGCAATCAGCTTATTCAGGGGATTCTTTACTTAAGCGTTTTAGTGCTGGGCGGTCTTTACCTGAGCAGGGAGGCTATCAGCACCTCCCAATTGGTGGCCTATATCCTGTTTATCAATGTGTTTTTAAATCCCATTGATAAGCTGGTGAACTTCACCGAGAGCTTCCAGCGCGGTATGACGGGCTTTGATCGATTTGTGGAGATACTGGAGACCCCGCCCGAGATCGTGGACAGTGAGGACGCAGAGGCCCTCACCCATGTTGAGGGGGAGATTGAGTTCCGCAATGTTTCTTTCAGTTACAATGACAAGAACGAGGTCCTGAAGGATATTAATCTTACCATCCATAAAGGGCAGACCGTGGTCCTGGTAGGACCTTCGGGCGGCGGGAAGACCACCTTCTGCAGTCTGATCCCCCGGTTCTATGAGGTCAATGAAGGGGCCATTACCATTGACGGCAAGGATATCCGAAAAATCACGCTGGAATCCTTAAGAAGGAGCATTGGCATGGTGCAGCAGGATGTGTACCTGTTTTCGGGAACGGTGGCCGACAATATCCTCTATGGAAAGCCTGATGCTACCCGGGAGGAGATTATCAGGGCCGCTAAGCTGGCCAATGCCCATGACTTTATCATGAAGCTGGAAAACGGCTATGATACCTTTGTGGGCGAACGGGGTGTCAAGCTGTCGGGCGGACAGAAGCAGAGAATATCCATCGCCCGTGCCTTTCTGAAAAACCCGCCCATCCTGATACTGGATGAGGCCACCTCAGCGCTGGACAATGAAAGCGAGCGCCTGGTGCAGGAATCCTTGAAGGCACTGGCCAAGGGCCGTACAACGCTGGTCATTGCCCATAGGCTCTCAACCATCCGCAATGCCGACAATATTGTGGTGCTGACAGCCAACGGTATTGAGGAGCAGGGCACCCATGAGGAGCTTCTGGCCAAAGGTGGTGTTTATGCCGCGCTCCACAGTGAAGGTGTGCAAATATAAAAGGTAGGGTGATTAGCCCTACCGTATACCAAATTGATATTGGGTGATGTGATGATAGGTTTGTCCGGCCCTGAGAATGGGTGAAGGAAAGTGCGGGTACTTCATGCCATTGGGGAAGTACTGGGTTTCCAGGCAGAAGCCGTCCCATTTATCATAAACCTTGCCTTCCTTGCCTGCACCAGCAGTTTTCAGGAAGTTCCCCGAATAGAACTGAACCCCGGGTTTGGTGGTCAGAACCCGCATCAGACGCCCTGACTGGGGATCATAAACCTGCGCAATCTCCTCGGGCTCGGAGCCGCTGACCTTTAACACGAAGTTGTGGTCGTAACCGCTCCCGTTCTTCATCTGGGGATGATCGGCATATTGGGTAAGTCCTTCGCCGATTCTCCTGAACTTGGTGAAATCGAAGGGCGTATCCTTAACCGAGAGGATTTCTCCCGTGGGCACGGTCTCCTTGCTGATGGGCGTATAGAAATCGGCATGGATCATCAGCTCATGATTCAGGATGGTGCCCGAGGCATGTCCTCCCAGGTTGAAATAGGCGTGATTGGTCAGATTGACAATGGTGTCCTTGTCAGATACCGCATAATACTTAATGTCCAGAGTATTATCGTCGGTCAGCGCATAGATGACCCTGACCTCCAGATTGCCGGGATAGTTTTCCTCACCATCGGTGCTGAATCTGCTCAACTCCAGCCTCTGATCATCACCATCGGTAAGGATGCGTGCATCCCAAACCCTTTTATGGAATCCGCCCTGCCCACCGTGCAAATGGTTGTTCCCATCATTTCTGCTAAGCTGGTAGTCTACATGGTTGAGGGTGAAACGCCCCTCTTCCAGCCGATTGGCGTATCGTCCAATGATGGCGCCGAAAAAGGTGGGATTGACAAGATAGTCCTTAAGACTGTCATACCCCAGCACGATATCGGCCAGATTACCGTCCCGATCAGGTACCATTAAGGAGGTGATGATGCCTCCGTAATTGATTATCTCAGCCTTAAGACCATTGGCGTTGGTCAGCGTATAAAGAACAACCTCCTGCCCGTCAGGGGTTATACCGTAAGATCTTGCATTGATGGGCATGGGATACCTCCTTTAAAAGTGATTGGATTCTTTTGCTATTATATACTTGCACCCTCCTGTTTTCAACAAATTTCCTACTTAAGCAGCGTGAAATTGTCGGACACTTCGACACCCACCACATGACCCTCGCCTTCAAAGAGAATGGTCCCGCGCTTATCCCTTAGCATAATTTTCAAACTGGAAGTCAGGCTCTCGACCAGGGGTGTGGTCATGGTTCCTTTTTTGGGCGCCAGAAGCCTGCTTCCTCCACTTATAAAAACCGAAAGATTCAGTGCCAAATGCTTGCTTTCAGCCAGTAGAACCAATGAGTGATCCTGATAATTCAGACTTTTGACACGGGCCCCCTGGTAGGTGGTCAGGCGATAGAATTGCCTGGGCGTATTCAGAAAGGCTATCAAACCGCTGAAGCTTCCGCCCAGAAAGGGGATACGGGCATAACTGAGCATGAAAGAGATATCGGGTTGGTTGAAATGGTTGCATTGAACCCATATCCAGGCTTCGGGGAAGGAGGTGCCCCAGTCCTTCTCAATATAGCCCCTGCCCCGGGTAAAATCCATGAGGGCCCCGTCAATGAAAAGATGTCCTGACAATGTGTGCTCCATATGAACAACCCCATGATAGCATTCCATAAAAGGGAGGAAGCTAAAAGGACCCATAATGCCCGGATGTCCCAGGGTTTTGGGGTAGGGCCTGGTATGATGGAACTTAAGGGAGCCCAAATAGGACATGCGTTCATCCTTAAGCTCAAGGGTCAGGCCGTCCTGGGAGAAGCTGTTTTTGCCTATGCTGAAGGACATGGTCCTGGCTGATGCCTTAAAAGCCTCAATGGGGTAGGTAAAAAAGCCCGAGCGGTTTCTTGCTCCGTCAATAACCTGAACAAAGGCGTGGGACTTTTGTGGGGAGGCACCCAGGGAAATACCGGGAATGACGGCCAGCACCTGTTTTGTGCGCTCATCCACGCATTTAAAATACCAGCCTTCAAAGTAATTCTGTTTCTTTCCCATTCCCTGAAAAATCTCGGGATTGAACAAGCGTCTTAGAAGATACATTATCTTTTCCTCGGTCCAAACTTACTTTATAATGGAGTACGGATTCATTTTCACCCCTTTAATCAAACTTTAATCTTTTTTTTAACCGTCCCTTATCAAAAGCATGTAAAATAAACAGCATATAGAGGGATATATAGAAAGGGAACCCATGAAGACACTACTGGTTGCCGTCAATGCAAAATATGAGCACGAAGGGCTGGCTGTATGGTACCTGAAGGCAGCTTGCGGGAGGCATAATATTCCTGTCAAGGTGATGCAGTATTCCATTAATGACTCGCCGCAAAGAGTCTGGTCGTCCATTATGCAGGAAGCCCCGGATGTCATCGCTTTCTCCTGCTATATATGGAACCGGGATATGATGCTGAAGCTCATGGGGGACTTAAGAAAGGCGAGACCGGATTGTATTATGATTGTTGGTGGCCCTGAGGTAAGTTATGAAGGCTCCGAGGCTGATTTTAAGGCCGCAGGAGCGGATTTTGTCATTAAGGGTGAGGGAGAGGGTCAGCTCCCTCTGCTGTTGGAGGGAATAAAGGAGCAAGGCCTTAAAGGCGCTCAGGCGTTTTTCCTGCCGGCCATGCGATGCCAGGAGCCCATGGGGTATATTTCACCCTTTGTGCCCGAGTATCTGCAGCGGATTCGGGATCGCATCGCCTATATCGAATCCTCCAGAGGCTGTCCCTACCGATGCACCTACTGCCTTTCCTCCGAAAGTCAGGGGCTTGTGCTCTACCCTCTGGACGAGGTGAAAAAGGATATTGATGCGCTTGTAGATGCGGGTGCCAAGGTTATCAAGTTTGTGGATCGGTCCTTTAATGTCCATGAGGACCATTCTTTGAGCATTTGGGAGTATATCCGGAAATTCCCCAGGGAAAAGGTGACCTTTCATTTTGAGATCAATCCCGACCGCCTGACCCAGGCCCAAATGGCCAGCCTCATGACCATGCCCGAAGGCCTGGTACAGTTGGAGGCTGGGATTCAATCGGTTCATGCCCGAACCTTAAAAGAGGTTTCACGGGTCATGGATGTGGAGCGGGCGATTGAGAACCTCAAAAATCTCATGACCAAAGGGAATCTGCACATCCATACCGACCTTATTGCAGGGCTTCCCTATGAGGACTTAATATCCTTCAAGGAATCCTTTAATCGGGTGTATGAGATCGGGGCTCACCATCTGCAGCTTGGTTTTCTCAAGCTGTTGCACGGAACCCGTATCCGCAGGGAGGCCGCAAAGCATGGCTATAAGTACAGGGAGTACGCACCCTATGAGGTGCTGGAAAACCAGTATCTCAGTGCCGAGAACGTGCTTCTGCTCAAGGATGTGGAGGATGTTTTGGACCGGACCTACAATTCAGGGCGTTTTGAATATACCCTGGAAGTCTTGGTGAATACCTTCCCGACACCCTTTGACTTCTACGAGGCCTTTGCGCTGTATATGAAGGCCCAGGATTTGCTGCACCAGCCCATATCGGCCACCCGTTTGTTTGAGTTTCTCAGGGCTTTCTCCCAGGGCCAGAAAGGGGTTAACAGCGTGGCGCTGGATACGGCTATGGCGCTGGACTATGCCTGCTCCATGAAGAATACGGTACTGCCCGAGTTCTTATCCGACAGCGCCGTCCAGGTTCTGGATGCCAGGGAGGTTTTGGGGCCAAGGCTGGAAGAGGGCTGGCGCAAGGAATACCGAAAACGGTTTATGGTGCTGTATGGCATATGTCCTTTGAAAAAGGGAGAAGAATCTCTTTTGAAAGAGAATACAATAGTAGTGGACTTAAAACGGGTAAATGCAGTTACGGGAAGGGCTGAGCCTTTTTATCTGGTATAACTCTTTACCCTCAATCCAAAAAAGTGTAGAATGACTCTTAAGAAGGCTGACTAATAAATGGTGGTGAATATCATTGAAAATATCGACAACGGGTAGAATTACTTCCCTTCTTGCAGGTGTTGGGGTATTTGCAGCTTTGTACCTCACAGGGTTCCTTGAGGTTGCCTTTGCGCTTGTTGCCGGGGTTCTTGGCTGGCTGGCTGTTATTTTGCTTTTCTCCATGATTCAGAGCAATAAGACCGTCCTGGTGGAGGGCACCACCCGTGCCGATCTTGAGGAGACCATAAAAACCGGTAAAAAGCTTACCATGGGCATGCGCCAGGCTGTAGCGCGGCTCTCCCAGGTTGAGATCCGCCAGGAGGTGGAGGATCTCTGCCGTATTGCCGAGTCCATGTTTGAGCTCTTAAGAAAGGATCCTAAGGATATCCGGGTGGTTAAACAGTTTATTACCTATTATCTTGAGCCCACCCATAAGATCATTGTCAAGTATGCAGAATTAGCTACGGCAAGGCCCATGCCTGCTGATGCCATTGCCACCCTGGAGAGAACTGAAAAGTCTCTGAAGAACATCCGGGCCACCTTTCTCCAGCAGAAGGAGAAAATGCTGGCCAATGATGTATTGGATTTGGATACTGAAATTAAAGTGTTTGAAACCCTTTCCAGCAATATGAAGTCCCAGCAGACCGATAAAACTACTTCAACTCAGACGCGAAACGGGTTATAATAGTATTACCTGTAAAATCAAGGAAAGGTATGGTATCAGTATGGATGCACAAATTCAAGCCGCACCTGCTCAGGGTGTAAAATCGGTGGAGAACTATGATGTAAATAAGTGGAATGAGATGTCTCCCGAGGATCGTCAGAAGGTTCTGGACATTGCTGCTCAGATCGATATCTCGGATTCTCAAAGCATCATTCAGTATGGTGGCCTGGCACAGAGCGATATCTCCAAGTTCTCCGATGCTATGCTGGAACAGATCAGGGCCAAGGACAGCGGCGAGGTGGGAGAAGTGCTCACCGATCTTCTGGTCAAGGTTCAGGATCTGAATATTGATGCCATTGATCCCAATCAGAAGGGCTTTTCCAAGTTGTTTGGAGGACTGAGGCGGGAGACCAACAAGTTCATTGCGCGCTATGACAAGCTCAGTGTCCAGATTGAGAAGATTATTGATCAGCTTGAAAGGGCAAAGCTCCAGCTTATACGCGACATCACCGCCCTGGATACCATGTATGAAAAGAATCTGGATTACCTGAACCAGTTGGATATCTATATCATGGCCGGTTCCTTGAAATTGAAGGACCTCAATGACAAGGTGATGCCCCAGCTTAAAGAAAAGGCCACCAAAACAGGGGACCCGGTGGATGCACAGAAGGTCAAGGACATGGCCGAGCTCATCTCCCGTTTTGAAAAGAAGCTTCATGACCTGAAGCTCAGCCGGATGATTGCCATTCAGACAGCACCCCAGATCCGCCTGATTCAGAACAATGACCAGACCCTGGTGGAGAAGATCCAAAGCTCCATTATGAATACCATTCCCCTGTGGAAGAATCAGATTGCCATAGCCATCACCATGATTCGGCAGCAAAATGCGCTTAAGCTGCAGCGGGATGTGACCAACACCACCAATGATCTTCTGGCCAGGAACTCTGAGATGCTGAAGGTCAGCTCCATTGAGATTGCCAGGGAGAATGAGCGTGCCATTGTGGACATCGAAACCCTGAAGAAGGTCAATGCGGACCTCATTATCACCCTGGAGGAGACGCTTAAGATGCAGCAGGATGGCCGTGCGAAGCGCCTCCAGGCCGAGACCGAGCTTAAGGCCATGGAAGATGAAATCAAGCGGAAGCTGCTGGACATCAAGGACAGGATCTGACAGATTAGCGGTACAGAATCTGCAGCCTTAAATCCTTACCAGGATTAAATTGTATGTAACAGCCCCTGCACAAAAGCAAGGGCTGTTTTTCATAGTATGGCCGAAAAAGAAAGTGGAAGCAGCCAAAGAAGGGAAGAAAAGAAGGCTTGAATACCAAGGATAGGGAGGCACTCCTGAAGTGTGCACAAACCGAAGAGGACAGGCTATTTTTAGCCAAGGTTTACGATAAAGTCCAGCAGGCCCAAAGGGGCGCTATGGCCCATACCCATTTTATGGACCCCCATTTAAGGTCGGTGGCAAAGCGCTTTCTTATGACCATGGGTGTTCGCGTCATTTTTGACGGCGGATATGACAATGCCGAGCGGGTGACGGCCCTGTTTCCCTCGCCCTGGGAGGAGGAACTGGATCCCTGTGCGCTGCGGGAAAACGTCGATTATCCCCTTGCCCTTATTCAGGTGGATTACAAGAAGAATGCCTTTCAGGAAGCGCCCACCCATCGGGATTATCTGGGGGCTCTGATGAATCTGGGTATCAAACGGGAGGTTTTGGGCGACATCCTCATCCAGGAGCAAGGCGCCCAAATTGTTGTACTGTCCGAAATGGCCTCCTTTTTGGAAAGCCATCTCACCCAGGTGGGGAGACTGAGTGTTGAAGCCCGGAGAATCCCCTTTGAACGGCTTTCTCTTCCAGTCTCCCGGGTTGTTGAGAAAACGGTTACCGTACCTTCCCTGAGACTGGATGCCATTGTGGCCGAGGGCTTTGACCTCTCCAGGACCCAGGCCGCCAAGTATATTGAGGCAGGCAAGGTGTATCTGATGTTTGAGGAATGCTTAAGCGGCTCAAAGACTGTAGAGGAAGGACAGATTATCTCCCTCAGGGGTATGGGAAGAATCATGCTGGACAAGGTGGGGGACAGGTCCCGGAAGAACAGACTCTTTGTGACCCTGAAGAAATTCGTCTAGCCATGAGCCCGCGCCTTATGGTTAAGCGTTCCTGGGGCAGCTGTGGGCCGGATTTTATGGTCAAAACCTTGACACGACAAGGGATCAAAGCATATAATTTCTTATATTGAATGTTAGCGCAATAATTGGCAATACTTCATACATGCACAAAATGCAATGATCGGACGAGTAGGATTGCTGGATCCTTCAAGAGAGCGGGGAAGGGTGGGAGCCCCGCAGGTACAGAAATCTGAAGATCAGCCGTGAGCAGTAGCCCCAACAGGCAGGGAATGCCCCAGTAAGGTGAGCCGGTGATGGGCCGTTAATCCTGACAAGTGACAGCTTGAAGGCCTCTTTAGGCTGTAATTTGGGTGGTACCACGGAAAGTAAGCCTTTCGTCCCATACGGATGAAAGGCTTTTTTATATGTCGATAAACAGAACCGAAGCAAATGAAATTTTAACCGGAATGAGAGGATGAATACAATGGCAGTAGATTATGGCACGACGTTGAATCTGCCGAAGACCGATTTTCCCATGCGTGGAGGACTTCCCGAGAAGGAACCTCAGATGCTGAAGGATTGGGAGTCTAAAGATCTGTATAAAAAGAGATTGGAGAGGAACAAGCCTAAAGGAAAGAAGTTTGTTCTCCATGACGGACCACCCTATGCCAACGGAGATATCCATTTGGGGACTGCCCTTAATAAGATCCTCAAGGATATCGTGATTCGTTATTATGACATGAAGGGCTATTACACGCCCTATATTCCCGGATGGGATACCCACGGCCTGCCCACCGAGCTTAAAGCTATTAAAGAAAAGGGCTTAAAAAGGCATGAGGTCGATCCTGTAGTATTCCGTCAGGCCTGTGAGGAGATTGCCAGAAAGTATCTGGATCTCCAGAGAGCGTCCTTTAAGCGTCTGGGCGTTATGGGTGACTGGGATAACCCCTATATTACCCTGGAGCCCCAGTTTGAGGCCAAGCAGATTGGTGTGTTTGGTGAAATGGCCAAATTAGGCTGCATTTACAAGGGGATGCGCCCCGTTTACTGGTGCCCCTCCTGTGAGACTGCTCTGGCAGAGGCAGAAATTGAATACCAGGAGGACCATGGCAATTCCATCTATGTGAAGTTCCCCGTTAAGGATGACAAGGGTAAGCTTAAAGGGATGGTGGATTCCCTGGATAACCTGTATGTGGTTATCTGGACCACCACCACATGGACCTTGCCCGGCAACCTGGCCGTATGTCTCAATCCTGAGTTTGATTATGTTGTGGTGGAAGCTGACAACGGTGAACGCTATATCATGGCCAAGGAATTGGTGGAAGGCGTCATGACAGTGGCAGGTCTTTCCGAATATAAGACTCTTGGCGAAATCAAGGGCTATGAGCTGGAATACATGGTTTGTACTCATCCCTTCCTGGACCGTGATTCCCTGATTATTGTGGGGGACCATGTTACGCTGGAAGCCGGTACCGGCTGCGTTCATACCGCTCCCGGACACGGTGCAGAGGACTTTGAGGTGTGCAAGAAATATCCTGAGCTGGGTGTTGTGGTGCCTGTTGACGGCAAGGGCCATTTGACCCAAGAAGCAGGGCCCTTTGCAGGACTGTTCTATAAGGCCTCCAACAAAGCCATACTGGAGGAACTGAAGAATTCGGGCATGCTGCTGGCTGAACAGCATATTACGCACCAATATCCCCACTGCTGGCGCTGCAAGGATCCCATCATCTTCAGAGCCACCGAGCAATGGTTCATCTCCATCGAGAAGATTAAAAAACAGGCTCTTGAGGCCATTAAAGAAGTACGCTGGATTCCTGGATGGGGTGAAGAACGAATTTCCAAGATGGTGGAGGATCGCGGTGACTGGTGTATCTCCCGTCAGCGCATCTGGGGTCTGCCCATTCCCATCTTCTATTGTAAGGACTGTGGCAAGGAAGTTATCAATGATGAGACCATCAAGGCCGTTCAGGATCTCTTTGAAAAGGAAGGCTCCAATGCCTGGTTCAAATACGAGGCTTCCGAAATCCTGCCCAAGGGCTATACCTGTGAATGCGGCGGCCATGCGTTCAGAAAAGAAACCGACATCATGGACGTTTGGTTTGATTCGGGTTCAACCCATGTTGCTGTGGCTGAAGCCAATCCCGAGCTGGGCTGGCCTGTAGATATGTATCTTGAAGGCAGTGACCAGCACAGAGGCTGGTTCCAGTCCTCCCTTTTGACGGCTACCGCCGTAAAGGGAAAGGCCCCCTATCGCCAGGTGCTGACCCATGGCTATGTGGTGGACGGACAGGGCCGCAAGATGAGTAAGTCCCTGGGCAACGGTATCGATCCCATGGATGTCTGCAAGCAGTACGGTGCCGATATCCTGAGGCTCTGGGTGGCCTCCTCCGACTACAAGGTGGATATCCGTATCTCCAATGATATCTTGAAGCAGCTTTCTGAAAGCTATAGAAAGATTCGTAATACTGCCCGATTCATCCTCGGCAATATTTATGACTTTGATCCGGCACAGCACAGTGTTGCCTATAAGGATATGGAGGAATTGGATCAATGGGCGCTGATGCGGCTCAACCAGTTGGTGGCCAAGATTGAAAAGGCCTATGCCGACTATGAGTTCCATACCATGCTCCATTCCATTCACAACTTCTGCGTGGTGGATATGAGCAGCTTCTATCTGGATGTGACCAAGGACAGAATGTATGCCTCCAGGCCCGATGATCCGTCACGGCGTGCAGGGCAGACCGCCATGTTCATCATTCTGGACACCTTGACCCGCCTATTGGCACCGGTTCTGGCCTTTACCGCCGATGAGATCTGGAAGTACCTGCCCCATGGCCCCAATGACAATCCCGAGTCGGTCATGCTCAATGACTGGCCCGAGGTTAAGCCCGAGTACGAGAACGAGGCGCTGATGCTCAAATGGAACCGGATTCTTGAGGTTCGTGACGCTGTATTGAAGGCTTTGGAAGAAGCCCGCAACAAGAAGCTCATTGGTCAGTCCCTCCAGGCCAAGGTTATCCTGAGGGCCGACGGCGAGCTCTTTGACTTCCTCAATGAGAATTTACAGCTCCTGCCCACCGTCTTCATCACTTCCCAGGTTGAGGTGGTCAAGGGCAGCGGGGAGCTTGAGGTAGAGGTTGTGGAAGCCGAAGGCGAAAAATGCGAGCGCTGCTGGATCTACTCCGAAACCGTGGGTACCCACGCCGAGCATCCCACCCTCTGCACACGCTGTCACTCAGCCGTATAATTACAGCCTTTGCATAAAACCATATAAGAAGACCCGGCTCACCAGAGCCGGGTCTTTCCATGATTCAGCGGCTTAAGGCCGTTGGATTTCTTAGCTTCTGAACATGTACTTTTCCTTGTTAAACATCCAGGAGGCCAGTGCCAGGGTCAGGAACACATAGACCACCGATGAGGCAATGGCAGCGAAGAGACCGGTGTAGTTGACAACGCCGCCCAGGATCATCTTGAAGGCCGAGATGGTGTTGAGAATGGGGATTAAGAACATATAGAGCTGAACCTCATTGGACATGACGGCCATGGTGGCATAGGCGGGGATCATGACCACAAAGGTCAACAGGGAAAGGTAGGTTTGACCTTCCTTAAAGGAGCGGGCATAGGTGCTCAGTGCTAATTGAACCCCGGAGAAGGTCATACCCAGAAGGAGGGTAATGATTAAGGAGAGCACCAGCGCCAGAGGGTCCAGCGCAAAGCCGCCTAATTGGCCCTGGCCCAAAGAGAAAGACGAGGGCTTTATGATAAATGCCAGTAACATACCGGCCAGGGTTGACAACACCGAGGCAAAGCTGAAGACATTGATGGTCAGGTATTTTCCCATAAGAATGGACATTTTTCCGGCCCGGGTGGTGAGCAAGGGCTCCAGGGTCATTCTCTCCTTTTCGCCGGCCACTAAATCGGTTGCGGCCGGAATACCGCCTATGGAGACCAGCATGGCAATCAACATGGGCAGTGTCATCATCATAAAGAGGTTACCGTCACCCGAACGGGCAATGTTTTCGGGTTCGGTGATTACGGGTGTCAGAATCTGCGGATCAAGGCCCAAAGCCGTGACACGTTCGACCGCAATGGCCTGGTTCAGAGCATTGACGGTCTCCTGCAGGGTGGATACCGCGCCGCTGGAACGGGTCAGGGATCTGTCATAGAGCACCCGCATTTTTATGGGCTGGGCGGACGCCAGCTTAGCTTCAAAGTCCTTGTCCAGCTCCACTACCAGCTTGGCCTTTTTATCCTGAATAGCCTGCCAGGGATCGCTGACCGCATCAACGATAATGATGTCGGGGTTTTGTTTAGCCAGCTTTTCTTCAAGAAAGGCGCGTGCCTCAGGTGTATTGCTTTCTGTTGTGAGCGCGACGGTTATATTTTCAGTCATTTCTCTGGCCATCTGTTCGGAACTGCCACCCACAAATAACAGCAAAATGGGCATGAGAATCAGGGGGGCCAGAATACTGGTCATCAATGTTTTTCTGTCACGGATTATATCTGTGAGCTCTTTTTTAAAGACTGTCCATATATGTTTGAATTTCATGATTTCCCTCCCACTAATTTCACAAATAATTCATCCATGTTGTCAGTCCCATGCTCTTGCTTTAACTGGTCCAAGGTTCCTATGGCCACCAACTTGCCTTTATGAATCACTGCGATTCTGTCGCAGAGCTTTTCGACTTCACTCATGGTATGGCTGGAGAACAGGACGGTCTTGCCTTGATTCTTCAGGGTCATGATAAAATCCTGAACGTCCCTGATGGCACTGACATCCATGCCCGAGGTGGGCTCGTCCAGAAGAAGGATGTCCGGGTCGTGAATTATGGCCCTGGCGAAGCTGGCCTTCTGGCGCATACCCTTGGACAGCTTTCCGGCCCTTTTGTCCAGATAGTCATTCATGTCAAAGATGTCAGCCAGTTTCTTGGTTCTTTCTTTAATGACATCAAGGGGAATGTCGTTCAGCTCTCCGAAGTACCGGATGTTTTCAGCAACCGTCAATCGGTCATACAGCCCGCTTTCGCCGCCGAAGAGAATGCCCACCCGGCTGCGTGCCTTGATCGGGTCCTTGACAATATCCACACCGGCCATAAGGGCTGTACCCGAGGTGGGTGTCAGCATGGTGGCCAGCATCCGAAGGGTGGTGGTTTTACCGGCCCCGTTCTCTCCCAAAAGGCCGAGTATCTCACCCTTATTCACAGTAAAGGAAATATTGTCAACGGCCAGGGCTTTATCGAATTTTTTCACCAGTTGTTTAAGCTCTATCATATTCTACCTCCTATCATAATCAGGAATATTATACCGATTAGGCCTTTGTCTGTCATTGAATTAATGCAAGTTCGTTGATTTTCTGTCAATGTATACAAAATCGAGGTTTATTTGTCTGACATTGATGTAAAAATAAAATGATTAAGCCTGCTATCCAAATACAATAAGGTTACATTTAATTCCCGAGAAATGGTATAATACAGTATCAGGGGCCTTTTCGTCCCTATATTTTTGACCGTGTCCATAATTTGATTTGCATGGTTTGACATTGAGAGGTGTAGAATGAATGGAATGTAGCGAGCTTCTTAAAAAGCTTGGCAGCATGAGTGCGGTTGCAGGCCGGGAAAACAGGGCCACCCAAAGGATCGCCGAACTTTTTGGGGAGTATTGTGACGAAGTACGCGTTGATGCTTTTTATAATGTGATTGGCATTAAGAAAGGCAAGGGTCAGAATCCAGGCAGTGTTTTGGTTACTGCCCATTACGATGAAATCGGACTCATTGTTACAGGCATAGAGGAGAGTGGATTTTTAAAGTTTGCTCCCAACGGGGGCGTGGATCCCAAGGCCATTGGCGCCATGCCCGTGCTGGTTCACGGCAAGGAGGACTTATTTGGTGTCATTGGTACAAAGCCGCCCCATTTGATTCCTCCCGAGGAGGCCGATAAGGCCATTAAGATGGAGGATATGCGTATTGATATCGGCCTTGACGGAGAAAAGGCCAGAGAACTGGTGTCGGTGGGAGACATGGTGTCCTTTGTCAATCCCGCCCAGGAGCTCATGAACAACAGGCTGGCTGGAAAAAGCATGGATAACCGCAGCGGTGTAGCCGCTCTGGTGGAGATTCTCAAGGAGCTTAAAAAACTCAACCACGAGGACGATGTGTATGTGGCCGCCACTGTCCAGGAGGAGCTGGGGCTCATTGGCGCCTTTACAGCCACCTATAATATCAAGGCCGATCTTGGCATTGTCATTGATGTGTGCCACGGGGATATGCCCGATTGCCCCAGTGATGAGACCTTTCCGCTGGGCAAGGGTGTTGCCATTGCTGTGGGGCCTATCTTGAGCAGCAAGCACACCAAAGCCTGCATCAAACTGGCTAAAAGTGAGAGAATCCCCTATCAAATAGACCCCGAAACGGGGGATACGGGCACCGAGGCAGCGGTCCATGCCATTGCCAGAGAAGGGATTCCGGTCGTCCTGCTCTCCATTCCGGCCAAGTATATGCATACCTCGGTGGAAATGGTTTGTGTGGATGATGTGATTGCCACGGGCAGACTGGCTGCACGCTATATTGCAGGGAGGGTGAAGGATTGATGGAAGCACTGGAACTCTTAAAAAAGCTCACCACCCTGGACGGTGTGTCGGGGGAGGAAAAGCCCGTCAGGGACTTTATTCTGTCCCATATCAAGGATTATGTGGACGACTATAAAATTGACAATATGGGCAATCTCATTGCCTTTAAAAAGGGTACCGGCAACAGCGGTTTAAGGATTATGCTGGATGCCCATATGGATGAGGTGGGCCTCATGGTCACCCATATCAATTCCGACGGCCTGTTAAAATTTCAGACCATTGGCGGTATTGAGGCCAGAGTACTGGTCGGTAAGCGCGTCAGAGTAGGGGAGAAGGGTATCCCCGGAGTCATTGGCTTTAAGCCCATCCATTTGCAGGAGAGCAGCGAGCGCAACGGCTCGGTCAATAAAAAGAAGCTGACCATCGATATCGGCGCCAAGGATAGGGAGCAGGCCGAGGAAAAGGTGTCCGTGGGCGATTATGTGACCTTTGCCTATGATCCTGTAGATTTTGGGGACAATAAGCTTATGGCTAAGGCTTTGGATAACCGTGTGGGCTGTGCTGCCCTGATGGAACTGCTCAAAGGACGCTATGAATGGGATGTTTATGGCTGCTTTACCGTTCAGGAGGAAGTGGGGCTCAAGGGTGCAAAGACCGCTTCGTATCAGGTTATGCCCCATATGGCACTCATCTTGGAGGGCACTACCTGTTATGATGTTCCCGATACCCAGGAACAGGGCATGAGCACACGATGCGGAAAAGGTCCTGCTCTTACGGTGATGGACAGATCGGTCATCGCCGACAGAGATCTTGTCAGATTCATTGCGAGTACGGCCGAGCAGCACAATATTCCTTATCAATATAAGCAAACCATCTCGGGTGGAACCAATGCAGGACGTATCCAGGTCAACGGCACGGGGGTTAAGGTGGCCGTCATGGCTGTGCCCTGCCGCTATATCCATACCCCTGTCTCGGTCATGGACAAATCAGATTTCAACCATATGATTGCCCTGGCTCGGAAGGTTCTGGAGACCCTGCCAAAGAGCGATGCTGCCAAGCGATGTGATCAGCTTGTTCAGCCCCCGGCCATAAGTCTTTTTGCTGATAAAGGAGGAAAAACCTATGTTTGATTTGATAAAAACCCTGGCCCAAACCTTCGGTCCCTCGGGATGCGAGAAAAAGGTGGCCGATACCATTACAGGCCTTCTTAAAGGAAAGGTAGATGAAATACGCACCGATGCCATGGGAAACCTCATCTGTGTCAAAAAGGGTACGGGCAAAAAAATCATACTGGCCGCCCATATGGATGAGATAGGTATTATTGTCTCCTATATCGATGACAAGGGCTTCTTGCGATTCAGCAATGTGGGCGGACTTCCCCCGCTCATCATACTTGGTCAGAGAGTGGTCTTTGAGAACGGCACCGTGGGCGTTATCTGGTATGAAGAAAACATTGACAATGTGAAGAACACCAAGCTGGAAAAGATGTTTATTGATATCGGTGCCAAGTCTCGCGCCGAGGCTGAAAAGCTGGTCAAGGTAGGAGATATGGCCGTATTTGTGGGCGATACCATTGAGCAGAACGGACGTATTATCTCCAAAGCCCTGGATGACCGCATCGGCTGTGCTATCCTGGTTCAGCTTGCTTTGAATGCCCCTAAGACCGATAACGAGATCTATTATGTCTTCACCACTCAGGAGGAGGTGGGCTTAAGAGGCGCTAAAACCGCAGCCTTCGGGATTATGCCCGATATGGCCCTGGCCATTGATGTGTGTGATATGGGGGATATGCCGGGCTGCAAGCCCATGGCCGTCAGCCTGGGAGAGGGACCCACTGTCAAGATCAAGGACAGGAGCGTTATTGCTCATCCCGAGGTCAAGGATGCCCTCATCAAGGCAGCCACAAAGAAGAAAATTCCTTATCAGCTTGAAGTGATGCTGGAGGGAGGAACCGATGCCGGGAGCATACATATCACGGCGGGTGGAATTCCCTCAGGTGGTGTGTCAATTCCCACAAGATTTATTCATGACGCGGCTGAAATGGTGGATATGAAGGACGTGGAGAACGCCGTCAAGCTTCTGGCTGAATTCGTGAAGGCATAAGCGAAACAGGCTGGCTCAGAGATAGACAGTTAACAAAAGGCCATGATGTTCTCATCTGATAAGCCTTTAGCTGGAAGATGAGAACACTATGGCCTATTTTATTGCTTTGAGACTTCTTTTCTTGCTGTATGAACTCTAGAACACCTGCATGAGGGCGCACTTAATGTATTGGGTCTCCCTGGAGGCCATGAGGATGGGATGATCCTTGGCCTGGGAGCGGAACTCAATGAGCCGGACTGCTCTTTTGGCGTCGCGGGCCGCCTCATGGAGGATATTCATAAACAGCCCGTTATCAATATGCTGGGAGCAGGAGCAGGAGACTAAAAAACCGCCTTCGTTAATGAGCTTCATAGCCCGAAGGTTGATTTCCTTATAACCCCTCACAGCGCCCTCCACGGCGCTCTTGGTTTTGGTAAAGGCCGGCGGATCCAGAATGACGGTATCAAAGCGCTCCTTTTGATCGGCATAATTTCTTAAGAGATCAAAGGCATTGGCCTCCTTAAAACGGGCAGTCTGCTCCAGTCCGTTTAACCGGGCATTGTGCTCGGCACAGGCCACTGCATGGGCCGAAATGTCCACACCCACAACCTCCCTGGCGCCATAATAGGCGGCGTGAAGGGCAAAGGAGCCCGTATGGGAGAAGCAATCCAGAACCCGGCCATTCTTCACCAGGGGCTTCAAAGCGGCCCGATTCTCTTTCTGGTCCAGGAAGAATCCTGTCTTCTGGCCGTTTTCCACATCCACTAAAAACTTAATGCCGTTTTCCACCATCTCTACCCTGGTATCAAAAGGGGCTGACAGGAAGCCCTTTTGCTGGGGCAGTCCCTCCAGTTCCCTGACGGGAACGTCGTTACGCTCATAGATTCCCCTGGGCTGAATAATTTCGCTGAGGATATCGACGATTTCAGCTTTATAGCGATCGATACCCAAGGCCAGGGTTTGAACCACCAGAATATCGGAAAATTTATCCACAATAAGGGCCGGAAGAAAATCCGACTCAGCAAAAACCACCCTGCAGCTTTCGGTGTCGGCTACTTTCTGACGGTATTCCCAGGCGCGCAGGATTCGCTGATAAAGGAATTCCCGGTTGATATCCTCATCCTGTCTGGTCAGCATACGAATGGTGATCTGTGATACAGGGTTGTAATAGCCCTTGCCTAAGAAGCGATTCTGATGGGAATACACTTCCACAATATCTCCCGGCTGAGGATTTCCCGCAACATGCTGGATATCACTCCTGAATATCCAGGGATGTCCTGATTCCACACGCATTTCCTTATTTTTTGCAAGCATTATTTTTGCCATATTTTCACTCCATAGCGCTTAAACTGCCATATTTATGTTGGACTTCATCCTATTATAACCTGAACTGTACAAACATAAAAAGTCATACAAACAAATCATAAAATAAAAATCCAGGGCCGGGCAAATACTATTTGAGTGAAAGGAGGATGAAAAATAGTGAGCTTTTTAGACAACATGATGAATCCTAATCCGAAACAGAATTCTTCCAAATATAACACAAAAAGCTCTCAGAAAGCTAAGTCCGCCAAAAGTGAATTTCCCGAAGAAGTGAGCGAGGATTTTTCGGCCCGAAGCGCCTCGGATACGACCCAGGATTGGGCGCATTCCAAACAGGATTGGGGCCATTCCAAGAAGGAACGCAGTTTTAAGGAGGAATTCTCCGACAGCTTAGCCAGCGAGGCGCCAACCTTCGGTATTCAAACCTACTCCAAAGCGGGAGTTACCTTTGAAAAGCTTTCAGAAACCCAGGCGCGAATCAACTATAACGGTTTATTGGCCAAGAGTGGCGCTCAGCAGGTTTATGGTGTATACGGCTTTGGCAGCAACCAGAACTGGGAGAATGTTTCGACCATTCCCTTAAGCAAGAGTGATGACGGTGTCTTCTATTCCATCATTCCTGTGGAACAGGGCAAAAATCTTAATTTAGCCTTTAAGGATCCTGCCGATAACTGGGACAACAACTCGGGTATGAACTACACCTTTGTCAACTAGGCGAAAGCGTTAATAAAAGGGGTTGATTTCAACCCCTTATTTTAAAGCCTGCTTCCGTTATTGACCCAATCCCGGGCATCCTCCACACAGATGTCCGAGGACAAGGGCACCCTGGCTTCGGTTTCGGTCTTGCTGATTTCTGTCACTGCATTGGTGACATAGGCCTTCAATTTGTCATGATTGATTCTATGCGTATGGATATCCTTCATCGTACATACCTCCCCCTATGAATTTAATGTCTGCTTTATTCTATTCGATTATTCCTTGCATGTTTTTGCAATAGCGGCAAAGCCTGTTTTCCGGGTTGAAAAAGGTGGAAGAATATGATTGAATGGTTGAGAGATTCGAGAGTAGTATGAAAGGAAGTAGTTTATGAGCCAACTTAGAGTATGGTTTGCCTCCTCGGAGGTCGCTCCCTTCGCAAAGACCGGCGGACTGGCCGATGTGGCCGGATCGTTGCCCAAGGCGCTTAAAAAGCTTAATGTAGATATCCGCGTGGTCATGCCCAAGTATAGTCAGATTGACCCTTCATGGGTCTCGAAAATGGAGTTTGTAGGAAGCTGCCAGGTTGAGCTCTCCTGGAGAAAGCAGTACTGTGGCATCTACAAGCTGGACTATGATGGTGTAACCTATTACTTTATCGATAACGAGTTTTATTTTTTCAGAGAATGGTACTACGGTCTTGGGGATGACGGCGAACGCTTCAGCTTTTTCTGCAAGGCCGTTCTGGAGGTCCTGCCCCTGATTGGCTTTCAACCCGATATCATCCATTTGAACGATTGGCAGACAGGCATGGTCAGCCTGCTTTTGGATGCTCATTACAGACATCGGGAAGGCGGCTTCTATAAGCGTATACACACCCTGTTTACTATACATAATCTTAAATATCAGGGTGTCTTTCCCAAATCTGTACTAAGTGATTTGCTGGGGCTGGACTGGAAATATTTCCACTTAAACGGCGTGGAGTATTATGACCAGGTGAACTTCTTAAAGGCGGCACTTTCCTACTCGGCCATGATCAGCACCGTGAGCCGCACCTATGCAGAGGAAATAAAGTACGACTTCTTTGGTGAAAACCTTCAGGATATCCTGCGCCGCCGCTCCGCGGATCTCATAGGTATTGTTAACGGCATTGACTATGAGCATAATGATCCAAAGACTGATCCCCGGCTCTATGCCCATTTTGACGCTCAGGATCTCACCGGTAAGTATGAGAACAAACGCAGGCTTCAGCAGGAACTGGGCCTTATGGTCAAGGAGGATGTGCCCGTAGTCTCCTTTATTTCCCGACTAGTGGATCAAAAGGGTCTGGACTTAATCGAGTATATGCTCCACGAGATGATGGACTTAGGGATACAGTTTGTGGTTTTGGGAAGCGGCGAATGGCGCTACGAGGAAATGTTCCGCCAGGCCCAGGCCAGATATCCCGGCAGGGTGTCGGCCAATATTAAATATGATGGCGTCCTGGCCCAGAGGATTTATGCGGGCAGCGATATGTTCCTGATGCCCTCCCTCTATGAGCCCTGCGGTCTGTCTCAGATCTTTTCCATGCGGTACGGAACTGTGCCCATTGTGCGTGAGACCGGGGGGCTGAAAGATACGGTGATTCCCTATAATGTCTCTACCAAGGAGGGTACAGGTTTCTCTTTCGCCAACTACAACGCCCATGAGATGAAGGATGCCCTTGCCCGGGCCATTGAAGTGTACAAGAACAAGGAAGAGTGGGAAAGCCTTGTCAGAAGGTGCATGAAACAGGATTTCACCTGGGAGAGCTCGGCCAGAGAATATAAAGATTTGTACAATGACATGCTTAAGAGATTTAACGCCTAGAAGAGTGTCACCCATGAGGCCCCTTGCATAAGATGAAGAAGGCCGAATTGAGATGAGGTGAATACTATGGGTGACTGTAAGCCGGATTATGGCTGCTGTGGTGGCGGCGGTTTCTTTGGCGGTGATAATATTTGGTGGATTATCATCATTGTAATCTTTATTCTTTGCTTCTGTCCCGGAGTTTTTGGCGGGGGATACAACAACAGATGCTTCGATAATAATCCCTGCTGCTAAGCTGATGTAAATCATGAACTTTCAGAGACACAAATTATAAGACCATAGTGAATGAAACAGAGGGCATAAATTGCCCTCTGTTTTTATTGGGAAAAGCGATGCTTCAATGCCTTTCTGAAAAAGCGGAACAGGGCGGTGACAATCATAATGCCAAAGGCAATGGTAAAGGCCTTGAAGATGGTGTTCAGGGCATAGGCGGCAGCCTGCTGGGTGTTGTTCTCCACCAGGCTCTGCATGGTCTGATAGGCGGCAATGCCTGGGACCAGCGGGAAAATGCCGGGAATCAGAAAGACTGTGGAAGGTGTTTTATGAACCTTGGCCATAATCTCGCTATAGATTCCAACGACCACGGTTCCGCAGAATATCTGGGGAATACTGAAGGAGAGGGAAGCGGGGTTGAAGGAAAGGGCTATGCAAAAGCCCAGGGCCCCGCCTAAGCCTGCCCAGATAAGAACCCGTCTTTCGATATTGATGACAATGGCCGGAGCTACACTTCCGATAAAGGCCAGAATAAAATACTTGATAAAATCAATAATCATTTAACTTCCTCCCGAAAACCAAAGAGCCAATCCAATACCCGTGCCTGCCGCGATAACAGCCACCACCATCAGGGCCTCGCCCAGCTTGGTCAGGCCGCTGACACTGTCCCCGTGAAGCAGATCCCGAATCCCGTTGGTCAGAGCCACACCCGGCACCATGTTTGTGAGAGCCCCGATAATGACCACATAGGCATTGGTCTGGGGGATGAGGGAGGCGGCCAGGGAGCTTATGAGCCCCGAAATAAAACCCCCGATGAAGTATTCAATAAAAGGAAACGTAATCTCTTTGGAAAAGATAATGCGGACAAAGCTTAAGAGAACTCCCACTACCAGCGCGGAGCCTGCGTCCCGCAGATTGCCTCCAAACAACAGGGCATAGACAAAGGCGGTGAAGGCATAGCTTAGAATCAACGCCAGCCTGGGATAGGTGGGACAGTGGCTGATGGCTTCCAGCTCCGCCATGATCGTATGGTACTCGGGCTTATTTTTCTCAATTCGCCGGGATAGGTCGTTAAGACGCGCGATTTTCTCCAAATCCACGGTTCGTGCGGGGATCCTTTTGCATATGGTGGAAACACCTTCCTGCCCTTCAACACTGACAAACACACCCGTGGGCAGGGCAAATGCCTCGCAGGCAAGACCATAGCTCTTGCAGATGCGGTTTATGGTATCCTCCACACGATAGGTCTCAGCGCCAAAGCGTAAAAGAATGGTCCCGGCTTTAACGGCGATTTCCAGAATCTTTTCCTGTTCCATAATACATGCTGTCATCCTTTTTATGTTCAGGGAGCAATCGTCCTGTCTTCAGGGCCCTGGCTTGGCAGGCGGGACCTTGAGGGTGAAAGCCTTGCACTCCTGGCCGCTGGTTGCCTTGACGGTATGCGAGGGCATCAACAGACCTTTGAACCCGAAAAACCGACAGCCCTTAGGACGGGCCGGGTCCCAGGTGATATAGTAATATTGGCATTTTAAGCAGTTGACCCTGTTTTCCATTCTATTATTATACCACAGGAACCGTGCCCATAACATTTCAGGCTTTATCGACCTTAAAGGTAAAATGCCGTGACAAAGCCCCCGGTGCATTGTATAATAATAGCGTTGCTTATGACAAAGACAATTACTCAGATAAATTCAGGTATGGAAGGAATGATAAAGGTGAGTCTTGTAGAGCTTGAACAGAAAAGTCTGGAGCTGAAAGGACTTGAAAAGAATATCAGGGAATTGGGGGATTCACTTTAACCTCCCTGGTGTGACAAAGGAGCTTGAGGAATTGGAGCAGCGGGCTTCCGAACCCGAGTTCTGGAATGATGCCGAGAATTCACAGAAGGTGCTCCAGCGAACGAAGAGCCTAAAGGCCAAGCTGGAGAGCTACCAAAAGCTTTTAAGCGATTGTGAGGATGCCCTCACTCTGGCAGAACTGGGCCTGGATGAAAAGGATGAATCGGTTCTTGCCGAGGTGATTGAGTCCTATGAGAATGTCCTCAGCCGCTATGAGAAAATGCGGCTGGAAACCTTGATGAAGGGCGAGTATGACGCAAACAATGCCATTATTACCCTTCATGCGGGGGCTGGTGGCACCGAGGCTATGGACTGGGTGCAAATGCTTTTCCGCATGTATACCCGGTGGGCTGAGAAAAATGGCTTTGAGACAAGGGTTCTGGATATGCTGGACGGGGATGAGGCTGGTATAAAAAGCGTCACCGTCGAGGTTATCGGTGAATATGCCTATGGCTTCTTAAAAAGCGAAAAGGGCGTGCACCGTCTGGTGCGTATATCCCCCTTCGATGCGTCGGGAAGGCGCCATACCTCCTTTGCATCCATGGACGTTATGCCCGAATTGGATGATTCGGTTGAGGTGGAGATTAACCCCGATGATATTAAAATGGATGTCTATCGTTCCTCGGGCGCAGGGGGCCAGCACGTTAACAAAACCTCATCGGCAGTGCGCATTACTCACATTCCCACGGGGATTGTGGTTGCCTGCCAGAATGAGCGCTCCCAGTTCCAGAACAGGGATATGGCTATGAGAATGCTCAAGGCAAAGCTATTGGAGCTTAAGGAACGGGAACGGGACGAGAAGCTCAACCAGCTTAAAGGGGAACAGATGGATATTGCCTGGGGTAGTCAGATTCGGTCCTATGTCTTCTGTCCCTATACCCTGGTGAAGGATCACCGGACCAACTACGAGGAAGGCAATGTCCAAAAGGTGATGGACGGAGGCATTGACGAGTTTATTCAGGCCTACTTAACCCGAAACTGAAAAAGCCTTAAGAATTAAAAAAGCGCTGTCATTTGCCGTGACAGCGCTTTATCTTTGCTAAGCTTGTTATGTTAACGTCTGCGGAGTCTTCTGACCTGGGCCTTGATAAGCTGCTTTTTGATAAAGCCTCCCAGCTTAATGAGCGCCATGATAATTTCAATGACAACCAACAGGATGATGACGTATATCAGTTCCTTGTTCTCATTGAGCTTCTCCTGCAGCAATTGTTTTTGGGTCTTTTGGGGCAGAATCTCCCTGTCGGGATACAGCTCCACATTAATGACCGTATCGTCGCCCAGGGTATAGGTGAGCATGCCAATGACCGTGTTCTTGGTGATGGGGGGCTTGAGCTTGGATTCATCCACATTCAGGGCAATATTCTTGATATTGCTTTGGCCTTTTGGATGGATATACTGAACATCCTGGGCAGGCACCAGATTCAGGGTCTGTCCCTCCACCGTCACTGTCTTTTGGCTGCTTCCCGCATAAACCAGGGTACTATACAGGTAATTCTCAAACCCGTAGTTCAAAAGAGCGATGGAGTCGGCATACATGTTCTTGGTGGGCACATCCAGAAGGATGCAGACCAGGCGCATGTTATTTCGGGTAACGGTGGTGGCAATGCTTTGCAGCTCCTTGTCCACACTGGTGGTAATGCCGCCGTCGGTATCGTTGTAGTTCCAGAACATATTGTTGGTATTGGTCAAAAGCAGGGTCTTGGTGCTGTCGTACCAGGGCTTGGCCTGGGCCCCAAAGAACTTGTTGAAATCACTTTTAGCCAGGGCATATCTGAAAAGTATCTGGATGTCCTGGATGGTGGTTACCTGTCTCTCATCAAAATCACCGGTGCAATTGACAAAACGTGTTTTGTTCATTCCCAGTTCGTGGGCCTTGCTGTTCATGAGCTTGACAAACCCATCTTCGCTTCCGCCCACATACTCAGCCAGCGCAATGGCGGCATCCTTGGAGCCAGTCAGCAACAGGGCATTGAGAAGGTTTTTCACTGCATATTTCTCACCCACTGACAGCTTTAAGGAGGCGCCTTCCACATTGGCCGCATCCTTGCTGGCGGTGACCAGAGCTTCGGTATCAGCCTTTTCAAGAACAATCAGAGCGGCCATGACACGATTGGCCAGGGATGAGTTGGAGGGCTCGTCGGAGGTCTTGGAATAGATGACCTGACCCCTCTTGGCATCAAAAAGAATGGCTGAAACGGCCTCGGTTTGCAGCTTGTCATTTTCGTTGGCAGCAAAAGACTGGGGCATAGCCCCAAACATGGCAACCATCATAAAAAGAAGCGTCAGCAAAGCCATATAACGACGCCTTTTTTTAAATGTACCGAAACCATTCACCATTGTTCATACTTCCCTGATGGAAAATTAAGACACAGCCCCATCCATGGAGGGGAGCTTATTCGTATTATAGCACACTGGCTCAGGGTGTCAATTGACGAAAGTCAACAACCAATGTGCGCATAATACACTATTTTAGTATATTTCCCTACATTCAGCCCCTATCCTTGCCGTGGCATGTTTTGGGAATTTTATAAATTAAAAGGGGGGCATCTCAAGCCGTGGACAGCAAGAGGATTTGAACCCCATGGCCTGTCGTAGACTTACGAGAATTCCCCCCCTTATCAATGGCGAGGCTTAGTTGCTTGCCCAACGCACCATGGACATGTCAAACTTGTTCATGAGGTTGGGATGATGGGGCAGAATCCTGAAGGTGTAGCCGTATTCGCCGCCGTCCTGCAGTGTCAGCTTGCCCTCATACAGGAAGGTGGAGGCATCGGTCTGCCGCACCAGGTGCATTTCCAGTGTTGCGCCATTGACAATCCGGTCATTGACGATGGGGCCATAGAAGGCTTCAACACGGACATCCTCGGGCGCCAGGGAGGCCAACTGAACCGATACGTTCAATGTAAGCTCCCTGCCGGAGAGGATACTGTGATCCACCAGACCGTGGATATCCTCATTGGCAATGACATTGACCTGGGGCCAAACCTTCTCAATTTTCTGCTGCCAGTCCACCAGAGCTCTGACAAGGCTGTACTGGGATTCCTGAATCTTTATGGTCCGGCTCATGGCAGGCAGATACATTTTCTCGGTGTATTCCTTAACCATCCTGTGGGTTCCGTATACGGGGGCAAGGGACTTGATGGATTCCTTCATTCTCGCTACCCATTGTGTGGGGATGCCCTTTTCGTCACGGTTATAGAACAGGGGGATAATATCCCTTTCCAGGGTTTCATAGAGGCTTCTGCTGTCGGCGTCATCCTGATTGTGCTCATTTTCATAGGGGGTGTCATCGCCGATAACCCAACCGTTTAAGCCGTTGTAGCCCTCAACCCACCAACCGTCCAGAATGCTGAAATTGAGCACGCCGTTGATGCAGGCCTTCTGACCGCTGGTTCCGCTGGCCTCAAGGGGACGTCTGGGGTTGTTCATCCATACATCCACACCTTGAATGAGCTGGCGCGCAACGGTCATATTGTAGTTCTCCACCAGGAAGATCTTGCCCTGGAAGCCTTCACGCCTTGCGATGTCATGAATATTCTTAATCACCTCATGGGCCGGCCTGTCGGCAGGGTGGGCCTTTCCGGCGAAGATGATCTGAACGGGCATGCCCTTGTTATTGAGAATCTTCTCAATTCTGGCCAGATCTCTGAATATGAGATTGGCGCGTTTGTAGGTGGCAAATCTTCTGGCAAAGCCAATGGTAAAGGTGTTGGCATCCAATTGGCTGTCCAGCTTGCCCACTTCCACAAGCGGCACTCCATTTTTCAGGTACTGCTTCTTGAGTCTATCGGCAATAAAGCGGATCATCTTGGTCTTCAGCACCATATGGGTCTTCCATATATCCTCGTCGGGAATGGCATCAATGCCTTCCCAGACGGCGGGATCATACATCCGCTGCTGCCAGTCGGAGGGAAGATACTTATCAAAAAGATATTTAAAGCTAGGGGCCAACCACGTCATGGTATGTATACCGTTGGTGATGTGGGTGATGGGCACCTCTTCTTCAGGGAGTTCGGGCCATACGGCCTTGAAGATATTCCGGGAAACAGCGCCGTGAAGTTCACTGACCCCGTTTCTGCGCCCCGACATTTTCAGTGCCAATACCGTCATGTTGAAATTATAGGGATCTCCTGGCTTAATACCCAGAGCCATAAATTCGTGGCGCTGCAGACCAAGCTGTCCCCAGTAGTTGCCGAAATAGCGATCAATCATATCCAGAGGGAAGACGTCATTTCCGGCGGGAACAGGGGTATGGGTGGTAAAGATGGAGGAGGAATAAACCACTTCCTTAGCCTCGCGGAAGGGCATATTCTTTTCCATAACCAATTTTCTGGCAAGCTCCAGAGCCATAAAGGATGAATGGCCCTCGTTCATATGGTAAACCGTCCCTTTGATTCCCAATGCGTCAAGGACACGGATTCCGCCGATGCCCAGGAGGATTTCCTGCTGGATTCGGGTTTCCCGGTCACCGCCATAGAGCCTTTCGGTGAGGGTGCGGTCATACTGATTGTTTTCAGGCACATCGGTATCCATCAGATACAGCTTGACACGGCCAATGCTGATGGACCAAATCCGGGCATAAACGACCCTTCCTGCAAGCTCCACATAGATCATCAAAGGATTGCCCTTATCGTCAAACAGGGGAGTGACGGGAAGCTGGGAATAATTCAGCGTGGTGAATTGGGTCTCCTGCCAGCCCTCATTGTTGATGCGCTGTTCAAAATAGCCTTGCTTATAGAATAGTCCGATGGCCGTGAATGGAAGGCCCAGATCACTGGCCGATTTGCAATGGTCTCCCGAAAGAACGCCCAAACCTCCCGAATAGACGGGAAGGACCTCATGAAGTCCGTATTCGGCCGAGAAGTAAACAATGCGTTCATCCTTGTAGTCAGGGTAGTTCCTGGAAAACCAGGTGTCCTCAGCCTGCATATAATCCCTGAATTCCTTCATCACCTTGTCATAGCGCTGAAGAAAATCCTGATCGGAAAGCTTCTCCTCCAGCTTTCTTAAGCTGACTTCCTGAAGGAAACGGACGGGATTGCGGTTGAGTTTTTCCCAGAGCGCGAGATCTATTTCACGGTAAAGATCGATGGCTTCACTGTTCCACGACCACCAAAGGTTCATAGCCAGCTCCTGCAGTCCGGATAACCTTTCGGGGATGGCGGTCGTCACTTTAATCTTTCCAAACTTGTACATAAAAACCTCCCTAAGTTGTGAGTTACAATTATATATACCCCAATCACTGCCTATATAATACACGGCCATCCTGTATAAAGTTAAGCGCCGCAGGGCAGAGATCGCCATTTAAAATATACAATGATCATACAGGCCTTATTCCCCATAGTGCAACGCAATAACTTACCATGATTATGCATGAATTTTCCAATGTTTATATGGAATTTGAACAACCTTTTGCTAATTAGGCGGGAAATAGGTGATCAGCGTGATTTGGGTAAGACATTGTGAAGTAAATATGCTGTTGTAAAGTGCCGAATTATATTATAAACTATATAAATAACAAAACATAAATTGGAAATTACATTGGAAAGGATTAGGGAAAATGGCATCAGAAAAGGTACTCACGATAAATCACTCGAATTTTGATGAGCTTGTTTTAAATTCCAAGCTGCCTATCTTACTGGATTTCTGGGCAATATGGTGCGGTCCCTGCAAGGCCATCGGACCTATTATTGACGATTTGGCCGAGGAATATGACGGCCGTTTCCTTATGGGCAAGGTCAATGTGGATGAAGAAAGCACGTTGGTCCAGAACTTTAATATTATGAGCATTCCCACATTGATGATTTATAAAGATGGCGTACAGGTTGAACGGATTATCGGAGCACGCACCAAGGCTGAACTGAAGCAACTGATTGAAAAGTATATTTAAGGTTTAATGATTTCATGAATGAAATGTAAAAGGAGAGTTGGATATGTCCGGTGAAAAGAGATTTGGTTCTTCACCTTTTGGATTTAACAAATCCGATGTCAATGCCTACATCGAAAAGATCCTTCAGGAATTTGATCAGCGTCTGAAGGAGAAAGATGATGAAATATCCAATCTTAAGCTTCAGATTCGGGAAATGAAGACCCGTTATGAATCAACTTCACAGGACAGCCAGATCCTCTCTAAGGAGAAGGAGAGAATTGCTGGTGCCCTTATTAAGGCACAGGAAAAAGCGGATGCCATTATCGAAGAGGCCCGAGCGCGAGCGGCGGAGGAGAAGGCCAGGCTCGAACAGGCGCTTGAGACTGAAAGGGAGCGCATAATCGACATTAAACGTGATATTAAAAGCATTAAGGCCCAAGTGGTAGAGATGCTCACAAAGTATCAGTCCCTTGTCAATGAAGTTGAGGCATACATAGAGAACAAGGAAGCTGAATATAATGAAACAAGTGGTGAAGAGTCTAAGGTAGGCTGAGAATTCCGTTGATGAAGGCGGTTATACCACATGGTTTTTGTGAGGCCCTGCTTGCTGTTGGAGCAGGGTTTCGTTTTATACATTTATACATAACCTAAAGGTAGGAAGGGAGTCGGTCTTATGAAGAATCAGATTTTAGAGATTTTAAGAAACAATAGCAGGATTTCGGATGAGGAAATAGCGGTTATGGTGGGGGCAACCCCTGAAGCCGTTAAGGCGGCCATAAAGGAATTAGAGGAGAATGGGATCATTATCGGCTATAATACAGTCATTGATTGGGAAAAGACCGAGAATGAGATTGTCACCGCATACATTGAAGTGAAAGTCACTCCCCAGCGGGGGCAGGGCTTTGATAAGGTGGCTGAGCGCATTTATCAATTCCCCCAGGTATCGGCTTGCAGCCTCATGTCGGGAGGCTTTGATCTCTTTGTTGTCGTTGAGGGAAAAACCATGAAGGAGGTGGCGCTCTTTGTGGCCGAGAAGCTTGCGCCCATTGAATCGGTTCTGAGCTGCGCTACCCACTTTGTGCTTAAAAAGTATAAGGATAATGGCGTGGTGTTCAACCGTATCCAAAAGGATGAACGGGAGGCTGTGATTCTATGAATATTCGACAAATGATCAAACCCCATATTCTGAACACACCGCCGTCAGGGATTCGGAAATACTTTGACATGATCAACGAAATGAAGGATGCCATCTCCCTGGGTATTGGAGAGCCCGATTTTGAAACCCCCTGGTCCATTCGTGAGGAGGGTATCTATTCTCTTGAAAAAGGCAAAACCTTTTATTCCTCCAATGCCGGTTTTATTGAGCTGCGCCGGGAGATTGCCCGGTACATGAAAAGCCGGTTCTCTCTGGACTATAGTCCCACTGGTGAAATCATTGTGACGGTGGGGGGCAGCGAGGCTATTGATATTGCCATCCGAACCTTTGTCGGCCCTGGCGACGAGGTTCTTGTACCCGAACCCTCCTTTGTGGCCTATAAAGGCTGTGTTATGTTCTCAGGAGCCACACCCGTGCCCATTGAGCTTAAGGCAGAGGACCGTTTCAAGCTTCAGCCCCAGCAAATCCTCGATGCCATTACCCCCAGGACTAAGATGATCATTATGGGCTATCCCAACAATCCAACGGGAGCCACCATGGACTATGAGGATTACAAGGCCATTGTGGAGGTTCTCAAGGATAAGGATATTATTGTGATTTCCGACGAGCTCTATGCCGAGCTTACATACCGCGGAAACCATGTATCCATTGCACAGTTCCCTGAAATGAAGGATAAAACCATTGTCATCAACGGCTTCTCCAAGGCCTTTGCCATGACCGGATGGCGTATAGGCTTTGCCTGTGGTCCCAGCGAGGCCATAACACAGATGCTTAAGATCCATCAATATGCCATTATGTGCAGTCCCACCACTGCCCAGTTTGCAGCCATTGAGGCCTTAAGAAACGGGGAGCCCGAAGTGAAAAAGATGGTTGCGGAATACAACCGCCGTCGGCTTTTGATGGTGGATGGCTTCAGAAAAGCGGGTCTGGATTGCTTTGAACCCGTCGGTGCCTTCTATGTCTTCCCCGACATTCGCTCCACCGGATTAACCTCCGATGAATTCTGCGAGGGACTTCTCAAGGAAGAACGGGTTCTCATGGTGCCCGGCAATGCTTTTGGTGCTTCTGGTGAAGGCTTTGCCCGAGCTACCTATGCAACCTCCATCGACAACATCAGAGAGGCCCTGACCCGAATCAAACGTTTTGTGGATAAGGTAAAGGCCGGATAACCCATGGGAAATAGTTGGGAAATAGAAGGGCAGTAAGCCTGGCGCTTACTGCCCTTTCGTGATGTATTTCTTATTCTTGATTTTCATTTGTTCAACAATGAGATCATCCACTTGTCTGCTGATGTTCAAAATAACATCCTTACTGCACCCTGCAACTATAGCCTTATTCAGCTTGTTTCGTGCTTTTTCAAGACTTTTCATTGGTATCTCCCTCCTAATTAGGAAAAAGAACAGTTTTCTACATGCAGTGTAACATTACATCGCTGCCAAGTCAACAAAAAGTGCATGAATACTTGGTTTCCGACATTTTGTGTCAAATAATTGAGAATTGCGACATATTTTTTGCTCCGACCTTGTCTTATAGGAAATGACCTTCAGGGATACCCTTGATGTGAGTCCTGTTTTGATGTATATTATTAGGAGCAGATAATAATATTTGATGATAAAATGGAGGGATTTTGAGTGGGTCTTTTGGAAGGCAAGAATATACTTATCATGGGTGTACGCAATAAATGGAGTATTGCCTGGGGAATTGCACAGGCTGTAAAGGCTCAGGGCGGCAATCCCATCTTCACCTATTTGGGCGAGAGGGAGAAGGAAGCCTTAATCAAGCTTACTGCTGACATGGGCGAAGTGGCGGCCTATGCCTGCGATGTGACCAGGGATGAGGATATTGATAAGCTCTTTAGCGAGATTAAAGAGAGATTCGGCGTTCTTCATGGGCTGGTTCATGCCATAGCCTTTGCAAAGAGCGAGGATTTGCAGGACACCTTTGTCAACACCTCCCGGGACGGGTTCACCCTGGCCATGGATGTGAGCGTCTATTCCCTGCTGGCTGTGTCAAGACGGGCACAGGAGCTTATGACCAAGGGCGGAAGCATTCTGACCTTGACCTATGGCGGCTCAGTCAGAGTGTCTCCGGGCTATAACATAATGGGTGTGGCAAAGGCAGCTCTGGAGGCCAGTGTGCGTTATATGGCCTATGAGCTTGGGCCTAAGAATATCCGGGTCAATGCCATTTCGGCCGGACCCATCAAGACCATGTCGGCCAAGGGCGTCAAGAACTTCAGCGATATCCTGGAAGTGGTTGAGCAGAAAGCGCCCCTCAAGAGGAACATCACTCTGGAAGACCTGGGCGGAACGGCAGTATACCTTCTCAGCGAACTGTCGTCCGGGGTTACCAGCGAAATTGTCTATGTGGACTCGGGATACCACAACATGGGGGTATAGTGGGAGTATCAACAAGTTGAGCTGGCACCGAAGTCCCGAAGACAATTGTTAATGCGAACATAGTGAGCATCAAACAACTGAGGCAGGCCTAATAACCCGCGGAGCAATTTAATACGAACGAAGCGAGCATCAAATAACAATGGCTAGCGAGAGCTAGCCATTGTTATTTACAATTTGTTCACAATATGTTCATGAATTTCATGCATAATGGAAATTGTAGTAATCAGGATAGTGCGGGTTAATGGTTTCATAAGGGATCAAAGCCCGCTATCTTTTTGATGAACCCGGTGCCCTTTAATGGTGCGGGAGAGGAATCAAAAAGAAGGAGGAATAGCATGATAGAGATTAGTAATCTAACCAAAGAATACGGGAAAATCAAGGCACTTGACAACGTAAGCTTTACCGTTGAAAAGGGCGAGATTCTTGGCTTCCTGGGACCTAATGGTGCGGGCAAATCCACTACCATGAACATCCTTACCGGCTTTATTTCATCCACGTCGGGAACTGTAAAAGTTGCTGGCTATGATGTTCTGGAGAACCCCAATGAGGTTAAGAAGCATATTGGGTATCTCCCCGAATTGCCGCCCCTGTATTTGGACATGACAGTCAACGAGTACCTTGATTTCTGCGCCAATTTGAAATCCGTACCCGCAAAGGAATGGAAGAACCAGAAAAAGGACATCATGGAGCTGGTGAAAATCACCCATGTCAGTCACCGTCTCATCAAGAACCTGTCCAAGGGTTATAAGCAAAGAGTGGGTCTTGCACAAGCCCTGGTAGGCACACCCGAGGTTCTGATCCTGGACGAGCCTACGGTAGGTCTTGACCCAAAGCAAATCATTGAGATCCGTAAGCTGATTAAAGCTCTGGGCAAAAACCATACCATTATCCTGAGCTCCCATATTCTTCCCGAGGTCAGCGCAGTTTGTGACAGAGTGGTTATTATCAATAAAGGAAAGATTGCGGCCATCGACACACCCGATAATCTTTCCAAGAAGCTTGCCGACTTTTCACGCTTTACCGTTACCGTTGCCGGACCTGAAAACAAGGTTAAGGATATCCTTTCTCATCTCTATGGTGTGAAATACCTTGAAACCAGTGGCAAGCTGAAGGACGATGAGTACAGCTATATCGTCGAAGCCGACAAAGAGGTAGACGTCAGAAGACAGATGTTCAACCAGCTTGCTCAGCATGGATATCCTATTCTGGAGCTTAAGTCCATGAGCCTGTCGCTGGAAGATATCTTCCTCCAGTTGACAACCACCGAAGAAAAGGAGGCCAAATAATTATGCTAGCCATTCTGAAGCGTGATTTCAGATCCTATTTCAATTCTCCCATCGCTTATGTGGTTATTGGTTTATTTACGTTTTTGCTCAGCCTGTTTTTCAATGATGGTCTCGGCACCGGCACCTCGGATTTTATGGGTGATATTGTCGGCACCATGAGCTTCCTTCTTATGTTCTTTGTTCCCATCATCACCATGAGAACCATTGCCGAGGACAAGAAGAACGGCACAGAAGTCCTTCTTTTAACCTCTCCCGCCAAGATTGGTGAGATTGTTATGGGCAAGTATCTTGCCGCCTTTTCGGTTTTCCTGGTTATGACCGCTGTATCCTTTATCTTCCCGATTATTCTGATTATCTTTGGCAAACCCGATGTGGCCCTTATCGCCAGCGCCTATCTGGGATTCATTCTTTACGGTGCTGTTTATGTGGCCGTAGGGGTTTTTGCTTCATCCTTGACCGAGAACCAGATTGTGGCTGCTGTTATTGGCTTTGTAGGTCTTTTTGCTCTTTCAGCCATTGACTTTTTGGCCAGCTTTTTCTCAGGCTTTGTTGCAAAAGCCTTAACCTGGCTGTCCCTTGCAGCTAAGTATGAGGACTTTGGCAACGGTATTATAGACCTTACCAATATCATTTTCATGATTAGTTTTGCCGCGGTGTTCATCTTCCTGACCATCAGGGTTATTGAACACAAACGTTGGAGTCAGGGGTGATAGAAATGAAGAAGTCAGGCTTTAAAATGAACAAAAAAAGTTTAAAATATGGATCCTATGCATTTGCCGTAACGGCGGTGGTCATTGCCATCATCGTTTTATTCAATGCGGTTCTGGGCCTTGATGCCATAAAAAACAGAATGCGTTTTGATATTACCAAGAATCAGATGTTCTCATTGAGCAATACCAGTATTGACATGATCAAGTCGCTGGAAAAGAATGTTGAGGTCATTATTCTCACCGAAGAGACCGATTTCAGAATCCCTGAAATTCTCGAAATCCTCAAACAGTATAACATTAAGAGCAATGGAAAAATCACCTTAAAGTTTGTGGACATTGAAAGAGATCCCCTGTACGTCAAGCGTGAGCTTGATCCTGAACAGATTAAGGGAATAAGGGAAGGCAGCATTGTGGTTAAGTCGGGCAGCAAGATCCGGGTAGTCAGCGAAAACGATATGGTAGAATATGACTACAGCTACGGTTACCCCGTTGCCGCAGGCTACAAGATTGAGCAGGCTTTCTCCAGTGCCATTAAGAGCGTTGTTGCAGACTTTACTCCCGTGGTCTACTTCATAAAGGGCCATGGCGAGCACAGTGTTGATGATGAATTCTCAGCACTGAAATCCACCATTTCTGCCAACAACTACGAGGTCAAGGAGCTTTCCCTCTCTGCACCCGTTCCTGAGGACGCTTCAGCCCTGATCTTTGGTTCACCCAAAACTGACCTTTTAGGTGCTGAGCTTGAAAATCTTTTGGCCTATATGGAAAATGGCGGAAATGCTATCTTCCTGATGGATGTCCAAAATACTCCTGATGAACTGGTCAACTTTAATCAGGTTTTTGAAAGATACTCACTGGCCATTAACAACGACTTTGTGCTAGAGGGCGACCAGAATTGGTATTACAGTGATTTCGATATCATTATTCCGCAGCCTAACAAGCATGAGGTTACCACCAATTTGGATCCCAACTCACTCTTCCTCTATATGCCCTATTGCCGAAGCGTCTCCATTATTCAAACCGGCAGAGAATGGATAACTACCGCTGTACTGTTCTCCACCTCTCAGAAGAGCCAGAGCACCCACCTGGTAACCCAGGAAACAGTTCCCGGACCATTTATTCTGGGTGCGCTTTCCACCATTGACTCTATTAAGGACAGCCATGTTGCCCTGATAGGTAATGCCAACTTTGTGACCGATTCCTGGATGTCCACGGCCAATGATAATGGTAAGCGCTATATCATGTCCATTCTTAACTGGATGCAGGGCAAGGACGATTCCATCATCATTCCGTCCAAGAGTCTTGCCTCTACGCCCATTAACCTTACTGCGCAAAGCAGATTTATTGCCTTCATCGCCATAAGCTTTGTCCTGCCTCTGGCCATTATCGGATTGGGCGTATTCGTCTGGATAAGGAGGAAGCATCTGTAATGAAGAACTGGAAGAAGATCGTTGCCCTATTGGTTGTACTGGCTGTCTTTGCGGCTGTCTTCATCGTCCTCAAAAAGACCGATAACGGTTCTTCTCCCACCGATACCAGCTCTCCGGATGATATCAATAAGGTTGATCTTGTGGAGTTTGCTCAGGAAGATATCACCAAGATCATTCTGAAGCGCCCCGATGGCGAGATCACCCTGAACTACGAGGAGCGGGAAGTGGAAACCCTTAAGAACAAGGATGACGGGACCACTGAAAGGGTGAAGGAGAAGAAGAAGATATGGGTCAGCCCGGATCTTGATCTGGACAACACCAAGGGTGAGGATATCGCCCTGTCCGGGGCCATTGCCACCACCATGCGCCTCATTGAGGAGAACCCGCAGGATCCTACTATCTATGGCTTGAACGGCTCCTATATCACCACCTTTGTCTCCAAGGATGGTAAACAGGTGGGCCTTGAAATGGGGGATGAAAACCCTGCAGGCGATGCCTTCTATGTCAGAGTGGTGGGGGATACCAAGGTCTATGTGATAGATACCTATCGCGGCAATATCCTCCGTTTTGGCAGGCTTGACATCATGAATCGCAACCTCTATGGGACGGAGGCTATCCTGACCGATGATATTACCAGCTTGGCCCTGACCAAGGGAGGCACCAAGATATTTGAAGGCAGGAAGCAACCCGACAATCCCGATTGGATGATTACCTATCCTGTCGAGCGCAAGGCCGATGCTACCGACATCAGCAAGTTCCTCCAGTGGATTCCGGAAATGCGGGTATATCAGTTTGTTTCCGAAGGGAATTCCGACTTAAAGACCTATGGTCTGGATAATCCCAAGTATATTCTGGAATATACCCTGATAGGGAAAACCTATAGCCTGAAGCTGGGCAATCTCGAAGACTCCTTGTACTATGCCATGTTGGACGGAGATCCCCGAATCTTCAAGCTGAGCTCATCGGCCATGAACTTCCTGGATCTGCCTGCTATAGATGTCATGGACACCTTTGCGTACATCCCCATGATCTATGACGTGGAGAAGCTGGTTATTGAGATGGATGGCCGGGTTGATGAACTTCTCATCAATGCCAGCAGGGATGATGAAGTCGAGGAGACCTTCATCATCAATGGCACCAAGATGGAGGGGGATAAGCAAGTCTCCCTGTTCAGAAAATACTACCAGGGCGCTATTGCCATCCAGGGTGACAGGCTGGATCTCAACGCCGTACCCACGGGCAAGGCCGAAATAAAGCTCACCTATACCATGAAGGTGGCCAATCCCGATAAGGTGGTTGTGGTTGAGCTCATTCCCACCCCGGACGGATACGGATACTATCTGGTGGTCAACGGTGAATACACCGGTATGGCCATGGGCAAGCGGCTGCTGGATAAAACCGACATGGGTATTCGTCAGGCCTATACCAACCTGATGGAAGGCTTGAAGGAGGCCTCTGAGTCCCAATAAAATACCAGGTTCCTTAATGAAAGTACCTATAAAAGGGATCGGTCCTGAAAAGGATCGATTCCTTTTTCGATCTTAAAGTATATTCTTAGAGTCTATTGGGGTGCAAAAATCGGGTAGGTGCTCCTGTTCCATTCTTTCGATTTGGGTAAAGTTCTTTTTTAAAAACATGTTAAATCCGCGTTTTTTGTTGAAAAGGCCTATGTGTTTTGGTATAATTGATAGGGTATTTGTTAACGAATTAACAAGTCAATTTATTTATCACATGTTTCAGGAGGTTGTCACTATGAGTTGCGGTTGCTGCTGTGCAGATACCAAGGCACAGGAATTGGAACAGATCATCGCAAAGTATAAGGACCAGCGTGGTGCTTTGATTCCTGTCCTGCACGAGGCCCAAGAGGTATACGGATATCTTCCTTTGAGTGTTCAGAAGAAGATAGCCGAAGGCCTGAATGTGTCCCTGGCCGAAGTGTATGGTGTGGTTACATTCTACACTCAATTTTCATTGAATCCAAAAGGTAAGTACAAGATCAATGTTTGCTTGGGAACAGCCTGCTATGTTAAGGGGTCCGGTGACATCTTTAACAAGCTAAGCGAGGTTCTCAAAATTAAGAACGGTGAATGCACTTCAGACGGATTATTCTCTCTGGATGCCTGCCGCTGTGTTGGCGCTTGTGGTCTGGCTCCCGTTATCATGATCAATGAGGACGTTTATGGGAGACTGACTGTCGATGACGTCCCTGGAATTATCCAAAGCTATTTCGATAAAGAGGCTGAGTCGAAATAAACCATGAAGGATCTTTCGCTTCACCTCATGGACATTGTTCAGAATTCCATTACAGCAGGAGCGGATCATATCAGCCTGAACCTAAGTATAGACCAAAACCCTCATTGGTTGATATGCGAGATTATCGATAATGGTTGCGGCATGGAGGCGGAATTCCTTGAAAAGGTTACCGATCCCTTTAAAACAACCAGAACGACCCGGGATGTGGGACTCGGTCTTCCTTTATTGAAACTGTCTGCCGAAATGACGGGAGGAAAGCTTGCCCTTGAATCTGAACCTGGTAAAGGCACTACTGTACGGGCCACCTTCTCCATCGGCCATATTGATAGAATTCCCCTGGGAGACATTCCCGGAACCATAACCATGCTGATAGCCACCCACCCCCATATCCTATGGACTGTAAACTTTACTTCCGACAGAGAAAGCTTCATATTGGATACTGACACGATAAAAAAAGAGCTGGACGATGTTCCTATCACCCATAAGGATGTACTTGAGTGGATACAGAATACAATAAGCGAGGGTATTAGAGCGGTATTTGGAGGTGTTTTAGATGAAGTCAATTGAGGAATTGAAGGCAATTAAGGAGAGAGCCCTGAAGGAGATCTCTATCCGTGAGAATGAAAACAAGGTAAGAATTGTTGTAGGTATGGCCACATGCGGTATTGCCGCAGGTGCGAAAGGCGTTATGAGCGCGTTTATAGAAGAGTTGAACAAGAGAAATATTCAGGATGTTACCGTGTCCATGACCGGCTGCATCGGTATTTGCCGCCACGAGCCCATTGCCGAGGTTTATGAAGCCAATGGCGAGAAGACAACTTATATCAAGCTTGATGCGGAGAAGGCAAGAAGAATCGTGGCCGAACATATCGTCAATCAACAACCCGTTATCGAGTTCACAATCGGTGCGGCAGAAAAATAGGGAGGTCATTAAGTTATGGTTTGCAGATCACATATTTTGATTTGTAATGGTACCGGTTGTGTTGCTTCTAAATCTCCTGAAATCATGGCAAAGCTTAATGAGCATTTAGCCGCCAACGGTATCGAAAAGGAAGTCAAGATTGTTAAAACCGGTTGCTTCGGTCTTTGCGAAAAAGGACCCATTATGGTTATCTATCCCGAGGGAGCTACATATTGCCATGTATCGCCCGATGATGTGGAAGAAATCGTTAACGAGCATCTGGTCAAGGGAAGAATTGTAAAGCGCCTGCTTCTGGGTGATAAGGACGCCGAGGACGTAGCAAAGAGCCTTGAAAACGTAGGATTTTTCGCGCGTCAGCAGCGTGTGGCACTGCGTAACTGCAGTGTCATCAACCCCGAGAATATTGATGAGTATATTGCCCGTGACGGTTATGCCGCACTGGCTAAGGCTGTTACCGAGATGACCCCCCAACAGGTTATTGACGAGATTAAGAAGTCGGGCCTGCGCGGCCGCGGCGGTGCGGGTTTCCCCACCGGTCTTAAATGGCAGTTTGCCGCCCAGGAAGTCAATGACCAGAAGTATGTCTGCTGTAACGCCGACGAAGGCGACCCGGGTGCATTCATGGATCGTTCGGTGCTTGAGGGGGATCCCCACACCGTTCTTGAAGCCATGGCCATTGCAGGGTATGCCATTGGTTCAAACCAGGGTTATATCTATGTTCGTGCTGAATACCCCATTGCAGTTCAGCGTCTTAAGATTGCTATCGATCAGGCTCGTGAGTACGGGCTTTTAGGTAAAAACATCTTTGGCACCAACTTCTCCTTTGATGTGGATATCCGCCTGGGTGCCGGTGCTTTCGTCTGTGGTGAGGAAACTGCGCTGATGACCTCCATCGAAGGTAAGCGCGGTGAGCCCAGAACCCGTCCTCCTTTCCCTGCTGTTAAGGGTCTGTGGGAAAAGCCCACCATCCTCAACAATGTTGAGACCTACGCCAATATTCCCATGATTCTGCTCAAAGGCGCCGAATGGTTTGCATCCATCGGTACCGAGAAGAGCAAGGGCACCAAGGTCTTTGCCGTAGGCGGTAACATCAACAACACAGGTCTGGTTGAAATCCCCATGGGTACTACCCTGCGTGAGGTTATCTACGATATCGGCGGCGGTATTCCCAAGGGCAAGGCCTTTAAGGCTGCTCAGACGGGCGGTCCTTCGGGCGGATGTATCCCTGCTCAGCACCTGGATACCCCCATTGACTATGACAACCTGATTGCTCTGGGCTCCATGATGGGTTCCGGCGGTTTGATTGTCATGGACGAGGATAACTGTATGGTGGATATCGCCAAGTTCTTCCTGGAATTCACCGTTGACGAGTCCTGCGGTAAGTGTCCTCCCTGCCGTATCGGTACCAAGCGCATGCATGAGATTCTGGAGCGCATTACCGAAGGCAAGGGCGAAGAAGGGGATATCGAAAAGCTTGAGACCCTGGCTGAAAGCATCAAGCAGGGTGCCCTCTGCGGTCTGGGTCAGACAGCCCCCAACCCTGTTCTCAGTACCTTAAGATACTTCCGTGATGAATACGAGGCTCACGTTAAGGAAAAGAGATGTCCGGCTGGTGTATGTAAGGCCATGCTGAACTTTAGTATTATCCCTGAAAAGTGTAAGGGCTGCAGCCTCTGTGCCAAGAAGTGTCCTGTGGGAGCAATCTCCGGAGAAATCAAGAAGCCCTATGTTATTGATACCGCCAAGTGTATCAAGTGCGGCGTTTGTATGGATTCTTGTAAGTTTGCAGCCATTGAGAAGAAGTAAGGGAAGGAGAGTGTAGATTATGTCCGAATTTGTTACCTTAACAATAGACGGAAAAGAAGTGAAGGCCCCCAAGGGGTCCACAGTTCTTGAGGCAGCCAGGAGTGCCGGCATCAATATTCCCACCCTTTGCTTCCTCAAGGATATCAATGAAATCGGCGCATGCCGTATGTGTATTGTAGACGTCGGCGCCAGAAGCTTCCAGGCCGCCTGTATGTACCCCGTTTCCGAGGGCCTGAAGGTTATCACCAACAGCCCCAAGATCCGTGAAACCAGAAAGGTCACCCTGGAGCTCATCCTGTCCTCGCATGAGAAGAAGTGCCTGACCTGTGTCAGAAGCAAGAACTGTGAGCTTCAGACCCTGGCCAAGGAACTGAACATTAAGGACATCCGTTTTGAAGGCGAGCTTCAGAACTATCCCATCGATGATCTGTCCCATTCGGTGGTTCGTGATCCTAACAAGTGCGTACTCTGCCGCCGTTGTGTCAGCGTGTGCAAGAATGTTCAGACCGTTTCAGCCATTGATACCATGGGTAGAGGCTATAAGACCATTGTGGCTTCACCCTTCCATATGCCTTTGAAGGACACCCCCTGTGTTAACTGCGGTCAGTGTATCGTAGCCTGCCCCGTTGGTGCCCTTCGTGAGAAGAGCTCGGTGGAAAAGGTTTGGGAAGCATTAAGCAATAAGGATCTCCATGTGGTGGTACAGACTGCTCCGGCTGTTCGTGCAGGTCTTGGTGAGGAGTTTGACTATCCCGTAGGTACCCGCGTTACCGGTAAGATGGTTACCGCCCTCAAGATGCTGGGCTTTGCCAAGGTCTTTGACACCGATACCGCTGCCGACCTGACCATTATGGAAGAAGGCACCGAGCTTGTTGACAGAATCAAGAACAACGGCAAGCTGCCCCTGATTACCTCCTGCAGCCCTGGATGGATCAAGTTCTGCGAACATTTCTATCCTGATATGCTGGATAATCTCTCTACCTGTAAATCACCTCAGAATATGTTTGGTGCGGTTCTCAAGTCCTACTATGCTGAAAAGATGGGCATTGACCCCGCCAAGATATTCGTGGTTTCCGTTATGCCCTGTACCGCCAAGAAGTACGAGGCCGAAAGACCTGAATTAGCCTCCACAGGCTATCCCGATATCGACGAGGTTCTCACCACCCGTGAACTGGCTGAGATGATTAAGGAAGCCGGTATTGACTTTAAGAATCTGGAGGATTCACAGTTTGATGATCCCATGGGCGAAGCCACCGGTGCCGGCGTTATCTTCGGTGCAACCGGCGGTGTTATGGAAGCTGCCTTAAGAAGCGTTCCCTACCTGTTAACCGGTAAGGATGACGACAATGTGGACATCAAGGTGGTTCGCGGTGTTGAGACCGTGAAGGAAGCAGAGGTTGAGGTTAACGGCATTAAGATTAAGGCAGCTGTTGTTCACGGCCTGGGCAATGCCAGAAAGCTTCTGGACAAGATCAAGGCTGGCGAAGCAGAGTATCACTTTGTTGAAGTCATGGCCTGTCCCGGTGGTTGCGTAAACGGCGGCGGGCAGCCCATCCAACCCGCTTCGGTGAGATTCGATTTGGATCTTCGTGCAGAGAGAGCCAAGGCCCTCTACGAAGAGGATCAGGGTTCGACGATGAGAAGATCTCATCAGAATCCCAGAGTGCTTAAGATGTACGAGGAATACTTCGAAAAGCCCGGCGGACATAAGTCCCACAAGCTCCTTCACACCCATTATGTAGCTCGTGAAAACTATCCGGAAAACCTTGAATAATCAGCGATAAACATATTCAAGCCACCCAGAATTGATTCCGGGTGGCTTGTTTAATGACATGAGATGTTTTACAATGATTTTACCCTTTGCATATATTCATGGTATAGAGACCACAAGGGAGGCTGCCCGTGGAATTCACTATTGTACTTAATCAGGTAATTACGTTGTTTGTTATTTTAGTTGTGGGCTTTGTTGCCGGCAAGTTTAAGGTTATGGATGAGATGGCCACCAAAAGGATGTCGGAGGTCCTGCTCTATGTCACCTCCCCATTGCTGGTGTTTAACTCATTCTTTATAGAATTTACAAAGGAAAGGCTTATTAATATATTCTGGATGTTGGGCACGGCCAGTGCCATGTTCATTCTGTCCATCGTCCTCTCCAAGTTTATCTATGCCAGGTTTAATGAAAACCTGAATCCGGTGCTGCGCTTTACAGCCATCTTCTCCAACTGCAGCTATATGGGATTACCCCTTATCAAGGCATTGTTCGGTGATGAGGGCGTGTTTTTTGGCTCATTTTATAATGTGGCCTTCTATGTGGCTCTGTGGAGCTATGGCTATATTATGTTCGGGGGTAAGGGCACCAGGAAGGAGCTTGCTAAAAAAGCGCTTCTCAACCCTTCTATGATCAGTATCTATGCGGGCATTCTGGTTTTCATATTCGGCATCTCCCTGCCCGATCCTGTGCGCAATGCGGTACAGTCGGTGGGAAATATGACCATGCCCATCTCCATGCTGATTATCGGCGGGGTTATGAGCACTTCCAAGCTCACAACCCTGTTTACCGATTGGCGGGTTTATCTGGCCTCGGCCATCCGACTTATTGCCATGCCGCTTCTGGCCCTGGGCATACTGCTTGTTGTAGGTGTTCCGGCTCTTCCGGCCTCGGTGGTAGTCACGGCGCTTGCCATGCCCTGTGCAGCAACCACCACCATATTTTCTAAGATGTTTAACAAGGATGCTGTTTTTGCATCCAAGTGTGTTACCGTTTCAACCCTTTTGTCCATCCTTACGGCACCCGTCATTATTGCCTTTGCCATCGGGCATTTGATGTAGTCCGTTTTGCTGCTTTTTAATTCTGCAGGTCTTTACGGTTTTATTGCCCATTGCTTATAAGGCGGAAAAGGGTGGAAAGGACTAGTAGCGATAAGAACCATGGACCCAATGGAGTGAGAATACGATGGGCTTGGAAAAAGGAATGAATACATCGGACAAGAACAGTGGGGGAAAGCGGCTGTGGTACCGGCTTGACAATGCCGCGCTTATTTACCCGTCCATTCAGTCGGACCGTACCACCACCATGTTTCGTCTTTCCATGACCCTTAAGGATAAGATTAATCCCCAGGAGCTTCAAAAAGCCCTGGAGTCGGTTATAGAGCGATTTCCTTTTTATCGGGTCAGGCTTCGCCGCGGCTTCTTCTGGTATTATCTTGAGCATAATCCCAGAATGCCCCGAATAGAGAAGGATGTGCGTTACCCCATGCGGCGGCTGCATCCCAAGATTGGCACCCGTTTTCTGTTCAGAGTCTGTTATTGGGAAAACCGCGTTGCTGTTGAGTTCTGCCATGTGCTCACCGATGGGACGGGAGGTCTGACCTTCCTGAAGGCTCTGGTCTATGAGTATTTGACACGGATGGGGAAGGACGTGGGCGATGCGGAGGATATTCCGGTGGTGAGCCAGACTCCCAGTGCCGAGGAAGCGGAGGATGCCTACCAGAAATTTTATAAAAGCACATTGCCCCTTCCCGATAAAGGACGGAGGGCCTTTCATGTACCGGGACGGCTGGCTCTTCCGGGCGTCATCTTCATTACAACCGGTATAATGCCTTTGGATGCGGTTCTGGCCAAGGCCAAGAGCTATAATGTTTCGGTGACTGCATTATTGGTGGCCGTTTATATGGATGCGCTTCAGGAGCTTCAGGACATGAAGATTGCCAAGAACACCAAAAAGCGGCCTGTGGCCCTTCAGGTGCCCGTGAACATGCGTGGCATATATCCCAGCAAGACCCTGAGAAATTTCTCGCTCTTTGTCATTCCTGAAATTGATCCCCGCTTAGGTAAATACAGCTTTGAGGAGATTCTGCAAATCGTCCGTCAAACCATGCTGACCCAGACCAATGAGAAGGCCATCAGCCGTTATCTCTCGAGAAACGTAGGCGGGCAGCGCAATTGGGTGGTGAGACTCGCTCCTCTGGCCTTTAAAAAGCTTTTGATGCCCTTCCTGTATACCCGCATGGGGGAGGCCCTTTATTCAGGCACTCTCTCCAATCTGGGACTCATTAAGCTGCCCCAGGGCATGGCCCGGGAGGTGGAGCGGGTGGATTTCATGCTGGGCAACAATCCCATGAACAAAAACGGATGTGGTGTCTGCAGCTTTGGGGATCGGTTGATTATCAATTTCAGCCGCATTACCACCCATGCTGAGGTTGAAAGACTCTTCTTTACCCGGTTAATTAAAATGGGCATTCCCGTGCGGATTGAAACCAACACCTATCATGGTTTGGATAAGCCCCGCTCATAAATGTGAAAAAAGGAGTGAATCAATGTGCCTTATTGTGTACGTTGCGGTGTTGAGCTTCAAAAGGATATGAAGGCTTGTCCTCTTTGCCATACCGAAGTGGTTTTACCCGGCGATATGGACCCTCCTGAGGGCATCAGAGCCTTTCCGGATCGCATGCCTCCAAAGCGTCGTCCCGCTGTAAACCTGGTGCCCAGCCGATCCTTTCTCTTTTTGGTGACCTTTATTCTGGTGGTTCCTCTCCTGGTAACCTTGATTATTGACTTAACGGTGAACCATGGGGTGACCTGGTCCTTTTATCCCATGGCATCCCTGGCATTGCTCTGGATACTGATTGCCTATCCGGCCCTGCTCAGGAAGCCTTCCTTCTTACAGATTCTGTCCATGGATATTGGGGCCGTCATGCTCTTTCTGGTTTCCATGGATCTTTACTCGGGCCCTTTTCCCCAGTGGTCGCTGTATCCGGTGTTTTCCCTTGCATTGGTCTGGGTTTATGCTGCCGCACCCTTAATGTTTACCTGGAAGCGCCTTGGCTGGATTCTGGGATTCTGGTTTTTGGGAACGGCCGGTTTCCTCTATGCCATGGATTGGATTACGGGAGGCACACCCTGGTTTTTCGCCCTGGGGCTGCCCATCTTATGCACTGTTGCCCTGGTAGGGATTATTGGCGTTCTGCTTAAGAAGCTGGCCCACAAGCCACTTCTTGCCGCAGGTCTGTTTCTTGCTGCTTTTTCTCTGGGGCTGGTGGTCATTGACGGTGTCGTCAGGCTTTACAGCACGGGGCAGCTTAGTCTGACCTGGTCCCCCATTCTTCTGGCCATTTTCTTTCCGACTGCAGGATTCCTCTTTCTGGTTCACAAGAATCCGGAGCTTAAGGCCTATCTTACAAGGAAATTCCATGTATAGCCCGAATAGGCTTTTCATGCATCTTTATAGCTAATCGTCAAAAAGAAAGACGGTTCTGATGCGGGAAACCGTCTTTCTTGCTATGGACATTCTGGAAGATAATAGGTTAGAATATACCAAAACAGGAGGGATGTCCATGAAAATATCAGAGTTGTATCAGGGCAAGCGCCCAACCCTTGCCTTTGAAATATTTCCGCCCAAGCCCGAAGTGACTCTTGAATCGCTGTTTGAATCCCTGGAGGGCTTTAAGAAGCTTCAGCCTGACTATATCAGCGTAACCTATGGGGCGGGCGGCAGCCAGCGGGGGCGTACCGTTGAGATAGCCTCCAGAATTAAGAATCAATATGGTATAGAGGCCATGAGCCATCTGACCTGCGTGGGCCATTCGGTTGAGGAGATTGATGAGCTTCTTGCCAGGCTTAAGCAGGAGAATATTCAGAACATTCTGGCCTTAAGAGGAGATCCTCCTGTGGATCAGCCCGATTTTGATTATTCAAACGGTGCCTTTAAATATGCCAATGAGCTCATCAGCCATATTAAAAAGAAGGATGACTTCTGCATTGCCGCCGCAGCCTATCTGGAGGGACACGTGGACAGTAAAAGGCTTAAGGAGGACAGGGCCCGTTTAAAGGATAAGGTTGATGCAGGCGTGGACTTTTTGATTACCCAGCTCTTTTTTGACACCCGCCTCTATTTCGATTTTCTGGACAGATGTGAGAGCCTGGGAATTAAGTGCCCCGTCATCCCCGGTATCATGCCCATATTCAGCCTGCGCATTAAAAATATGACAGCCAAGAGCGGCTGCTCCATCCCGGCCAAGCTTGTTCTGATGATGGACAAATACCAGGACAATCCCGAAGATTTGCGCAAGGCCGGAGAAGAATATGCCGGGCAGATGATTCGTGAACTCCTGGACGGAGGCGCCCCCGGGGTGCATCTCTATACCATGAACCGTCTTTCTTCAACCCAGGAGATTTTGAAAATAGCCGGTCTGAGAGACTGAGTGCAAAAATCTGATGCCTTAAATTAATACTGCTCTCCGAAGGTCGAGTCATAGAACTCAGCTTTGGAGAGCAGTTTTTATGCCATTTAAGCGTTATCTCAAAATATTGGGCCAAGGGCACAAGGAGCAATGGCGCTAAGCCCCAGCCTGTGCGCCGGTCATGAACTTTTTCAGAGCCTCCATGGCCATTTGATCATCTTTCTTGCTGAACATGTGGCCGGCGCCCTCAATCTCCAGGTACTCACACTGCTTATAAACCGTTTTTGCCTGACGTGAATAGGATATGTTAACAAGGTCGTCCGTTGTGCCATGTATGAGCAGCACCGGTCCGTCGTACCCGCGAATCTCATCATAGACATTCATGCCAATGACATCCTTGACATATACGGCGCCCAGCCTCATGGGAAAGCGGCTGACCAGGGGAGGGATGTTATTGGGGTCGAATTTCGCAAACAACATCTGGCCCCGGCGCGCATCATCGGGGATGCAGAACGCAGGATAGACCAGAATGAGGCGCTCGATTTCGCTTTTCAATGAAGCTGCTGTCAATGCACAGACCATTCCGCCCTGACTGAAGCCCATCAAGGAAACATGCTCCGGGTCCACATCCTTCCTTTGCTTGACATAAGCGATGACCGACTTCAGATCCTTGACTTCTGTCAGCACTGACATGTCGGACTGTTTGCCGTCACTTTTGCCCTTGATGCAACCGCCGCAGAAATCAAAGGTAAACGCGGCCCAGCCCATGTGGGCAAGGAATTCCGCATAGTGCTTTACCGATTGCTGATTGGCCGAGAAGCCATGGCAGACAATGATGGCAGGCAGTACCTTTGACTCCTTGCGGTAAACATAGCCGCGGATGTTCAAATCAACGCGCTGGCAGGAGAAAGGCTCACGCTTTATGGAAGAAGATTGATGCCGTTTGAACATATCCCATATCACCCTTTGCTTAAAAGTCTTAGCTTTATTATAGCTTTGCAGCAAGTCAATGTCATCCATCAAACCGTATCATTCAGCATAAAGGAACCGCACTGCTCAATCAGCGCGGTTCCTTTGTATCTGATAAAACTTGCTTAATATTTTTCTGCCCAATGATGCGGTATAAGTCGTCAGACCGATATCAGCCTGGCCTTTTTCAAAGCGGGTGCCAGTAGAGTTGCAGCAATAACACCCCCAAAGAACTGAATAAGATTCATGGGCACGCTGAAAACAGCGGCAAGGGGAGAGTACATCAAACACTCCACAAAATAATAGCCCATGACCATACACAATCCGGCAGCACTCATGCCCACCACGGCCTTGAGGGTTGAGAAGCCGGAGTTCTGACGGCGTGAGATAAAATAGATGGCAAGGGCAAAGACAATGATAAGCAAAGCGACGCTGGCATAAAAGTACAGGGGCAGACGTCTCAAGGTCTCCGCATCCCCTTCTACCATTTCAAGGACCTTTGCGCTGCCTATGACGGTGACCTGCTGATTTAAGAAGAGAAGGGTCCCTGTCAGGAATCCCACCCAAACCAGGAGTGCAGCCAATACAGAGGCTATGGAGGTTTTTCGGCCCTTGAATGAAAGCATCAAACCCATGATTAGAGCCATTAAAGCTTTGATGACCAGCGTGGGAATGGCATACTGTGAATAGCCTGCCAGAATATCTGCCATCATGGAACCCACGCCCGAGGCAAAGGCGCCGAAAATGGGACCTAACACCAATACCGACAGATATATCATACTGTCACCCAAATGGATATAACCCGAGGTATAGGGAACGGGCACCTTAAAGGTATAGGTCAGAATAAAAACCAAAGCAGTCATGAGTCCAGTTAAAACATACTTCCTGGTTTTTCGGCCCATAGTATTCCTCCCAAGTGTTATAATTTGGATGATTTTGTAAGTTATTATTCGTAGTATAGCATGTGAAAAGGGCAATTGGAATAGGAAAAATATCTATATTTTTTGATGAATTCTATGAAAATCTCTCACTCTCTGTGGGAAGGATTCTGCGATCCAGCCATTTATTCTTAGGTAAAAAGTGATAAAATAGTGTTTGTTGATCGTTTATAACCCATTTTCTGAATCTTACCCGCAAGAATGAAGTTTTCTTAAGGCCAGACAAGCTTTTAATTATCCAATGGCTTTGCCGAAAGCGGAAGGAAGATGATCTCTAAGTGGTTACCGATTATATCAGAGAATTTGTCAAGCAGGAATGCAGCAAAACTACGTTGACTAAAGAGCTCTACGAAAATCATATCATCCTTGTGAGGGACTATGGGGCAAAGCTTTCTCAGCTTCTGGGGGCCGACGCCCTGGTGGTGGAGCTGGCCTCTTATCTCTTGGACTTCTCGTCCGTCTACCAATTCGATCATCATTTTGACCATGCCATTCCCGGTGTACAGCGCGTGGAGGGGCTTCTTCGAAAGTTTAAATTTGCCGATGAAACCATTGAAAAGGTTTTAGAGGTCATCGCCCAGTACAATAAGCCCAATCCCATGAAGAATGCCTCCAAAGAGGCCATTTGCCTGATTAATGCCGAAGCCATGTCGCAGTTGGCAAAACCGTTATTTTGGATTTATTACGGCTATACTGTTAAGCGTAAGACCTATAACGAAGGCATTTCGTCCTATCTCCAATGGATGGAAAGCCGGTGGGAGCTCATGATTCCCCAGGCCCGGGAGATGATGGCCAAGGAATATGAGCTTATCAAGCGCTTAAAATAGTGAATTTTATGTATGGTGCCAGGCATAGGATGAAACAGGAATGTGACTCAGCCTGTCTGGCGGTGCGATTATGCTTAAGGGGTGGAAAAAGGCATGAGAATGAAGGATGAAGCTCAGCTTGACAAAGCCTTATTAACAACGGCGGGAGATTCCATAGAGGCCGATATGATTGAAGCCAGGCTCCGAGAGAGCAATATTCCGGTATTGCGGGAATATCGTGAACCGGGCGCATTTCTCAACATTGCCCTGGGAACGACCACCCTTGGCATTGATCTCTATGTGCCCAAGGACAGACTGGAGGAAGCCAAAGAGCTTATTGACGCAGGTCAGGAGGTATCGGAAGAGGAGATTCTCAACCATCCGTCCTTTACTGAAGAGGCTGCAAAAGCCAATGACGAGCTTATTAAAAGCCTCGACAAAAAAGTGTTATGGATAGGTGCCGCTTTTCTTGCCGTTGTCATTTTCCTCATCTATCTCCTTGTGAGAGGTTAAAAGTCATAGAATCAGTATTTTCACCTTTTTCTTGAATAAAGAAATCAGGATGATTATAATAAATAAATAACCTTAGGGAAAAATACACAAAACTTAAGATTAAATGGAGTTGATCAGCAATGGAGAGGATCGAAATCCGAAAACTCAACGCTTCCTATCAGGACTTAGTCGATCAGGAAGTAAAGGTGTGCGGTTGGGTGCGTACCATCCGTGACACAAAAACCTTTGGCTTTATTGAAATTAATGATGGTTCCTTCTTTAAGAATCTTCAGATAGTTTTTGATGATACCCTGCCTAATTTCCACGATATTGCCAAGCTCAATGTAGGAAGCGCCCTTATTGTTACAGGACGTGTTGTAGAAACACCCCAGGCCAAGCAGCCCTTTGAAATTAAGGCCACGGCCATTGAAATCGAGGGGACTTCTACACCCGAATATCCTCTGCAAAAGAAGCGCCATTCCTTTGAATATTTAAGGACCATTGCTCACCTGCGGCCCAGAACCAATACCTTCTCAGCCGTATTCAAGGTGCGTTCAGTGCTGTCCTATGCCATTCATAAGTTTTTCCAGGACAGGGGCTTTGTCTATGTGCATACCCCCATTATCACCAGCAGTGACTGTGAAGGCGCCGGTGAGATGTTCCAGGTCACCACATTGGACATAAAGAACCCACCCAAGACCCCCGATGGAGAGATTGATTTCTCCCAGGACTTCTTTGGCAAGCATACAAACCTCACCGTCAGCGGCCAGCTCGCCGTTGAACCCTATGCCCTGTCCTTTGGCAAGGTGTACACCTTTGGTCCCACCTTCAGAGCTGAAAACAGCAATACCACCCGTCATGCTGCCGAGTTCTGGATGATTGAGCCTGAAATGGCCTTTGCCGATTTGGACGACGACATGAAGCTGGCTGAGGATATGATTCGCTATATCATCAGTTATGTGATGGAGAATGCCAAAGAGGAAATGGACTTCTTTAACCAGCTTATTGACAAGGAACTCTATAACAGGCTGAATGGAATTCTTAACTCGGAATTTGGCTGTATCACCTATACCGAAGCCATTGAGCTTTTGGAGAAGAGCGGTCATACCTTCCAGTATCCTGTAAAATGGGGCAATGATCTTCAAACCGAGCATGAGCGCTATTTGACCGAGGAAATCATGAAGAAGCCCGTTTTCGTCATCAATTACCCCAAGGAGATCAAGGCGTTCTATATGCGTGTCAATGATGACAACAAGACCGTTGCCGCTATGGACCTTCTGGTTCCCGGAGTGGGCGAGATTATTGGCGGAAGCCAGAGAGAAGAGCGCATTGAAGTCCTTGAAAAGCGTATGGAGGAGATGGGGCTTAAGAAAGAGGATTACAGTTGGTATCTGGATACCCGCCGCTTCGGAGGCACCCGCCATGCAGGCTTTGGCCTGGGCTTTGAGCGTATGCTCATGTATATGACCGGTATGCAGAATATCCGCGATGTGATTCCTTATCCCAGAACGGTCAACAATGCTGAATTCTAATAAAAGCGCTGATAATGATAAAGACTCCTTTCCTGATTTGAAGCCAAAACCGGGAAAGGAGTCTTTTCAATGTTCTAGTAATAAACCTCAGTATAGGATAATATCTCTTTGAGTTCCTGAACCGCATCTTTATCCAAGGGATTCTTGTTCATGTATACCCGTTTTATATTCTTCAGCTCTTTCAATGGACTGATATCGCTGATCTGGTTATTGGATATCCATAAGGTTTCCAGTCTGCTTAAATCCCTTAATGCACTGATGTCGTTGATCTGGTTGTTGGCCATGCTAAGCTGTATAAGATCTCGCATACCGCTTAAAACACTGATATCACTGATTTGACAGGATTCCAGCAAGAGATGGGTCAGCCTTGACAGTCCATTTAAGGCGTTGATATCGCTGATGGGATTTTCGGATAGCCATAGGGTTTCCAGGATAAAGAGATCCTTTAATGGGCCAATGTCACTGATCTGGTTATGGGCCAGGTTTAACCGTACAAGCATCTTCAAATCCTTCAATGGACTGATATCGCTGATCTGGTTATGCCCCAATTCTAAAACGTGCAGTTCTACCTGTTCCGCCAATACGCTGATATCACTGATTTGATTCTCCCGGAGGCCCAATTGCTCGAGGGTAAGCCCCTTCAATGGACTGATGTCACTGATGAGGTTAGTATCTATGTAGAGATCCTTAAGGCTCTTCATGGCGCTCAATGGGCTGATATCACTGATTTGATTGGTGCTTAAATACAGGAACCAGACGTTTGCTAATTCCTCCAGAGGGCGGATATCACTGATCTGGTTCCCGCCCAGATCCAGCCAGGTAAGGGCTGTAAGCTCTTTCAAAGCACTGATGTCGCTGATTTGGTTAGCGCGCAGCTCGAGCTCTTCAAGATTATTAATCCCTTCCAGACCACTGATGTCGCTGAGTGGCTGAAAGTTAACGGACAACTTCTTAAGATCCGGAAACAGTTTTACATCGTTAAGGGATTGAATCTGTCCACGTTCCGTATACCGCTCTCCATTGATGACAAATGAATCATTATTGCAAAAAACATTGATGGAAGGATCAGGGATAACCTCATCACCCCATATCTCAATGAACGTTATTCCTGCCAAATCGGTATTAAGTATGTCTCCCTGGGGCTTTCCAATAAGCTTTCTGACAGCGCTTTCAAATGCCCTGTCCTGGAATGCAACGGGGGAAGAGACAAGCTTTTCTGTGATGGTCGGCGTGTTTTCGGATTCTACGGAATTATCCGATGCCTCGGTGTTTGAGCATGCTGTAATAAGCACAGCCAGAAGAATCAAGCAAGATAATACAATAATACCTTTAAGGCTGCTTTTTGGCTTTTTCATTCCTAATAACTCCTCACATTCATTGTTGCTTTTTTCATCCACATGCTATTACAAAGCGTCCTTGGTGTCAACAAGGTAATAGGTTAAAGCTGCCAACACTTTATGGATAATTGTGGATATTGCATAATTTTCTGCATTTTTCGGCAAAAGCCTATTGTAATTTTGCTGTATTCGCGTATAATTGAATCAAATTCTATTGAATAGGCTACCGGTTGAAACCGACAGGAGACGGGGCCATCCCCCGGCCGAAGGAGCAATACTCTCAGGTAAAGAGGACTGTCGGCAGACGGCGTTCTGGAGACATCCGTGTAAAGCGGAGGCCGAAGGGGCAAGGCGTAAATACGCCAAATCTCTCAGGCAAAAGGACAGAACGGATGAACCGTTCCTGAGTCTTCAGGAAGGTTTTATTTTGTCTGCATTCCGGTATCCCGGAATGTTTTTTTATTTAGAAAACTGAATAAAGTAAGATTCAAAGGAGAATCAAATCATGACCTTCAGCGAGCTTATCACAAAACTGGACAACTTTGCCTGGGGCCCGGTTATGCTCATCCTACTGGTGGGTACGGGCGTTTATCTCAGTATTCGGATGCTCTTTCCCCAATTTATCCATTTCGGCTATGCCATGAAAAACACCATAGGCAAAATGTTTAAGAAGCATGAAACCGGAGAGGGAGAAATCTCTCCCTGGCAGGCTGTTACTACTGCCCTGGCGGCCACCGTCGGAACCGGAAACATTGCCGGTGTTACAGGCGCCATAGTGGCAGGCGGCCCCGGCGCCGTGTTCTGGATGTGGCTGTCTGCTATATTCGGCATGGCCACCAAATACTCCGAAGCCGTTTTCGCCGTCAATTACCGTGAACGCAACAGCAAGGGTGAATGGGTGGGCGGCCCCATGTACTACATAAAAAATGGCCTGGGCAAAAACTGGGCCTGGCTGGGCTCTATTTTCTGTGTCTTCGGCGCGCTTGCCGCATTCGGCATTGGAAATATGACTCAGGTTAATACCATTGCCACATCCATCAACACTATGATTGACTCCTTCGGTGGGAATACTGGGGCTGCCAACTTTCATCTTTTTAATCAAACAATTCCCGTTTCAAGCCTGATCATTGGCGTTGTTATGGCTGTCCTCTGCGGCCTTGTGCTTTTTGGCGGCATCAAGCGTATCGGATCGGTGACCGAAAAAATGGTCCCCGTCATGGCTGTTGTCTACATACTGGCATCCATCGTTGTTCTGATTTATAACGTCAGTTATATCGGAACTGCCCTGAGCTGGATTTTTGGAAATGCCTTTTCGGTGCAGGCAGCTTTCGGTGGTGCTGTGGGTATTGCAACTAAGACCATTATCCAAAAGGGTGTTGCCCGCGGTGTATTCTCCAATGAGGCAGGCCTTGGCTCCGCGCCCATGGCTCATGCCGCTACCAGCGAGAAGAACCCGGTGATGCAGGGGCTGTATGGTATTTTTGAAGTATTCATGGATACCATTGTCATCTGTTCCATGACTGCGCTGGTGCTTCTCACCTCGGCTGCCCGCGGCGGTGTCAGCCCCCAGTGGGGAGGAGAAGGGGGAACCCCTCTTATTTCCGCGGCCTTTGGCACTGTGCTGGGTGACAAGATAGGTTCTATGATCATTGCCGTTTGCATCACCTTGTTTGCCCTGTCAACCCTGCTCGCCTGGTCACTTTACGGTACCCGCTGCTTTGAGTACTTGTTTGGTACGAGGGCTAGCCGTGGATACCAGATTGTATTCGTTATGGTTGTGGTCATTGGTGCGACCATGAAAATGGGTCTGGTCTGGGATATTGCCGATATGCTCAATGGCTTTATGGCCATCCCCAACCTGATAGCCGTACTGGCATTAAGCCCGGTGGTTATTAAGATGACAAGGGAGCATTTCAAGGACAAAAAGCACTCGGTATAAATGCGGATCTATGCCAATAGTGGGATGAACCTGAAAACTGAAATGATCCATAGAGAGAGTCCATCGTCCAAAGGCGATGGACTCTCTCTATGCCTATAGGGCAGGAAGAATGCTGCATCTTAAGGTGATATCTCTATAACTAAGGCTTGCTTTGATTCTTCTTGTCCATTTGGGCTGGGTGGGTGCTCATCAGGTTAGCATTCTTGATGCGCGCTTCCTTATGGTCCACTTTCTTAAAATTGGATTCTCTTTCACCGGCCATGGTCATCCCTCCTCGGGCTTAGTTTCACCCATGGCCTGAGGAATTATGAATGTTTGTGCTGAGGAAGCTTCCAATCCTTAGGTAGTAGACGGAAACGCTTTGATTAGCCGGCTAAAAAGCGCTTCAAAAGGGATTGACGGGCGATGTTTTCCATGGTGTTTTCAAGGGGTTCAAGCCCCTGAAAATCGGGGTATTTGTTTAAAAGGGCCAGCTTAATCAAATGATCGGTGAGGGCAGGGTTCTTGGGAAGCAGGCTGCCATGGGAATAGGAGCAATAGACGTTTTTGTAAACGGCGCCTTCAAAGCCATCCTCGCCATTGTTGCCAAAGCCCTTGATGACCTTGCCCAGGGGCTTGACGCCGTCTCCCAGGTAGGTTTTTCCCGAGTGATTCTCAAAGCCTATTACATAACCCGACTGGTGCTCATCCTTTAAGAAGTCCACCTCATATACCAGGTTGCCGATGAGGCGCGTCTCTCCGCCGTGAGTCCACAGATTAAGGGCACCGATGCATTCAATCTCGCTGCCCGTATGGGTGCGATAGTATTTGCCCAGAAGCTGGAGTCCGCCGCATATGCCCAGAAAGACCTTCCCGGCCTCAACGGCTTCAATGATCCACTGGCGTTTGCCCTGCATGAGGTCCTCCTGGATGATGGCCTGCTCATAGTCCTGGCCGCCGCCCATGAAAACAATATCGTAGTTCTCGTATTCAAAAGGATCCTTCAGGGACACTGGGATAACCTTAAGATCAATGCCGCGCCACTGGCAGCGCTTTGAAAGGGCGATAATATTGCCCCTGTCTCCATAGAGGTTCATCAGGTCGGGATAGAGATGGCATAGGGTTAACTCGTACATAACGGCTCCTTTGTTCTGCAATAAGTCTTGACTATTTCCAGAAATCCTTTAATCGATACCGATTCTTGAGGGTCTGACGGATATCCAGCATGGCAGTGTAGGTAGGCAAGAGATAGAGGGTATCGCTGCCCGCCGAGGCCTCCAGCATGGCGTCAATCAGGGCGTTGTCATCATGCTCAATGATGATGCGCTCCTCGGAGATACCCGCATATTTCAGGCGCAAGGCCATATCCTCGGCGCGGATGCCTGATACATAGAAGGCCTTAACCCTTTCCTGCATAAAGGCCAGGATCTCAAAGTCCACGTCCCAAAGCCAGGAGATATCGGTGCCGTCGGCCAGCTTGTCATTAATGGCCAGGGCCACCACGCAGGGCTCCTTCTGGGTCAGGAGATATTTAAGCACCTGGTTGAAGCCCGTGGGGTTCTTGACCAGAATCATCTTAAGCTGCTTTTGATCAATGACAATGGACTCCATGCGGCCAAAGCCACATTCAAAGCCCTCCAGAACATGGGCCAGTCCTTTTTCGTCCAGGCCGAAATGAACTCCCAGAGCCATGCCGGCCAGGGCGTTATAAATATTATACAGGCCGGGAAGCGCCAGCTTGACGGTGAGCTTGCCCTGGGGATATTTAATCTCAACGGTGGAGCTTAAATTGTCGTATTCAAGGATCTGGGTGCATTCAATATGGGCTTCGGGGCGCATGTAACCGCATTCGGGGCACTTAAAATGGCCCAGATGCCCAAAGGCTGTGGAAGAATACTCGTAACGGGCCATGCAGCGGATGCAGAAGGCCGCGTCGGTATTGCCGCTGTCGGTGTTCTCGGGGTAGACCCCATCGCCCAAACCGAAATAGGTAACAGGGTTGGGAACATCCAGTCCCAGCGAAGCGCACAGGGAGTCATCAGCATTGAGGATGAGCTTGGTCTCAGGGGTGCCCAGAATCCCCTCTCGCACGGCCTTTAAGGTGGAGTACAGCTCCCCATAGCGATCCAACTGATCCCTGAAGAAGTTGGTAACAATGACCACCTCGGGTTTAAGCTTGGGGGCGATGGTGCGAAAAGCCGCCTCATCGGTTTCCAGAAGAGCCGTATGCTTCATGGGCCTTCCCCCCAATGAAAGGGCACTGATGAGGGTTGTGGCAATGCCGCTGGCCAGATTGGCCCCCGACTTGTTGGTAATATATTTGACGCCGCTTTGATCAAGCATGCCTGCCACAATGCGGGAGGTGGTGGTCTTTCCGTTGGTGCCGGTGACCATAATAACACGGAACTTTCCGGCAAGCTCGGTAAGGAGGCTGGGGCAAAGCTTAAGGGCGATCTTGCCCGGCAGGCTTGTCCCTCCCCGATTGAGAAGCCTGAGTATAAAGACCGTCAGCTTGGTTGCAATAATGGCAAAGGTCATGCGCACTTTCTTTAAAAAACTGTTCATGGGCTCTCCCTCAAATGTATGAAATAAAGCTAAGGACGGATATATGTCCGTCCCCATTGAATTTGGTGTCGTATTAAGGCTTTGCTTTAAGCTCCATGAGCTCCTTCAAGGCTGTCCTATAGCGAAGCGCAGCCTTGATCTTATTGGCGAATATCAGATGGTTAAAGCTGTCAAGGGGTTTAAGGACATAGTCGAATACCTCATACTCCTGGATGACACTTTTTATTATATCCGATTTATCCACGCTTGTAGTCATAATAACAGGAATTGTCCGGTAATAACTGGTCTTTTTAAATTCCTCCAGAAAGGCAATGCCGTCCATGACGGGCATATACATATCCAGAAGAATCAGGTCCACGTTTCGTCCTTCGATCATGTCCAGTGCCTCCCGGCCGTTCAATGCCGAGATAATGTTGTAGCGTTCATGGTACAGGATGTTTCGCACAACAGCATTGTCGAGAGCACTGTCATCAATGACCAGAATTGTGTTAATCATGATTTCTACCGCCTATAGATTACTTAATAATATCTTTTATGGATTAAAACCAGTCCTTATTATACAATAAGAAAAGAACGAAGTACAAGTCAATCACACCGGAGGATTGAAAAATGAACGAAAAGCTGATGATTGTTGATGGAAACAGTATTCTCAACCGGGCCTTTTATGCCATCAAGGGGCCCAGAATGCTGACAAAGGCCGACGGCACGCCCACCAATGCGGTATTCGGCTTCATCAACATTCTTAATAAATATCTTGAGGAAGAACAGCCCGATTATCTGGCCGTGGCCTTTGATCTTAAGGCTAAAACCTTCCGCCACCAGATGTACGATGGCTATAAGGCCGACCGAAAAGGGATGCCCGATGAACTGGCCGTCCAGATGCCCATTATCAAGCAGGTGCTTAAGGCCATGAATATTGCCATTGTAGAGGTGGAGGGCCTTGAGGCCGATGACCTCATCGGCATCTATTCTAAAACCGCCGAGGACCAGGGAATGCTGGTTTCCATCCTCACCGGGGACAGGGATTCCCTCCAATTGGTCAGCGACAGGGTTTCGGTGATTATTCCCACCACCAGCAAGGGCCAGACCCTGACCACCAAGTACACGCCCCAGGAGATTATGGATAAATATGGTGTTCCGCCCAAAAGCCTCATTGATGTGAAGGCCCTTATGGGTGACCCCTCCGACAATATTCCGGGGGTTAAAGGCGTGGGCGAGAAAACGGCTCTGGAACTGGTCAAACAGTACGGTTCTCTGGATGCTCTGTATGACAATATAGACTCCATTACCAAGGACAAGCTTAAGGCCAATCTGATAGAATGCAAGGAGCTGGCCTATTTAAGCCGCATACTGGGGACCATTGTGCGGGAGAGGGAGGGCATGGAGTCCATTGAGGATTTCAAACGCAAGCCCTTTAATAAAAAGGAGCTGCTTGCCCTTTACCGGGACCTGGAGTTTAACAGCTTTATCAAGAAGCTGGGCCTGGAGGAAGGGGATGGGGAGGAAAAAGTGCCTCAGCGCCTTGAACCTGTGGCCTATGAAGTCATCCGCCACGGTGAACAGCTTAAGGCAGCGATCCAGGCATTGGCGCAAGAGGAGCAGTTGGTGCTTCTGCCGTTTCTGACGCATCAGGGTCGCGTGGGCGGTCAACTCGCTCACCTTGCCGTAGGAAGCCGGGATAAGTATTATATTCTGTCAGCCAAAGACCTTACTGAAGAACTGATCTTACAGGAGCTTGATCCTCTGCTGGCCTCTCAGGCAGTGACCTTTATAACCCATAATGTAAAGGCCTTTTATACATGGCTGATAAGCCACAGCGCTGATCTTAAGTGCCGGCTCTTTGATGCCATGATTGCCGAGTATCTGTTGGATGCCCTGACTAATCAGTACGGGCTGTCCAGCCTTGCTTCCAAATATGTGGGGCTGGAGATTCAGCTTCCCGAAGACGCCAAAGGAAAAGGGAAGGGGCCTTTATTTGAGGAGGATCAGGGATATGAAGCCATGAGTCAGGCCCTGTCAGCCCTTTGGGTTATCTATGAACAGCAGAAGGCGTTATTAAACCAGAATAACCAAAACACCCTTTATTATGATATGGAGCTGCCGCTGTCCCTGGTTTTGGGAAGTATGGAGTACCATGGCTTTAAGGTGGATCAGAAGGTGCTTGAGGACTTTGGCCAGCGCCTTGACGGTCGTATCCGTTCCCTGGAACAGATGATCTACATGCTGGCTGGTGAGGAGTTCAATATCAACTCTCCCAAGCAGTTGGGCGTTATCCTGTTTGAGAAGCTGGGCTTAAAGGCGGCGAAAAAGACCAAGACCGGGTATTCCACCGATGCTGAGGTACTGCAGGATTTAAGCGACAAGCACGATATTATTCCCTGTATTCTGGAATACCGCCAGCTTGTGAAATTGAAGTCCACCTATGTGGAAGGACTGGTCAAGGTCATCAACCCTGAAACAGGTCGTATCCATTCCAGCTTCAATCAGACCGTTACCGCCACGGGCCGCATATCCAGCACCGAGCCCAATCTTCAGAATATCCCCATTCGAACCGAGCTGGGACGGGAGATTCGCCGGGCTTTTATCCCCCAGGAGGGCTTTTTGTTTGTGGATGCCGACTATTCCCAGATAGAGCTGAGGGTGCTGGCCCATATTACCGACGATGAACGGCTTAAGAAGGCCTTTGTGGACGGTATGGACATTCATACCATCACCGCCTCCCAGGTGTTCCATGTGCCTGTCGATGCGGTTACCTCCGAGATGCGCCGCAGTGCCAAGGCCGTCAATTTCGGCATTGTTTACGGCATCAGTGATTTTTCACTGGCCAAGGATATTGGTGTTACCAAAAAGGAAGCGGCCCGCTATATTGATGGCTATCTTTCCACCTACCCCGGTGTTAAGACCTATATGGAGGAAACGGTTAAAACGGGAGAGGAGAAGGGGTATGTGGAGACCCTGTTCCACCGGATACGGCATATTCCCGAGCTTAAATCCTCCAATTTCCAGGTGCGCGCCTTTGGTAAAAGGGTGGCCATGAACACGCCCATTCAGGGAAGCGCTGCCGATATTATTAAGATTGCCATGGTCAGGGTTTGGCGGGAGCTCAAGGAAAGGGGCCTGAAATCAAGGCTCATCCTTCAGGTGCATGACGAACTGATAGTGGAGACCGCCCTTGACGAATTGGAGACGGTCAAGGACATTGTGAAAACCAATATGGAAGCGGCCGTCAGTCTTTCAGTTCCCCTCATTGCCGATGTCTCCACCGGAGAAAGCTGGTATGAGGCAAAGTAATTTGGGTTAAGACGATTGCTGAGCAAGGAGAGATAACATGGTGATTATTGGAGTTACAGGGGGTATAGGTTCAGGAAAATCCTCGGTTTCGGCCATCCTTGGGGATTTGGGCGCTCAGGTGCTGGATGCCGATGCCATTACCAGGCAGGTCTGCGAACCCCATGAGGCCGTATGGAATCAGATTGTGGATACCTTTGGAGCCGAGATTTTGAACAGCGATTCTACCATCAACCGAAAGAAGCTGGCGCAGATCGTCTTTAATGATATTGCACAGAAGAAAAAGCTTGAGGCCATTATTCACGAAAAGGTGCTCCAGGAAATGTCCTATCAGATCAATAATTTAAAGGAACACGGCTATCAGGGCATGGTGGTTCTGGATGTGCCCATTCCTGTGGAAGATGGTTTTCTCAACAGGGTGGATGAGGTATGGGTAGTCACTGCCAGCGAGGAGAAGCGGCTCAAAAGAATTGTCGCGCGAAGCGGCCTGTCGGAGGAGGAAGCCCGGGCCCGCATGCGCGCCCAGCTTTCCCAGGAGGACTATATAAAGCTGGGGCATCGCATCATCCCCAATGAAGGAAGCCTTGAGGACTTGCAGGAGACAGTGGAAAAACTCTATCACGAAGCCATGAGGCATCTGAAATAAAGGAAAAGAAGAGAGCTTTTGTATAGAAAGTATAAAAAAGCTCTTTTTTTATTGTTCACCTTATACAAATGCGTGCATAGTAACGGGGCCTTGTGCCCAGTATAATGTCATCATAGCAAATGCAACATCCATTCATGAATTGGAAAACAACTAAATAGCTTTTTCGGCAAAGGCGTCTTTTGAGCAAAGCTTGAAAGGCGCCTTTTCAATTAGTATTCTTACTTGACTTACGCGCTTTTGGCAAGGAGCTTCTCCTCAAAGTACATTTCTTCAAGGTAAAAAAGCTTTCTTAAGTTACATCAGGGCTTCAATAAGAAACCATGACGCTTAATTTGTTATATTCACCACTATTTATTAACCACTATGAGGATAGGAGGACGTGTCTATGAGACAGGTAGCAATTTATGGTAAAGGTGGTATTGGAAAGTCTACCACAACACAGAATCTCACCGCCGGATTAGGTGAGATGGGCAAGAAGATTATGGTGGTTGGCTGCGATCCTAAGGCCGACTCCACCCGACTCTTATTGGGCGGCCTGGCCCAGAAAACGGTTTTGGACACCCTTCGTGAAGAGGGCGAGGACATTGAACTGGAGCTCATCATGAAGGAAGGGTTTGCCAGCATCAAGTGTGTGGAGTCGGGCGGACCCGAACCCGGTGTAGGCTGCGCAGGCCGCGGTATTATTACATCCATTGGTCTTCTGGAAAGACTGGGCGCCTATGAGGCCGACCTGGATTATGTTTTCTACGATGTTCTGGGCGACGTTGTATGCGGTGGTTTTGCAATGCCCATCCGTGAAGGCAAGGCCCAGGAAATCTACATCGTGGCAAGCGGTGAGCTCATGGCCCTTTATGCGGCCAACAACATCTCCAAGGGTATTCAGAAATATGCCAACACCGGTGGTGTGCGCCTTGGAGGTATTATCTGCAACAGCAGAAAGGTTGACGGGGAAAAGGAACTGATCCAGGCCTTCGCCAAGGAGCTGGGCACCCAGATGATTCACTTTGTGCCCAGAGACAACATTGTGCAGCGTGCGGAAATTAACAAGAAAACCGTTATTGATTATGATCCTTCCGCAGCTCAGGCCGACGAATACCGCGCACTGGCCCGGGCCATTGACGGCAACGATATGTTCGTCATACCCAAGCCCATGAAGCAGGATCGTCTGGAAGAGCTCATGATGGAACATGGCATACTGGATGCTTAAGGAAGAGGAGGGCGCGTTGATATGTTAATGATTCGATCCATTATTAGGCCCGAAAAGGTCAATACGGTGCTTACGGAGCTGATGCTGGCCGGATTCCCTGCCGTGACAAAAATGGATGTCTACGGCAGAGGTAAGCAAAAGGGCGTCAAGGTAGGGGATGTGTTCTATGATGAAATCCCCAAAGAAATGCTGCTGATGGTTGTCAACGATGAGGATAAGGATGACGTGATAAAGATTATCATGCGCAATGCGCGAACCGGTGAGAAAGGTCAGTTCGGCGACGGCAGAATTTTCGTAAGTCCCGTATTGGAGGCCTATACCATCAGTACAGGGAAGAAAGGCTTGTAACCCTTCCCGGAAAGTCAGGAGGATTAATTATGAAAGAAGTAATGGCTTTTATCCGGTTGAACAAGGTCAATCAAACCAAGAGTGCCCTGGCTGAAAACGGTTTTCCCGCCTTCACCTGCAGAAAGGTGCTGGGCAGAGGAAAAAAGAGCGTAGAATTCTCGTTGGTTGAGAACATCCTCCAGGAGGGCGAGCTCCCCTTATCGCCGCTGGGCGAGCATCTGACCGAGAGTACCCGGTTGATCCCCAAGCGTGTTATCACCCTGATTGTGGAGGATGACCAGGTTGAAAAGGCTGTGGAAACCATCATCCGCGCCAATCAGACTGGCAATAAGGGCGACGGTAAGATATTTGTTCTCCCCGTCCAGGAAAACTACCAGATCCGTACGGGCGAAGTGGCCGTCGACGCTTATTAGGAGGTGGAAGAATGAGCAAGGTAGATAGAATTATCGATCATTACAGTGCCAGGGTTTATAAAAACAGAAAGCTTCATATCATCGAGAAAACCGATGACAATCATGAGATTGCGGCCAATACGCGAACCATCCCCGGTATTATGACCAACCGCGGCTGCTGCTATGCAGGCTGTAAGGGCGTTGTTATCGGGCCCATCAAGGACGTGGCCGTCATCACCCACGGACCCATCGGCTGCGGCTTCTATTCCTGGGGAACACGCCGCAACAAGGCCAGGGGCGATGAGAATACCAAGAACTTTGTAGAGTACTGCTTATCCACCGATATGCAGGAGCCCGACATTGTCTTCGGCGGTGAAAAGAAGCTCAGACAGGCTATCAAGGAGGTCGTTGAAATATTCAATCCCGACGCCATTATGATTTGCTCAACCTGTCCGGTTGGACTTATCGGCGACGATATCCATGCCGTGGCTGCCGAGGCCGAGAAGCTGTACGGGCGTAAGGTCATCGCCTTCAGTTGCGAAGGCTATAAGGGCGTCAGCCAGTCGGGCGGACATCATATTGCCAATAATGGCTTGATCCGACATATCATCGGTACCGAGGAAAGGGCACCCACCAAGTATTCCATCAATATGCTCGGTGAGTACAATATCGGCGGCGATGCCTGGGAAATTGAGAGAATCCTCAAACGCATCGGCTATGACCTTGTGGCCAATATTCCCGGCGATGCCAGTATCCATGATATTGCCAAAGCCCATATCGCTCATCTGAATCTGGTTCAGTGCCATCGTTCCATCAACTATGTGGCCGACATGCTCAAGGATAAATTCGGCACAAGCTGGCTCAAGGTGAATTTCATCGGGGTTTCTGCCACCATTAAATCCTTAAGGGATATGGCCAGGTTCTTTGATGATCCCGAGCTGTACGCCAGAACCGAGCAGGTCATTGCCGAGGAACTGGCGGCCATCCAGGAGGATATGGAATATTACAAGTCCAAGCTTAAGGGCAAAACTGCAGCCCTGTTTGTGGGTGGTTCACGTTCCCATCACTATCAGAAGCTGCTTAAGGATTTCGGCATGGAAACCATTATGGCAGGCTATGAGTTCGCCCATCGGGATGACTATGAGGGCCGTGAGGTTCTTCCTTTTATCAAGGAGGACGCCGACAGCAAGAATATTGAGTCCATTAAGGTTGAAAAGGATGAGCGCTATCGTCTGTATCTCACTGAGGAGCAGTATGAGCGCCTGAGAAAAGAGATCCCTCTGGACTACTACGCTGGTATGATCCGTGAGATGGAGAAAGGAACCATCATTGTGGATGACCTCAACCATTATGAGACCGAGGAGATGCTGAAGGTCTTAAAGCCCGATATCTTCTTCTCGGGCATCAAGGATAAGTATATCGCCCAGAAGGCAGGTACCCTTTCCAGACAGCTTCATTCCTATGACTACAGTGGCCCCTATGCCGGCTTCAACGGCGCCATCAATTTTGGCCGGGATGTGACCATGGGCATCACCACTCCCGCCTGGGGTCTGGTTAAGGCACCCTGGAAAACCCAGCCCATATTAAAAGGACAGTTACAGGAGGTGGTATAAATGCTTAATCTAACCCCAAAGGAAATAACCGAAAGATCAGCATTGCGGATTAATCCGGCCAAGACCTGCCAGCCGGTGGGGGCCATGTACGCCGCACTCGGCGTGCATCGCTGTATGCCCCACAGCCACGGCTCTCAGGGCTGCTGTTCCTATCATAGGACCTATTTGACCAGACACTTTAAGGACCCTGCCATTGCCTCATCCAGCTCCTTTACCGAGGGTGCTTCGGTATTCGGCGGGGGCAGCAACTTAAAGACGGCCGTCAAGAATATCTTTGATATTTACAAGCCTGATATCATAGCGGTACATACCACCTGCTTAAGCGAGACCATTGGTGACGATGTGGGCGCCTTCATTCAGGATATGGATATTGAGGACGGAAAATATGTGGTGCATTGCCACACCCCCAGTTATGTGGGTTCCCATATTACCGGCTATGGCAACATGATTGCGGGCTTTATCAAATATCTGTCCAAGTCCACGGGCAAGAGCAACGGAAGGCTCAATGTTATCCCCGGCTTTGTCAATCCCGGTGACATGCGCGAGCTCAAGCGCATCCTGGAGCTTATGAACATTAATTTTATTATGCTGCCCGATACCAGCGGCGTTCTGGATGCCCCCATGCTGGGAAGCTATGTCATGTATCCGCCGGGTGGCACAACCATTGAGAACATCGAGGCCATGGGAGACAGTCCCCTGACACTGGCCCTGGGTGAGCTGACCTGTGAAACCCCGGCCAATGAGCTTAAGAGAAAATGCGGTGTGGATTATAAATGTCTGCCGCTTCCCATGGGTGTTGAGGCCACCGACCAGTTCCTCATGGAGCTTTCGTCCTTCTCGGGCCGTGAAATCCCCTATGCCCTTGAAGAAGAACGCGGTCAGCTTATGGATATTCTGTTGGATGCCTATCCTTACTTCCATGGCAGGAAGGTGGCCATATACGGCGATCCGGATACGGTTCTTGGCATCACCTCCCTTGTTCTGGAGATGGGCATGATTCCTAAGTATGTGATCACCGGTACTCCCGGCGAGGCCTTTACCGAGAAAGCCGAGGAGATGTTTGCCAGATATGAGGTCACCGATTGCAAGGCCAAGGCCTCTGCCGACTTATTCGAACTCCATCAGTGGATTAAGAATGAGCGGGTGGATCTGCTCATTGGAGGCTCCCACGGCAAGCAGATTGCCAAGGCCGAGGACATTCCCATTGTCAGAGCCGGATTCCCCATTCTGGATCGCTATGTTCATTCCTATATGCCCCTGGTTGGCTATCGCGGTGCAATCCGCCTGGTTGAGCTGATTCTCAATGCCTTGATGGATCGCCAGGACAGGGATTGTGCCGACGAGGATCTGGAGATGGTTATGTAATCTTATTGCGAGGAAAGGAAGGTGGATGCTATGAAAGCACAGGGCGTGCTGCTTGAGGAAAGGCGGAATTTCATCCATCACAAAGGAAGCTGCGGCGGCAATACCATCCAATGCGATACCGAAAGCGTTTCGGGTGCCGTCAGCCAGCGAGCCTGTGTGTATTGCGGTGCGAGGGTGGTTTTAAACCCCATTACCGATGCCTTCCATATCGTCCATGGCCCCATTGGCTGCGCCAGCTATACATGGGATATCCGCGGCAGTCTTTCCAGCGGGGCCGAATGGTATCGAAACAGCTTTTCCACCGACCTGACCGAGCAGGATGTTATATTCGGCGGCGAGAAAAGGCTCTGGGAAGCCTTGGAAGAGGTGGCCCGGGCCCACGCGCCAAAGGTCATCTTTGTCTATGCCACCTGTATTGTGGGTGTGATTGGAGACGACGTGAGAGCCGTATGTAAGAAGGCGGAGGAGAAGTTTGGGATTCGCGTCATCCCCGTCATGGCCCCGGGCTTTGCAGGGCATAAGGCCATAGGCTACAGAATGGCCTGCAATGCCATCATGGAGCTTATTTCAAAGGCTCCCGCCGGCAGAAAAAGAAGAAAGGGTGTGAACATCCTTGGGGACTTCAATCTGGCCGGTGAGATGTGGATCATTAAAAATTACCTTGAAGAAATGGGTATTGAGGTGGTTTCCAAAATTACCGGGGATGCTTCCTGCGATGAGCTGATGCATGCCCCGGAGGCCTCCCTGAACATCGTGCAATGTGCCGGTTCCATGACCTATCTGGCCAAAAGGATGGAGGAGGATATGGGGATTCCCTATATCAAGGTCAGCTTCTTTGGTTTGGAGGATACGGCCCAATCCCTGCTCAATATTGCTCAGGCCCTGGGTGATGGGGAGGCCGAATCAAGAGCCCACCTGCTCATTGCCAGGGAAACCCATGAGCTTAAGGATCTTATCCAAAAAAGCAAGGAAGCCTTAAGCGGAAAACGGGCAGCCATCTATGTGGGTGGCGGCTTCAAGGCCATATCCCTTATCAAGCAATTCCGTGAGATTGGCATGGAAACGGTTGTGGTGGGTACTCAGACCGGAAAGAAGGAAGATTACGATATTATCCATCTTCTGGTCAATGAGGGCACCGTGGTGCTGGATGATGCCAATCCGGCAGAGCTGGAGCATTTCATTAAGGAAAAACAGGCCCATATCCTGGTGGGCGGTGTGAAGGAACGGCCCCTGGCCTATAAGCTGGGCGTGGCCTTCCTGGATCACAACCATGAAAGACGCCATCCCCTGGCAGGGTTCGTTGGCATAAAGAACTTTATCAAAGAGATCAATCTTTCGGTCAATAGTCCGGTTTGGCAATATGTGAGGTGATAGCATGCGTGCAAAGCTTAAAAATCTGACCGTCAACCCCTGCAAAATGTGTATGCCCATGGGCGCAGTCCATGCCTTTTACGGCATTGCCCGGTGCATGACCCTGCTCCATGGCTCCCAGGGCTGCAGTACCTATATCCGCCGGCATATGGCCACCCATTACAATGAACCGGTGGACATTGCTTCATCGGCGCTGACCGAGGAAGGAACGGTCTATGGCGGAGAGAAGAACCTGATAAAGGGTATCCGCAATTTATGCCAATTGTACGATCCCGATGTCATTGGTATAGCCACAACCTGCCTTTCCGAGACTATCGGAGAGGATATTGACAGAATTATAAAAAACTATCGGACCCAGTACCCTGAAAGCCGGGTGACCCTCATTCCCGTCACCACGGGCGGGTATATGGGAACCCAGTATGAAGGCTATTATCGGACCCTGTACAGCATCGTCAAGCATGTGGAAATGAACCCGGAGAAGCATAACGGGATCAATATCATCACCGGTATGCTCAGCCCCTCCGATGTCCGGGCCCTTAAGGATATCCTTGCCTTATTCCCGTTGGAGTATATCCTTCTTCCCGATGCCTCCGAGAACCTGGACGGCGGTTATGAGACCGAATACCGCCGCCTTCCCGAGAAGGGGACCACTCTGGCCCAGATTGCCCGAATGGGCGGTGCGCGGCTGACCATAGAGCTGAGCCTCTTCAATACACCCGAGTATTCTCCCGGTGAGTACCTCAAAGAAAAGTACGGGGTACCTTTGGTGCGCTTAAGCCCTCCCGTGGGTCTGAGGGATACCGATGCCTTTATCAAATATTTGTCCGAGAACAGTGGCTGTTCTGTTCCTGAGCGGCTCAAGCATGAGCGAAGCCGTTATCTTGACGCCATGATCGATTCCCATAAATTTAATGCCGAGGGCCGTGCCGTGATTTTCGGCGAGCCCGATTTTGTATATTCCATGGGCCGGTTGTGCTGTGAGAATGGTCTTTTGCCTGTGGTCTGTGCCACAGGAACCTCAAGTCCCAAGCTCAAAGAGCTTTTATCCCTGGAAGTGGGTAAAGCGGCTAATGCACTGGTTGCCGAAGATTTTGAGCTATTGGACGAGACAGATTTTGAACAGATTGAAATGCTGGCCCTTAAACATAGAGCCAATTTGCTGATTGGAAGCTCCGACGGCAGGCGCATAGAAGAAAAACAGGGCATTCCCCTGATACGATGCGCCTTTCCCATTCATGACAGAGTGGGAGGCCAGAGGGTTACCACTCTGGGCTATACGGGCTCCTTGAACATACTGGATTCCTTCACTAATACACTCCTGCATATTAAGGAAGGAAGTTATCGAAAAACACTGTACCAAACCTATTATAGGCCTGTTAAGGAAGTAAAGCAGCAGGCCACAGAGAAACACCCCTGCTTCAGTTGTTCAGGAGCCCGTCAATATGCCCGGATTCATCTGCCCGTGGCCCCCGATTGCAATATCCAGTGCAAATACTGTGTGCGGAAATTCGATTGCCCCAATGAAAGCAGACCCGGGGTGACCACCCAGGTGCTTTCACCCCAGCAGGCTCTGGAGCGTTTCCTTGAGGTAAAGAAAAAGCTGGGCAATTTGACGGTTGTGGGTATTGCCGGGCCCGGAGATGCCCTGGCCGATTTTGAAAAGACCAGGGAGACCCTTCGTCTCATCCGGGAGCATGATCCTGACATTACCTTCTGCCTGTCCACCAATGGTCTGGCCCTTCCCCAGTATGTGGATGAACTGGTGGCGTTGGGCGTCACCCATGTGACCATTACCATCAATGCTGTTGATCCGGAGATTGCCAGTAAAATCTATTCCCATGTCACCATGATGGGGATGCGCTATTCGGGTATGGCCGGAGCGGCCATGCTGGTATCCAACCAGCTTACCGGACTTAAGCTTCTGGCATCCAGAGGCATTGTGTGTAAAGTGAATTGCGTGGTGCTTCAGGGTATTAACGACCATCATATAGAGACGGTTGTGGAGAAGGTCAAGAGCCTGGGAGCCAGTGTCACCAACATTATGCAGCTCATCCCCGTCAAGGGCAGTGCCTTTGAGCACATGGAGATGCTGAGCGCCAAGGCCATCAATGCCATCAGAAAAAAATGCGAAGCGATACTGCCCCAGATGTACCATTGCAAGCAGTGTCGGGCCGATGCCGTAGGCCTATTAGGGGAGGATCGCTCCCTGGAATTCAATGAGGCCAAGGAAAACGCCAAGGCACCCGGGGAAAAGCAGGGCCTCAGGTTTGCTATAGCCACCAAAAGCGGGCTTATCGTGGATCAGCATTTTGGCAAAGTCGATGAGTTTTTGATTTATGAGTATAGCGAGGGAAGGGTTTCATTTATTGAACGGCGCAATATTGACCAGTATTGCATGGGAGCCGGGGCCTGCGATGATCAGGAGGATAAAATGACCCGGATCTTCAATGCACTTACCGATTGTGAAGGCGTCATTGCCTTGCGCATAGGGGTCGCTCCTCAAAGGAAGCTGGAGGAAAGAGGAATTCAAGCCTATACCACCTATGATCGCATAGAGGAGGCCATTAAGAAAATTGCCAGAGAAATGATGGGAGAGGAGGCGGTATAAATGGTACAGCCCAAGTATCATGTATTTGTATGTGCAAGCTGCAGACTCAACGGCACGCAGAAGGGATTCTGCCACAGTAAGGGAGCAGTTTCGGTTGTGCAGAAATTTATGGAAGAGATTGATGAGCGGGAGTTGTCTTCCGAGGTCATGGTCACGGCCACAGGCTGCTTCGGCATCTGTGAGAAAGGCCCTATTGTGGTTGTTTACCCTGAGGGGGTCTGGTATGGCAATGTCACCGAGGACGATGTTCCGGACATTGTAGAAAGTCATCTTGAAGGAGGCCAAAGACTGGAACGCCTTCAAATATGAGAGATACCGTAGATAAAAGGGGGGAGGGTTATGATCCGACTGCTTGACAGGACACTTTCTACCTTGGATTACGGTAATGAGGCCATTACGGGGAATGCACTTTCTGAATTGGCAAGCCTTTTGTCAAAGGCTGGTGCTGATTGGATAGAGATTCCCCTAGAGGCCTATTGTCTTATGGGAGCCATTCCTGAAGGTGTCAAAGCCGTCCTTCGCATTCGCCATAGCAGGGAGGCCGAGGATTACCCAGGGTTTGACTACTATATCTCCAAATCCAAGGAGGCTTATGAGGCCAAACCCTTGATTAATGAGATACAAGTTAATGATGTGAAGGAGATTGAACTTCTCAAACGATACCAGAACTTAAAGCATGTCTGCATCACCGGCCTGGATGATTTGATACTCAGCAGCTATTCCAATGAGATGAAGCGGATCCTTAGTATCTTTGGAAAGAATGTCTGGTTTTGTCCCGAGGACCATTACCATTGCGCCACGGCCCTGGCGGTGGAGTGGCTGGCCCGGGGCGGCAGAAACGCGGGAGTGAGTTTTATGGGACGGGGAGGCTATGCCGCTTTTGAAGAAGTTATCTTAGCCGCGCGCATTGCCTTACGACAGAAGGTGAGTGTGGATTTAACCCTTTTGCCCCGCATTCAGGAGCTCCTCTCCAGACTGTCCTCGGTACGGGTTGCGCCCAATAAGGCCGTTCTGGGAAGCCGCATATTCACAGTAGAGTCGGGGGTCCATGCCGACGGGCTTATTAAGAATCCCACCATTTACGAGCCCTATCCGCCCCAGTCGGTGGGCAAGGAAAGACGAATTGTGCTGGGCAAGCACTCGGGCCGCGTCGCCATCAAGGTCAAGGCCCGGGAGCGGGGCATAGAGCTGGATGATCAAATGGCCATGATGCTCCTGGAAAAGGTCCGGGCCATGAGTATTGAAAAGAAGAGAGGGGTCACTGAGGACGAGTTTGGGAGCCTGCTTATGGAGGTGGCTTTGAATGAAGTCTAAGCGATATATTGTGGATACCACCCTAAGAGATGGAGAGCAGAGTGCGGGTATCGTTTTTACCATCGAGGAAAAGGTCCGCCTTGCCAAACTTATGGATCAATGCGGTATTTATCAGATAGAAGCAGGAATACCCGCTGTTGGACGGGTGGAAAAGGAGGCCATCTCAAGGATTATGGCATCCAAAAAAAGGGCCCGCATTTCGGCCTGGAACAGACTGTCCACTGAGGATATCCGGCATTCCATGGAGTGCAGTCCCGACATCATCCATATCGGTGTCCCCGTGTCCTATGTGCAGATCTATACCAAGCTCAAAAAGAACAAGCGATGGCTGGAAAATGAGCTTCTCAGGTGCGTGGACATGGCCAGCTCGGCAGGCTTTGATGTCACCGTGGGCTTTGAGGATGCCTCCCGGGCAGATATCTCCTTTATGACCAACCTGATTAAGCGGCTTGAGGCCTACCGGGTTCTCTATATCCGTTTTGCCGATACAGTGGGGGTTCTCACTCCAGGCAGAACGGCCGACAGTGTCAAGAACATCCTGGAGTACACCGACATGGACATGGAGATTCATGTGCATAATGATTTGGGCATGGCCGTGGCCAATTCTCTGGAGGCAGCCAAGTCGGGCGCATTCTATGTGGACTGCACCCTCAATGGTATCGGGGAAAGGGCAGGAAATTGTGATTTTCAGAAGTTTGTTGCCGTGGGAGAACGGCTCTTTGATTTTGGCATTGATAAGGCTGCATCCATGGAGTTGCTTCGGGAGTTTTCGAGTATTTTAAAGATGGAGATGATGGAATGAATACCGGAGTGAGAAGGTCGGGCTTCTATTTGTTTATATTTCTGCTGCTTCTGGCCATGTTCGTCATAACCCGTCTGACCATAAAAGGCGAACAGCCGGTTACATTGACCATCTCGGCGGCACAGAGCCTCAAGGATGTGATGGATGAGGTGGCGGCACTCTATAAGGAAAAGCATCCTAATCACAATGTAGTTGTAAATCTGGGCGGCTCGGGCTCTTTACAAAGGCAAATCGAGCAGGGAGCCCCCGTGGATCTTTTCATCAGCGCCTCCCTTGACAATATGGAGCCGCTCAAGGATAAAGGTCTTCTGTATGAGGATTCCTATTGGAATCTTCTGGAGAATCGTCTGGTGCTTGTGACACCCAAGGATTCTCTGGAGATTCAGAGCTTTGAGGATCTTATAACAGACAAAGCCCAGACGGTGGCCATGGGTGAACCCCGCAGTGTTCCGGCAGGCAAGTATGCTCTGGAGGCGCTGGCCTTTCTGGACCTGGATGATGAGGTCACAGCCAAAACGGTGTATGCCAAGGATGTGAGGGAAGTGGCCGCCTGGGTTGAATCGGGCAATGCTCAGGCCGGATTCGCCTATATGACCGATGCCATTGCTTCAGAGGGGTTAAGAGTTGCTGTGGAGGTTGACCCCAATAGCCATACGCCCATTGTCTATCCGGTGGGGATTATTAAAGAGGGCCATGTGAAGGAGGCACTATTACTGGTCGAGCTGTTGTATTCGGAAGAAGCTGCCAGTCTGTTTGAAAAATATGGGTTTACCCCAATTTCGGGTGAGCACTATGGCTTTTGATTTTGCGCCCCTCTGGATATCCCTCAAAACCACATTGGTCTCCACCGTCATCGTCTTTTTCCTGGGCATTGGCGTGGCTCAGTGGGTGATCAATCTGCCGCCCCGGGCCAAAACTGTATTGGATGCGATTTTTACCTTCCCCATGATCCTGCCTCCCACAGTACTGGGTTTTTTCCTTCTTCTGCTTTTAGGCAGCAACAGCCCCGTGGGTCAATTACTCAAGGCCCTGGATCTTAAGGTGATCTTCAGTTGGTGGGCCACAGTGATTGCAGGCAGCGTGGTGGCCTTTCCGCTCATGTACCGGACGGCCCGTGGGGCCTTCGAGCAGATTGACAGGACTGTTATTGATGTGGCCCGCACCCTGGGGCTGTCCCAGCGAAAAATCTTCACCAAAATACTGCTGCCCTTAAGCCTGCCCGGTCTCATGGCCGGAACAGCCTTATCCTTTTCGCGCACCCTGGGAGAGTTTGGCGCTACCCTGATGATTGCAGGCAATATCCCAAAGAAAACCCAGACCATCCCCCTGGCCATATTCTTTGCTGTGGAAGGAGGGGATATGAAGACGGCCCTGGTGTGGGTGGCCCTGATCATGCTGCTGTCCCTTCTTTCCATGGTGCTGCAAAGCCTATGGAGCAGCCGATCCCAGGCCACAGCTTCGAGGAGGTCATAGCATGAAACTTACAGTAAATATTGAAAAAAGGCTCAGTCGATTCAATCTCAAGGTGCACTTTGAGATGGAACAGGAGAATATCAGTATTCTTGGGCCCTCGGGCAGCGGAAAAAGCGTGACTTTAAAATGCATTGCAGGCATTGAAAAGCCCGATAGGGGAAGGATTGTCCTCAATGATCGGGTGCTGTTTGATTCGGAGCGGGGCATCAATGTTCCGCCCGAGCAGAGAAGGGTGGGATACCTGTTCCAGAACTATGCCCTTTTTCCCCATATGACCGTGGTTGAGAATATCGGTATAGCCTTTCCGCCTCATTCAAACACCAAATCAAGAATGGATGAACTCATTGATATCTTCCAGCTTGATGGGCTGGAGGCGTCCTATCCCAGACGACTTTCAGGCGGGGAGCAGCAGCGGGTTGCGCTGGCCCGTATGCTGGCTGCCGAGCCCGAGCTTGTGCTTCTGGATGAGCCCTTCTCAGCCCTGGATGGGATTCTGAGAGAGCAGATGCAGCTTAAGCTTCCGGCTTTACTGGGAAGCAACAATTACCTCATGGTCACCCACGATATGGATGAGGCCTACCGCCTCAGTGAGAAGATCATGGTCATTGATGGCGGCAGCATGTTGGCCTTCGATGCCAGGGAGAAGCTCTTTGACGCCCCGCCGGACCTTTTGACGGCCAAGCTTCTGGGCCTTCGCAACTACAGTGAGGCCACAAGGGTTGGTGAGCATGTGATTATGGTGCCCAAATGGGGGTGCTATTTGGAATGCGGGGGCAAGGAGAAGGTTTCCCATGTGGGTATTCGGCCCCAGCACATCCTCATGTCTCCCAGCCCGGGAATCAATGGCTTTGGGTGCGAGATTGTACAGGTTCTGGAGGATAGGTTTACGGCCACCGTGTTTTTCCGGCTCTTAAGCCAGGCCAGAGAATTTCTCCTGCAGGCTGTTATGGACAAGACCCGGTTAGAGTATATACGAAACAGTTCTCAGCCGCTTTATGCCTGCTTTCCGCCTGAAAGGCTGCTGCTTTTTTAAGATATTTTTTTGATAAAATGAACTTTTGTCATATTCCTCCAGTCTAATCAGACAAAAGATATAAAAGGAGGAATTGACTATGTTAAAGAAAAAAATAACTTCAATGGTCCTGACCCTTCTTGTCTTCTCAACCCTTTACACCGGATGCGGCAACGTAGGCCAAAAAAGTATGGACGCAACTTCTGGGAATGCTGTGGCTCCGTCATCTGCACCCAGAACTATGAATTCCAAGGCAGACGGCCTTAGCCTCCAGTATTCCGAACCCCTGATGACTGAGGACAATGCTGTTGCAGCAGTCCCGGCTGACTTTAACACCGAGGAGTATGGCGTCATTGTGGAACGCGGCTTTGTATCCCCTCTGTCAGAACCTCTTTCAACCTTCTCCATTGATGTGGATACAGCTTCCTATGCCAATATGCGGCGCTTTGTCATGAACGATCAGGAGGTTCCGGCTGATGCGGTGCGTATCGAGGAGATGATTAACTACTTTAACTACGGCTATCCCGAGCCCCAGGGAGAGATGCCCTTCTCCGTTTATACCGAGCTCTCTGACTGCCCCTGGAATAAGGACAACAAGCTTCTGCTCATTGGCCTTAAGGGAAAAGAGATTGATATCGAGAGTCTGCCGCCTTCCAATCTCGTCTTCCTGATTGACGTGTCGGGATCCATGCTGGCGCCCAATAAGCTTCCCCTGGTTCAGCATGCTTTCCTCAGACTTGTGGAGCAATTAAGGCCCGAAGACCGCATTTCCATTGTGACCTATGCAGGTGATGACAGAGTGGTTCTTGACGGCGTTTCCGGAAAAGAGAAGCTTAAGATCACCGAGGCCATTGAAGCCCTTCATGCCGGTGGCAGCACAGCAGGCGCCAAAGGTATTGAAACCGCTTATGAGATCGCCCAGAAGAACTTTATTAAGAATGGCAATAACCGGGTTATCCTTGCCACCGACGGTGACTTTAACGTAGGCGTGTCCAGCGAGGGCCAGCTTAAAAGGCTCATTGAGAAAAAGCGTGACAAGGGTATCTTCTTGTCGGTACTGGGCTTTGGCACCGGCAATATTAAAGACAACAAAATGGAGACCCTGGCTGATTATGGAAACGGCAGCTATGCCTATATTGACAGCCAGCTCGAGGCCCGCAAGGTTTTAGTTGAAGAAATGGGCGGAACCCTTCTGACCATTGCCAAGGATGTGAAGCTCCAGGTGGAGTTCAATCCTGAAAAGGTGAAGGGCTACAGACTTATTGGCTATGAGAACAGAATGCTCAATGCCGAGGATTTTGACGACGATACCAAGGACGCAGGCGAAATGGGAGCAGGCCACCGCGTTACCGCACTCTATGAAATCATTCCTGCAGGCTCCGACCAGGCCGTGGAAGAAAGCACCTTGAAATATCAGAAAACAGAGACTACTGGAAGCGGAGAATGGGCAACCATCCATATCCGCTACAAGAAGCCCGATGAGGATACCAGCATCCTGTCAACCTATGTGGTGGACGAAACCCGTGAAAAGGCTATTATGAGCGAGGACTTCGCCTTCGCATCAGCCGTTGCCGAATTTGGACTTTTGCTCAGGGATTCGGAATACAAAGGGAATGCCAGCTTTGAGAGCGTATACGGACGGATTGTGGGGCTGCCCTCGGTCAGCAATGACGTTTACAAGGCTGAATTCCTTGAAATCGTTCAAAAGCTGATGGAGTAATGGCATATTCGTTCCAAAGGATATAACACAGTGCGCTGTTAATAAACTGTAAAAGGCCATGGTGTTCTCAGTTTCCACTTAAGGCTTATCTGATGAGAACATCATGGCTTTTCTTCACATGATTGTTCTGAGGCAACCTTTGCTTATTGTTTGCAGGAAATATTCTCTTGTGCAGTAACCATCAATGGTATACACTGAATAAGAAAGCGTCATTGACATAATCGACACGGGGAGGTCGTTTGAAGTGCTGAAAAAAGCCATGTTTGAGCGTGATATACTCTATCCTACAGACAAAACTTTTGAGCCGGGAAGCGTGCATGTCACCGTCTATCCTCCTGAGAATTCAGGCGGGCTTCCTGTGGTCATTGCATCCAAGACAAGCCATAATGCTCTTGACTATGTTTCAGAGATTGTGGATATTCTTCAGGCCGATATCTTTGACAGAATAAGAATAGATATCCGGACAAGCGGTATCCTATATTTTAAGCCTGATGAAAAAAAGGACACCTGCTATCGGCTGCAATTTACCGATAAGGAAAACTTCACAGTCGAGGAGATGAAAGAAACCGACTTGTAGTTTTAATTTCTTGTACTTTGGCCTTGATTTGTCAACTTTTTCTGGTAAAATTATTGTTGGTTTGACGTGAATTTTTTCACAAAATATAAAAGGAGTTGAATGTTTATGCCACTCGTGAATACTATTGATATGTTTAAGAAGGCTTACGAAGGCGGCTACGCCATCGGTGCTTTCAATGTTAACAACATGGAAATAGTTCAGGGAATCACAGAGGCTGCTAAGGAAGTTAACGCCCCTCTGATTCTTCAAGTATCCTCCGGCGCAAGAAAGTACGCCAATCACACTTATCTGATGAAGCTCATTGAGGCAGCCATCATTGAAACCGATCTGCCCATCGCCGTTCACCTGGACCATGGTGACAGCTTCGAGCTTTGCAAGTCCTGTATCGACGGTGGTTTTACCTCGGTTATGATCGACGGTTCCCACCTGCCCTTCGAGGAAAACATTGCATTGACCAAGAAGGTTGTTGAATACGCTCATGCTCACGGTGTTACCGTTGAGGGCGAGCTGGGCCGTCTTGCCGGTATTGAGGATGCAGTTAATGTATCTGCCGAAGATGCTCAGTTCACCAGACCTGAAGAGGTTGAGGAATTTGTTGGCCGTACCGGTGTTGATTCTCTGGCTATTGCCATTGGTACCAGCCATGGCGCCTTCAAGTTCTCCGGTGAGCCCAAGCTCCGCTTCGATATTCTCGAAGAAATTCAGAAGAAGCTGCCCGGCTTCCCCATCGTTCTCCATGGTGCTTCTTCAGTTATTCCTGAGTATGTTGATATGGTGAACAAGTACGGCGGAAATATGCCCGGTGCTAAGGGTGTACCCGAAGATATGCTGAGAAAGGCAGCTTCCATGGCCGTATGTAAGATCAACATCGACTCCGACCTGCGTCTGGCCATGACCGCTACCATCCGCAAGGTGTTTGCTGAAACTCCTGGCGAATTCGACCCCAGAAAGTATCTCGGACCTGCTCGCTCCGAAATCAAGAAGCTTGTTCAGCATAAGCTTGTTAACGTTCTCGGCTGCGCTGGCAAGGCATAAGAATAGCCCGGATTACCATTTCAATCATTTGTATATCCAAGAAGCTCCCGCAAAAGTGGGAGCTTCTTTTATGCGTCTATTCATCTGAAGGTCTATAAACCATCCTTTTAAGACTTTGAGCCAGAAGTATAAGGGTTTGGGCATCATTCAGTTCGGGTCTTTCCCATAGGCAGAAGTTAAGGAGCTCCATGGTTCGGCCAATTTCGGGGCCTTTAAACTCTCCTGTTTTGAGAAGCGCTCCGCCTGTGAGGGCAGGAACCAGGGGCTTCGGAAGGCATGATGGGTCGGTGACCGACAGCATGTTCGAGGATATTACCTTTAAGAGCATCAGGGCTTGCTGACCCGCCTCTCTGCCATAGACCCATAAGGCTCTCCGAATATTCCGTGCCGAAGGGTTTGATAGATCCCTAACGGCCAGAATCAGTTTTCGCACCCCATCCAGAGTTGCATTGTCGTATTTTAAGTCCTTAAGAAGTGACAAGGCATGATGATGGGCATTTTCTTTAAAGGCCAACACAAATAACAGGCCCAAAAGCAGGATTCTTTTTTGCCCTTCATTGAATAACGCTGCATTTTCAGTCATGGCAGTCAGGGCCTTGCAGGCTTCCGGGAATCTCGGTGGCAGTGTTTGGATGCTGGGGAAGATCCCCCGGCCGAGCCCCGTTTCCCAAAGCAGGGAAAGTCTCTCGGGATAACGGGAAGCCAGCATTTTATTAAGCTCAGATGCAATGCGCTCGCGGCTCACGTATTTAAGGTCCTCATGATGGGTCTTGATGGCTTGAAGGGTGTCAGGCTCCACCGTAAAACCTAATTGGGCCGAGAATCGGATGGCCCTGAGCATACGGAGCGCATCCTCTGAAAAGCGCTCCAAGGGCTTACCTACGCACCGAATCAGCCCTGCTTCAATGTCGGACAGGCCATTGAAGGGATCAATAAGCCCCTCATAGGGATGGTAGGCCAGGGCGTTCATGGTAAAATCCCTGCGCATTAAGTCCTCGGTGAGGGTTTGGGAGAATTGAACCTTATCGGGCCGCCGGTGATCCGAGTAGTCCATGTCCCTGCGCCAGGTGGTGATTTCCACCGCCATGCCCTCGAACACAACGGTTACGGTGCCGTGCTTAATTCCTGTGTCATAGGTCTTGGGAAAGATCTGTTTAACATCGTCAGGAAGAGCATTGGTGGTAATATCCCAATCCTTGGGCTCCTTTTTTAACACCATGTCCCGAACACAGCCTCCCACCACATGGGCGGTATAGCCATTATCATTGAGTTTGGAAATAATAGCAGTGATATTTTTGGGCAGACTAAACTCCATAAGCGAAAGCTCCGATCATAGATTGTCTGTAGCAACCCGATACAATTTATGGTATAAAGGAATATGTGTTATGATTATTATAATGGATTATATTGCCTAATCATAGACCGTTCCTGACAACAGGCCGATTGCATCATGCCGGAGGATTAAGCCTTTTTCTTTTGATTAAGGCGGGGGTTTTATGAAAATACTCATGTTGTCGTGGGAATATCCTCCCCGGATTATCGGGGGCATATCCCGCGTGGTATATCATCTTGCCACCGAATTAGGCAAGCTTGGAAATGAAGTCACCGTGATTACGGTGAAGGAGGGAGACGAAAAGGACGAAGAGGTTGACGGAAATGTTAGGGTATATCGTGTCACTCCTTTTATCGTAGATCCGCTGAACTTTATAGACAGTATTCTTCAAATGAATCTTGCCATGATATCAAAGGCCGGGAACCTCTTTAAAAAAGGGGAGCGCTTTGATATTCTTCATCTGCATGACTGGCTGGTAGCATATGCCGGCAGGGTTATTCAGAGCATATGGCCTGAAATGGCCCTTGTGTGTACCTTCCATGGCACCGAATCGGGACGGAATTTTGGTATACATAATGATATACAGGGCTATATCAGCAATGTGGAAAAAATGCTGTCGCGCATGTCTCAGAGGATTATAGTCAACAGCGGCTATATGAAAAGTGAGATCATGAGACTGTTCCAGATTCCCGATGAGCATGTTTTTGTCATTCCCAACGGGGTGGATGTCCGAAAATTTCTGGGCGTTCCCTGTGATTATGATCTGCGTACCCAGTATGCCCTGCCCCATGAAAAGCTGGTTATCTTCGTGGGGAGATTGGTGGGAGAGAAGGGGGCCCATATATTGCTTGAGGCCATTCCCACCGTATTGAGCCGCTATGGTCAAGTGAAGTTCATTATTGCGGGCAAGGGGCCCGAATATGAGGCGCTCCAGCGCCGAGCCCATGAATTGAATGTTGCTGAGAGGGTTATTATGCCGGGATTCATCCCCGATGACTTCCTTCTCAGACTGTATAAATGTTCAGATATAGCCGTTATCCCGAGCCTTTACGAGCCCTTTGGCATTGTGGCCCTGGAGGGGATGGTTGCAGGCATCCCTGTGGTAGTCTCCAATGTGGGGGGATTGAATCAGATCGTGGAGCACAGGGTGAATGGCATGAAGTTTGAAGCCGGAAGCAGTTATGAGCTGGCTGAATGCATTCTGGAGCTTTTGACCTGTCCCGAGCTGGTCAAGAGTATCATTCAGCATGCGTCCGAGTCGGTGAATCGTTTTTACCGATGGGATGACATTGCAGCAAGAACCTATGTGGTGTATAAACAGGCCCTGGGCTGAATCAATGCACCATGCTTTTTTCGGCTTCTTAACCGCCAGAAGTTTGTCGTATACACAGGAGAAAGCAGTAAAATAATAATTTCGGAGGTTTTAGAGTGGCAACAAAGAAAAGAAATAAGCTTAAGGTCATTCCATTAGGCGGGTTAGAAGAAATCGGAAAGAATATGACCGCCTTTGAATATGGCGAGAACATCATTGTGGTGGATTGCGGCCTGGCCTTCCCCGAGGATGAAATGCTCGGCATAGACCTGGTCATTCCCGATGTAACCTATCTGGAGAAGAATATTGAGAAGGTCCATGGCTTTGTTGTGACCCACGGCCATGAGGATCATATCGGCGCATTTCCCTATGTGCTCAGGCGTGTCAATGTGCCCGTGTACGGTACCGAACTGACATTGGCGCTCATAGAGAACAAGCTCAGCGAGCATGAAATGAACGAGAAGGTTGATTTGAAGACCGTTAAGGCCGGACAGACCATACAGTTGGGCCCTTTTAAGATAGAGTTTATCCGATCCACCCACAGCATCGCTGATTCGGTGGCATTGGCCATTGATACCCCAGTAGGCATGATCTTCCATACCGGTGACTTCAAGATCGACCAAACCCCCATTGAGGGTGAGCCCATAGATCTGTCCCGCATTGCTGAGCTGGGTAGAAAGGGTGTGCTGCTTCTTATGTCGGACAGCACCAATGTTGAGCGCCCGGGCTATACCATGTCCGAAAGAACGGTGGGGGAGACCTTTGACAGTGTGTTCCGGAGTGCAAAGGGCCGAATTATTGTGGCCAGCTTTGCCTCCAATATCCATCGCATTCAGCAAATCATTAATTCTGCCGTCAAGTACGGCAGAAAAGTGGCCCTGGTGGGACGGAGCATGCTCAATGTGGTACGTACCGCCACCAAGCTGGGTTACCTGATGTTCCCCGAGGACACCCTCATTGATATTGACCGGATCAAGAATCTCAATCCTGAGCAGATTGTCATTATCACTACCGGCAGCCAGGGTGAACCCATGTCGGCGCTGGCCCGCATTGCCGCTTCCACCCATAAGAAGGTGGAGATCATGGAGGGCGATCTGGTCATTATTTCGGCCAGTCCCATTCCCGGTAATGAGAAATTTGTCTACAGGGTTATCAATGATCTCTTCAAGAAAGGGGCCGATGTGATTTACGATTCCCTGGCCGATGTCCATGTTTCGGGGCATGCCAAGCAGGAGGAGCTCAAGCTCATGCATCGCCTCATAAAGCCCAAGTTCTTCATGCCCGTCCATGGTGAATATCGAATGCTTAAAAAACATGCCAATCTGGCCATGTCCCTGGGTATGAAGGAAGAGAATATATTCCTGATGCAGAATGGCAAAGTGCTTGAGCTTACTGCCAAGAGCGCCAAGGTCAACGGTGTTGTCCAGTCAGGCAGCATCCTGGTTGACGGATTGGGTGTTGGCGATGTTGGCGATGTGGTGCTCAGGGATCGTAAGATCCTTTCTGAGGACGGACTCATTATCGTGGTAGCTCCGCTGGATTCCAAGGGGATGCTGGCCGCCAATCTGGAGATTATGTCCAGGGGCTTTGTCTATGTCAAGGAATCCGAGGAGCTGATGGAGGAGGTTAAGGGCATTGCCACCGAGGCCCTCGTCAAGTGTGTCAATAAAAAGGGCGGCAATTGGTCGGCTATTAAGAATGCCATTCGGGATGAGCTCAGCTCCTTCCTCTACAAAAAGACCATGCGCAGGCCCATGATTATTCCCATTATTGTGGATGTGCAGCCCCCCATGGTGAATTATCCTGTTGATTGATGAGAAGTTCATCACATTGAAGAATGCACTTTTATGGCATAAGGAAAGCGGAGGTACCAACCTCCGCTCTTTTGCGCTTATTGGGGTCAGAGTTTAAAGATAGTTTCTGAAACGATGATTGTTCTTTCTGTAGGAAGGGCTGCCATAACGCTTTCTGCGGTTGTTTCTCCGCTTGCGGAGCCGTATGAAATAGCTGAGTGCAATGATGAGCACAATGAGAGCGCCTGCTACCTTGACACCAAAGATAAAGCGCTGGTCGTTGACAATCTCTTTGTACTTATCCCGAAGAATAGCCAGAGTGGTTTTTTCAATGCTTTCCTTGGCCACCAGCTCAACCGTTCCGATGAGTTCGTCCTTGTAATAGTACTCCATTTTGCCGACCACCTGACCCTGGGTGATGGGGGCCGCATAGGATTCCTCAAAGTGCTTTTTCACTTCCAGTTCTTCGTTAAGCTTTGTCTTATCAAGGGGCAGAACATGGCGGAAATCACTGTTGGTAATGACCTCCAGCTTTTTTCCGTCCACGGCGTCGGCCACTTCAAAACGGTCCACATATTGGCCCTTCTTCACCAGCTCCTGCATGCTGAAATTCTTAAAGCCATATTCCAAAAGCTTCTGGGACTCCTTATACAGCGTATCATAACTGTCGGCGCCAAGTACAACGGCAATGAGCTCAAGGCCATCGGGGTTGATGGCTGAGGAGACCAGACATCTGCCTGCGTTATCGGTATAGCCTGTCTTGATACCGGTAACCTTGCTGTAATAGCTGGAGCGGGAGATGAGAAGCTGGTTGGTAAAGGTTAAATGCCCGGCCTTCCATTCATTGCTTTTGCGCAGGTTGGTGTCGGGAAGCGTAAACTCGGTACGGCCCACCACCTCTCGGAAAGCCTCCAGCTTCATGGCCTCACGGCCAAGATTGGCCAGATCCCGGGCGGTGGAATAGTGATCCTCATGTTCGGTACCATTGGGGTTGACAAAATGGGTACCGGTGAGGCCCAGCTCCTGGGCCTTTTGGTTCATCAGCTCAATAAAGCTCTCGATGGTTCCATCCTCAGCGATATTCTCGGCAATGATGTTGCTGGCCTCATTGGCCGAGGTGATCATCATAAGATCCAGCAGATCCTTGAATTTCAAGGTTTCGCCCACCTTGATGCCAGCGGTGACATAATCATAGCCAACACTTTTAATGGCGCGCTCCGAGGCCGTCATTTCCATATCCAGGTCGGCATGTTCCAAGGCTACCAGAGCCGTCATAATCTTGGTGGTACTCGCCGGTGAGCGGCGTGCATCAGCATCCTTTTCAGCCAGAACCTGTCCCGTTTCCATATCAATCAGGATATAGGCAGCCGAAGTGAGCTTGGGCGGTTCTTCTGCAAGGACGGGTAATGATACGGAAAAGGCGGTGAAAAGAAATACAAAAATATATATCAATGCGAACTTATTCAACCATTTAGTTTTCAATGGGATCACTCCTGATTTTATCATCTGTTTCATTATGACCTTAAATCCTATAATTATCATTATAGATGAGACAATGGTTTAACTCAATACCATCAAGGCAAGTAGATATTTCAGGTTACTCGTCAAAAAAGGGTTGAATTTGGGGTATTATATGGGATAATAAAGATAAAATGTATAAAAATGGAGATGATTATGGAAATCAAGGTAAGAGGAAAAAACTATAATGTTCCTTGGGAGTATGTGCTGGCGCTCTTTTTGGTTCTGTTGATCCTTCTTATCGTGCTTATAACAAGCGGCGCTCTGCACCGGGAAGCCCCCGTTGCCTATTCAAGCGCCAATGCTTCGGCAGCCCCGTCGGTGGGAGCCAATGATTCAGCATTGACACCTTCTGCAAGCCCGGATCCGTCAAAAGCGCAGCCCACCCAGAATGCTTCGCCTTCCTCCCAGGCCACCCCACAGCCAGGCAAATCCGATAAAATCAATATTAATACTGCCACCATGGAGGAGCTCATGACCCTGCCCTATATCGGCGCGGTAAAGGCCAGAGCCATCATCGAATATCGGGATAAACACGGTCCCTTTAAAAGTGCTGATGAGCTTCTGAATGTCAAGGGCATCGGCAAAAAGACCCTTGAAAAGCTTAAACCCCTGGTCACGGTGGAATAGATAGCAGCGGCTTAATAACGTTTCCTGAATCCGCCATTTGACGCATGTATAAGAAATGGTGTACAATGTCATATTACAGATGGACGAGTAAACTGGATGGTCGCGGGCGCAGTGCCGAAAGGCCGCGAACGAGGAAAGTCCGGGCTCCATAGGGCAGGGTGCCGGGTAACACCCGGTGAAGGCGACTTCAAGGAAAGTGCAACAGAAATAAACCGCCTGTTGGCGATTTGCTTCGGCAACTCCCTCAGGTAAGGATGGAAAGGTGAGGTAAGAGCTCACCGGCCCCACGGCGACGGAGGGCGCTATGTAAACCCCACCTGGAGCAACACCGTGACAAGGAACATTAAGGTGGCCCGCCTGTTCCTTAGAGGTGGCTAAAGCCCGGTAGCAATACCCGGCTTAGATAGATGATCATTCTAGACAGAACCCGGCTTATAGGTTTGCTCGTTATATTATCCGCATTGAATAAGCTCTGAGAATTCTCAGAGCTATTCTTATACCTTATCATCCACATCCAGGGGCTTTATTTGACCAGCCTCCATAGACTTTCCCATTGACAGATGGCCAACCACCTCATAAAATCATATTAACCCATGAGATTAAACATGATAAAGGAGCGGTAAACATGCCAATTAACATTCCTTGCAATCTTCCGGCTTTTGAAATCCTGCAGAACGAGAATATCTTTGTGATGAATGAAGAAAGAGCCATGCATCAGGATATTCGTCCTCTTAAGATTGCTATCATGAATCTCATGCCCACCAAGATCATAACCGAAACACAGCTTTTACGCCTTATAGGAAACTCGCCTCTCCAGGTGGATGTGCAGCTTTTGCATCCCAAGTCCTATACCTCCAAAAACACGCCTGAAGAGCATTTGACACTTTTCTATAAAACCTTTGATGAAGTGAAGGACCAGCGCTTTGACGGTCTTATCATTACCGGCGCGCCCGTGGAAACCATGCCCTTTGAGGACGTGGCCTATTGGGAGGAGCTTAAGGAGGTTATGGAGTGGAGCACCACCCATGTCTTCTCCACCTTCCATATCTGCTGGGGGGCCCAGGCCGGTCTCTACTATCATTACGGTATTCCCAAGTATCCGCTTGAAAAGAAGATGTTCGGTGTTTTCCCCCACCATGTCAATGAGAGGTTTGTCAAGCTGTTCCGCGGCTTTGATGATATTTTCTATGTCCCTCAGTCCCGCCATACCGAAGTAAGGCGCGAGGATATTGAAAAGGTGAGCAAGCTGAAGATACTTTCCGAGTCCGAGGAAGCAGGTGTCTATATTGTGGCCTCCGACGATGGCCGTCAGATCTTTGTCACAGGCCATTCCGAATACGATGCCAACACCTTGCGGGATGAATATCTGCGGGATGTCCAGAAGGGTTTGGATATTGAAGTGCCCAAGTATTATTTCCCCGATGACGATCCCAGCAAGCCGCCGCTGGTGAGATGGCGTGGCCATGCCAATCTGCTCTTTACCAATTGGCTCAACTACTATGTTTATCAGGAAACACCCTATGATCTCAACCAGATCAGCAAATGAGCCAAAAAATCCATCCTCCGGCTTGATGACTTTTATTTTCTTGGTTATAATAGGATCACTCAGAGTTTTGAATCAATAATGCAATGATGGAGATCAGTAAGCCTTCACCCCTTTATCCAGAGAGTTGATGTCACCGGCTGAAAGCATCAATATAAATGTGAAGCGCCGAAATTCACTCCGGAGCAGCCGCCTGAAATCCATAGTAGGAGCGGCCGGGTAAGCCCGTTATAGCATCGTTTAAGGGCATAAAGGCATGAACTTGCTTTTATGAACATAGGTGGTACCGCGAGCAACGCTTCGTCCTATGACGGGCGTTTTTTTTATACTTTTTGCAGTGTAATAAAGAGAGACCATGAGACCATAAATTCAAGAAAATCGAGGTGCAAACAACCATGAAACAGTTATTGGAAGCCATTCAAAAGCAGGCTCTGGAGAAGCTTGAAAAGATCTCCGAACTGCGTGAGCTTGAGGATCTCAAGGTTGCCTATCTGGGAAAGAAGGGCGAGCTGACCCAAATACTCAAGGGAATGGGCAGTCTCTCCAGCGAGGAGCGTCCCATCATCGGGCAGATGGCCAATGATGTGCGCGTGGCCCTGGAAGAGGGTATTGCAAAGGCCAAGGAGCGGCTTACCAAAGCACTCCGTGACGCCAAGCTCAAGAGCGAGGTCTTGGATGTCACCATGCCCGGCAAGGTTAGGGGCTTGGGAAAGAAGCACCCCTTGACCGCAGTTCTGGACGAGATTAAGGATATCTTTATCGGTATGGGCTATGAGATTGCTGAGGGTCCCGAGGTGGAGCTGGACTATTACAGCTTTGAGGCCTTGAATATTCCCAAGAATCACCCTGCACGGGATGCCCAGGATACCTTCTATATCAGTGAAAATGTGGTGCTGAGGCCCCATACCTCTCCGGTTCAGGTCAGGTATATGAAGGAGCACACACCCCCTATCCGAATCATCTGCCCCGGCCGTGTTTACCGGTCCGATGCGGTGGATGCCACCCATTCCCCTGTGTTCCACCAGGTGGAGGGCCTCGTTGTTGACAAAGGGGTTACCATGGGGGATTTGGTGGGTACCCTTCAGGCCTTCGCGAAAGGTATCTTCGGCGAGAAAACCAAGATTCGTTTAAGACCGCATCACTTCCCGTTTACCGAGCCCTCGGCCGAGGTTGACGTATCCTGCTGGGGCTGCGGCGGCTCAGGCTGCAGAATCTGCAAGGGTGAAGGCTGGATTGAAATCCTTGGTGCCGGTATGGTCCATCCCAATGTATTAAGAGCGGGCGGCATTGATCCCGAGATTTATTCGGGCTTTGCCTTCGGTATGGGCGTAGAAAGAATCACCATGGGCAAGTATGGCATAGACGACTTGCGGCTGCTCTTTGAGAACGATATCCGTTTCTTAATGCAGTTCTAAGGAGGTAGGAAAATGAAAGCACCTGTTAAATGGTTGAAGGATTATGTGGATATATCGGTTCCCGTGAAGGAATATACGGAGGCCATGACCATGTCGGGATCAAAGGTTGAAGGCGTGGAGGACATGGGCAAGGGCATTGAAAAGGTGGTGGTGGGTAAGATCCTGTCCATCGAGAAGCATCCCGATGCCGATAAGCTGCGCATCTGCAAGATGGATATCGGCAGCGAAACACTCCAGATAGTCACCGGGGCCCCCAATGTGAAGGAAGGGGACTATATCCCCCTGGCCCTGGTAGGCGCCAAGCTTCCCGGCGGAGAGATCAAGCTGTCCAAGCTGCGCGGCGTTGAAAGCTACGGCATGATGTGCTCCATTGATGAGCTCAATCTGACCAGAGATTATCTGCCCGATGCCCCTGAGTACGGTGTCTATGTCTTTTCTGGAACCCCCGAGCTGGGCGCCGATGTGAAGGATGTACTGGATTTGGATCAGGTTGTGGAGTTTGAGATTACCTCCAATAGACCCGATTGCCTCTCCATAATCGGTCTTGCCAGAGAAAGTGCCGTCACCCTTGGTGTACCCTTTAAAAAGCCCCAGGTGACAGTAAAGGAAGAGGCCGGCGGGAATGCCAATGACTATGCCTCCGTTGAGATTCAGGCCCCTGAGCTCTGCGCCCGATATGCGGCCAGAATTGTTAAGGATGTAAAGATTGAGCCCTCTCCCGTGTGGATGCAAAGAAGGCTTGCTGCCGCAGGCATGAGGCCCATTAACAATATTGTGGATATTACCAACTATGTCATGCTGGAATATGGTCAGCCCATGCATGCCTTTGATCTTAACAAGATTCAGGGCTCCAAGATCATTGTCAGGACGGCCAGAGAGGGAGAGGAAATCAGAACCCTGGACGGACAGGACAGAAAGCTGGATACCCAGATGCTGGTCATTTGTGACGAGAATCGTCCGGTGGCTGTGGCCGGTGTTATGGGCGGCGAGAACTCTGAGATCACCGAGGGCACGCACACCATCCTCCTGGAGTCTGCAAACTTCAAGGGCTCCTCAGTGAGAATCACAGGAAAGAAGATGGGCCTGCGCAGTGAGGCCTCCAGCCGTTTTGAAAAGGGGCTGGATACCGAGAATGTTATACCTGCCCTGAACCGTTGCGCCGAACTTATTGAGCTTTTGGGCGCGGGCAAGGTGGTCAGGGGCATTATAGACTGCAATGTGAAACCCTATGAGAAGAAGGTCATGAAGCTTGAGCCTGAAAGAATCAATGCCTTCCTGGGAACCGACATCTCCGCCCAGGAGATGATAAAGATTTTTGAGGCCCTGGAATTTGAAGTGGATAAGGAGGCCATGACCCTTGTTCCGCCCTCCTTCCGCGGAGACATTCTCGCGTTTGAGGATCTCTGCGAGGAAGTGGCCCGCTTCTATGGTTACAACAATATCAAGCCCAGCCTGTTGACCGGAAAAGAGACCATGCGAGGCGGAAAAACCTATAAGCAGCGCATGGAGGATGTGATCACCAACACCATGCGCGGGTGCGGTCTTAATGAGATCTACACCATTTCCTTCACCAGCCCCAAGGTCTTTGATACCATCAATGTACCGGCTGATCATTCCATGCGGAATGCCGTGGTCATTTCCAATCCTTTAGGTGAGGATTACAGCATCATGCGGACCACCACATTGCCCGATATGCTGCGGGTTCTGGCCACCAACAGCAACAGAAAGGTTCCCGAAGCCAGGTTGTTTGAGCTTGCCTATATTTATCTGCCCGTGGAAGGACAAATGCTGCCCGATGAAAAGGAAACCCTGACCATTGGCCTCTATGGCGGGACCAGCGATTTCTTTGAGCTCAAGGGCATCGTGGAAGAACTGCTGTCGAGCCTGGGTATTGAAAAGGCCGAGTTCAAGGCTGAGCAAAATGCTTTCGGCTTCCATCCCGGACGCACCGCTAACCTCTATATTGACGGCAAAATGGCGGGAACCCTGGGTGAAATTCATCCCGAGGTGGCTGAGAGAACCGAATGTCCTCCCAGAACCTATGTGGCCATGCTGGATGTTCAGATCCTGATAGATGCCTCCAGGACCGATAAGCAGTATAAGCAGCTTCCCAGATTCCCGGCCATTACAAGAGACCTGGCCATTGTGGTCAGGGATGAGCTCTATGTGGCTGATCTTATGAAAGCCATTGAACAAAAAGGCGGGGAGTACCTGGAAGAGGTGAAACTCTTTGACGTCTATAAGGGCGCGCAGGTACCCGAGGGTATGAAGAGTGTGGCGTTCTCCCTTTCCTTCAGAGCCCCTGACAAGACCCTTAAGGATGAAGAGGTCACCCAGGCCATGGATCGCATTCTTAAAAATCTTGAAAAGACCTTTGGCGCCCAGTTGAGATAAGGGTTCAGTCTCAACAGACTTAACCGGATTCTTTTCTAAAAACTTAGGCCATGGAGTTCTCATCTGCTTTTGCGGAGGCTTATCAGATGAGAACTCCATGGCTTTTTGTTAACAGGTTTCCTTTGCGGCGACCCTCGCCTTTTCAGCTTTCAAGATACAGGGGGGAGGTCTTAAACTCACTGCCGCCCCGTCTTAGGTCCCTGTTGGGGTAGCCCAGCACATAGACGTCCCCGGCCTTTATCTCAGTGACAAAAAGCCTTTTGCCAAGCTGATCGGGAAGCTGCGCATAGCTTGTCGGCTTGGTGATGAGGGGTAAGTGAGCGTTCTTTTTAATTCTGGAAAGGAGCCGCCTTCCGGTGGCATTGAAGCCCAGGATGCGGATATATTGAGCATATCCGGCCTCTTTAAGCCCATTGAGAAAATCTCCCGTCACGCCCATGAGCATGGCGCAGAGTATTCTTCGGATTCTGGATGCCGGGTATCGGCTGGTCACCACCGAGGAGACCATTTCGGCCACACTGACCGATTGGTGGGCGGCTTCTTTTAGCCTGTTTTCCAGACCGTTTTCCATATAGGGAAGAAGGGCTAATTCAGAAGCGGGCATGGTTCTCAGCCCATACAAAAGGATTTCTTCAAAGGCCTTAAGGGTGACGGGCCCCCTGCCTTGCCGAAACTCCCGGGCCAGTACCTTATAGCTTTCCTGGGGAAGATTATTGGCCAAAAAAGAATCCGGGGTTTCGTCAAACAAGGAGGCATAAGGCGTATTCTTTCCAGCCTCGGCCACAAACTTACGAATGGCGGTGGCACTGGAAAAGGAAGAGGCAAGGTTAAGGCTGTTATAGCCCTCGCCCCTGCGCGGTATGGTTACAGGCTTGATAGCACTCCCCAGCCGTTTTAAAGCCTTGATATACTCAACCCCCAGAATATTATTGGGCTTGCTTAATACCTCGCCTGCCTCCCCGGTTTCCTTCCGGATGGCATTCTCCCGTGCCGAGGCAAAGGACAGTCCCTGATCCAGGCCCTCCTTGAGGCTTGCCTTGAAGCTGTCGCTTTCAAAGGCCAAAAGAGAGGCAGTGGCTTTAAGAGGCTCAATATCTCCTTTTTCGCTGCCAAAGCACAGATGGGTTACAAGGCCCAGACTGTCCAGGATCTTTACGGCGGCCGATGCGAAATATTCGGCAGAAGCGCATGAGAAGACGCTGGGGAGCTCCACCACCAGGTCAACACCCGCATGTAGTGCCATTTGGGTCCGTGCCCACTTGGAAACCCAGGCGGGTTCTCCACGCTGAACGAAATGGCTGCTTAAGACGCAGACACAGGCCTCGGCCTGGGTTTCCTCCCTGGCCTTCCGGATATGGTAGGCGTGGCCCCCATGGAGCGGGTTGTATTCAGCAATAATTCCGACAACAGACATAGTTAAGTCTCCGTTTTGCAATGGAAATCATTTGTCATGGTTTTTACTATGAATTCACAATATTTTTTCTGGGTTGATGCATATAATAAGTGTACCACAAATTTTGACGAATGACCTTTGAGCACAAGGTTAGCCCATAATATAGAAAAATATGTTGCCAGGGCCAATGCTTTGTGTTAAAATGAATTTGTTCGATGCGGTTTTTACACAAAGAGTGGGTAATTCCCACTCTTTGCATTTGTATACGGAGGTATGAATGGCAAAAAAGAGCATATCGGAAATCGTCACTGAACTGGCCCTCCCCATTGTCGAAGACGCGGGCTGCGAGCTTATGGATGTTGAATTCATCAAAGAGGGCGGGGATTGGTTTCTCAGGATTTACATTGACAAAACCGGGGGCGTTACGCTGGATGATTGCGAAAAGGTCTCCCGAGCCGTAAACGACATCCTTGACGAGAAAGATCCTATTCAGCATGCCTTCTATCTGGAGGTTTCCTCTCCAGGGCTCGAACGTCAGCTCAAAAAACCCAGAGATTTCGAAAAAGCAATAGGGCAGTTGGTTGAAGTTAAATTATACAAAGCCGTTGGAAATACCAAACGGTATGAAGGCGAGCTTGTTGCCTATGACGGGGAAACTCTGGCCATCAAAACAGAAAACGATGAAAGCCATCAATTTACGATGGATCAAATTGCAAAAGTCAAAACATTAATTAAATTTTAATATGGAGGATGAAAGAGATGAGCGCTGAGTTACTTCACGCCCTCGACCAATTGGAAAAAGAAAGAGGCATTGATAAAGAGATATTGATCGAAGCTATCGAGCAAGCATTGATTTCAGCATATAAGAGGAATTTTGGTTCGGCTCAGAATGTTGAAGTGAACATTGACAGAACCTCCGGTGAAATTAGGGTTTATGCCTTGAAGACCATTGTAGAGGAAGTTGTCGATAATGCTACCGAGATGTCTCTTGAACAGGCAAAACGCTTTGGTGCCGATTTTGAAATCGGTGATATTGTTGAGGTAGAAGTAACTCCCAGAAAATTCGGCCGTATTGCAGCCCAGACCGCCAAACAGGTGGTTATGCAGCGCATTCGGGAAGCCGAGCGCGGCATTATCTATGATGAGTTCTCCAACCGCGAGGAAGACATTGTCAACGGTGTTATCAGCCGTTTTGACAGGAAGAACATTGTTATCGACTTAGGCAGGGTAGAGGCCATTCTTCCGCCCTCCGAGCAGACTCCCGGGGAGAAATATAATGTTCATGACCGTATTAAGGTTTATGTGATAAATGTAAAGAAGACCAACAAGAGTCCCCAGATCTACGTTTCAAGAACCCATCCCGGGCTTGTAAAGCGGCTTTTGGAGCTGGAGGTTCCTGAGATTGCCGACGGCACCGTTGAGATTAAGACCATTGCCAGAGAGGCCGGTTCCAGAACCAAGATTGCCATCTATTCACGCAATGAGGATGTTGATCCCGTAGGAGCCTGTGTAGGGCAGCGCGGCAGCCGTATTCGTGCCATTGTGGACGAACTCAGGGGCGAGATGATCGATGTTATCAAATGGAGCAATAAGGCAGAAGAGTATATTGCGGCAAGCCTGAGCCCTGCCAAGGTGCTCCAGGTGGATCTGGATGAGGAAAACAAGGTGGCTCGCGTTGTAGTGCCCGACTTCCAGTTATCCCTTGCCATTGGTAAGGAAGGGCAGAATGCCAGACTGGCCGCCAAGCTGACTGGATGGAAGATCGATATTAAGAGTGAATCCCAGCTCAGAAATCAGCTTGAAGCACAGCTCTTCCATCCCGGGCCTGTATTCTACGGGGATGATCAGGACACCATCAATGATGAGAGTCCGGAAGTCATTGCTGATGCAGAGCAGGATATAGCCGTGGATGAAATCGGGGATATGGAGGAATAATCCCTGTCCTAGAGGGTGAGCTATGAAGAAGAAGAAAATACCCATGAGACGTTGCGTGGGATGTCGGGAAATGAAGGAAAAGCGGGAACTGCTGAGAATAGTAAAAAGCAGCGAGGGTGAGATCTCAGTGGATCCTACGGGAAAGAAAAACGGGCGCGGCGCTTATATCTGCAAGAATATGGAGTGCTTTGCCCAGGCGCGTAAGGCCAAGAGCCTGAGCCGCGAATTCTCCTGCGAAATTCCCGAAGAGGTTTATGACGAAATCAACCGTCAATTGGAGGTCTATGTCAAATAGAATATATTCCTTTATCGGATTGGCACGAAAAGCCGGGGCTGTTGCGATGGGCGAGGCACTGGCTGAGCAGGCCGTCAAGCGTAAAAAGGCCTGTCTGGTATTAGTAACGCTGGACGCATCCGATAATACTGTTAAGAAGATTGAGACTGCTCTTTATGGCAGTGATATCCCAATGATTCGTTTCGGAAACAAGGAAGACCTGGGACATATACTGGGCAAATCCGCATTCTCGGTGATTGCCATTACCGATAAAGGGTTTTCCGAAAGAATTAAAACATTGATTGAACAAAATTCAAATAATGACAATACCGCACACGGGGGTGGCTTTAATTGAACAAACCAAAAATTCATGAGCTTGCCAAGGAACTGAATGTGACAAGCAAGAGACTCATGGAAAAGCTAGCAGAAATTGGCATTTATCCAAAGAGTCATATGACTACTTTGGAGGATGACGAGCTGGAAAAACTTTATAAGCATATCGGTGTCGTCAACCGTGCTAAGAATGATGCTGGCACATCACATGGTGAATCCGAGTCCAAGCTTGATCCCACAGATGTCGCGGCAAGGAAGAGTGCCCCCCGGATCATTCGAAAAACTGAGGTTATTATCCGTGACGACACTTCTTTGCAGGACAGCAGGGATAAGAAGGAAAAGCGCCCCATTGTCCGTGTTTCGGACAGCAATGACGGGCTTATGGCCGGTTTTACCCGAGGAAGCACTACAACCAAGGACAATAGCGTTATTTCCAGTGTCAAGAAACGCTCAAGGGCTGATACCGATGAGCATCGGGAAGAGACCAAGCCCCTTCTTAAGCTGGAGGCCGATCATCACACCGACAAGCTCATTAATCCTGACGATGACATCTTAAGTATAAAAAAGGTCTCCCACAGACCGGGCAAAGTGGAAAGCGCCGCAGGCGACAGAGAGGTCAAAGAACAAGAGAATATGCAGAAAGATAGTATTATGGCGGAGAAGCCTCAGGTTCAAAGTGTAAAGCAGGAAGACAAGGCAGAAAAGGCTGCTGCCAAAGCCGAACCCGCAGATAAGGAAGAAACTGTTAAGACAGAGAAAGCGCCTGCTGCCGAGGCCGCTCCCGTTGAAAAGAAGGCTGAACCGGCCGCTGAGAAAAAGGCTGTAGAAGAAAAGGCCAAGGAAACAGCGGATGAGGTTAAGGCACCCGTTGAAAGACCTCGTGAATCAGCTCCCCAGGCTCAGCGCCAGGGCGGTTATCAGGGTTCTCAGCACCAGCGTGATGGAAGACCCCGTGAGGGCTATCAGGGCGGCAACCGTGAAGGCGGCTATCAAGGCCAGCGTCAAGGCGGTCAGCGTCAGGGCGATTTCAGGCCCCGTGAGGGCTACCAGGGCGGCAATCGTGAGGGTGGCTACCAGGGCCAGCGCCAGGGTGATTTCAGGCCCCGTGACGGTGCACCTCGTGAGGGAGGCTTCAGACGTGATGGCGCAGGCGGCGGTTATCAGGGCCAGCGCCAGGGGGACAGACCCTATGGCAGCCGTCCCCCCTATGATAAGGACGGCAAGCCTGAGTTCGGCGGCAGAAGAGATGACAGAGGTCCTGGTCCCAACAGGGGCAACAAGGGTCTTGTCATACCCAAGGTTGCTGCTCCTGCAGGTGCCACTGAGGAGAAGGTTTTCACCCGCGGTGAAAGAAGATCCTTCCAGTCAGTTGAGAAGCTTAAGGTTGAGAAGAAGGAGCAGAAGAAGGAAGTTGTCCGCGCTGTTCCCGGAGGTGCCGACAAGGGTACCAATATTAAGCGCAAGATAGATACTCTGGTGGGACATAAGGCCAACGTGGCCGATATGATGTCCGATGACTTTGTTATTGATGTCTTCTATGACGATGCCGATGAAGTCATCAATGCCAAGAGGGCGGAGAAGAAGCTCAAGAAGGGCAAGGTGGAGAAGGAAAAGTATATTCCTCCCAAGGCCGTTCTTACCGATATCACCATTGATGAAAGCGTAACGGTCAAGGGGCTTGCAGAAGCCCTTAAGAAGAGTGTTGCCGAGGTAATCAAGAAGCTGTTCCTCATGGGTATAACAGCCACCCAGAATCAGGAGCTTGATTTTGATACGGCTGCCATTATTGCCGACGAATACAATGTTAAGGTGCATAAGGCCGTCAAGGTCAGTCATGAGGAGCTCCTCTTTGACGAATCCGAGGATAATCCCGAGGATCTGGTTCCCCGTCCGCCCGTTGTGGTGGTTATGGGCCATGTTGACCATGGTAAGACCTCCCTCCTTGACGCCATCCGCAGTGCCAATATTGCCGAGAAGGAGGCCGGCGGTATTACCCAGCATATCGGTGCTTATACCGTCAATCTCCATGGCCGTGACATCACCTTCCTGGATACCCCCGGTCACGAGGCCTTTACGGCCATGCGTGCCAGAGGTGCACAGGTTACCGATATCGCCATCCTTGTGGTGGCCGCTGACGACGGTGTTATGCCCCAGACCGTGGAAGCCATCAACCATGCCAAGGCAGCAGGGGTTTCCATAATTGTGGCCATTAACAAGATAGACAAGCCGAATGCCAATCCCGACAGAGTGAAGCAGGAGCTCACCGAGCACGGACTTCTCATAGAGGAATGGGGCGGTGATGTCATTGCAGTGCCCGTTTCAGCCAAGAAGCACGAGAATATTGATCAGCTTCTTGAAATGGTGCTTCTGACAGCCGATATTCTGGAGCTCAAGGCCAATCCCAAGAAGCAGGCCAAGGGTACCGTTATCGAAGCCCAGTTGGACAAGAACAGAGGTCCCGTTGCCACACTGCTGGTACAGCGCGGTACGCTGCGTGTGGGTGATGCCATTCTCTCAGGCTCCACCTTTGGTCGTATCCGTTCCATGACCAATGACAAGGGACGCAAGATCAAGGAAGCCGGACCTTCCATTCCCGTTGAGATCTTTGGTCTTTCCGAGGTGCCCGAAGCCGGTGATACCTTCTATGTGGTCACTGATGAGAAGCTGGCCAAGCAGCTTGCTGAAAAGCGCAAGACCGAGCGCCATGAGAAGAGTATTGGCAGAACCAAGATCTCCCTGGATGCGCTCTTCAACCAGATACAGCAGGGTAATGTAAAGGAGCTGAACCTGATTGTCAAGGCCGACGTACAGGGTTCGGTTGAGGCCATTCGCCAGAGTATGGAGAAGCTCTCCAATGACGAGGTTAAGGTCAAGGTCATCCATGGTGCCGTTGGTGCCATTATCGAAGCCGACGTGAAGCTGGCCGAGGTATCCAATGCCATCATCATTGGCTTCAATGTAAGACCCGGCCACAATGTTGCCGAAATGGCCCAGACTGCCGGTGTGGAGATTAAGCTCTACCGCGTTATCTACGATGCCATAGAGGATATCCAGAAGGCCATGAAGGGTATGCTGGCACCCACCTTCAAGGAAGTTGTGGATGGCCATGCCGAGATCAGACAGCTCTTCAAGGTCTCCAATGTGGGAACCATTGGCGGCTGCTATGTAAACGATGGCAAGATTCTGCGTAATTCCGACATACGCGTAGTTCGTGACGGTATTGTTGTCTATGAAGGCAAGCTGGCTTCTCTGAAGCGCTTTAAGGATGATGCCAGAGAAGTGGCCGCTGGCTACGAATGCGGTATCATGATAGAACGCTTCAACGACATTAAGGAAGGCGACATCCTTGAGTCCTTCCACATGGAAGAGGTTCAGCGTCAATAACAGAATAATAAGGCTTTTCATAAATGATGAGGCTTAGCATCACCGTCCTGATTCTTTGGGGCGGTGATGGTTTAATAAACGGAATTGTGCTTTATCCCCGGGTTTTGAATTGTGCAATCTAAAACCTGCTTTCGGGGAATATATAATCATAAGAAAAGTTTTTCTGAGGGGTTGGTGTTATTATGGATAGAACCGACAGAATTGCCGAAGAGATAAAGAAAGAATTGAGCGAGCTCATCCGCTACCAGATCAAGGATCCCAGACTGCCTGAGTTTGTCTCCATTACCCTGGTACGCGTCACCAAGGATTTGCGCTATGCCAAGGTCTATGTCAGCGTTTTGGGGGATGAGGAGAAAAAGAAGGGGGCCATAGAGGCCTTAACCCATGCCGCCGGGTTCATTCGTCATGAAATCGGTCAGCGCATCAACTTAAGATATACGCCTGAGATTCACTTCAAGCTGGATGACTCCATTGAGCATGGCATGTATGTGACCAAACTAATCGAAGAAACCGTTGGCCAGGGGAAGGCCTCCAAGACGCCGGTTTCCGATGAGAACGAATAAAGGCAGGTAGCTCAATGATAAAGGACGCAACGCTTTCAAAGGTTGCTGAAAAGCTGAGGGAGGCCAGAGACATTGTTATACTTCCCCATATCAATGCAGACGGAGATGCCCTCGGTGCCGCATTAGCTTTAGCTTTGGCTCTGCGGAACATGGATAAGGAAGTGGATGTGCTTTTGGAGGAAGAGGTTCCGTCCAATCTGGATTTTCTTCCGGGACAGGAGCTCATTAAGAAGAATCCCCAGAAAAGCTATCATGTGGCCCTGAACATCGATAACGGGGACATCACCCGCCTGGGGCTTCGGGAACCCTACTTCCATGGGGCCGACATTAAGCTCAGCATTGATCATCATGCGACCAACAAGGTTGAAGCCCATTACTCCTATATTGACATCAAGGCCTCGGCCACAGGGGAAATCGTCTACGACCTGATTCTGACCTATTTGGGGGGCAGCCTTAACAAGGATATTGCTCTTTGTCTTTATACCGCCATTGTCACCGATACGGGTGGCTTTCGCTATACCAATACCACCCCCAGAACCCTGGAAATCGGTGCAGAGCTTCTTAAGTATGATATTGACTTTCCCTATGTCATTAAAAAGGTTTTTGACATGGTTTCCCATACCAAGCTCTTTCTCATGAAGCAGACCATGAACTCGCTAAGGCTTTTGGAGCAGGGGAAGCTGGCCATCTCCTACATTACCTATGAGGATATCAAGGCGCTGCCAGCCAAGAATGATGATTTTGAGGGCCTGGTCAACATCGGCCGCAATCTGATGGGTGTGGAGGTTTCTCTGTTCCTGCGTGAGGATCCCAAGGGCCATTTCAGAGGAAACTTACGTTCCAACAACTATGTGGATGTCTCCAAGATCGCCGAGAAATTTAACGGCGGCGGACATAAACGTGCGGCAGGGTTTAACAGGGAAGGTGAGTTGGAGGATGTTATCGCCCAGCTTACCGATGCCATTCTGCCTGAGCTCAGGAGAGAAGGATAATGGATGGCATACTGAATATTCATAAGCCCCTGGGCATGACATCCTTTGATGTGGTGGCCAGGGTGAGGCGTCTGACCGGAACCAAAAAGGTGGGTCATACGGGCACACTGGATCCTGATGCCCAAGGTGTTTTGCCGGTTTGCGTAGGCAGGGCCACCAAGATGATAGAGTTTCTCATGGACAAGGACAAGGCCTATCGGGTAGGCTTGCTTTTGGGTTCCACTACCGACACCCAGGATGCGTCGGGTACCCTCTTGGAGGAAAAGCCAGTGGAGGCTTCCTTTGAGGAGATACAGCGCACCATATTGTCCTTTGTCGGCCGGAGAGAACAGATACCCCCCATGTATTCAGCCATCAAGGTAAATGGACAGAAGCTTTATGAGCTGGCCCGGCAGGGTGTGGAGATTGAACGCAAGCCCAGAACGGTTCATTTTTATTCCATCAGTCTTATCCATATGGAGAGAAAGGCCGATAAAGTCAGTGTTGTTATGGATGTGGAATGCTCCAAGGGCACCTATATGAGAACACTCTGCCATGATATTGGCAGGGCCTTAGGCTGCGGAGGCATTATGGAATCCCTGATACGAACACGTTCGGGGCCCTTTACCCTGGAACAGTCCTACACGCTGGAGGATCTCATCCGGCTGAAGGAGGAAAATAAACTGGAAACGGCCCTCATGGCTCCCGATCAGGCTGTTTTGTCCCTGCCCGCCGTCAAGGTCAGCGACAGGGATGCCCAAAGGCTGAGAAACGGACTGACGGTGAAATTGTCGAAGCCGGAAGGCTTTAAGGATTTTATCCGGGTCTACCATGAGAAGGGACACTTTCTGGCCGTGGGCAGAATGCTAGAAAAAGGCGATACAACCGAATTGAAGTCCTGTAAATGGATGGACAGCCTGTGAGGAGCCTTTGAAAGGATGAAGAAAATTTGCAAGTCATAACGAATTTAGGTACCGACAGTATTACACAATGCACCGGTGTAGGACTTGGGAATTTTGATGGACTGCATATCGGACATATGGCCTTGATTAACACCCTCATCAGCGAATGCCAGCTCAATGGGCTTAAATCGGTGGTCTACACCTTTACCAAGCACCCGGACCATATGCTGCGAAAGGCGCTTATCAGTCCTTTGATCACCACCAATGATCAAAAAACCCGGCTGCTTTCCGCCACCGATTTGGACATCCTCTGCTATCAGGAGTTTGATGAAGCCTATTCGCGGCTTTCCCCCGAGGATTTTGTCAAGGATATACTTATAAAGCGCCTGAAGATTCGTCTGGCCGTGGTAGGGTTTAACTATCGTTTCGGCTATATGGGCGGGGGCGATGTGGAATACCTGAGGAAATGCGGAGAGAAGTATGGATTCAGGGTTATTGTTGTTCCCCCTGTCAAGGTGAAAGCTGAAATTGTCAGCAGTACACTGATTCGAAGCTATATTCGAAAAGGGAACATGGACAGGGTCTTTCAACTCCTGGGAAGACATTTTTCGCTCCATGGCACCGTGGTCGGGGGCCGCCGCATAGGGCGGACCCTGGGCTTTCCCACCGCTAATATTCTTGCCCATCCTGAGATGGTGGTGCCCGCCAATGGGGTTTATATCACCAAGACCCTGCTTAACGGCACCTGGCTCAACAGCATCACCAATGTAGGTATTGCGCCTACCGTCAGGGAGGGAAGCCTTTTCAGCATTGAAACCCATCTTTTGGATTACGATGCCGATATATACGGACAAGCCATTGAGGTCTGCTTTTTCCAGAAGCTGAGAGGCGAAAAGCGGTTTGACAATGTGGAGGCACTGAAAAAGCAGGTACAGAAGGATATTCAGGCGGCCAAAGCCTACTGGCAGGTCTTAAAATAGGGCATTTGAAATAGGATTGATAGAACACACTCCTGGGAATACTTTTACACCGTAGGGGGTGTGTTTTTTTGTCGCCAAAACGCTTTAAACTGATACGCTTTATTTTCCTCATCTGTTTTGCAGGACTCCTTGTAAGACTTTTGTCCATCAGTTCGGTCATGGGAAAGCAATACTCGGTGGCTGCTGCTAGCCAGCAGACCCGCACACGGCTGCTCTATACTGAGCGGGGCGATATCCTGGACAGGAACGGTATCCGCCTGACGGGCAGGGAGGTGGAGTGGAAGGCTATATTGGAGCCCCTCACTCTCCTAAGCCAGCCGGGGAGCCTTCGCACCATCTCCGACATATTGGGAATACCCGTTGATGAGCTGAGCCAGACCCTTTCCTCCAATAATCTGCCCCATGTGGTGAAGATAACGCCAAACCAGGCCGAGGCCATTGCCGATTCCTCTCTGGAGGGCATCAGTGTCATGGACATACGCATCAGAAACGGGGCCGATACGCTGGCTCCTCATATTCTGGGATACACCGACCAAACGGGCCAGGAAGGCCTTGCCGGGCTGGAAAAGGCCTACCAAAAGACCCTGGACAGGGGCGGGGGTGTTTATGCTGGGATTATCGCCGATGCCGGTGATACAGTAATGAATCAGTTCGGATACCGAATCTGGAACACCATGGGCAAGGAGAAGCTGGACATCAGGCTGACACTGGATTACCATATTCAGACCATTGTGGAGGAGGTTATGGGCCGGATGGTGGATAAAGGGGCGGCTGTGGTGGTGGATATTCTCACCGGGAAAGTGCTTGCGCTTTGCTCGGTCCCCGATTATAATCCGGCCTATATCAACCCCTATTTGAATGATGAAAATCAGCCCCTGTTTAACCGGGCTTTAGGCGCCTATACTCCCGGCTCCATTTTCAAGATCATCACAGCCGCTGCAGCACTTGAAAATGGTATATCGGCCGATTTGACCTTTGACTGCCCGGGATATGTGGATTTTGGCGATACCAAAATGAAATGCTGGAGCTATAACTCGGGAGGGCATGGAACGGTGAATATGGCCCAGGCCTTTGCCCAATCCTGCAACACCTACTTTATCCGTCTGGGCCTGGAATTGGGACGGGATAAAATTCTCGATATGGCCGCCAAGTTCGGGCTGGGAAGCAAGACGGGCTTATATCTGGAAGGGATTGACGAGCCCTCCGGATCGGTGCCAAGCACGCTGGGATATGCTTCTGCGGCCGAAATCGGCAACTTGTCCATTGGACAGGGAGGGCTTCTGGTTTCGCCCGTTCAGGCGGCCAATGTAAGCGCCGTCATTGCCAACGGAGGTATCCTCAATCGCTTAACCCTGGTGGATTGTGTGCTCAATCAGAAGGGTGAGCGTGTCCGCAATATTTCAAGGCCCTCATGGGAAAGAGTCATTTCCAAGGAGACTGCGGCAAGTCTTCAAGGCATGATGCTCATGACCGTCCAGTCAGGGACGGGGGAGCTGGCCAATATCAAGGGCTATGGCGGAAGCGCAGGCAAAACGGGAAGTGCCGAAACCGGGTGGATCAAGGACAATCGGGCCATCCTTCATGCATGGTTTTCAGGGTATTTTCCCACCCATGACCCGCGTTATGCCCTCTGTGTCTTTATTGAGGATGGTAAAAGCGGTGCCAGCAGTGCCGCGCCTGTCTTTGCCGAAATATCGGCAAAAATTGTTGATGCAGGTTATTAAAACTTGCAAAGAGGAATCAGACATTCAAGATCCCGCCTCGTACAATGGAATGAAAAGAGAAACATCAAATAGGTTTAGTCATACATTGACAGGAGGTGTTGGATATGGAAAGAAGATTCTACCGCAAGTCCAACGACAAGGTGTTGGGAGGGCTCTGCTCAGGGCTTGCTGAGTATATTGGGTGTAACGTGATCATGGTAAGGCTGGTGACACTCATATGTGTCCTTGCCACGGGTTTTGTTCCCGGCTTAGTCATTTATTTTATCTGCCTCATCCTGGTTCCCCAGGACACTCAGGCCGGCCCCGATTATCATGGATATCATTATTCGGACCCCCAGGATTTTGAACAGTCTGCTTATCCGAGGGATGATTATTCCTACGGTGCGCCCCCTTCGGGAAACGGACGCTATATTGTGGGCATAGTCTTTATACTCCTGGGCATCTTCCTTTTGGCGCGGATGTTCTTTGCATGGATTGACATTAAATATGTCATTGCAGGACTGCTCATCTTAGGCGGTGTCTACATGATCTTCGGCGAAAGAAGAGGTGCCTGATATGAGAAGTTCACGCGCTTTATGGGGGATTTTCCTCATCTTTATCGGATTATTCCTGATTGTACAGACCTTTGATTGGTTCAGTATGGATTTGCTGGGGGCTTTGCAGACCCTGTGGCCTGTATTTATTATCGCAGGCGGCTTGACCTTATTCCTTAAACGTGAATCCCATTTGCCCCGGGTGATTCTTTGGTTTCTGGTGTTTGCTCTTATCAGCGGCTATGCCATTTATTTGGGAAACCAGGTTGTGGCAGGCACCGAAACCCAGAAAACCTTTGAAATGAAGAACCACATCCAGACAGGCTCCTTCCAGCTTAATGTGAACTCTGTCAAACTGGATATAAAGGCCGGAACCGATTTGGCTGTTGTAAGCACCAATATTGAAGGAATTCAATATGATTTTGACGAAAGAAGCCGCGCGAAAATAACCTATGACCAGAAGCGGTTTCTGGGTACCAATAAAAATCAGAGCTTTGATGCGCGGCTGAACAGAGATATACCCTGGACCTTAGAGGTGAATACGGGGCTTCTCAAGGGTACCATTGACTTCAGCGATGTGGTGCTCAACCAGTGCAGCATCAATACGGGAAGCTGCGATCTGGATATTGTGGCCGGCAGCAAGCAGAAAGATGCCAGATTTACTATTAACGGCGGCAACGTTGATTTAAATATTACTCTTCCCGATGATGTGGGATTAGAGGTCTCTTCAACCTCTGCCGTAACCAGAATTAACAGAGAGTCCTATGTACTCAACGACGGGACTGTCTACCATTCCGACAATTTTGATTCGGCACCCAATAAGCTGTATGTGGAATTGGCTTGTGGAGTGGGAACCATTACAGTTAATCGCTAAAAAACGCCATATTTCCCTAACTCCGTAAAATTCAACGCTGAAAAATCCCTTTTTATGCCTGTTTTATAACTATACACCAGGTAATAGTAAAACTTCTCTTGTAAAATGTGGAATTGAACAATATAATTAACACAGATGACAAAGGGAGGTTTTTAAGTGTGAAAGATAAAATTCGTGTTCTTGTTGCCGACGATAATGTTGCCTTTGGAATGATCATTTGCGAATTCCTGGAAAGCCAAAACGATATTGAGGTTACAGCAAGAGTAGAAAATGGGGAAGACGCCATTGAAATGATCGAAAAAACACATCCGGATATTGTCGTACTGGATATCATTATGCCGCGTCTGGATGGACTGGGCGTTCTCACCCGCTATCGAAATGTCAGTTCCACAGAAAAACCGTTATTCATTGTACTCTCTGCTGTAGGCCAGGACACGATAACACAACAGGCTTTATCACTGGGCGCCATCTACTATATCGTCAAGCCCTTTGATTTGAGTGTGCTGGTTGAGAGAATTCGCGAGTTGGTCAGAAGTCACAGCCCAACCGTATTGAGGATGGAACCCCTTCCTCCCGTTGGCTCCAGTGTCAAAACAGTGCCCAGCGCTGACAATGTTCAGGCCAAGGTGACACAGATCATGAGGGACGTAGGTGTTCCCGCCCATATTAAAGGGTATCAGTATATGCGCGATGCCATTCTGATGGCCGTCAAAGACAAAGAAATTATCAGTGCTGTTACCAAGAGGCTCTATCCTGAGCTGGCCAAAAACTATAAAACAACCCCCAGCCGTGTAGAAAGAGCTATCCGTCATGCCATAGAAGTGGCCTGGAACAGAGGCCGTGTGGATACCATCAACGATCTCTTTGGCTATACCATCAACACCCGTAAGGGCAAGCCCACCAACTCCGAGTTCATTGCCATGGTGGCCGACACCCTGCGCTTAAGCGACAAGGCAGCCAATTGATGGATTGCTAAAGAATTTACAGAAGCATTAAGCACCTGACTTTCATATGACTCATCTCATATACAAAAAACCTTCTTAATTGCTGGCTAGGCACTAACCAGTGCATAAGAAGGTTTTTTGCTGCGATAATTGAAATACCTCATTTAAACATTTACAATGATCTTGTACAATCATACTCAGTGAAGGATATCATGTACAATCTATTCTGAATATACAGTGATATAGTATAACAAGCTTGCACGACAGCACTGGTGGTAGACTATACGCGGCTACTCTTATTCTGAGGAGAATCAACCATGAAGATTGAATATCGATTTGCCACTCTATCGGATATGGAATTGCTATTGCAGACACGTATCGCTTTAATTGAGGAAGATTCAGGCCCGTTTTCCGAGCAGGATAAAGAGGTTTTCGCTGAAAACTGCAGAAAGGTCATGGAAAAGGGGCTTAAGTCCGGGGCCTTCTTCGCTGTTCTTGCATTCTGCGACAATACGTTTGCGGGAACAGCTTCGGTCAGCCTTTATCATGTCTTACCCGGCAGAAAGCTGCCCCAGGGCGGTAATGCCTATATTCAAAACGTGTATGTTGTCCCTGGATACAGGCGCTCCGGCATTGGTAAGAATCTTATAGAAATGGCTGTAAACGAAGCAAGAAGATTAGGATATTACAGGATCACGCTGCATGCTACATCGAAGGGAAAATTACTTTTCGAAAGATGTGGATTTAAACAGGAAGAGGTTTCTTTACAGTATATGGTATATGATGGTGGCAAGTAAGGGGGTCAAATCAGGGACCTCTTTTCTTAATCCTTTCAAACAGTATTTCTCATTTGTGGTGAACTTTCATTCTGGAAGCCTTGGTACATCCATGCTATACTAGGAAGCATTACTTCTCCTCGATAAAGGATGGATGTTTGCCTTGAGTTTTGGTTCGGACTTAAACCATTGGTTTTTACAACATCAGAGAGAAATGCCCTGGCGAAAAACCAAGGATCCCTATAAAATCTGGGTTTCTGAGGTTATGCTGCAGCAGACCCAGGTGGATACGGTCATTCCCTATTATCTTCGCTTTTGCGAGCGTTTTCCCACCATAGAGGCTCTGGCCCGGGCTGAATTGGAAGAGGTGCTTGCCCTTTGGAAGGGGCTGGGCTATTATCGGCGTGCCGAAAATCTTCACAAGGGGGTTAAGAAGATTGTCCGTGAACTTCATGGACGTTTCCCCACCAGCCTTAAGGAGATTGCCCAAATCCCAGGAATCGGGGACTATACAGCAGGGGCCATCTTAAGTATTGCCTTCAACCAGCCCGTTGCCGCTGTGGATGGCAATGTGATGCGTATCATGGCACGCCAGTTCGCCATAGATGAGGATATTGGCTCAACAAAATCCAAAAGGCTGTTTGAAAGATTAGTTTTGGAGCATATGGAGGGGGAGCCCTCGGTCTACAATCAGGCCTTAATGGAACTGGGCGCCCTTATTTGTACTCCCAGAAGCCCCAAGTGTTCCGAGTGCCCCGTCCAAAGTACCTGCAAGGCCTATGCCCAGGGCAATACTGAGGCCTATCCGGTGAAAGCCAGGAAGGAGAAGCCCGTTGAGGAAGTCTATACAGCTCTTGTCCTGAAACGGGGGGAGGCTTATTATCTGGAAAAACGTCCGGAGAACGGCCTGTTGGCAAACCTTTGGGGATTTCCCCTTCTTGATGAGTCCCTCTATGAGAGACTATGTGCCTTGGGACAGCCACTGAACCCTGTGCGCCATGTTTTTACCCACAAAAGGTGGCGGCTTTTGCCGGTGGTGGTTGAGTATACCGGCAAGAATGAAGAACGCCTGAGGGCTATACTCAATATAGAGCCCGTAAAGTTCTTTGCCATGGATGACATCCAGCGCCTGCCCATAGGCACTGCCTTCCTTAAAATTATTAGTCAGATTGACCGATAATGGCGGGGCTGAAAATTATTTTTACTTTTTCCTTGTGTTCTTGAGGAATCGGTGTTATACTAAGCAAGTAAGTCATTTACGCGTGGAATCAATCTTTTTGAACTCAGCCCTCTTTAATAGTTTGGAGTGGAGAAGTAAAGAAGACCTGATCCAAAATTATTAAGGAGGTATATGACTCATGGCCGATAAAACATTGGTATGCAAAGATTGCAACGCAGAATTCATTTTTACAGAAGGCGAACAGGCTTTCTACCAGGAAAAGGGATTTGAAAACGAGCCCCAGAGATGTCCTGAATGCAGACGCGCTAGAAAAGCGGAAAGAAACAACAGAAGTGCAAACAGAGGCTTTGGCGGCGGAAACCGTTGGTAATCACAAGGAGAGCATAGCTCTCCTTTTTGCTTGCATAAAAAACCTTAGGCTCCCGGAGAGTATTCCGGGAGCTTTTTTGCTGGAAGAGTGAAAAATTTGTTGAATGGTGTCAAAATGCCAAGGACATGCATACACTGTATCAGGAGCTTGTACGAGGAGTATGGAGATGTTCTTTTTCGGTAGACGTAGATGTTGTTGCAGAAGATGTTGTTGCTGCTGTTGCTGTTGTTGCTGTTGCTGCTGCTTTAGAAGGAGTCGGTGGCAGTAGACTTAAGCCGGGCCCATAATGTGCATTCTTGTAAAACCGCTGTTGTTTTTGTCCATGCCATATCTCAAATACGGTCCTCTTTATTATGATTTATGGGGCAACCAGACTTGCCCTTTTTTTTTGCATGAAAGATTTCTCTTTTATTTCAGTGCGTTTTGATGCATAATAAATAGGTGCAAATGCAAATGCGAATGATTCTTATTTTGGAGGCATGAATTTTGAAAAAGTATAGAACAACCCTCAGGCTATTCGTTGTTTTTCTGATCTTAGGCATGGTTTTTACAGCCTGCGGTACAGGGAACAGGAAATCGGAAGCTGATAATGAAATACAGATAGTCACTTCTTTTTATCCCCTCTATGTCTTTACGGTGAATATCACCAAGGATGTACCGGGGGTTAAGGTGGTGAATATGACCGAGCCCCAGACCGGGTGTCTTCATGACTATCAGTTGGTGGCATCCGATATGAAAACCCTGAGCAAGGCCGACATCTTTGTCATCAATGGCGCAGGCATGGAATCCTTTTTGGAAGAGGTAACCCAACAGCTCCCCAAGCTTACCATCATTGAGGGCAGCAAGGGGATTCCGCTTTTAATCGACGAGAACGGCGAGGAGAATCCCCATGTTTGGGTGGGTATATCGGGAGCCATCCAGGAGGTAAAAAACATTGCTGACGGCCTTATGGCGGCCGATCCGGCCAATGCGGAACGCTATCGCAAAAATTGCGAGGAGTATGTGGCCAGGCTTGAGGCTTTGAAGGATAAAATGCATGAGGCGCTTAAGGATGTCAAAACAAGGGACATCGTCACCTTTCATGAGGCCTTTCCCTATTTTGCCCAGGAATTTAATCTCAACATCATTGCCGTCATAGAACGCGAACCGGGCTCTGAGCCCACTGCCGGGGAAATGATTGAGACCATTGAGGCCATCAATAGAACGGGGGCCAAGGTACTCTTTGTTGAACCCCAGTATTCGCCCAAATCCGCCGAGGCCATTGCGCAGCAAACAGGAGCCAGGATCTATACCCTGGATCCCGTGGCAACAGGGCCCAAGGACGCATCCCCCGACAGCTATGAAAAGACCATGGAAAAAAATCTTGATGTATTGTTAGAGGCGTTGAATGGAAAATAGGCATCACATAAGTCGTCGGGCGGCATCGGGCTGCGGCCTGTGCTGCACCAAAATTGAACATTTCGGGGTGACCATCGGCAATACCCCCATTCTTACCGATGTGAATCTGCACATCCATTGCGGTGAGCTGACCGCCATCATCGGGCCCAATGGCGCGGGTAAAAGCACCTTGATTAAGGCCATATTGGGGGAGATCTCCCATACGGGAACCATCTCCTATGTTCAGGCCAATGGGGGCCCGTCACACACCCCGGTGATGGGATATGTGCCACAGAGCCTGAAGCTGGATACCACTTCACCCACCAGTGTCCTGGATCTCTTTCTGGCCTGCCGGTCACACCTGCCAGCCTGGCTGATTCATTCCCGGAAACAGGTCAACAGTGTGAGAGAACGGCTTTCCAGGGTAAAGGCCGAGCATCTCATAGATCGGAGGCTGGGGGCCCTTTCAGGGGGCGAGCTTCAGCGCGTGCTTTTAGCTCTGGCTTTAGATCCCATGCCCGACCTTCTGCTTTTGGACGAGCCCGTATCGGGGATTGATCAGAACGGCCTGGAGCTCTTTTATGAGACGGTCTCAGAGCTGAGAAGGACCTATGACCTGTCCATCATTCTGGTTTCCCATGACCTGGATATGGTGAAGAACTATGCCGATCGGATGGTGCTTCTTAACAAGACAGTCCTTAGTGTGGGAACGCCCGACGAGGTGCTTCAAAGTGAGAGCTTCTATAAGGTGTTCTCCTTAGAATGGCAAAAACAGTGGAGGAGTAAGGGGGGAGAAGGATGATAGATATTTGGTATAAGATTCTGGAGGTGCTTCCCTTTGAATGGGCCCAGGAAGGGCAGATGATCTTCATGAAGAATGCCCTTTTGGCTGTAATTCTCCTGACGCCCCTGTTTGCGCTTCTGGGAACCATGATAGTCAATAATAATATGGCCTTCTTCTCCGATGCCCTGGGCCACGGGGCATTTACCGGAGTGGCCATTGGAGGCCTCATGGGCTTTATTCAGCCCGTGGGATCGGCGGTGGTGTTCTCCCTGCTGTTCGCTTTCCTGATTGCTCTTATCAAGCATCGCAGCAGTTATTCCAGCGATACCATCATTGGGGTTTTCTCATCCACGGCTGTGGCCTTGGGGATTTTCCTTTCCACCATAGGCGGAAAGAGCTTCGCCAAGCTCAATTCCTACCTTGTGGGGGATATCCTCAGCATTACGCCTGGCGAGATTGGTTTTCTCTTTATTCTGCTTATGGTGGTTCTGGCCTTTTGGCTGCTTTTTTTCAACCGCCTCCTTTTGGTGAGCATCAATCCCTCCCTTGCGGGAAGCAGGGGCATCAGCACCTTCTGGTACGAGGTGCTGTTCAGTTGTGCTGTGGCTGTTGCCGTAACCGTGTCCATGTCCTGGATTGGCCTTTTGGTCATCAACTCCTTTTTGGTGCTTCCGGCCGCCTCGGCCAGGAATGTGTCCAGGAACCAACGGCAATACCATTTTTGGGCCGTGATCTTCTCACTGTTTTCAGGCATTGTCGGGCTCATTTTATCCTACTACATCGAGACAGCCTCGGGTTCAACCATTATTCTGGTTTCTTCAGGGATCTTCTTTATCACCTTTGCGTTGCGCAGGAAATTTGCCTAAGGGAGGAAGACGCTATGTCCGGCAAGGATACGTATAAGGATTTGCTGAAAACGGGAAACCTGAAAAGCACCAAGCATCGCAATGCGCTCCTGGAAACCCTGGAGCAAAGCGGACTTCCTCTCACTGCCGAGGAACTCTTTTTACGGCTTAAGGAAAAGAATGTGTCCATTAGCCTGTCAACGGTGTACAGAATCCTTGAGACCCTGGTGGATAAAGGTTTTGTCATCCGAAGTCAGCTTGCCACCGGAAACAAGGCCCTCTATGAGCTCAGTCACAAGGATCACCATCACCATCTTCATTGTGTCAGGTGCCGGCAGATCTTCCCCGTGGACGGCTGTCCGCTGGAGGATTATGAACAGCTTTTGGCCGATCGCTTCGGCTTTACCGTAACAGGGCATAATCTGGAGGTTTTTGGCTATTGCGAAAAATGCAAGGATCATAAACAGGATGGGTAAGCTATGAAAGGCTATTATACCCGGGCGGTGAAAGATAATGGACGAAAAAACAGCTTTGTTTCATGAAATCGAGGAGCACCTTTTAAAGGACAGCAAGCCCTCCCTATACCTGTCTGAGCTCAATAAAACCGAGCTCTTTCGCAGTGCGTATCCCTTTTCCATGCTCAGTCGCCTGGAGCGGGTGGAGCAATCTCCCAAGCATCATCCCGAGGGCCATGTTTGGAATCATACCTTGCTGGTGGTTGACAATGCGGCTCAGGTTAAGGGCCAGAGCGAGGATGCCCGGGTTTTTATGTGGGCAGCCCTTCTCCATGATATTGGAAAGGCCACAACCACAAAGCTTCGCCGTGGCCGGATTACCTCCTATGACCACGACAAGGAGGGGGAGAAGCTGGCTCGGGATTTTCTGGGATGCTTTACCCAGGATGAAGATTTTATCTATAAGGTATCCAAAATGGTCCGCTGGCATATGCAGATCCTGTTTGTGACCAACAAACTGCCCTTTGCCGATATTCCACAGATGAAGAAGGAAGTGGATGTTAAAGAGATTGGACTTTTGGGGTTATGTGACCGTATGGGCAGAAAGATGGAGCAGGATGTAGAAAAAGAGCTTGAGGTCATGCATCATTTCATTCAGGTCTGCGAGGCAAGCACTTAGAGGCTGTTTACAAGTTATGCCGGAAGAATGAGTTTCCGATAAATAGAGTAAGGTTGTCCATACATAAATGGGCCTTCATAAGCAAACACTAAGAAAAATAAGGAGTGGTCTTGATATGAAACCAATACTTATGTTTATTATGGCGTCATGCCCCTATTGTCAGAAAGCCACTCGCTATATGGAGGAGCTTATGAAGGAGACACCGCGCTATAAGGAAATTCCTCTGAAGGTCATTGACGAGACTCTTGAACCTGAAATTGCCGATCGCTATGACTATTATTATGTTCCCACCTTTTATGTGGATAAGGAAAAGGTCCATGAGGGCGCAGCCACCAAGGACGATGTGAGACGGGTCTTTGAGGCTGCAGAAGAAGAATAGGAGCATTGCATAGAGAGGGAGGGACTTCCGTAAGGAGGTCTCTTTCCATATGGAAGCACTATTGACAAAGCCGCCCATATGCGCTATAGTGTTCCTAAATAGAACTACTATTGTGGAGGCGGCCATGGACATTATTGAATCGTTGATGAAGCTTCAGCTCACCCGTCAGGAAGCAACCCTTTATGCAACCCTTGTGACCGAGGGATCCTTAACCGGTTATGAGATTTCAAAAATTACGGGTATCTCGCGCTCCAACACCTATACCGCATTGGCGGGTCTGGTGGATAAGGGCGCAGCCACCATGACAGAGGGGACGGCAACACGCTATAGTCCTGTTGATATTGGTGAACTCTGTGATAACCGCATTCACGAGCTGACACAGATTAAACGCTTTCTTACCGAGCACCTCAAGCGCCGGCCCGAGAACGACGAGGGCTATGTGACCATTAAGGGTGAAAAGAATATACTGGATAAGATGCGGAATATCATCAGGGAAGCCCGGGAGAGGATCTATGTTTCCATGTCCCACGCCATCCTCCATGAGGTGATGGATGAGCTGAGAGAAGCAGTCTTCCGCAATATCAAGGTGGTTGTCATTACCAATCCGCCTTTTACACTGAATGGTGCCATCTTATACTTCACCGAAAAGGAGCAGGAGCAAATCAGGCTCATTGCAGACTCGTCGGTGGTTCTGACAGGGGATATTGCCGACAAGGCACAGTCCACCTGCCTCTATTCCAAAAAGAAGAACCTGGTGGATTTGTTCAAAGAGGCACTTAAGAATGAAATTAAGCTTATTGAGCTGATGAATAAGGATGGTGAATAGGCATGTTTTTGTCCAGGGATATGCTCATTAAACTGAAGGAAGAATACGGAACACCCTTGTATATTTACTCAGAAGCCATTTTACGGGAAAAATGCCGAGAGGTGAAAGGAATACTGCCGCACAGGAATGTGAGAATCAATTATTCAGCCAAGGCCAACACCAATCCTGAGCTCCTTAAAATCATACATAGCGAGGGGCTGGATGTGGATGCCATGTCGCCGGGAGAAATCGTTATTGAGGAAAGGGCGGGCTTTACCCCCGACCGGATCTTCTTTATCAGCAATAATGTATCAGCAGAGGAAATGCGCTTTGCCATTGACCGGGGCATACTGATCAGTGTGGACTCCCTTTCCCAGCTTGAGCTGTTTGGACGCATCAATCCCGGAGGGCAGGTTGCAGTCCGGTTTAACCCGGGTATTGGCGCCGGGCACCATGAAAAGGTGGTTACTGCAGGCAAGAAAACCAAGTTTGGCATTCAGAAGGAGTTTGTGCCCCAGGTTAAGGCCATTTTAGAGCAATATAACCTGAAACTGGTGGGCATTAACCAGCATATCGGCTCCCTGTTCTTGGACGGGGAGGTTTATGCCGACAGCATATGCGCCCTTTTTGACATTGCCAGGGAGTTCCCGCAGCTTCAATTTATTGATTTCGGCGGCGGCTTAGGGGTGCCCTATAAGCCCGGAGAGAACAGGCTGGATTTTTCTGTGCTGGGGCAGAAATTGGATGGACTCATTGAAGCATTCCTGAGGGACTTTCCCAATAAGGATATTATCTTTAAAATGGAGCCGGGACGGTATGTTGTGGCCGAGTGCGGCCTGCTTCTGGGAACAGTTCATGCCGTCAAGCAGAGCTATGATACCCGCTATATAGGCACCGATTTGGGCATGAATGTGCTCCTTCGTCCGGCCATGTATGATGCCTACCATGAGGTTTCCATTGTTAAGGTGGGAAGCGAGGCTGAAGCTGATGATTTGGAGACAGCGACCATTGTGGGCGACATTTGTGAAAACAGTGACATTCTGGCCCGTGACAGAAGGCTGCCCAAGGCCTCCGAGGGGGATCTTGTTGTGGTATCCAATGCGGGAGCCTATGGCTATGTGATGGCCTCCAATTACAACTGCCGGTTAAGGCCTGCCGAGGTTCTCATTGATCTTGAAGGAAGGGCTCGGCTCATTCGCAAACGGGATACGCTGGAACAGCTTTTTATCAATTTTGTATAGGCCCATTTTACTCCGGCAATTGGATGAATCTTTTGCTTTACTCCGTAGATCTATGGTATAAAATACATAAGAACAATCATCTGTTATTGTTGCTTATAACATTTTAGGAGGTTTTTTCTTTGTCTACGGATGGTTCTATAGTGGGTCAGCTAGTTCTGCAGTTTATCCTGATTGTGCTTAATGCGATTTTTGCCTGCGCTGAAATAGCGGTCATCACCATGAATGACAATAAGCTGGCAAAGCTCGCTGCGGAAGGCGATAAACGGGCAATCAGAATTGCTAAGCTGACCAACCAGCCTGCACGCTTCCTTGCCACCATTCAGGTGGGTATTACCCTGGCGGGGTTCTTGGGAAGTGCTTTTGCGGCCGACAACTTTTCTGAGCGTCTGGTTGCCTGGCTGGTGAGAATGGGTGTTGCCATACCCGTTGCCACACTGAAAACCCTGTCAGTTCTTCTTATTACTCTGATTCTATCCTACTTTACCCTTGTTTTCGGTGAGCTGGTTCCCAAAAGGGTGGCCATGCGAAAGGCCGAACCCCTGGCGCTTGCCATGTCCGGGCTCATTACCTTAATTTCGAAGCTTTTTGCGCCCGTGGTATGGCTTTTGACCGCATCCACCAATGGCATGCTTCGTCTGTTCGGCATTGATCCTCATGCCGAGGACGATGCGGTGACCGAGGAAGAAATCCGCATGATGGTGGATACGGGCAGTGAAAAAGGAGCCATTCATCCCGAAGAAAAAGAAATGATAGAAAATGTCTTTGAATTTGACAATAAAACAGCGGGAGAGGTTATGACCCACCGAACCGAGGTCTCCCTGCTGTGGATGGACGAAACCCTGGAGCAATGGAATCAGACCATGATGGAAAGCCGTCATTCCTACTATCCCATATGCCGGGAATCGGTAGACGATATTGTGGGGGTTCTGAATATTAAGGATTACTATCGGCTCATGGGCACGTCCAAGGAGGAAGTACTTAACCAGGCTGTTAAGCCTGCCTATTTTGTACCCGAGAGCGTCCGCACCGATATTCTTTTCCGGAATATGCGCAAAAAACGCAAGTATTTTGCCATTGTCATGGATGAGTACGGCGGTATGTCGGGTATCATCACCATGAACGATCTCATTGAAGAAATTGTCGGGGATCTGGGGGATGATGACGAGGAGGATTTACCCGAGATCGAGAGAATTGACACGGGGACATGGAAGATCCGAGGCTCTGCCTCCATCGACTCGGTGGTTGAGCAATTGGGCATAAAACTGCCCGAGGGAGAGTATGATACCTTCGGAGGCTTTGTTTTTGGGCTCCTGGGCAATATTCCGGAGGACGGCAGCCGTCCTGAAATCGAGGAATACGGTCTTCATATCAAGGTCCAGGAGGTTAAGGATCACCGACTTGAGACCGCAGTGGTATGCATTATCGATCAGGCACCAAAGGAAAAGAAGTAATCGTTTGGCTTTTCAATGAAGAAGCAACTCCCGCAAAAATGCACTGCCAGCTTGGAGGATTTCATGAATAAGAAAGTGCACAAAGTGCTGAAAGCTGTGGGGATCCTTTTGATCCTCGCGCTGATATTGGCCTCAGCCTTATATACCCAGTTGTGGAATGCGCCTGTCCAGGCCTGTGTACAGAAGGACAGTACCCTTCCCATGACACCTGAACAACGCGTGGAGGACTTTAATTACCTCTATGACATCCTGAAGGAGTGCTTCCCGTACTTTCAGGTCAAGGAGCGGCAATACGGCATAGACTGGCTTTCCCGGAAGGATGAGTTTGTGGAACGCATCCGCGGGGCCCAAAGCGATGAGGAGTTCTATGTTATTTTGGAGGAGATTCTGACCTTACTCCAGAATGGGCATACCAATATTATAGCTCCCGGCAGTGAATATACCGAATTAAGCCAGCTCTACAGGGGGCCCATTCCCTGGTCCCAGGTCTATAACCATGACCAGGTCAAACAGCGCTATGCCTATTGGGAATCCATCATACCCGAGAATAAAACATGGGTTCTTCCCGTATCCTTCCGCTATATTGAAGGGAAGTATTACGCCTACAGGAATCTTATCAATCCCGAACGGACGCCCGATGAATTTGGCGTGCCCTTAGGCACACAGCTCCTTAAGGTGGATGGTGTGGATGTGGAGCAGTATATATCAAGTCTGGTCACCCAAAGAAGGCTGGTCTATGATACCATAAGGCAGAAATACAAGATAAGCCACTTTGCCATCCGCACCAGGAAGGATACCACCTTGACCCTGCGGCTTCCCACAGGAGAGGAAAAGACCAAGGTTTTAAAAGCATACTCCTATGATCCCCTGGGACAGAGTGAGTACAGTCTTCCCGAGCATCTGTATTCCACTGAGATACTGGAAGAGGGCCGCATAGCCTACTTAAAGATTCCTTCCCTGTCCTCTTCCTATGTGGAAAAGGATCGGGAGGGTTTAAGAGCTTTTTTCAACGAGATTAAGGATTACACCACCCTGATTATTGATATTCGGGGGAATGGGGGAGGAAGCACCAACTACTGGATGCAGAATATACTGCCGCCGCTGACCCAGGTCCCCTTATCCACCAAGAACTATTTACTGTTCAGGGATGCGGACTATCTAAAGCCCTTTATCAAGCACAAGACCTTCCTTTCCTACTTCGGGCTGAAGCCCCTGTCCCAGTTAAGCGTTGCAAAGGACAAATCCGGGTATTACTTTAAGGATGATCAAGGCATTTATCTGGATATCGAATATCGCATCAGTCCTCAGAAGCCTGTGGGATTCAAGGGAAGGATATTGCTTTTGGTGGACGATTATGTTTACTCCTCTGCCGAGGCTTTTGCCGTATTTGCCAAGGCAACGGGCTGGGCTACCCTGATTGGAACCCGCACGGGGGGAGACGGCATAGGCTTTGATCCAGTGCCTGTAGCGCTTCCCAACAGCGGCCTTATCGTTCGTTTCCCCGCCGATATGGGCCTTAATCCCGACGGCAGTGTCAACGAAGAGGTGGCTACCCAACCCGATATTTATGTGGAGCCCAGCTATGCGGACTATATGAAACGGATCGGTGACGGAAAGCTATACACCGAGTTATCGGTCAGGGAGAGCCTTCCCTATGACACCATTTTAAGAAGAGCTATGGAAGAAGCTCAATCTTCTAATTGAGAGTGTTAGGATATGACCAATCTGCTGATTAAATGGTTTATTCGGGACCATGATCAAATTCATCGACCAGCAGTCCGGGAACGCTATGGACGTCTGGCAGGGTTGGTGGGGATTGCCTCCAACCTTTTTCTCTTTGTTATAAAGCTTGTTATTGGCACCCTGGCCAACAGTATTGCCATCTTGGCCGATGCTGTCAACAACCTGTCCGATGCAGGCTCATCGGTGATTACCCTGGTGGGGTTTAAACTCTCCAGCAAGCCTGCCGATGAAAAGCATCCCTATGGGCATGCCAGGGCTGAATACATTACCGGCTTCATTGTGTCGGTGATCATCCTGCTTCTGGGCATTGAGCTCATAAAATCCTCAGTGCAGAAGATCCTAAATCCCGATCCCATACGATTCAATCTCTATGTGGTGCTGGTGCTAGTCATTGCCATTCTGGTCAAGCTCTGGCAGAGCATTTTTAACAAAAGCCTGGGCAAGCGAATCCATTCATCGGCCCTGGAAGCTACCAGCATGGACAGCATGAATGATGTGCTTGCCACCTCAGCCGTGCTTCTGGCAACTCTGGTGGGCAAGTGGACGGGGCTCCAGGTAGATGGCTACATGGGTGTGGTTGTGGCGCTGTTCATCATTTATTCGGGCTTCCGCCTGGTTTCTGAGACCCTTAATCCTCTGTTGGGGCTGGCCCCCGATGCTGATCTGGTAGAGAAAATTGAAAAGAAGATATTAAGCTATGAGGGGGTTATCGGGCTCCACGACCTGGTGGTTCATAACTATGGCCCAGACAAATGCTATGCGTCGGTGCATGTGGAGGTGCCCGCCCATCAGGACCTTCTTATCAGCCATGACATTATTGATAATATTGAAAGGGATATGCTTAACGAGAATAATATCCACCTGGTCATTCATATGGACCCCATTGTGACTGACGATGAGCTGACCAATACCCTGCGCCAACAGATCGGCAATATTGTGACTTATATTGATCCGGGTCTTTCCATGCATGATTTTCGTCTTGTACTGGGCAAGACCCACAGCAATCTTATCTTTGACATCGTCATTCCCACGGGCTATAAGACCTCTGACGATGAGCTTCGGGAGCGCATTCAGAAAGAGGTTCGATTAATCGATCCCAACTATCACTGTGTCATAACCATTGACCGCAACTACACCTGCACTACCAACGTTATGGAATGATTTTGAATAAACCGATGCCCGGAGATAGAAAATACTCATACATTCTATCAATGGGAGGATGCTATGAGGGAACGAAGAAGAAGGGATTCGTCAGTGGCCATTACCCATAATGAGGACGAATCCCAGGCCGTATTGGAGGGTCTGGAGCTTATCGAGGCAAAAAGCATGATCAAGCAGGATGATGTGGTGGTCATTACCCCAAATTGGGTTAAAAAGATGCTTCCACCATCGGGTGTGGTGGTGGGCAATGAGACCTTGAAAACTCTCCTTAAGTATATCAAATCATGCCAGCCCAAACGCATTGTGGTGGCCTCGGGCAGCGGGGGCGGAGACACCAAAGAGGTCATGAAGAACGGCGGCTTTGATGAGGTTCTTGCCGAGGAGGGCATTGAATTTATCGACCTCAATGAGGGGCCCTTTATAACCATGGAACTTAATCATCAACGCCCCCACAGCACCAAGCTCAATAGGATCTTTCAGGAAATGACGGTGCTGATTTCCTTCACCCAGCTTAAAATCCATGAAGAGGCCACCATATCGGGAGCCATCAAGAATATCGCCCTGTCCTGGCCGCCATCCTCGGAACATGGAACGCCTAAGAAGAATACGGGAATCCATGACAATCTCCATGATTTTATTGTGGCCATGGCCGAGGTGATGCCCATTGATCTGTCGGTGGTCAGCGCCAATCCGGTTATGGTGGGAACGGGTCCGGCCAAGGGTATTGCACGGCACACAGGCTTTGTTATCACGGGCACCGATGCTGTCAGTGTGGACACTGTTGGGGCCAGATTTCTGGGATTTAAGCCCCAGGCCGTTCGTTATCTGTTTGAGGCAGGAAGACGGGGCATAGGACAGAATGATATACTTAAGATGAATCTCTATGGAATTCCCTTGATTCAGGCTGAAAAGGCGTTTTCTCAAAGCGTTTATGGCTGTGAGGCTTCAGTGGATGCAGACTAGGAGGTAATCATGGACACAACACTTCGTCTGGCCCTCATGATAATCATTGTAGGTGCTCTGGTGTCACTGTTCCAAATCGGCATATGGAGAATATCCAAGGAAAACAGATTCTTTAAGTATGTTCCCTCCATTGTGCTCTTTTTAGTGGCAGGAGCCTGTATTGTCAAAGGTATCTGGTTCTCAACGGGCATGGAGGATCTGGCCTACTTTGTTACAGCCATATTGCTGGGCGGCGCTTTTGTCATTTCACTGGTCACAGGCCTGCTTATCGACGTGTTGGCCAAAAACAGCAGGAAGAGGGGCTAGGCCTCTTTCCCGGTCACAGTGGGACGAAATAAAAAGGAACCGAAAGCCTGTTGCTTCGGTTCGACGTTAGAAATTCGGAGAGTGACACTTAATAATAGAATTTCATGAATTTAATGGAGTAGAAATCGCACAGCAAAATATCATCGGTTTCTATTTCATTAATCAGTATGTAGTTTGCACCTACAGCCAAAAGTGTGCCGGTCTTGTCTACCAGTGTATTGGTTCCAATCAGAAACTCCACAGTGACTTTACGGCCTATCTGAGTACGCATAAAACCGTTCATGAACTGAAGGCTTTCAGTTGTAACGGGCATGGGCTGTGTCCAGGGAGTGATGGGTGCAAGATCCTGAGCAGGCGTTGTTCCTGTGGTTGCCTGAGGCACTGTACCCTGCTGGGGAATCAGGGGCATACCAAGCTGGGGGCCTAAGGGAACACCGGTGGGCATTTGTCCCATAATATCAGTCCTGATCGGCGCCGCTGCAGAGGGTGTACTCTGCACGGGTATTCTTTGACCCGCCTGCCCTGCTTGCCCCATTTGACCAGTATACGCATTCTGTGCGCAGCCGGGACAGGGTGGCGAGGTATAGGGGGAATAACCTGGTTGGCTGGTGAAACTATCCATAAGAATTAACCTCTTTTCTTTATGATAATTTTAAGTCTGGGCATATTTTTGTGTTGGCGTATAGAAGCAGTGCTGAACGATTCGGTTGAAGAAAACGCCGGACTGGTTCACCGGGAAATAGGTAGCACAATTGGGGCTATAGGGATTGTAGTACCACAGGCACTCGGCCACGCCGTTGAGCTTATTGCCTGAAAGCGCCCAGTCGGCGATATCGTAGTGGACCTGATCAGGTGTCATATTGTATATGTTCTGCGCATTGTATTGTCCGGCTACGATTTCTTTAAGACAGGTAAACTGATCGGGCTGCATAATAACGCATCTTAAATCGCCCTGGCACACTCGTTGATACTCGCCGTAGGCCGCATGAACCCTGTTCATGATGACGGTGGCAACCGCCTTCATACCATTGTCGCCTTCGCCCTCTGCTTCGCATTTAATGACCCGTGCAAATAATTCTCTTGCTGTTAAAGGCATATCCATCACCTTTGCTTCCGCTATTTTAAGGCAGAGCTTGTTTACTGTTTACAATAGTATTATATTAACAAGCCTTAACGGGTGTTACCGACCAAGCCCTTATAAAAAAGACCTCCTGTAAATGTACAGGAGATCTTTTATGCAGCAGGCATGGGCAGATTTATGGAGGTGCTAGATTTGGATCTACCGTTTGTGGTGCTGCAGGGTCCTTGATTTGATAGACTCTGAAATAATCATTGAGCTCAGCGCTCTTGGCGACCGCCGACCGATTCTTCTTAAGCAGGTTCACGATTTCATAGACATCAATCCATATCTCGTTGACACTCTCTTTCTGGCTTTCATCAAAGATGAGCTGCATGCCGAAATGGAGATGGGGGGTTCGGATGTTATTGACGTTCTCACGGGTGCTGTATCCGGTCATGCCCAGATAGCCTATCACATCCCCTGCCAGAACCACCTGTCCCTCCTGAAGGGTATTGTTGTAGGGGTGATTCTTGCGAAGATGCGCATAGTAGTAATACCGCTTGCCGTCAAAGCTTCGGATGCCTATGCGCCAGCCCCCGTATTGGTTCCAGCCCAGGGCCTCCACAATGCCCGATTCAACGGCGATAATGGGGGTGCCGATGTTGCCCATAAGGTCGTTGCCCAAGTGCTTGCGGGAAAAGCCATAGCTCCGGCTGTTGCCGAAATCATCATAATGGGAGAAGCCATAGCCCTTGGCAATGGGGCAGAAGGCCTTAAGTCCATATTTCTTGACGAATTTCTTGGTGCCGGGATTGTCCTTGTCTTCCTCTTCAATCTCATACTCACCCACAAAGCCGCCCAGCACAGCCTGATAGGCCTCATAATAATAGGGATAGTATTTGAGATCAGCGGCCAGCTCACTCATGGGGATTCCCTCGTTGAGCTTGGCCACAACATTATCCAGATCGGCGTTCTTAAAGCGTTTAAAATTGCCGCCGTATTTGCTGGCCAGATAGGCCAGAAGCTCTATCCAGTTAAGCTTTACCTCTTTGCCATAGGACTTGATATCAAGGTTCAGGGTTTTTTCCAAAACGGCGTAAGGAACATTGAAATCCACCCATTTTATGAATTTCTTGTCCTCGGAGATATTGACGGCATAAAGGGACTCAGGCCCTTTCCCACTGTTTAATAAAACAACAAAAACAAGGCAAGTCAGCAAAAAGGCAATTCCTATTCTAATAAGCGTTCTTTTTCTTATGGCTATAAACAAGCGACCACCTCAGAATAAACACCACTAAAAGCATATGGCCCTTCTTATGGATTAAGAACCTTACAAAACCGTATGGCCCATCATATAGTGTAGGGAGATGAACCGACACGGAGGACACCATGCTTTATCGGTATGACCCGCAAAGGGGTGTTGCCTATGCCCGGCAGTATGCATTGTTTTATAATGTATCCTCGTATAGCAGGCTGTTTTTCTACGACTCTGCCGGCAACGACTGTACCAATTTCTGCAGCCAGTGTATTTGGGCGGCCTATGGGGGCTGGATTCCGGGAACCGATGATAAAACTATTGATCAGAACAAGGAGAGAATTAAGCGCTCAGTCTGCATGGTACCCTATACATGGTATGGCTCCCTCTTTTTCAGCGGCTCCAATAAATGGTGCAGGGTGGTGGAGCTGGGGGAGTATACATTGGCATCCAAGGCCTTAGGGCCCAGAGCCATTAAGGTATATGAGGGGGACTGGCAGGATTTCAGGCCATCCTATATTATGGCCGGGGATGTGGTTCAGCTTGTCGTCACCACCTATACCCCTTATCGCTACGGGCATTGCCTTTATGTTACTGAGGCCGGGAAGGACCCCGACCATATCCTCATCTGCTGTCACAGCTTTGACAGGAAGGATACACCCTTAAGTGAATTTACTTCTAACCAGATCCAATATCCCAAATTGCGCATATTAAGATTCCAGGATGCCAGCTTTGCTTAAGTCGGCTTAAGAACCTGGTTATGCCCGTTTCGACAGATGTGCTTGACAAACTAACGCTTGTTAGTTTAATCTTATACTAACAGGTGTTAGTTTTTTTGACTAAAGGAGTATAGACCATGAAAAAGCTGCTGGTGGTAATGGGAAGTCCAAGAAAAGGGGAGAACTATAAGGCTCTTGAGCGGTTGGAATCCTGTCTGAACAAAATTGAGCCCGTTGAAACCGAGGTGATCTTTTTAAGCCAGATGGCCCTTTCCGATTGTGTTGGCTGCCATCGCTGCATTCTGGAGGGTGAGGATAAATGCCATCAGGCCCAAAAGATAAGCCATCTGTTAAGCAAAATGGCGGAGGCCCATGGTGTTATTCTGGCAACGCCTGTGTATAACCAGCATGTTACAGCGCTGATGAAGAAGCTTTTGGATTATCTGTCCTATCTCTGGCACCGTCCGGCCTTGTTCGGAAAGCCCTTCTTCGGCCTGTCCAGCGGCGGAGGAATGTTCAAGAATGTCTTTAAGGCTCTCAAAACCAATGTTGAAAGCTGGGGCGGTTTTTGGGCCGGTGAGCTGGGGGTTCCCCACTATGAGTCCCTGACCCCCAAGTATCAGAAGAAGGTGGACATTGACTTTACGAAAAAGGCCAGGCAATTCATGAAGGCCATGAATCAAAGCCAAACCCTGCCCAAACCGGGGTTGGGACAGCTTATGATGTTCAATATCTGGAAAATGAATGCCCTGGTCTGTAAGGACAGCAATCCGACCGATTTTCAGCATTGGACTGAGAAAGGTTATTTTGAAAAGGACTACTATTATTCAACCCGTATCGGCTGGCTGAAAAAGGTTACTGTAAGGCTCATGGCAGCCATGGCCAGGAGCTTTATGCGCAAGGTCTATGTGGATTATTAAGGAGGCGACATGTCTAAAACCCGAGAGAAAATATTGGATACAGCCATTGATCTCTTTTCGGAGCGGGGCTATAACGATGTCTCGGTCAGGGAACTGACCCAGGCGGTGGGCATTAAGGAAAGCTCCCTCTATAACCATTTCGAAAACAAACAGCAAATCCTGGACACCATTTATCAGGAACTGCTCCAAAGCTATGAGACCATGACCCTTCCGCTTAAGACCATTATGGAGATGCTGGAGAACATGTCCCTTGAAGAATTCCTTGAGCTGGCGGTTCGGAACTTTGATAACTATATGGCTCAACCCAGAATGAGAAAGATCTGGCGGATAATATCCATTGAACGCTTCAGGGATGAGCGGGCCCGGGAGTTTTTCAACCGGTACTTGGTAGATAGTGCTCTGGAATACCAGACTAAAGTGTTTGAAGGCATGATAAGAAAGGGATTGATCAAAGACTGGGATCCGCGGGCATTGGCCCGGGAAACCCATGGATTCATGCTTTTTGTATATTTCAGATACATGGAATTTGATCCCCAGGCCGATCTTAAGGAGGTAAGAGAGATGGTCATGGACCATATGAAATTCCTGACCCAGGCCATCAGAAAATAAGAGAATTAAGGCTTTGGGCCGTTGCTAAAAGACTCTCTGTTTCAGCCTCTCAGGCGATCAGGGCGTCTTTTTTACTGTCCTGCCTATCCACCAGAATGTTATAGAGCAAGCCTGCAAACACCACCAGGCCGCCAATCATCTTGGGCTTTGGAATGGTGTTGCCCAAAAGAAGGTCGATGACCACGCCTGTGGAAAGCTGGCCAATAAAGGTGAGCAGGGTAATGTCATAATTGGATACTCTATGGGTCACAAAGCTTTGAAGGGCCACCACCAAAACCCCGATGGCCCCGCCAAAGAATGACCAGAAGGGAACTCCCGATGTTAAGACAATCCCTCCGGGCATGACCAAAAGCAGGAGGGCTGATAAGGCAAAGCCGGTGATATAGTTAAAGAATGTGCTTTGGTAAATGCCGATCTTCAGGGCCATATTGGCGTTCAGAATACGGGACAGCACCACCGTAAGTCCCGAGAGGACAGCGAGCAATATATAAAGCATAATAACACCTCTGTTTCAAACTTTAAGGTTCTACTCAAACATCATAATGATGAGACCAAGGCCAATGATGACCAGACCCACGATCTTCTTTTTGTTAAATGGGATTTTGGAAAGACCAAACAGGCCATAATGGTCAACCACCACCGAGGTCAGAAACTGGCCTACCTGGCCAAGGGCCAGGGTGAGGGAAACACCGAGATAGGAGAAGCTGAAATTGGTCAAAAGAACCGTGACCACGCCAACCAGGCCCCCGGTATAAAGCAGCAGGGGGACGGTCTTAAGGTTTTTAAACCGGTATTTACCCACAATGATGATAATGGTTATGGTGATGAGGCCGATACCATGGATCAGGGCATTGGAAAAATACAGGCTGGTATACCCTGTCAGTATTCCGTTGCAAAAGACCATGACGGCCACAATAAGACCGATGAAAGCCGTGATGAGTTTATCCATGTATACCTCCAACAGTAAGTTAAGTGCAGAATTTGCTTCTTCATAACCATAACACATATCCCGGCGAAGATTGTATGACATATGTCATAGTGTGTATAATGAAAAGGAGTTTTATTGATAAAGGTATGGATTATGGAAAAAATCAATGATAAGCAGCGAATCCTCCATTATGTGGAGCAGCATCACCTTTCGGAGTTTTTTGGACAGGATATGGTTCCCCATATGGAGCTTTTTTACTATAAGAAATATGAAGCCCTGTGCACCATGGGCGAGGAACTGAATTATTTCCTGTTATTTGTGGAAGGCTGTGCAAAGGTCTACAACCTTTTGAAAAACGGTAAATCCCTTATGCTGAGATTCTATCACCCGATGAAGGTTATAGGGGATGTGGAGCTTGTTATGAACACAAAGGTGTTTTGCTGCATTGAGGCCGTTACCCCGGTATATTGTCTGGCCATACCCATGGAGGTCATGCGCAGGTTGTGCCTTAATGATGCGGTGTTTTTGAGAAATATCTCAGAAAGCCTGGCTTATAAGCTGGTTACCGCATCCATGAGCAGCTCCATCAACCAGCTTTATTCCTTGAAAAATAAGCTGGCAGCCTATATTCTTGGGAGTGTCAAGGCCTTGCCGCCCACAGCCCATAAGGTCTTTCAATGCAATATGACACAACTCGCCGAGCTTCTGGGAACCTCCTACAGGCATCTCATGCGGACCCTTGTTCAATTGGTGGATGAAGGTGTACTGAAAAAAAGCCGGAATGGTTATGAAGTTGTCAATATGGAGGGTCTGGAAGGCCTGTCCGCCGATCTGTACGAATAAATGAGATTTTGCCATCCTTTTCCTGCTATAATAGAACTATTACCAGATTGGAGGGAGTTTATGAGTCGTAAAATAAAGTTTATCACAAGAACTGCAATCTTGCTGGCTGTTGCCATACTCTTTCAGTTTATTGGGCAAGCTATTCCCAACTACAATAATTTCATTGTAGGCCCCGTTGTTAATGCCGTTTTGCTGATAGCCACCGAAATCACAGGCATATTTTCAGGGCTCATCATCTCAGTGATTGCGCCCCTTGTATCGGCCATTACCAATAAATCAGCCATGGCTCCCATTGTCCTGGCCTTTTCCCCGTTCATCATGGCCGGAAATGCGATTTTAGTGATTTGCTATGCGCTGTTGAAGAAGGTCAGCAAGATTCTGGCCATTGGCGTGGGAGCGGTGCTCAAGTTTGGCTTCCTGTATGGCACCATTCTGTTGTTCACCTCATATATGGCCCTTAATGAAAAGATAAGCTTAACCCTTATCAGCCTGTTCAGTTGGCCCCAGCTTTTAACGGCCATCATCGGAGGTGTGATTGCCCTGGCCGTGTTCCCGGCCTTAAGGCGGGTTGTGAAGGATTAAAACGGAGGATTTTGCATTGCAGATACTGGTGGACGCTGATGCCTGTCCTGTCAAGGATATTATCATACGCATAGCGGAGGAAAAGAGCCTGCCCGTTGTTCTGCTCATGGATACCAGCCATGCCTGGAACCGGGATAACCCGCCATGGGTTCAGGTGGTTACGGTAGATAAGGAGCGGGACGGCGTGGATATAGCCCTGATTAACCGTGCACAGAAGGATGATGTGGTGGTCACCCAGGACTATGGCGTGGCGGCCCTTGCCCTGGGAAAAGGGTGCCGGGCTCTCACCCAGAATGGCTTAATTTTTTCGGCACAGAACATGGACAAGCTGCTTTTTGAGAGGCATTTGGGACAGAAGGTCAGAAGGGCGGGGGGACGGACCAAAACCGTCCGAAAACGGACAGTTGAGGACGACCAGCGGTTTGAGAAGGCCCTGAGGCATATCCTGGCCGAAAGTGGGTTATGATTCTGTTCTAAAACCTTGATGTCATGTATAGGGTTAAATGGATCGGATCATTTATCTGTTTGAAAGGTGGTAGGTGATGTGACCGTTGTCCATCCTTTTGAGCCTGTCTATAATGAATATTCACAGGTCCTGATTCTTGGGACCATCCCCTCGGTGACCTCCAGAGAGGAAAACTTCTACTACGGGCATCCGCAGAATCGATTCTGGAAGGTTATTTCCTGCTTGACCGGACATCCCCTGCCGATTACCATCGAGGAAAAAAAGAATCTGCTTTTAATGGAGGGCATTGCCCTGTGGGATGTTTTGCAAAGCTGTGATATAGAGCAGTCCAGGGACAGCTCCATAACCAATCCGGTGGCCAATGATCTGGACATGATTTTTAAGAAGGCCTCCATCAAGGCAGTTTTCACCAATGGCAAGAAAGCCCAGGAGCTCTACAAAAAACTGTGCTACCCTAAAACCAATATTAAAAGCCAGTGCCTGCCTTCCACGAGCCCGGCCAACGGCAGCTATAATCTTGAAAAGCTATTATGGGAGTGGAGCGTCATATTAAAATACATTCTATAAAATGGAGGTATACATATGAGTAATCTGAGCTACATGATTTTAGATGTTTTTGCTGAGAAACCCTATGCAGGCAATCAGCTTGCTGTATTTACGGATGCGGCAGGCATAACCACAGAAAGAATGCAGCAGATAGCCCGGGAGATTAACTACTCGGAAACCACCTTCATCATGAGTAAGGATCACCAACTTGGCATCTATGAAGTACGCATATTTACACCTGAATTTGAGGTGCCCTTTGCCGGTCACCCTACGCTGGGCACAGCCTATGTGATTCAAAACTATCTCAGACCCAATGCCAGCCAGAGCCTTACCTTGCGGCTTAAGGTAGGGGATATCCCCGTATGGACAAGCAAAGACGCCAATGGACAAGACCTCTGCTGGATGAGGCAGATTCAGCCCGAGTTCGGCGCGGTTCTGCCCGCCGAGGTTTTGGCAGAGGTGCTGGGCATATCGGTGGAGGATATTGACGGGGATTTTCCCATTGAAGAGGTTTCCACCGGGTTCCCCCATATTATTGTTCCATTGAAAAGCCTTGAGGCCATGAAGCGGATTAAGGTCTCAAAGCCCGCTTATTTCAATCTGATTGAGAAATCCTGGGGTAAAAACGTGCAGGTTTTCTGTCCCACTGCCCATGACGGCGGGGAGGGCATCAGCACCCGTAATTTCACCGACTATATCGGAATTCCGGAGGACCCGGCCACCGGAAGCGGCAATGGATGCCTGGCCGGATACCTGGTTCACCATGGCTATTTTGACCCGGACAAGGCTTCCGCTGTAAGGCCCCGGCACTCAACCTGCGGCAGGGACTTTATTGATCTGCGCAGTGAACAGGGCTATGAAATAGGCCGTCCTTCAGTTCTGCATCTTAAAGCCCGGCGTAAGGGCGATGCCATAGAAATAGAGGTGGGAGGCGGGGTATTCCCCATCGCCAGGGGAGAGTTCCTGCCCTATTAGGCATAGGAGTCCGGCCATGGGCTCATCAGTGCCGGACTACTTCAAATCGTTTCAGGGAATAGTTTTCATGGGGCTCTATGCCCGCCTTGGACAGAGCAATCTGAATCTGCTGCGCAGGGGTTGTGATACCGTCCAGGTTGGGCAGAAGGAGCCCCCTTTTATAGCCCGAGGTGACGATAACTCCATAACGGGCCACATCCAAAGCCTCAGGGCTTGAGATGGGCTCGGGTTCTTTAAGCACATCCACGCTGTAGGTCAAATCATTAAGCTCATAGTCCTTAACGGGGTTAAACCGGGGATCCCTGGTTCCTGAGCTGATGGCATTTTGAATGATCTCTTCGGCAATGCTGCCGGTCACGGGAGAAATGGTCCCCATACACCCTCTTAACAGGCCGTTCCGCTTGAGAGAGACAAAAACCCCGGCACTGTTTTTCAGCATCTCATCGGGCAGGTAATCGGGGACATCGATGATCTTGCCTTTCTTCACAAAGGTTTCTAAGGCAAGCCTGGCCAGTGAAACATAAGCGTCCTCGGCCTTGCGGGCGGCCTCAATCTCACTTTTATGCTTGCATTCATAAAAAGACACCAGATCCTTGGAAAGATCTTGCCCGTCCGGGGTGAGCTCGGCAACCATATAGCCAACGCCAAAGGGCCCCTCATAGGACAGAATATTGGTCTTTATCTGATGACCATTGAGAGCTCCTCCCATGATAATGAAGGATCTGAGGCCGCATTCGCCAGCCCTTTGGCAAAACATTTCATCCATGGTAATAAGTCTTTTGAAATCGGCATCCTTGATGGCCTCACCCAACTGTTCGTCAAATTGGGGGCCCTCACTGGCAAAGCCATAGGGACCGTCCTCCTTCAGCCGATGGGAGAGATCCCCGCTGGCTATAAAGACTGCCTTTTTGTCAGACTTTGAAACGGCTTCCTGGATTAAGTGGCCAAAGAGATAAAGCTGCTCTAACGGAAGGCCCGCAATGGATATCCGGATCAGCGAAAAGCTGGAGTAGTGTCGGGTGACAAAGTATAGGGGGATCAGAGCTCCATGATCCAGCATTCCTTCATTGGCGCCAAGTCCCCCTGCCGGAATGCCCTTGGTCTTGGCCATATCAATGATTCTTTCAATGAGCTCGGTATCCGAATCGAATTCAAGGTTAATCTGAGGTGCTCCAAATTGCTCCAAAGTACCCTTAAGCTTCTTATTCACAGTAATATGGATATAATCCTCATAGACGAGTCCATGGGGTGTTGTAAGTATAATAACCTGCGGAGCCAATTGCGCTATCTGGCGTCCCACTTTGTCATAGGCCTCAATGGTAGACACAGCATCTTTTTCATGCCCTTTTCCAACCTCTGGTATAATGATGGGCGGATGGGGCACAATGTAGGCTTTAAGAATATCTCCCATAGCAATACTCCTTAATTGAAAACACCTATTCACTCATTTAGTATACTGTTCTGCGAAGAAGGGGGGCAATAAGTGCCCAAATTTTCATTGAATAACACTCCTGCCTGCAGCTCAAAATGAAAGAGAAAAAACAAAAGGCTGTGTGATTATTTTGAGGTATATGACAACTATAGTATACATCATTTGCATGCTATTATTCTTAGGACCAGGCACCTACAGATCAGATATTTCGCGCGAGGGAAGCCCTGTTCCTCCACCTGCTGAATCAGGAGAGCTGAGGCAGGAAAGCCTCACATATACTCAAGAAAATAAGGATGAAAACACCATATTCCAACCCCAGCAAAGTGCCTCTGCGGAAGAATTGAGCCAGGAGGAGGCGAAGGACAGTTTTTTAACTGAAAGTCCACCCCTGGCTGGCAGGACCATCTGCATCGATCCCGGCCACCAGTCCCAGATTTTGAGCACAAAGGTGCCCATTGCTCCGGGGCAGGCACGGTTGATGCCCAACTACAACATTGGAACAGTGGGCATAACGACTCGTAACTTTGAGTATGCCGTGGTTCTCGATATAGCCATGGAGCTTGAAAAGCGACTTAAGGAGCTGGGGGCCAGGGTGGTGTTGACCAGGGAGAGCAATGATATTCCGGTTGGAAATCTGGAAAGGGCCCTATTAGCTTCAGAAGCAGGAGCCGATATCACCCTGTCCCTCCATTGCGATGGTCATGAGGATGAAAAAATATCTGGTTTATCAGTGCTTCATCCTGGGGATAAATATATTAATGACCAAAATCTGCTGGAGAAAAGCAGAAGTCTGTCCCAGTTCATACTCCAGCATATCATCAAAGAAACTAAAGCCCGCAACAGAGGGTTAAGCCCGCGCAATGACCTGATAATATTCAACTACAGCAAGAATCCCTGTGCGCTCATTGAACTGGGCTTTTTAACGAATCCTGAAGAAGACAGGCTTCTTAATTCCGAAGACTACAGAAACAAGCTGATTGATGGCATCATCAAAGGCATTATGGAATATTTTAAGCTGTATTAAGCTCATAGAAAACGGAGGTATAACCATGAAGGATCAACCCAAATTCTACAAGTGCAGTGTGTGCGGCAAAATTATCGAGGTCATTGAGGACACCGGTGTGGATACCTTTTGCTGCGGCAAGCCCATGAATCTGTTGGAAGCAAACACCGTGGAAGCTTCTACTGAAAAACATTTACCCGTTGTGGAGATAGACGGGGATAAGCTTACCGTTAAAGTGGGAGCTGTGGAACACCCCATGGTGGAGGAGCACTATATCATGTGGATTGCTGTTGCCAGCGCAAACCGTATCCAAAGGGTAGTTCTGGCTCCCCATTTAAAGCCTGAAGCAGTATTCAACGTGCCCGAAACCGGCGAGGTTTATGTCTATGAGTACTGCAATCTTCATGGATTATGGAAGACCACCATCAAAAAGTAGGCGTGAGCGGCTAGACTTTAATGTCCAGTCCAATAACACCCCTTATGTTGCCCTGCTTGTCGCAAATCGGTGACGATAGCGTCAGGCAGGGTTTTCTCGTTATGGCTGATACATAGATATCGGACACATATTCCTGCCCTTTTATTGCGGCTTTGAACCATTCACGCACCGAGGCGTTGACAATGCCGTTTTCCGGGATGGAGACAATGAAGCGCCCATGCTGCTCATTGGTCCAGGCAGCTTCAATGAAATCATATCTTTCAAGCACATCGTGCAGCAAGGATTCATGGGTCTTTTTATCGAAGAGTTCAAGCCTTGAATCACCCTTTATTTCCTTTTGAATGATGTCCCAGGCCTGCTGCAGTCTGGCAGAAGCAGCTTCACTCACCGTGCTTATAATGGTAGGTTCGGCGCCTTCAAACAGGTTGGTCAAGTCCTTGGAGGCATTATTCAGGCGAAGCCCCATGTCCTGGATCTCCTGAAGATTATCCTTCTGCTTCATAACCGAGGCATAGACATGTTCAACGCTGTCCATGGTGTCGGTCACAAACCTTTCCACCCGTTCCATGTGTTCTCCAATATAATGGGTGGCGTCGATCTCGTCCTTGGAGAGGTCATCCAGGCGGTCCACCATGCCCAACACCTCATTAAAGGAATGGTCGATGCGATTAAGGCAGCTTTCTATGTCCCTGGAGACCTGAACCCCTTTTGCGACCTTTCGAGAATTCTCATCCACAACCGTAAGAACCCCTTGTATATCCTCCTGGATTGTGGAAATCAGGGCGTTGACGTCCTTAACCGCCTGATTTGAAGCATGGGCCAGCTTGCGTATTTCATCGGCAACCACGGCGAACCCTTTGCCGGCCTCTCCGGCACGGGCCGATTCTATGGCGGCGTTCAGTGCGAGCAGATGGGTCTGCTTGGAGATGGCAATAACGCTCTCAAGAATGAGCACAATCTCATTGGAAGCCCTTTCAAGCTTCTGCATATTATCCACGGTTTTTTCGGTGGTCTTTTGGATTCCGTCTATGGTTGTGACAATCTCCAGAATGGAGGAGAGGCCGCCAACCAGAACCTCCTTGGCCTGCTTACTCATGCTGTTAAGGGCTTCGCGGGCCGTGGTGGAGTTGTTCATCAGTTCAACAATATTGCGTACCCCTGAGAGGATCTCAGCCACCTCATCACTTGTCTGCTTGCTCATATGACTCATTTCAGTAGTTTCAGCAAATAATTGCTGCATGAAAGCATTGTTTTCGTCCAAGGTTAAAAAAAGCTGCTCCGAGACAGCGGCAACCTGGCTGGAAGCAACCTGTACATCCATATTGAATCGGGAGATATTCTTTTGAAGGGCTTCAACACGTTGAACAAGGTCCCGGTTTCGTTTCCTGAAGTGAGAGAATTGGATGAATCCTGATACAATGAAGGCTATAGTTACGAGTGGGATTGTTATGGCTAGATTTCTTGAAAACAGTATCACGAGCAGGCAAACGGACCATGTTGCGGATTGGGAAATGATTGGCTGATAGTCTTTCATACTGCGATGCTCCTTTCTAAGGCTGTACACTAAAGAACCGAGCATGGGGAACGTATAAAAAAAGTGCTTAGTCAGCGCGAAGCATAACCAAACACCTTTGTTTGCATGGGATATTCACTAGTCGTTATTCTACCATGCTATGTATACATAAGACAATCGTTAACTTGCATAAATTATGGCGCATTTTGTCGTTTGATCTTTGACGAGTATTATTGAATTTGCACAAAAAACAACTCTAATTAAACTCTAAGAAATGAGTATGGATAATTTGATATAATAAAGAAAATTAAACTGAGTCATCACTTAGCCGGCATCTCTGACTTAGCGCTCATCAGGATAATCATGTGAAATGAGTGGATAGGTGTCTATGGATATAATCCAAACAAATCATCCAAAGAGGTTGTACTCAACATTAATGAAAAAAATCTCAGCTATGCGGCAGATATCAGTGACAGTGAATATTATCTGCTGACCTTTAAAGCATGCAATGTTTTCAACATTGTTAACAGCAATTTCAGCCGTATCTTTTGGGTGAATGGATATGTTTCATATGATGAAGGGGTAGCGTCGAAGTATACTCTGGCCTTTAAGTAAGTGCGTAGATGGGTCAATTTACGAGATATATACCATACAGGAAGGAACTCCCGTCTCTCTTATACGAACAATACCAAGACACTACATACAGCTTTTAATAGATATTAATGGCAAGTATATCATTGAGTATTCATGGGGGCATATGGGCGCGGCTAAGGAGTATTTCTATACTGTTGATGATAATGGAACCTTAGAAACGCTCGATATTCTTTATACCAATGGTGATATCTTTGAAGACAATGTATTCATTGGCCATGCACGTGCCAAGGATGTTCAAGGTATGGAAGTCGATATCACGGAGGAGGAATATTGCGCCACCATCCGCAAATATGGATCATCAGGGTATGAACCCCTTGAAGATATAGGAGAAGAAAGACTGGCAGAAATCGAATGGTACAGCATATCAGATGTTGAGCCATCCGCTTTTGATAAGCAATGATTTTATATAGGTGTGATATAAACACCTGGAAGGAGTTTTGTAAATGGAAATTCAAAAATGTACCAAAAGCGCGTTTTCAGTCATTGGCAAGGAAGGCTCAACGGAAAATGGAGCGGATTTTGTGGATACCCTTTGGAAGGATGCCAACAGCCATTTTAGTGAGGTCTCACATTTGGCAAAGAAGGATGAACACGGCAATATCCTTGGGGTTTGGGGCTTAATGAGTGACTTCTCAAAATCATTTAAGCCTTGGGAAGATAATTTTTCAAAAGGGCTATATTTAGCCGGTGTCGAAGTTACAGATGGCGCTGAGCCACCGCATAATTGGGTTAAATGGGAGGTTCTGGCCTTCGAATATCTATATGCAAAGGTTGAAACCAATTACCATGAAACCTTTAAGCATGTACTGGATTATATGAAGCAAAACAATATGGATTTGGCAGGCGCCGTTTTTGATTATATATGACCTGAGGAGAACGGGCAATTATATCTGTTTTTCCCTGTCAAACGCTTATAAATAATATATTTTTATTGCTGGAGGTCATACCATGTCAGAATTGTTCCTGAACCTATTCTTAATTTACCGGAGGCAGATATTCCGCTCAAGGGTATTAAAGCATATCTTTCACAAGGGAATAACCATCAGATTATATTTATGGAATTCACGGAGGATGTTGATTTACCGGAGCATGCTCATGAAAGCCAATGGGGAATAGTCCTTGAAGGAAGAATCGACTTAATCATTGGCGGCGTCAAAAAGTCCTATTTAAAAGGTGATAGGTACTTTATTCCCAAAGGGGTCAAGCATTCAGGGAAGATCTACGCAGGATATGCAGATATTACGTTCTTTGACCAGGTTGACCGATACAAAGAAAAGTAAGGGACAGAAAGAATCAGGATTTAGTGATCAGTATTAAGGAGACGGATTATGAAGTGGGATGCTCTGGAGAAGCCATGGCAGGCATGTTTCGAGCTCGGCTGGGAATCCATGAAGAAAGGGTCTTTGCCAATAGGCGCTGTTATTACCAATGAAAATGGTGTAATCGTTGCCAAGGGGCGCAACAGGATATTTGAGACAAACGGGGATGCAGGTGAGATATATCATCACAAGATCTCACATGCTGAACTCAATGCCATAATCAAGGTCAGTGAGTTTGACCATCCCAATATCAGAAAGTATACGATATATTCTACCACCGAACCATGTCCAATGTGCTTTGGAGCCATTGTTATGGCTAATATCAGGACCATAAAATAGGCTGCACGGGATAATGTTGCAGGCGGAATAGGCTTAAATGATGCCAATCCTTTTATTAAAGGCAAGAATCTGAGTATAACTGGACCCGTCAAAGGATTGGAGGATATACAGATCGCAATACATACGGTTTCAGAGTTAATGAGAAGCAGTAACGCGGACAAACTTCTTAATGCGTGGCGGATTATAATGCCCCCACTTGTCAAGACAATTTTTTAGCTTTTCTAAGTTAGGTTCTC
>JAKIML020000001.1 GCA_022702935.2 Bacillota bacterium | reverse complement strand
AGAATGTGTAATAACTATTGCGCTTCGTCTTCTGATCAAAGTGTTCAAGAACGTATGAAACAATTTCACTGATTCGCTGTGGATCTGCTAAGGCTTTTTCTCTGTCAATGCTATAAACTTTTTTATCATTAACGTAATCAGGCATTCTGATGGTATTAATAAAATCTATTCTAAAAGGCAGAACATTCCCATCATTGATGGCATCTACAATGGTATAGGTATGTAGCTTTTCTCCAAAAGCCTGCTCGGTTGTACGAAGCAGTGGGTTACCTCCTGAACTGGCATTAGCAGCAAAAATCGGAGTTCCCGTAAAGCCGAAGATATGGTAGTTCTTAAAACTCTTCGTGATAGCTTGATGCATTTCACCAAATTGGGAACGGTGGCACTCATCAAAAATCAGCACCACGTGTTTCTTATAAATATCATGCTGTTTATTTTTACGGATGAATATATCCAACTTCTGAATAGTGGTTACAATGATTTTGTATTCATGGGGATTTCCTTTTTCGTCCCTGTCTTCCAATTGTCTTTGAAGAACTCTTGTGGACGTATTACCATTAGCAGCTCCCTTTTCAAAACGGTCATATTCCTTCATCGTCTGATAATCCAGATCTTTACGGTCAACAACAAACAGTACCTTGTCTATGTAAGGCAAGGCAGAAGCTAATTGTGCTGTCTTAAAACTGGTCAATGTCTTACCAGAGCCTGTTGTATGCCAGATATATCCTCCAGCTGCAGTTGTGCCCATCTTCTTGTAGTTGGTTGATACTACAATACGTGATAATATACGTTCTGCAGCAGCTATTTGATAAGGACGCATTACAAGGAGCAGATCTTCAGATGTAAAAATACAATATTTTGTTAGTATATTTAAGAGGGTATGCTTGGCGAAAAATGTCTTAGTAAAGTCCACAAGGTCAGGAATAATTTTGTTATTTGCATCTGCCCAAAAGCTGGTAAACTCAAAGCTGTTGCTTGTTTTTTTGCTTCTTCGACGTTCACTGCTACTTTGTTCCTTGATATGAGCATTTCTTGTGGTGTTGCTATAATACTTTGTATGGGTGCCATTGGAGATTACAAATACCTGCACATACTCAAATAAACCAGAAGCCGCCCAAAAACTGTCACGCTGGTATCTTTTTATCTGATTGAAGGCTTCTCGGATAGCAACACCGCGCCTCTTTAACTCCACATGAACCAGCGGAAGTCCATTTACAAGGATTGTTACATCATATCGGGTTTCATGCTTGCCGCCTGCTTCTTCATATTGATTAATAACTTGCAAACGATTGTTATGGATATTCTTTTTATCCAAAAGGTATATGTTCTTTGTTGTTCCATCTTCACGTTTTAGAATCTGGATATGGTCATCTTGAA
>JAKIML020000056.1 GCA_022702935.2 Bacillota bacterium | reverse complement strand
GTGATACATTGAATATTGACTTTGAAGGAAGCGTTGACGGCGTGCCCTTCCCCGGCGGAACCGCCACCGGCTATACCCTGGTTGTGGGTTCGGGAACCTTCATTCCCGGATTTGAGGATCAGCTTGTGGGCGCCAGTGTTGGCAGCGAGGTAGAGGTTAATGTGACCTTCCCCGAGGACTACCATGCTGAGGACCTCAAGGGCAAGGCTGCCGTATTCAAGGTAAAGATTAACGATATTAAGGTTAAGCAGCTTCCTGAGATCAACGATGAATTTGCATCCGATGTCAGCGAGTTTGAGACTTTGGATGAATACAAGGCCGACATTCGGGCTAAGCTGACCGAGCAGGCACAGACTCAGGCTGACAGAAAGTTTGAGGACGACCTGATTAAGAAGGCCGTAGACAATGCCACCGTGGACATTCCCGAGGTGATGGTCAACCGCCGTCTGGATGATATGCTTCGCCAGTTTGATATGCAGCTTCGCTATCAGGGCCTGAATCTTCAGGGCTATCTCAACATGATGGGCATTGAGGAAAGCCAGCTCAGAAACGATTATCGCGAGCATGCCTATAATGATGTGAAGACCCAGTTGGTTCTGGATAAAATTGCCGAGGTTGAAAATATCGAGGTAACACCCGAGGAATACGATGCAGAGCTGGAGCAGCTTGCTCAGCGCTATCGTCAGCCTGCTGAGGAAATGAAGAAACATTTACATGAGGACGATATAGAATATATTAAGAATTCTGTTGAGCGCAGAAAGACCATTGCCTTGCTGGTAGAGAATGCCAAGGCCTAAACCCCAGGTCGGGAAATGGATTTAAATCTGTCCCCGAGTGGAATCCTATCATTAAACACAAGAAAAGGAGGTCTATTTATGTCATTGGTTCCAATAGTCGTTGAACAAACGAGTAGAGGCGAGCGCTCTTATGATATTTACTCCAGATTGCTCAAGGATCGCATCATCTTTTTAAGTGATGAAGTCAATGATGTTACTGCTAGTCTTATCGTTGCCCAATTGCTATTTTTGGAAGCTGAAGATCCTGATAAGGACATCCAGTTCTACATAAATAGTCCTGGAGGTTCCATTACATCCGCTATGGCAATTTACGATACCATGAATTATGTGAAATGCGATGTATCAACCATCTGCATTGGTATGGCTGCCAGTGCGGGCGCATTCCTGCTTGCTGCCGGAGCCAAGGGCAAGCGTTTTGCACTTCCCCACAGTACAGTCTTGATTCATCAGCCCCTCGGCGGATTCAAAGGTCAGGCTACTGACATCAAGATTCATGCCGAATGGATTCTGAAGATTAAGGATCGTTTAAACAAAATTCTGAGTGAAAAAACTGGTCAGCCCCTTTCCAAGATTGAGGTGGATGTGGAAAGAGACTTCTTTATGAGTGCCCAGGAAGCCAAGGATTACGGATTGGTGGATCAGGTGATGGATCGAAGAGTAGCGGGATGATGTAGTGGAATCCTGTATTAATCAACACAAGAAGAGGAGGTCTGTCTATGTCATTGGTTCCAATAGTTGTTGAACAAACGAGTAGGGGCGAGCGCTCTTATGATATATACTCCCGATTGCTCAAGGATCGCATCATCGTTTTAAGTGATGAGGTCAATGATGCTACTGCAAGCCTTATCGTTGCACAAATGCTGTTTTTGGAAGCTGAGGATCCTGATAAGGACATCCAGTTCTACATAAATAGTCCTGGAGGCTCCATTACAGCCGGTATGGCTATTTATGATACTATGAATTATGTAAAGTGTGACGTATCGACCATTTGTATTGGTATGGCCGCCAGCATGGGTGCATTCCTGCTTGCTGCCGGAGCCAAGGGCAAGCGTTTTGCGCTTCCCAACAGTGAGATCATGATTCATCAGCCCCTCGGCGGATTCAAGGGTCAGGCCACTGACATTAAGATCCATGCCGAATGGATTCTGAAGATTAAGGATCGCTTAAACAAAATTTTGAGTGAGAAAACAGGTCAACCCCTTTCCAAGATTGAGGTGGATGTGGAGAGAGACTACTTTATGAGTGCCCATGAAGCCAAGGATTATGGATTGGTGGATCAGGTGATGGAGCGTAGAGTGACGGGGTGATGTAATGGCGCGCTATGATGACAAGAAGCAGGTGAAATGCTCATTCTGTGGGAAGACGCAGGAACAGGTCAACCGAATTGTGGCCGGCCCGGGTGTCTATATTTGCAATGAGTGCATCGAGCTCTGTTCCGAGATTATCGAGGAGGAGTTCGAGGATGCTCATATGGAGCAGACCCTGGATGAGATCCCCAAACCCCAGGAAATTAAAAGAATTCTGGACGAATATGTAATCGGTCAGGACAAAGCAAAGCGTACTCTGGCCGTGGCAGTGTACAACCACTATAAACGTATACGCAGCGAAAGCTCCCGTCATGATATTGAGCTTCAAAAAAGCAATATCCTTTTGATGGGACCTACGGGCTGCGGAAAAACCTATTTGGCCCAAACCCTGGCCAAGATCCTCAATGTGCCTTTTGCCATTGCAGATGCGACTTCGCTGACCGAGGCCGGCTATGTGGGTGAGGATGTAGAAAATATCCTGCTTAAGCTCATCCAGGCAGCCGATTATGATATCGAACGTGCAGAGAAAGGCATTATTTATATCGACGAGGTGGATAAGATCTCCCGTAAGTCCGACAATCCCTCCATCACTCGTGATGTGAGCGGTGAGGGCGTACAGCAGGCACTTTTGAAGATCCTTGAAGGTACGATAGCTTCGGTTCCCCCCCAGGGCGGCCGCAAGCATCCCCATCAGGAGTTTATTCAGATTGACACCTCCAATATCCTTTTTATCTGCGGCGGTGCCTTCGACGGTCTTGAAAAGATTATCCAGAACCGGATAGGCAAGAAGTCCATTGGCTTCGGCGCCCAGGTGGAAAGCCGCAAGGATCGGGATGTGGGCGAATTGTTTGCCCTGGTCAATCCCCAGGATCTGCTCAAGTATGGTTTGATTCCCGAGTTTGTAGGGAGACTGCCGGTGACAGTATCCCTCAATCAGTTGGATAAAGCCGCTTTGGTAGATATTCTGACAAAGCCGAGAAATGCTTTGGTTAAGCAATATAAGAAGCTCTTTGAAATGGACGGCGTACAGCTTGAAGTGGAGGAGGGCGCTCTGGAGGCCATTGCTGACAGGGCCATAGAACGGAAAATCGGTGCCCGTGGCTTAAGAGCCATTATGGAAGAAATCATGCTGGATGTGATGTATGATATTCCTTCCCGGGACAATGTGGAAAAATGCGTTATTACCCGTGAAACCATCCTTGAGAATAAGCAGCCCATACTTATCATGGGAGAGCAGCGCAAGACCCTTCCACCGGTTAAAAAGAAAAAGCGGGAAGTGGACCCCGCATCATAATCTGAATCGTCTGTGCAAAATACTGTGCAAATATGAGGCGCCCTTAGGGCGCCTTACTTTTTTGCACTGTATTTTCATGTTTGAACTGGGCTTTTTTGTGGGTATATACTAATACGCTAAGTGTGCAAACGGTCGGATAGGCATTATGTCTTTTACTATTCTAAGGAAGGAGCCATATCATGAAAAAGCAGCCGCAATCTCATCACAAAGGATCGACGTTTAAAGAGAAGCTGTACAGTATTAAGTCAAAGCTGATCGGGGCCTTTTTAGTGACGGTGGTACCCATTATCCTGCTTGGGGTATTCTCCTACAAAAGTTCGGTGGCTTCTTTGAGTGATACCGCTCAAAAGACCTCCATAGAAACCATTAAGCAGGTGACCAACTTTCTGGAGATGAAGTTTGATTCGGTGGATGTGATTTCCCGCCAGCTCATCTCCGACAAGTCCTACTCCAATTACCTCTCCACTGTATCAGGCGACATGAACTGGGACAGTATCTCAGCCCACAGCGACCTGACCAACACCATCTATAATTACATTTACAACAACAAAACCATTCACAGCATCGTGCTTCTTCTTAAGAACAACAAAACCATTTCCACCACAGGTATTACATTCAAACCCGGCAGCTATGAGAAGGTGGAGGATACCGATCTTGTTAAGAAGGTTAAGTCCAATATGGGGGCAGCAGTTTGGGTGGGCTACCATAGCGAGATTGACGAGCAAATGTCCAGCGGCCACCCCAACTATGCGCTCTCCCAGATAAGACTGGCCCGCAATTATGTGATGGCCGAGGATTGCGGTGTGCTCATTATCAATCTCCATCATAGCTTTATTGACAATGTCATTGATAGTGTCAATCTGGGTGAGAACAGCGAGATTCACTTAATCAGCCCTGATAACAGGGATATTGCCTACAGGGTTACCAATGACCAGACCGAGGCGCTGGATACTTCGCTGGCCGAGAATCAGGTGTTCAGTACAGACTTCTTCGGCCAGATTCTCAATGCCGAGGATGTGGAAGGAACCTTAACGGCACAGTATAAGGGCAGTAAACATATTGTCCTCTACAGCCGTGTAGGAGAATCCGGTTATACCGTGGTTGGGCTTGTTCCTACCGCCAACTTTACAGCCTCTGCAGCCAGCATTGGCATTATTACTCTGGTCTTTACCATCATTGCTGTCATCTTCGCCATTGGCATGGGCCTCTTTATGGCCATGAGCATGGGCAGAACCATCAATCGCATTATCGATGCCTCCAAAAAGGTTATTGAAGGGGATCTGACCATTGAGTTCCGTTCCAGAAGGAAGGACGAGCTGGGTATACTGTCCTTCAGCCTGAATCAGATGATTGGTCATATGCGGAATCTGATTAAGGAGACAGCCGTGACAGCCGCCAAGGTGGACGAAACGGCGAAGACTGTTGCCAATACCTCGGAGCAGGTCACCCTGGTTTCCCATGAGGTTACCAAGACCATTCAGGAGATTTCGGGCGGTGCTACAGCCCAGGCTGCTGACTCGGAACAGGGCGTTCTGAAGATGCGGGATCTGGCCAATAATATTCAGGCTGTTTCAGAACGGGCCAAGACCATTGAGGATTACTCCAGCCAGACCATCAGCCTGACCAAGGAAGGGCTGGTATCGGTGGAGGATCTGGAAAACAAAGCCAAACAGACCACCGAGATTATCCACGCCATCATCAACGATACCCATGCGCTGGATGAAAATTCCCAGACCATTCGCAATATTGTGAAGGTGATCCATGGTATTGCCGATCAAACCAATCTGCTGTCACTGAATGCGGCCATTGAAGCAGCCCGCGCCGGTGAGACAGGCAGGGGCTTTGCCGTTGTTGCCGACGAAATCCGTAAGCTGGCTGAACAGGCCACATCGGCCACCCAGGAGATTGGCAGGATTATCGACAACACCCTGAAGCAAACCTCCAGGGTTGTGGAGTGGGCCGAGTCCTCGGAGAATATCCTTAATTCTCAGAATGAGGCCGTAACAAACGTTTCTGAGGTCTTCGACAAGATCACCCGATCCATGGAGCAGTTGGTGACCAGGCTTGAGGAAATCGCCGCCGGTATTGTGGATATGAATTACAACAAGGAACAGACCTTAACCTCCATCCATAATATCTCCTCGGTTTCCCAGCAGATTGCCGCATCTACCGAAGAAGTGGCCGCTTCCACGCAGGAGCAGTTAAGCTCCATAGAGGAGTTGTCCAGCTATGCCAAGGAGCTGGAGAATGTGGCCAAGCAGCTTAATGAGTCCATTAAGCGGTTCAAGGTGTAAATGCATAAGCCATAAGTATAGATCCTATAAGCAAACGGCACCGGTACTCCAACCGTGTGCCGTTTTGCTGTATATGGGGCATGGATAAGGAAAAGCTTCTTTTTTATTCCTCGCCCATTGCCCTGGTGGACGAGGCCGATGCCATTCTTATTGATGAAGCGCGTATTCCCCTGGTTTTGACGGGCAGCGCCGTGTGCGGCCCGTCCATGATGGCCCTAATCTCGGCCATACCAAGGCTTTCACTATGTGTCCTTCATGGATTACTCCAGGTTGAGACGCTTACTTAACAGGGTGTTGGTGATAAAGAAATAGATCGCTGCCATCAGCGTATGGAAGCCGATGAATATCCACAAAGCGGTATGAACCGTGGCCGGGACAGAGATCCGAACCATGAGAAAATCAGTAAACATTGCGAGGAGAGCCATGGACACGGTGGATAGTCCAACAAATGCTCCCAGGGCAATTAAGAGCTTATGCTTGCTTACCTGATGTCCAATGGCAATGGAGGCATAGATCAGCAGTATTCCTGATATTGGCATAATGAGCACCATCAGCACAAACTCCACGATATGAAGGGCACCGGAGACATCCATTTCCTGAGTGATGAATCTGACTATCTGGGTCAGAATATCAGAAAGGGCAGTTATTGTTACATTATCAGCGGCAAGGATTAAAATGGAAGATAAGGCCATAAAGGCGCCCACAAAGCTCCATACCAGGGAAACTAAAAGTTTGGAAGTAATGAGCTTCCAGGGTACCGTGGGAAGGGTGAACATCAGATATCCCTCGTCACCCAGCAGGTTCTTATGAAACCGCTGCAACATGACAATGAAGGTTGTGACCACGGTCCCCACCAATAAGCACATATAGGACATAATGCTGATAGCCCCCGGTGTTTCAATGTTATTATCTGGGGTTCCCAGGATAATCCGGCTGATAGCAGCAAGGACCACAAGGGCTATATAGAGGGGGAAGAGGGTCCTTCCAGTGGCTTTGAATTCATATTTCAAGAGCTTCCTTAACATTTGAATACCTCCCTGAACAAGGCATCCACCGATTTGCCCTCCAGATCCCGGATCTCATCCACCGAGGACGATTTGACAATGGAGCCTTCTTTGATAAATATCACGTCATCCAGGATTTTCTCCACATCGGAGATAAGGTGGGTGGAGAGAATAATGGTGGCCTGTTCACTGTAATTGCTGATAATGGTATCCAGGATATAGTCCCGGGCTGCTGGATCCACACCGCCAATGGGCTCATCCAGAAGATAGAGGTCGGCCTCCCGGCTCATAACCAGAATGAGCTGGACCTTTTCCTTGGTTCCCTTGGACATGGTCTTGAGTCGGTCATTGGGATTGATGCGCAGTCTCTTGAGCATGTCATAGGCCTTCTGCTTATTGAAGTTTTCATAGAAATCATTAAAGAACTCAATGATCTGGTGGACGCGCATCCAATCATTCAAATAGGTTCTTTCGGGCAGATAGGAAACTATCTTCTTGGTTTCCACCCCTGGCTTTTTCCCGTCAATGAGGATTTCCCCACTGGTGGGTGTCAGAAGCTCGTTAGCCAGCTTAATAAGAGTGCTCTTACCGCTTCCGTTGGGGCCCAGCAGCCCGACAATGCGGCCGCGTTCCACGGTGAGATTGACATCCCATAAGGCATTGGTGCTGCCAAAGGTCTTGGTCAGATGTCTGCATTCCAATATTGCGTTCATTTTTTCATCTCCTCCAGCATGGTGGTGATCAAAGTCAGGGTCTCCTGCTTTTCAAACCCCATCAGCTTCATCTTTTCTAAAAACTCGGCGATTTGCTCCTTGGCTAAACGATTTCGAGCAAGCTTTACCATATTGGCATCCTCCGTGATTGATCTTCCGCTGGTGCGGTGAGTAATGATAAGTCCATCCTCTTCCAGCTTGGCAAGGGCTCTTTGCATGGTGTTGGGATTTACTGCGGCCTCCTGGGCCAAATCCCTCACCGAAGGAAGCTTGGACCCCAAAGGGTATACCCCTGAAAATATGTTAAGCTGGATCTGCTCTATAAGCTGTGTATAGATGGGACGATCAGGCTTTAAGTCCCATGGCATGGTATCACTCCTTGTACTATTGTATTAAGCGCTTAATACAATAGTACAACTGAGTCCCGAATCTGTCAAGAGGTCATTGGGAAAAAACTTCATACTTTGCGAAAAGAACAGATGTTTGTTAAAATGATAGGAGCAGGATGATGAGAAGTGAAAAGATACCCAATTTTTGATGCAAGTTTTCCCTTGGTTTGGACATGATAAATTGGAAAACTCACCAAGGGAGGATGATTTGATGCGTAAAAAAATTGTGGTATCATTATTAGGTATTTCATTGGCATTGGTATTGACTGTGGTGACCGTAAACCCCAGCATGGTCATGGCGGCAGCGGGGCTGTCAAGCCTTGATGGCTCTGCCCTGGACAAGGCGAGGAATGAGGCTGTGGAAACCCTTAAGACCGGTCTTAAGGATCTGGTCTCCAAGCTGGATAAAAACGGAAAAGCCAAGTATACCTCCAAGGACGGGAATGTGGTCATCGATGTGAAAAAGGATAGTGATAATATTCTGGTGACCATTAAAGCCGATGCCAATAAGCTGCCTGCTAATCTGGACTACAAGGACATCGGCAAGGTTGTCAAAATCATCAAGGATTATATGAAGCCCGCCTTTACTGAGGATCAGACCAAGGCACTGTACAGTCTTCTCATTGGGGACGCCTATAACCAGTACAGAAAGGGCAATACCAAGATAAAGATTACAAAGGAGTTTGAGGGACTCACCATTGAATGCTCCGGCAATGTTCAGACCGGAACCCTCACAGTAAACCTCAAAGGAGCACTAGGAGAGAAAAAATGTCAGCCAAGCAAAAGCAAAACTACGGAAATGAAAGTATTACCTCTTTAAAAGGAGCCGATCGCGTCCGCTTAAGACCCGCTGTTATCTTTGGATCCGACGGTTTGGAAGGATGCCAGCATTCGTTCTTTGAAATTCTGTCCAACTCCATTGATGAGGCGAGGGAAGGCTATGGCAAGCTCATCCGTGTCATCCGGCACCGGGATTATTCCCTTACGGTGGAGGATCAGGGCCGGGGTATCCCGGTAGAGTACAATCCCAAGGAGGAACGGTATAACTGGGAGCTGGTCTATTGCGAGCTCTATGCCGGCGGCAAGTACTCCAACAATACGGGCGAGAATTACGAATATGCCCTGGGTCTTAACGGTTTGGGAGCCTGCGCTACCCAATACAGCTCCGAATTTATGGATGTGACGGTTTTCAGGGATGGCTACAAGTATGAGCTGCACTTTGAAAAAGGCAACAATATCGGGGGCCTTAAAAAGACCAAATGTGATTATGCCCATACGGGGACCATTCAGACCTGGAAGCCTGATCGGGAGGTCTTTACCGATATCCGAATACCCGTGGAATATTTTAAGGATGTGCTCAAAAGACAGGCGGTGGTCAATGCCGGTCTGGTTTTCGAGTTCACCGACGAGGAAAGCGGAACCACCGAAACCTTTCTCTATGAAAACGGCATTGTGGACTATGTACAGGAACTCAATGGCGAGAAGGGCCTTACGGCCCCTCGCTATTTTGAGGGTTCGGCCAAGGGCCGGGACAGGGAGGATAAGCCTGAGTACAAGGTTAAAATGCAGGTGGCCTTCTGCTTCAACAATGAGGTCAATGCTCTGGAGTACTATCATAACTCAAGCTTTCTGGAGCATGGCGGCGCTCCCGACAAGGCCGTCCGTGCAGCCTTTGTCACCGAGCTGGACAAGTATCTTAAAAATAACAATAAATACAACAAGAACGAGAGTAAACTGACCTTCGCCGATGTGGAGGACAGCCTTATTCTGATCACCAATACCTTCTCCACCATGACCAGCTATGAAAATCAGACCAAGAAGGCCATCAGCAATAAATTCATTCAGGAGGCCCTCACTGATTTCTTAAAGCAGCAGTTGGAGATCTACCTTATAGAAAACAAGGAAGAGGCCGAAAAAATCGCCAATCAGGTGCTTATCAACAAGCGCAGCCGGGAATCGGCCGAAAGAGCCAGGATTGACGTTAAGAAAAAGCTTGGCGGGACCATGGATATTTCCTCCCGGGTCAAGAAGTTTGTGGACTGCCGCAGCAAGGACGTGACCAAGCGCGAGCTGTACATCGTTGAGGGCGACTCGGCATTAGGCTCGGTAAAAATGGGCCGGGACAGCGAATTCCAGGCCATTATGCCCGTCCGCGGAAAGATCCTCAACTGTCTGAAGGCCGAGTATGACAGCATATTCAAAAATGAAATCATTGTGGATCTCATCAAGGTGCTGGGCTGCGGCGTGGAGATACGCACCAAGCATAATAAGGACTTAAGCGCCTTTGATTTTGAGAACTTAAAATGGGATAAGATCATCATCTGCACCGATGCCGATGTGGATGGCTATCAAATCAGAACCCTTATTCTGGCCATGCTGTACCGCCTGGTGCCCACCCTCATTGAACGGGGCAAGGTTTACATAGCAGAATCCCCCCTCTTTGAGATTACTTCCAAGGGCCAGAGCTATTTTGCCTATAATGAGAAGGAAAAGATTGAGATTTTAGAAAAGCTCAAGGATCAGAAGGTCACCATCCAGCGCTCCAAGGGCTTGGGTGAGAATGATCCCGACATGATGTGGAAAACCACCATGAATCCTGAAACCCGACGGCTTATCAAGGTCATGCCCGGCGATATTGAAAAAACCCAGGAATTTTTTGATCTGCTTTTGGGAGACAATCTCCAGGGCCGAAAGGACTATATCGCAGAGCATGGTCATGAATATATGGAACTCCTGGATATCAGCTAAGCCATGAGTGAACCTGTATCGGATTGGTTCAATCCTTAAATTCACACGAAAAGGAGCCTGTATATGCAGGGTAAGTTTACTGAACAGCCCATTGTTGAAACCTTAAAAATAAATTATATGCCCTATGCCATGAGTGTCATTGTCTCCCGGGCCATTCCCGAGATTGATGGCCTCAAGCCTTCCCATCGAAAGCTTCTCTACACCATGTATAAAATGGGCCTTTTAAAGGGCCAGAGAACCAAATCGGCCAATATTGTGGGTCAGACCATGAAGCTCAATCCCCACGGGGATATGGCCATTTATGAAACCATGGTGCGCCTGACCACGGGAAACATGGCCCTGTTGCATCCTTTGGTGGATTCCAAGGGTAATTTTGGCCGCACCTATTCCAGGGATATGCGCTATGCCGCACCCCGTTATACCGAGGCCAAGCTGGCACCTATCTGTGAAGAGCTTTTCCGGGATATTGACAAGAACACGGTGGACTTTATGGATAACTATGACGGGACCATGAAGGAGCCGGTGCTTCTGCCTACGGCCTTCCCCAATATATTAGTCAATCCCAATCAGGGCATTGCGGTAGGCATGGCTAGCAATATCTGCAGCTTCAACCTCAAAGAGGTTTGCCAAGCCACCATTGCCTACATAAAGAACGACAGCATTGATCTGCTGGATTATTTGAAGGCCCCTGATTTTTCAACGGGCGGGCAGCTTATTCTCAATGAACATGAGATGCGCAAGATCTATGCTACAGGCCGGGGCTCCTTCAAGGTGCGGGCCAAATACCGCTATGACAAGGCCAACAGTTGCATTGATATCTATGAGATCCCCTACACCACCACTACTGAGGCCATCATTGAGTCGGTTGCTTCCATTATTAAAGAGGGCAAGATTAAGGATATAACCGATATCCGGGACGAAACCGACCTGGAGGGCTTGAAGATCACCATTGATATCAAGCGGAACAGCGATGTGGACAGTATTATGAACAGGCTGTTCAAAATGACTCCGCTCCAGGACAGTTTTGGCTGCAATTTTAATTTGCTCATCAATCAAAAGCCCATGGTGCTGGGTATTACAGGCATACTGGATCATTGGATTGAATTCCGCATGGATTGCATCCGGAGAAAATGCCAGTTTGACATTGAAAAGAAGAGCGAGCGGCTCCATCTTTTGAAGGGCCTTGCCAATATCCTTTTAGATATCGATAAGGCCATCCGCATCATCCGAAACACCGAGCAGGACAGTCAGGTGGTTCCCAACCTGATGGAGGGCTTCACCATTGATGAGGTTCAGGCCAATTTTATCGCAGAGATCAAGCTCAGAAATCTCAATAAGGAGTATATCCTCAGGCAGACCGCCGACATGGACAAGCTCCGCCAGGAGATTGACGATCTTAAGCATATTGTGGCGCATGATGAGCGGGTTCTGGACATTATCTGCCAACAGCTTGACGAGATTGCCAGGACCTATGGTCAGGAAAGACGCACCGAGATTATCAGTGACAAGCATGTGGAGGAAGTGACTTTGGATCATCTCATTGAGGATTACAATGTCCGGCTCTTCCTTACTGATCATGGCTATATCAAGAAGATAACCCTGGTCTCCCTGCGCTCCTCCGGAGAGCAGAAGCTCAAGGAAGATGACTTTATCATCCAGGAGCTGGAGACACGCAATAAGACCGATTTAATTCTGTTCTCCAATAAGGCGGTGGCTTATAAAATCAAGGTTCACGAACTGCCCGACAGCAAGGCGAGCATGCTGGGGGATTATTTGAACAATATCTTAAGCCTGGAGCCCGATGAGAAGATTATCAGGATGCATGCCACCGATAATTACTCGGGGCATTTCCTGTTTGCCTATGAGAATGGTAAAATGGCCAAGATTCCGGTTCTGAGCTATGCCACCAAGACCAACCGCAAAAAGCTTGCCAATGCCTATAATACCGAATCCCCTTTGGTGGACATCTTCTTCTTGGAGGAGGATAGGGACTTTGCGGCCTACAGCAGCATCGACAAGGTGCTGGTCTTTAATACTGCCCAGATTAACCCCAAATCCACCCGGGACTCCCAGGGGGTAAGTGTGCTCAAATCCAAAAAAGGAAGTGTGCTGACCAAGGTTAAACCCTTGGAGGAAGCCAATCTCAAAGATCCTGAATATTACAGAGCCAATATACCCGCCATAGGCTGCTATCTAAAGGATGAGGACAAGGAAGACGCACAGATAGGATTGTTCTGATCTTTCGTTTATTTTTCGTTCAGACATTTTGACGGATTGCCTGTAATCATTGACGAGTACAGGAGGTGTACTGATGGAGGACCTTGTCCTAATCAGAAAGTGCTTGGCTGGGCGAAGTGAGGCGTTCGAACCTCTCATCGCAAAGTATAAGAATTTGGTTTATAGCATTGCTTTAAATACACTTTCGGACAAAAATGAGGCGGCTGACGTCACCCAGGAAGTGTTTCTTAAGGCATGGGCAAATCTCTCCAAGTATAATCCTGAATTCAGTTTTAAGACCTGGATAGCGAGGATAACCGTCAATCATTGCATCAATATTAACCAAAAGAATAAGCGGGTGGTGGCCTGGGATGACGAAGAAATGGGGCGGGTGGTCTCCGAGGAGAAGGGACCCGAGGAGGCTGTTCTGGCCTGTGAAAAGCGATTGATGGTTCGCAAGGCCATAGAATCCCTGCCCGAGATGTACCGGATCATGATTAACCTCTATCATCAGGAGAACCTGTCCTATGAGGAGATTTGCACGATAACGGGAAATCCCATGACCATTGTAAAAAACCGTCTGTATCGCGCCAGAAAGATGCTTGCCGAGAAATTGAGAGAATACACCGGCAAATCTTTGGAAAAGGAGGAGATCTCATGGATTGCAGTCAAGCATGGAACCTGATAATGGAATACTTCGATAAGGAACTGCCATCGGATCAGGAGCAGAAGTTGATGGAACATTTAAAGCATTGTCCGGCCTGCAAGGGTGAGTTTGATGCCCTTTCATCGGCTTTCGTTGAAATGGAGCATATGAAGGAGCCTGCTCCTCCGTATCTGGAGCTGAAGATTATGAAGAGGATAAAAAAGGCGCCAAGAAAAGGGGAGATTATTCTTCCGCTTGTCATAGCACCCTTGATCATATTACTGGCGCTTGCAGCCCTCGGTCTCCATGTGATTTCTCAGGGCGGTCTTTCGGACTTCCTGGCGCAGACTATCCGGTTCCTGACCATTTCCTACAGGACCTTCAGCGCCGCAATTGCTCTTTTAGAGCAGATGTTCAATTCGTTTTACATGAGGCTTTCCCTCACTGTTCTGGTCATATTAAGCGCGATTTTCGCAGGTATATATATTGTACGCAATATTCGAAAGGCCAAGACGAGTTTTAACGGAGGATAATTCAATGAAAAAGAAGTTCAGAGTATTTTTGTCCATACTGCTTGTGCTCATTGTAGGCTGTGGTGCCGTGGTGGCCTTTGCTGTTGAGGAGAAGGCCCTCGTCAAGGGCGGTGAATCCTACAGCGGGGATCTCATTGCGGCGGGTGATTCCGCCATTAATGATGGCCATGTGCTGGGGGACATACTGGTCTTTACCCAGTCCCTTCAATCCAGGGGCCGTGTGGACGGGGATATTTGGGGTTTTTCCTATGATGCACAAGTCGACGGAGAGATCGACGGGAATGTGAGACTGGCAGCCTATGATGCTAAACTCTCGGCCACTGTAGCCCGAAATGTTATGATCATAGCGACATCCATCACCATTAATCAGGATGCAGTCATCCATCGCAACCTCTCTCTCATGGGAAACAAGGTCATGGTTATGGGAAAGGTAGAGGGCAGAACCGATATTCATAGCCTGGACATCACCCTGGGCGGTCTTTATGAGGGAGATGTTTTCATCCATGATATGACCGAGGACTCTAAAATCAATATCCTTCCCGGAACAGTGATTAAGGGTAAGCTGACCTATGAAGGCGTTTTGGCCTATCAGGTGCCCCAGGATGTGGAAGTGGGCGACTATGAATATGTCAAGATTAATCCTGTCAGCAAGACCCCACAAACAGGGTACTCGATACGCAGCATCATCAAACAGCTTGTTACTGTTGTCTTCTATTACTTGATAGCACTGCTGCTTTATAAGCTCTTCCCCAGATTCTTTGGCCGCTCTGGCGAATTTATTGCTGGCAAGCCCCTGACTGCTGCAGGCATAGGTATTGCCACACTGGGCAGCATTATCGGCGGAGGCCTTTTACTGATACTGCTGTTTATTCTGACCATACTCATTCTGAAGATTAAAGTATTTGTCTATACTGGTCTGGCCTATGTATTCTTTGCCGCCCTGACCATTGCTTTTGCGGATATTCCCGTCTCTCTGTGGCTGGGCAATCTTATGGCCAGAAAGAATACCACCATACCCAACCGGTTGGCCATTGGGCTTATCACCATTACCGCTGTTAAGATCGCACTGGATCTTCTGGGCTATGTCCCGGCCCTGTCGGTCTTTGCAGGAATTATTGCGTTCCTTGTCAATGCCTTTATCTGGGTAATGGGAACCGGAGCACTGCTGAGGGTGATATTTGAAATCTTTAAGTCGGCCAATGCCCAGGCTGAGGCAGAAGCTGACGAGATTGAGCCCGTTGATTTCTGAGGAATTAGTTAACGTCTTAATGCCGTTATCTTTTGCCAGGCGCTGCTTGTCCTGTGGAGGGTGAGCAGCGCCTGTGTTTTCCACATACTGGGAGAGCCTGTTTATGCTGGTTTTTCTCTGTACAAATCCCGGCGCTTTTGGTATGTTAATGTGTAGAATTGTCTTATTATCAAGCGAGCGATAGGAATGATTTTATGGATAATCGATGGTATTCACAGCTTAAAAGAGGCTTGAAGGTCACTACGGACTATCTTATCATGCTCATTGTCTTTGTCGTCTTTGCGCTTCTGGCCCTGAATTTCGCCAAGGAGGGCTCTGCCGGCTTCGTACCCCTGTTTTCCTTTCTCGTGTTTCTGTTGTCCTTCTATACAATCTATGTGGATATGAGGAACATCGCCTTCAAGGAAAAGAGACCCCAGTACAATATCAATCCCTCACCCTTCAAAGGGCTGTTTTACGGCCTTATTGGCGTTATACCCCTCATCATTCTGCAGATTATCGTTATGAACCTGGGCTTTCCTGAGTCCCTGCAAACCTTCCAGCGCAGAATCTATCAAGGGATAGGAGGCCCCCTCTATTGGTTTACCCGGCTTATCGGAAACCAGCCCCTTCATTATCTCCTGTCCTTTATTCTCATAGTGATTATTGCAGGCCTTGGCTATTTTGCAGGCCATTATGAATTCTATATGGCAGCCTATGTAAGAAAACTGCTGGGGATTAAGCCTAAAAAAAGACCCCCAAAACGATGAGGAAAGACAGGCACGTTTTTTTGTGATATGGCCAACCCTCCCGTGAATATGTTAGTACAAAGATAGTCGCAGGGATGGGATATCACATGATTGTTTTAGTTAAGAGAAAAAATGCTGTTCTGATTCTATTGATTCTTTTCTTGTCCATAGCCATATTCAGCATTGACAGTGGTGCCAATCCTATCACAGAGGCCTCCTTTAACAATCGCAGTCCTATTGTGGTACTGGATGCAGGTCATGGTGGTGAAGATCCCGGGGTGACCAGTGATTACTCAGGCATAGCCGAAAAGGATTTGAATTTAAGAATTGCCAAGCTGGTGAAGGACCTTCTGGAGCAGGACGGCTATACCGTCATCATGACCCGGACCGAGGATACCCTCCAGTATTCCCAGGGCGCCAACACCATGTATGAAAAGAGAAAGCAGGATCTGACCAGAAGAAGAAAGATCATTGATGAGAGCAATGCCGATATCGCTGTCAGCATCCATATGAATGGTTTTTCTGATACTCAGTATAAGGGCGCCCAGACCTTCTATCCGCCTTCCTCCACCGACAGCGAGAGGCTGGCCAAGAGCATTCAAAATTCCTTGTTATCGGTAGATCCGGAAAACAAACGGGTGGCCTTAGTGAAGAAAGAGAAGATTGTTATATTCAGGGATATCAAAGTGCCCACAGCCCTTATTGAATGCGGGTTCTTATCCAATAAGGAGGAGGAGGCAAAGCTGAGGACCCTGGAATATCAGGAACAGTTGGCCAAGGCCATTAAGCTTGGCATCGACAGCTATTTCGGCAAATAGGCTTAAGCCATGAATGCCGAGCAACCGATATAGATATCATGAGTTTATTCTACAAAAGATGGGGTGAGCCTTACCTATGCCGGTCTATTTAAAATACATACTCATTGCTTTAGCCGTCATCCTTCTTTCATCCGTCATTGTGTTTTTCCTGATGAAAAAGGCTCAAATGGCTGATAAGAAAAATAAGGTTTATCTGGCGACAAGTACAGTGCTTGCTATGATTTGTTCAGCCCTGGTTCCCTTGGTTGCAAATCTTATGACAAGATGGCTGTACTTTCCGCTTGTTTTATCGGTTATTGTTTCAATCCTCATCCTTCTGGCCCTGTCAGGCTTCATTCTGACAAGTGTTCGTAAGAAGCTGGAGCAGGGAGCCGAGGAGAAAACCCCGGAGACCTCCCTTGTGGAAGCCCTGCTCAGTGGCGAGCAGCAGGCGCCTGCCTTTGAATTTGAGGGGCATGATGAGCTGCTTGAGGAACCCTTTGGAGAATCCCTCGAGGATGATGAAGAAGAATCCGATGAGGAGTCCTATCAGGAATCCTATGAGGACACCTACGCGGAATCTGAGCAGGAATCTGACCAGGAGTCCTATCAGGAGCCCGAGGAAGGGCCATGCCATGAAGAACCTCTGTCCCAACAGCCCCAGGAGGAACTTGAGGCTTCCTTTGAAGAGGCTGCGGCAGCCACAGAACTGGCGCATAAGACATACGATCAGCCCTTTGTTGAGCGGCTGCTGGCCCAGGCTCTGGACAGCAAAGCCAACCATGAGAATCTGGATGCCATATTGGCCTATGAAGCCGTTCTAGCCAGTGGCATGATTGATGGAGAGCTCTTTACCTGGGTAGTGGTGGATCTGTGTGCACTGTATAAACACACCCAGCAAATTGATCATGTACACAAGATCCTTAAGGACTATGAAGGTCTGCTGGATAGGGAAACAAGGGACAATATTTTACGAAATCTTTGAAAGTTTTAGTGGATGGTCATTGATATATTTTCGCTTAACTGATATGATAATATGTGATATGCCATAATTTTTACGAAGGATAAATGTTTGGATATATTTTTGAAACCATTAAGGGGGTAGCTGAGGAATGAAAACCGCTCAGCAGATTATAGGACTGCCTGTAGTGAGCATTTTTGACGGTAATGAGATCGGAAAGGTCAAGAACGTGATCATTAATGCTTCGAAAGGCACCATTGATTTTTTTATCATTGATAGTGGCATCAGGTCTCTTGCAGGGGGCGTTATACCGGCTGACAGAGTATTAGGTATTGGTGAATATGCGCTTACCATCCAACAGCCTGACGACATCAGCGATATTGTAAAAATCCCCGCAGCCATCGAGCTGATGCAGAAGAATATTACAGTGACAGGTACACGCGTACTGACTAAGAAGGGAAGCCTGTTGGGTGAAGCAGGTGATATTTACTTTAATGATGAGGAATCATCCTATAATATTATTGGTGTAGAATTTGTTCCCGCTAAGAGCACCACGCCTTCGGGCATTATCCCTCGCAGCAGCATTATCACCTTTGGTAAAAACCTCCTGGTTGTCCAGGATGATTTTGTGGAAAAGCTGCTCGAATCACCCAGCGCCATAGAGGAAGTCACTGAAGACGAAAAAAAAAATTATAATTCAGAACCGGATATAGCGGTCTCACAGGAACCGGCGGCAGTTGAAGTGCCCCCTGTACCGGTGGAAGAGCTCAAGGATGATCTTTTCAGAATAGAGACCATGGATCCCGTTCAGGCTGAGGAACCTGCTGAGGCAGATTTGAACCTCCTTCCCGAGGAACCGGAGCTTTCCCAGCCGGCCGAGGATGCTTCCATGAGTGCCGCTGAACTCTTTGAGCATCGTCAACGCCAGTTCCTTGTAGGAAAGAAGGTCACCAAGACCATCCATGACGCCTCAGGCAACGTGCTGGTCAATGCCGGTGACATCATCACTGAGGACTTGATTCAGTTGGTGAAAGAAAATGGGAAACTGATAGATTTAGTCATGAACTACGAAGAATAAAGAGACCGGGTCAGGATAACCTGACCCCTTTTTGTAATATTCATCCCAATGGGCCGGTTTAGCGCCTATGAATTGCTTGAGTTTTCTGGTTGGAGATGATACGAATGATGAAGGGCTTCAAGCGTTTTTCCTGGTTGCTTGTTCTGATGCTCCAGGTCTTTCTGGGAGTAGGAGCGGGTTTTATCGCACTATCCTTTATGAGGGTGGAAACAGTTGCTGAAAGCACAACCCTTGGAACCGTGCCAGTTGGCGGTATGACCATGGACGATGCCAGAAAGAGCCTGGAAACCTATTTACAGGAGAAAATAAAAAACGGGGTGTTAACCCTGGAGGTTGACCAATCCACCCACCGAATTCCTTATACAGAGCTGGATGTCTCGGTGGATATGGACAAGACCCTGGAGAATTTGCAGGCAGTCCTGGCTTCCAACAGTCTTGATGAGCTCTTGAACGGCATGGGGAAAGATATAAACCTTACTCCTGTAATCAAGCTGAACTCAGGCAAACTCCTGGCCCAGTGTGAGGCCATCTTTAAGCCCCTGGAGCGGGAGCCCGTCGCAGAATACTATGAGATTGAAGGGGATGTGCTTCGTTATATTCCCCAGGTGCCCGGATTGACGGTGGATTATCAGCGTCTGGAAGAGGAGCTTAAGCAGGTCATTGCCACCCTTGGAGATGCGCCCTATCGGGTGAATACCCAGGAACCGGGGACCGTTTTTGTCAGCACACCGGGGCCAAAGCGCTACGATGAACTCTTTTCGGTGCTGATTTCCAAAAGCAATATGCCCATTGACAGCAGCCTTGAGGGTAGGGCCAACGAGGCCCTTCAAGCCCTGTATGGCCGCGTGATTAAAAAGGGCGAGGAGATGAACCTGGCCCAACTTATCGATTTTAATACTTTTTCTTCCGATGTTGAAAAGGATCTGCTCAATCGCATGGCCACAGCCCTTTATCAGTCGGGGCTTTCCATTGAGGGCATAGAGGTTGCCAACAGAAAGCAAGCCAATCATCCGGTTCCCTATTCAGAGCCCGGTTTGGAGGCCATCATTGAAGGCGTGGGTGCAAATCTTGTCCTGAAAAACAATACCGAGCGCAGTCTTATGCTGCTCACCCAGGTCTCCCAGGGGGAGTTGAGCGTCTATTGGGTGTCCACCGGTGAATTGAGAAGCGGCATCCTCATTGCGCAGAAGCGGGATGAGGTTCCCCCGTCGGTCATTACCACCGTCAATAAGGATTTGGCCAAGGGTGAAACCCGTGTCATTTCAGAAGGATCACCCGGTTATACTGTCTATGTGAGCCGTATTATTGATGATGAGCGTGTTGAGCTATACGTGGACAAGTACCACCCCATCAGTAAAATGGTAGAGACGGGGGACGGAGCGGTGCGCTCCTCGTCCAAATAAAAAATGCCTATTTGCAGAAATTGTGCCGTCCTATTTTAACAATGATGGGGCGGCTCCATATCCATTTGCTGGTGGCCGTGGCCGGATTGTAGTAATAAATGCAGCCATAGGTGGGATCCCATCCGTTCAGGGCATCCCGTGCGGCTTTATATGCCGTGTCATTAGGGGTCAGGTTGATTTGTCCGTCGGTGACTGCGTCAAAAGCACCTGATTGATAGATGACCCCGGCCACTGTATTGGGAAAACGACTGTCGGCCACTCTGTTGAGTACCACGGCGCCTACCGCTACCTGGCCTTCGTAAGGCTCACCACGGGCTTCTCCGTAGATAATCCGGGCCAGAATATCCAGATCCCTGTTGGCTGTGGAGCTTGTACTGCCTGTGGGCAACCCCAGAGCGGCCAGGGTTTGTTTTCCGGCAATACCGTCTACCTTAAGTCCATTCTTACTTTGAAAATAGCGCACGGCCTGATAAGTCTGGTATCCATATTTTCCGTCCACTGCGCCTTTGTAGTATCCCCAAGCCTTCAGCCTTTTTTGTATTTCGGTAACCTCTTTGCCGCTGGAGCCGTAATAAGAAATGGCGGCCTTACTGAACTGGTTGAGATTGTTGGCATGATTGGAGAGTAAATAAGCCCCTGCAAGAAGGACAAGGGTAATAAAATAGACCCATGCAATTTTTGTATACCTTTTCATGAATACCTCCAAACAAAGTAATCACAAAAAGCTTTTGCAATAGGTCAAAAATTATACATAGATTACAGGATGCCAAAAGGGTTGCCATCGAAACCTGCCAGGAAGATCACCACTAGGATGCCCACAAGGAGATAATCGCAATCACTTCCTTCAGCCAACAGCAGAATGATCAGAAAGAGGAGAATGAGATCCTCAACCTTCAGGTTCCGAAACATGGCCGGCAGATTATTCGCCCCATAATGCCCATAATGATACGGTGCATTATTGTTTTGGTGTTGACAGTTCTCCTCCACCTCGTAGGGCAGGGGGATGTCTTTCAGGCCGCGAGGTTCCATGATTGAATCACCCCTTCGGATTCCGGTTGATTGTAGGCGATATGGCACTGATAATGTTTATAACCTTCAGAAGCTGAATGGCCCCACCAAGACGCTGCTGCCTTTGAGGTCCCAAAAAGGGCTGAACCGAGTTTAAGAGCGTAATGCGCGAGTCGGTCACATTGTTGAGCATCCGCATCATTTCCTGGGCCTGATTCAGGATTCCCGCGTTGATCCCGTTGTTTCTGAAGTTCGAAGCAGGTATCGCATTGTCGTAATCCCCGGAGGAGGAATCACTGGAACTGCTGGTTGAAGGAGGTTCCTGAGATGCGCCCGACGGCATTATATTCTCAACAATGTTCTTGAGGCCACTGGTATCCGAAACCCCAAACATATCGGCGATTTGCTTGATCTTCTTGTCGAGATCATCAGCCATGGTGTTCACCTCCCGTTTATTTCAATAGGGATTTAAGCTTTTTGGCAATAACCACACCATCCGGGCCCAGTATTTGAATAAGCTTCTCAAAATCTCTGTCGGTGATTCTGCCTTTGAGTTCATCGATATTGATACCCATTTGTCTCAATTTGTTGGGATCGTATTCATCCATCTTTTCAAGGATTTCTTGGGTGTTCATTTGTCCCAATCTCTTGCGAAGCTCCTGGGGGCTCTCGTTTTTGAACATCTCAATGGCCTTTTCAAGTTTCTTCTTCTGAATTTGTCCCCCAAGTTTATCAAATACACTATAGCTGTCAGACATGACATCACCCGTCAATAAAAGTATCTGCATTCAATTGTATGCGTCTTGGCTTGTTCTGTTGCATAAAAACCAACAAATATCTTTTCCCATAAAAAGAAGGGGCTGTCTCAAAGCAAAACAGACAATACAAGACCATGGGTTCTCATCTGCAGCCTTAAGCAGGAGCAGATGAACAACTTCCTGCGAATTGGACCGCTGGAAGATGAGAACACCATGGCCTAATAAATGCTTTGAGACAGGCCCTTTATGAAGTTTTATTGAAGCCGGGAAAAGATTTGGTCGTAGGCATTCACAAGTCCGTCGATGTCCTCCTTGCTCACAATGAGGGGAGGCAGCATGCGGATGATGTTATCGCCCACCGCGCCCACAAGATAGCCGGCCTTCAGGCACTGCTTCTTAATGTCATTGGCCTTGGGGATGGAGAACTCCATACCCACCATAAGGCCCTTGCCCCGAACCTCAACAATGAAGGGGTATTTTTCCTTGAGGCCATTGAGCTTCTCCATCAGGTATTGGCCCATGGCGGCTGAGTTTTCACACAGCTTATCGTTAATGATGGCGGAGAGAACCGCATAAGCGGTATTGCAGGCCAGGGGGTTTCCGCCAAAGGTGGAGCCGTGGTCCCCGGGTTCAAAGGTGCTGGCATAGGGTTCCTTGGCGCAGAGTGCACCAATGGGGAAGCCGCCGCCTAAGGCTTTGGCCAGGGTAAAGATATCGGGCTCCACACCGTAATGCTCATAACCAAACAGCTTGCCTGTCCGACCCAGACCACATTGCACCTCGTCGAAGATAAGGAGGATGTTCCGCTTATTGCAGAGCTCCCGAACCTGACGGATATAGTCCACCTTGGTGGGGTTGACCCCGCTTTCTCCCTGAATGGGCTCCAACATGACGGCACAGGTGTTGTCATTGATGGCCTGATCCAGGGCTTCAATATCATTGATGGGAACACTTATAAACTTGGGCGTCAATGGGCTGTAATTCTTTTGATGCTTCTCCTGGCCGGTGGCCGCCAGCGTCGCCAGCGTTCTGCCGTGGAAGGACTTTTCAAGGGTAATGATTTCAAACTTTTCGGGCTGTCCCTTTTTCCTGAAATAGAGGCGTGCAAGCTTTATGGCGCCCTCATTGGCTTCGGCGCCGCTGTTGGCAAAGAACACCTTATCGGCGCAGGAATTTTCCACAATCAGTTGGGCCAGCTTAGCCTGGGACTCAACATAGTAGTAATTGGAGCAGTGTATAAATTTCTGTGCCTGTTCAACAATGGCATTAACCAGTGCAGGGTGGGAATGGCCCAGGGCACTGACGGCAATCCCCGCAATGAAATCGGTATAAACCTTTCCCTCGGTATCCCAGAGTTTCATGCCCTGTCCTTTGACAAAGCAAACTGGCAATCTGTCTCCAAAGGTATTCATATAGTATTTCTTATCCAGCGCAATAATCTCATCCAATGTCATGGTAACCACCTCCGTTTTTCATAATTATACATAAGGATGAATATTTATGCAACCACTGATGAAAATTTAGCTAAAAGGGGCTCCATAATAATTTGATAAATTGCATAAGATACTCATTGATTGATTGGAATGGTTGGTATATAACAGAAAATAGAAGCTATAGTTTTTTACAATGGATAGTTGTAAACCAATGCGAGGTGGAATGAGTTGGAGGACATCGTCAAAAAAATTATTGAAATAGAGCATGAAGCCCAGAATATTGTCTCAGAAGGCCTCGCCCAAAAAGAAAAGATTATGCGGGACACTCAGGAGGAGCTTCGGGTCATGGAGGCCAATATTCTTGAGATGGCTGAGCATAAGATTGAGCAGCTTAAGAATAAGAGCAGGAAAGAGGCCGACGATAAGATTATCCGCATCTATGAGAGCACGGCCCTGAAAATGCGGCTCATGGAAGAAAATGCGGAAGAGAACCAGGCTAAATGGGAAGAACAGATATTTAACCGGATTGTCGGAAGGTGAATAAATGTTAAGTACAATCAAGTACGGTGCATTATCGGGTAAAACACGGGCCATGTTCGGTCGCCTCCTTAAAAGAGAGCACTATGAAGAGCTGGTTCATAAAAAAAGTGTTAATGAAGTGGTATCCTTCCTGAAGAATAACACCCACTACCGTATTATCCTTTCCGAGGTTGATGAGAACAACATCCACAGGGGACAGCTTGAGAACCTGCTGAAGCATGATCTTGTCAAGGACTACGAAAAGCTGCTGCGGTTTACCCACGGCGATATCAATAAATTCATTGATCTCCTCTACGTTAAAATCGAGATTGAAAGTCTGAAGCTCATATTCAGGGTTTTTGAAGCAGGACATGCCGATGAAGCCTTTTTGGAAGATTCGCTTTTATTTCTGTCCAACCACGATAAACTGAATATCCCCAAGCTGGCCCTGTCCAGGAATATTGAGGAATTTCTTCAGGGGCTTAAGGGAACCGATTACTATGATGTCCTGAAGCCTTTCTCGTCGGAGGATAACAAGAGGCGTCTGTTCAGCATGGAAATGGCCTTGGACCTCTATTATCTCAGGACCGAGGATTCCCTTTTTAAAAAGATGCTGAGCCCTAAAGACGCTGCCATTGCTTTGGATTTTGCACATATTGAATGTGATATCTTCAATATCTTCTGGGTTTATCGGAGCAAGATCTTTTATAAGGTCGATGCAGAAGTGATAAAGAGTTATATCCTGCCCATTTTCCATAAGATTAAGCGCAGCACCCTGGAGGAGCTTATAAATGCCAAGGATTCGGAAGAGTTTGCAGCCATCCTCAGCAGGACCCCATACCGTTTCCTTTTTGATGGACAGGATATTAGCATGGAGCATCGCTATAGTGAGTTTATATACAGACTTCATAAGAAAAAGTTCAGACAGGATCCCTTTTCGGTTTCCTGTGTCCTTTCCTTTTTGCGCATGAAGGAAGTCGAACTGGCGAATATCATCTCCATTATTGAAGGGATTCGGTACAAGCTTCCCGAGGAGAGCATCAAGAAATATATCATTGGCTTGAACAGCATGAATTCATAAGAGAAAGGGGCGTGATGACCATGGCAATCGAGCAGATGAAGTATGTGAGCATATTAGGACCCGTTGAATTGTTTCAGGAGTTTGTCCTTAAACATATCATCAACAGCAATGTTCAGTTGGAACCTGCCCATAAAACTCTCAATATGCCGGGCTTAATTCCTTTTGATGACGATACTTCCCTGGATAATCTCAAAAAGCGGATGAGGATTCTGAATGAGAAATTCCATGTGGATGTGAAGCGCTATGATGAGCAGGCGCTTGAACGTGAGGTATTGTCGCCCATGGAGCCCCATGTTATTGAATCCTATATCACAGAGCTTGAAGAGAGAATCATCGAGCATCGTAAGCGGATTGAGCACCTGAAGGCCGATATTCAGGAGCGGGAGAAGATCATCAGCCAGCTTATGCCCATTGCCGGGTTGAAGGTCGATATTGATGAAATGTTTCACTTTGCCTTTATGAAATTCCGCTTCGGCTATCTCCCCAGGGAGAATTTCATGAAGCAGAAGGAATACCTGGTCGACATGGATGTGGTGACCGTACCTGTGGCAGAGGAAAATGAGACGCTCTGGCTGGCCTATTTCATGCCCGACTCGGTGTCGCCGGTCATTGACAATGTGTTCAGCGCCCTTGGCTTTACCCGAGTCAGAATATCCGACAAGGTCAAAGGTACGCCCGAAAGCTCCATTGAGGCGCTTAAAGGGGAGATACAAGTCCTTCAGAGCCGTATTGATGAAGAGGAAAAGGCCTTCAGCCGTTATCTGGAGGAGAAGAAGTCTAATTTTGACAAATACTATCAGAGAGTCCTTTATCTCTCCAAGGTGCATGAGGTGAAGAAGTTCTCCTCCCATACCCAGGGAACCTTCTTCCTGGTGGGCTGGATTCCTTTAAAGGACTACAAGACCTTTGCGGCCAAGCTGGAGACCATGAGGGAGATTATGCTCTCCAGCGAGGATCCCGACTGTGTAGCCAAAGTCACCCCGCCTACGGTGATGAAGAATAAATCCATATTCAAGCCCTTCGAATCCCTGGTCACCATGTACGGACTTCCATCACCCACCGAGATGGATCCCACACCCCTTTTGACATTGACCTATATCTTAATGTTTGGCTTTATGTTCGGGGATGTGGGCCAGGGAGCCATCATTGCCCTGATAGGGCTCTACCTGTACAAGGCCAGGAAGAGTGCTTTGGGCGGCGTTATGTTCTATGTGGGCATTTCCTCAACCATCTTTGGGTTTGTCTACGGCAGTGTCTTTGGCAGCGAAGAGATTATCCAACCCATTTGGATAAGTCCCCTTCATGGGAAGGATACTATTAATACCCTTTTATACCTGGCCGTGGGCTATGGTGTGCTGGTTAATCTTGTGGCCATTATCGCCAATATGATCAATAATACGCGCATGCGAAGATGGGGAAAGCTGCTCTTTGACAAGAACGGCCTGGCAGGCCTCCTGTTCTATGGCGGGCTGGCGCTTGTTGCAGGGCTGTCTCTGCTTAAAGGCGAGCTTCTGTTCTCAGGGCTGGTGCTGGTGGTGGTCATCATTCTGCCCACTTTGATGATCTTCTTCAAAGAGCCCCTGGAGCATCTTGTCATGAAAAAACGGCCCATCTTCCCCAACGAAAAAGGCATTTTCATCGTAGAGTCCTTCTTTGAACTGTTTGAAACCCTGCTGTCCTTCTTCTCTGGTACGGTGTCCTTCGCCCGTGTGGGAGCTTTTGCTCTTAACCATGCAGGTCTCTCCCTGGCTGTATGGACCCTGTATCATATGATGGAGGGAATAGGAGGCCTGTTCATTGTCATTATCGGTAATGCCATTACCATTGGTCTGGAAGGTCTCATTGTGGGCATCCAATGTATGCGTCTTGAGTATTATGAAATCTTTGGACGGTTTTATATCGGTGAGGGCCGGGAGTTTAAGCCCGTTCGTGTTACCGAGGACTGATGCATTGCTTTACTTATGGATTTAGCTGACAGAATTCTGCCAGATAAATAAAACTTGAAAAACATGGAGGTCATATTATGGAACTCATTCTCATTGCAGCAATTATTCTGGTTATAACTACCGTGGGCATTGGCCTTGCCGTTGTTAACAAAAAGGTGAAGGGTAAGAATGCCAGAAAGCTTATTGGTATGAATGTGACGGCTTTGATCGGCATTGTTGTGGTAGCCACCATCATTGTGCTTTCGGGTGGTATTTCAGCCTCTGCCGCTGAAGTCACCGATGCGGCTGTTGCTTCAAGCAGCGGACTTAAGTATATTGCCGCAGCATTGGCCATTGGTATTTCGGCCATTGGCTCGGGTATTGCCGTGGCATCCAGCAGCGCTGCCGCTCTGGGAGCCTTGAGTGAGGATCCCAAAATCTTTGGTAAGGCGTTTGTGTTCGTGGGTCTTGCCGAGGGTATTGCCATTTACGGGCTCATTATCTCCATCCTTATTCTGAATGCATAAAGAAGGTTGCATAGCTTGAGAATATTTCTAATTAGCGATAATGTGGATACAAAAACGGGAATGCGGCTTGCAGGGATTGACGGTGTGGTAGTTCATACCCGGGAAGAAGTCCTGGAGGCACTTTCTACGGCCGTGAAGGACAGGAGCATCGGTATCATACTTATTACCGAGCTTCTGGTGGAGCTGTGCCCCGAGGTCATTGCCGATATGAAGCTCAACCGCTCCAGGCCGCTCATTGTTGAGATACCCGACAGACATGGCACCCGGCGCCCTCCGGATTATATCATGCACTATATCAATGAGGCTATTGGACTGAAGCTCTGATTGCTTAATGGCGCTATTAGCCTGTAAAGGGGTTGTGTTATGGACACCACGGAAAAATTGAACAAATTCTCCCATATGGTTATGAAAGAGGCCCAGGAGAAGAAAAAGGAGATCATCACTCAGGCTGAACAGACCCGCAATGAAACTATTGAGTCCAGTGAGATCGAGTATTTGAAGATGGCCTACAATAAAATACAGAATGCCATAAGGAAGATTGATAAGAGTATTAATGAAGAGGTTTCGAAGGCTGTTGTTGAAAGCAAGCAGGCCTTATTCAACCGACGGGATGAAATCATCGACGGTGTCTTTAAAAACGTTCGGAACCGGATCGAAGCCTTCAAAAAACAGGATGAATACCGTACTTTTCTTGAGGGGCAGCTCAAGGCAGGGCTTTCACAGGTCGGTGAGGGAGAGATTGTTGCATTGGTGGATGGCGAGGATATCTCCCTGATGCAAGAGATTCTTAAGAGTACCGGATTGAGAGCCCGGGTCGAGGAAAGCGATGAGCTGCTTTTAGGAGGCTGCATTTTAATCAACAGAACAAAGAATATCATGAGTGATTGCTCTGTGATAAGCCGATTGAATCAGGAACGAGCCTCATTTTTGGAAAACTACGGACTGAGTATTGAATGAAGTTATAGTAAGGATCAGAAGGTGAAAGAATGGCGGAACAAGTTCACGGTACGATATATGGTATTAATGGTCCTGTCATCAAGGTACACAGCGAGCATGCCTTTCAAATGCTGGAAATGGTCCTGGTAGGCCATGCCAGACTTATTGGTGAGGTCATCAGAATTGTTGATAAGGAGACCATTGTACAGGTCTATGAAACCACCACCGGCCTCAAGGTGGGGGAGCCCGTGATCTCGACGGGGAAACCCCTGACCATTAAGCTGGGGCCGGGGATAATCGGCAATATCTTCGATGGCATTGAAAGACCCCTGAGCAGAATAGCCGAGAACACCGGCGCCTTTTTGAAACGCGGCAGCGTCATGGACAATCTGGATCATGACAAGCTTTGGGATGTGAAGATTCTTGTGCGCCGCGGGGAAAAGGTGGGGCCGGGCAAGGTTATCGCCGAGGTTCAGGAAACGTCCTCGGTGCTTCATAAAATCATGGTTCCCCCCAATATGGAAGGGGAGGTGGCCGAGGTGGCAGCCGACGGCCAATATACCATTAATCAGGTTATTGTACGCATTCAGGAGGGTAAGACCATACATAATCTTACCCTGGTTCAGGAATGGCCCGTGCGCGAGGCCAGACCCTATAAAAAACGGCAGCCCCTGGATATACCGCTGGTCACGGGTCAACGGGTTATCGACACCCTTTTCCCCATTGCCAAGGGCGGGACGGCAGCCATCCCCGGGGGCTTTGGTACCGGAAAAACCCTGACCCAGCATCAATTGGCCAAGTGGTCCGATGCCGACATTATTGTATATGTGGGCTGCGGGGAGCGGGGCAATGAGATTACCGAGGTTCTGGAGGACTTCCCCAAGCTCATTGACCCGCGCAATGGCAGACCCTTGATGGAAAGAACCGTTCTCATCGGCAATACCTCCAATATGCCGGTGGCCGCCAGAGAGGCTTCCATCTATACCGGTATCACCCTGGCCGAGTATTATCGGGATATGGGTTATCATGTGGCCATCATGGCCGACTCCACTTCCCGCTGGGCTGAGGCTTTAAGAGAGATTTCAGGACGCTTGGAGGAAATGCCGGCCGAAGAAGGATTCCCGGCCTATCTGCCCTCCCGGCTTTCCGAGTTCTATGAACGGGCCGGACGTGTGGAGAACTTTAACGGTACCGAGGGTTCGGTATCCATTATCGGCGCCGTTTCTCCTCAGGGCGGTGACTTCTCCGAACCCGTCACCCAAAACACAAAACGCTTTATTCGCTGCTTCTGGGCCCTGGATAAATCCCTGGCCTATACGAGGCATTATCCCGCCATTAACTGGATCAACAGCTATAGCGAGTATCTTGAGGATCTGGCTCCCTGGTATGAAGAAAATGCCAATGCCGATTTTATGGAGAAGCGCATTCGCTTAAGCCGTATTCTGCAGGAAGAGGGCAAGCTTCTGGATATTGTAAAGCTTATTGGCAGTGATATTCTTCCCGATGAACAAAAGCTCATCCTGGAAATTGCCAGAGCCATTCGTCAGGGCTTTTTGCAGCAAAATGCCTACCATGAACAGGATACCTATGTGCCCATCAAAAAGCAGTATTTAATGATGGATTCCCTGCTTAAGTTGTATGACCGGGCTTTAAAGCTTCTGCCCCTGGGAATTCCCGTGTCGGTCATTCGCAATACCGGTGTCTTTGAGGATGTGATCCGTATCAAATATACCATTTCCAATGATGATCCGGGGGCCTTTGAGACACTGAATCAGGACATAGCCGCAAGGCTTGATGCGCTTGAAGCCGATTATCGGTCATCAGAAAGGGTGAAGGTGCAATGAGCATTGAATATATGGGGTTAAAGGAAATATCGGGCCCCCTGGTTATTATCGACGGGGTGAAGGACGCCTCCTTTGAAGAAATGGTGGAGATTACCGTCGGTAAGCAAAAGCGTTTGGGCCGGATTATTCAGATAGAAGGGGAAACCTGTGTGGTTCAGGTCTTTGAGGGAACCATGGGAATCTCCCTGGACAATACCCGTACCAGACTCCAGGGGAAACCGCTGATGATGCCCCTGTCCAAGGAGCTTTTGGGAAGAGTTCTGGACGGTATGGGCCGTCCCGTGGACGGTCTGGGTGAGATTTATCCCGACAAGAGCTGGGACATTAACGGTGAGCCCATTAATCCCGTCATGCGGGAATACCCGAGAAACTTTATTCAGACAGGTATCTCCAGCATAGATGGTCTGACCACCCTCATTCGCGGGCAGAAGCTTCCGGTGTTTTCGGGGAGCGGTCTTCCCCATAACCAGCTTGCGGTGCAGATCGTCCGTCAGGCCAAGATCACCGGAGCCAATGAGGACAATTTTGCCATTGTATTTGCCGCCATGGGCGTTAAATATGACGTGGCTGAATATTTCAGGCAGAGCTTTGAAAAGGGCGGAGTATTGGACCGGGTGGTCATGTTCCTGAACCTGGCCAATGACCCGGTGGTGGAACGTATTGTCACACCGCGCTGTGCTTTGACCACTGCCGAGTATCTGGCTTATGAACGGGGTATGCATGTGCTGGTTATTCTGACCGACATGACCTCCTATGCCGAGGCCCTGCGTGAGATTTCATCCTCCAAGGGAGAGATCCCGTCCAGAAAGGGTTATCCGGGTTATCTCTACAGCGATCTGGCCTCCCTTTACGAAAGAGCGGGTCTGGTTCGGGGCTGCAAGGGTTCCATTACCCAGATTCCAATCCTTACTATGCCCAATGACGACATTACCCACCCCATTCCCGACCTGACCGGCTATATTACCGAAGGTCAGATTGTTCTGGATAAGGGCTTGCATCAGAAGGGCATTTATCCGCCCGTCATTGTGCTTCCGTCCCTGTCCCGCCTGATGAAGGATGGTATCGGCAAGGGCTATACTCGGGAGGATCATCCCCAGGTAGCCAACCAATTGTTTGCCTCCTATGCCAAGGTACAGGAGATCCGTGCCCTGGCCTCGGTGATTGGCGAGGATGAGCTCAGTGATATTGATAAGAAGTATATGCGCTTTGGACGCTTCTTTGAGGCGCAGTTTATCGCTCAGGATTTCCATGAGGATCGGGATATTAACCAGACTCTGGACTTAGGATGGATGCTTTTGGGCCTCCTTCCCAAGGAGGAACTGGACAGAATTTCACCCGAGCTTCTTGAAAGCAGATATGTTCCCATGGATGAAGATGAGGTGGCGAAATTATGGACATGACCCTGTTCCCCACCAAGGGCAATCTGATTGTGGCCAAAAACTCTTTGGCCCTGTCCCGCCAGGGCTATGAGCTGCTGGACAAAAAAAGGAATATTCTCGTCCGGGAGATGATGAACCTGGTGGATAAGGCCAAGGTTATCCAGGATGAGATCCTGGTGGTCTTTGAGGAGGCCTACAGAGCCCTTCAGGAGGCCAATGTGAGCCTGGGCATCTCAGCGGTACAGCAGATTGGCTATGCCATCCCTGAGGAGGAAGGGGTTCGGATTCGGGAGCAGAGCGTCATGGGGGTGGAAATTCCCGCGGTGACCCTTGAGGAGGACGTGGAGATGGCGCCCCGGTATGGCTTTCGCATGACCAATTCCAATCTGGATATCGCCCGGCAGAAGTTTGAAAAGCTTAAGAAGCTCTGCGCCCAGTTGGCCGAGATAGAGAACGGAGTCTATCGGCTGGCCACCAATATCCGCCGTACCATGAAGCGTACCAACGCGTTGAAGAATATTATGATCCCCAAGTATGAGGAGATTACAACGACCATTTCCAATGTGCTGGAGGAAAAGGAAAGGGAGGAATTCTCCCGCCTCAAGGTCATCAAACGGGTTAAGGGCGCGGGCTGAAGGATGCCATAGAAAGCTATTGACAATTTCATACAGAAAGATTATGATGTTTAATAATATGAGAACGACAATGAAGGAACTTCTGTAAATCAGGAACATCCTCAAAGAGAGTCTGTGGTTGGTGTAAACAGACAGGATGGGGTTTGCAGGGATCATTCCGGAGTTCGGTATCCGAAGGCATTTTCAGTAAGATACCGCGTGAGCCGCGTTACAGGCTAGGGTTTGTTTGAACCTGATTTGAGGGCTTTTTTTAAGCTGAATTTGGGTGGTACCACGGGTGATAAGCTCGTCCCAGCAACAAGAAACTTGTTACTGGGGCGGGCTTTTTTGATGTATACCTATTAACCGCTGTTTGCTCTGAATGAAATTCATCATAGAGCCATGAAAAATTGTTGGGAGGAATCTTGAAATGGAAGACAGGATTATTGAGATTGCCGAGCGCATTAGAGGTCTGAGAGCGGACCTGGGCATTTCAGTCTCCGAGATGGCCAAGCTGGTTGAGATGTCGGAGGCCGAGTACCTCAACTGCGAGGCCGGCAAGCAGGACTTTTCATTCACCTTTCTCTACAAGGTGGCAGCACGGTTAGGGGTGGATATCAGCGAGCTCATTACGGGCAGCAGTCCTACACTTTCGGTATACACCCATGTGAAGAAGGGCAAGGGTCTGAGAATCGAAAGAAGAAAGGGCCTGGAATACCAAAGCCTCGCTTATCTGTTCAGAAACAGAAATGCTGAGCCCTTCCTGGTTGAGGCCCCCTATGATGAGGCGGCCGACAAGTCCGACATACTGCAAAGGAGTCATGAAGGCCAGGAATTTGACTTTATTGTCAGCGGCTCGCTGAGAATGAAGATTGACGATCATGAGTTCATTATGGAAGCAGGGGATTCGGTCTATTATGACGCATCCCATAAGCACGGCATGGTGGCAACCGGCGGAAAACCCTGTGTTTTCCTTGCTGTAGTGATTAAGGATCATAACGGGAGGATGGGCTAATGGCGAGGTTATACAAAGAATTTGTCAATGAGGTTCTGGATGAAAAGGGTCAAGTCCAAAGAGTTACTTTCAAGAAGGACCCCTACTATAATTTTGCTTATGATATTGTGGACAGAATCGCACGGGAGAACCCTCAGAAGCTGGCCATGGTCTGGTGCAACGAGGCGGGGGACGAAAAGTACATAACCTTTGCCGATATGAAGGAAAACAGCGATAAAGCCGCGGCTTATTTCATGAGCCTGGGCATCCGCAAGGGTGACGCGGTCATGCTGATTTTAAAGCGCCACTATGAATGGTGGTATTGCATGATGGCCCTTCATAAAATTGGTGCCATCGCCATTTCGGCCACCAACCAGCTCATGACCAAGGACATCATCTATCGTGTCAATGCGGCCAGTGTCAAGGCCATTGTCTGCACTCCCGACGGTCATGTTTCGGATCTGGTGGATGAAGCCCAGAAGGATACTGAGACCTTAAAGATCAAGATTATGGTCAGACAGAAGAAGGAAGGCTGGCTCAGCTTCGAGGAAGGCATGGCCAACGCGCCCGCCTTTGTGCCCCCCACCGGGGAGGACAGGCCCAAGGCCGATGAGATCATGCTCATGTACTTCTCTTCGGGAACCACGGGAATGCCCAAAATGGTAGCCCACAACCACTATTATTCGCTGGCCCATATTCCCACGGCCGTATATTGGCATAATGTAGACCCTGACGGCTTACATCTGACTGTTTCCGAAACAGGCTGGGGCAAGGCTGTTTGGGGCAAGCTCTATGGACAATGGATTGCTGAAACCGCAGTCTTTGTCTTCGACTTTGACAGATTCAATGCCGATGAAATGCTCAAGCGCATTGAAAAGTACAAGGTGACCACTTTCTGTGCGCCCCCCACCATCTATCGCTTCTTGATCAAGGAGGATCTCAGCCGGTTTGATCTGTCCTCCATCAAATACTGCACCACCGCCGGTGAGGCCCTCAATCCTGAGGTGTTTAACCGCTTTAAGGAGATTACGGGAATACGCATCTTTGAAGGCTTTGGTCAGACTGAAACCACCCTGTGCCTGTTGACGGCCACCTGGATGGAGCCCAAGCCCGGGGCCATGGGCAAACCCTCTCCGGCTTATGATGTGGACATCGTGGACGAGAATGGAAACAGTGTGGAACCCGGTCAGGTGGGCGAGATCGTTATCCGCATTGATAAAGAGAAACCCACGGGTCTGATGATAGGCTATTATCGTGATGAGGAGAGAACCAGCCAGGCTATGCGCGATGGTCTCTATCATACAGGCGATACGGCATGGCGGGATGAGGACGGCTTCTTCTGGTATGTGGGCAGAGTGGATGACATCATCAAGTCCTCGGGTTATCGCATTGGGCCCTTCGAGGTGGAAAGCGTCATCATGGAGCACAAAGCGGTTCTGGAATGTGCCGTGACCGGTATTCCCGATCCTGTCCGCGGCCAGGTGGTCAAGGCCACCATTGTGCTGGCCAGAGGATATGAGCCCTCCGAGGAACTGAAGAAGGAGATTCAGGAATATGTGAAGGCCCATACGGCGCCATACAAATATCCCCGTGTCATTGAGTTTGTTCCGGAGCTTCCCAAGACCATCAGCGGCAAGATCCGCCGCACCGAAATCCGGGCCAAGGACAACGCCAATCAGAATTAAGCAACTAATATAAGGGACTGGCAGAGTTTGCCTAGCCAATTATTAGGCTTGCGCGGGACTGTAAAATACTATATAATTAGCCTTGCCGTGCTAGACGGGGAGGTAGCGGTGCCCTTTATCCGCAATCCGCTGTAGCGGAGTTGAATTCCTGTCCTAGGCCTACAAATGTAAAGTCAGTTATGTTGCAAGGTACGATGAAGATTGGGTCTTGCGCAATTCAGAACCGTGAACCCCGTCAGGTCCGGGAGGAAGCAGCGGTAAGCGGAACCTCTGAGTGTGCCGCAAGTCTGCCTGGTCCGAGTATGCTGCGCATGAAACGTTTGTATTTGTTTGTCAAAGACAGGTGCACGGCTTTAACTAAAAAATGAGAGGACTTCTTTGAAGTCCTCTTTTCTTTACTCTCTTTTGCTGTTATTGCTGATAATCTCCTTGATATTCTTAACATGCTTCTTTTCTTCGGCTATGATACGGGTAAAGATTTGCTGTCTTTCCTTATCCTCCTCGTTGAATAAGGTTCCCTGGATTACCGTCACCAGGGCCAGATTCTCTTTTTCGAAGTCCAGGCAATACTCTAAAACATCCTGAATGTTTTCCATGCGAGGTTTCCGTTCGGCCTTGGAAAATTCATAGATGAACTTGACGGCCTTATCATAGAGGGCGACGTCTAAGGGGCGGGTGGGGCTGTTCTTAATATTGTCTCTAAGCGCTTCATAAATAGCCGCATGTCGTTTCTCTTCATTGGCAAAAACCTTGACCAGAGTCCGCACCTTCTCGTTGCTGCTGTGGGTCTCTGCAATATTCATAAACATTTCATAGCCCTTTTCTTCAATGAAAATGAGCTTGTCCAACAGATCTGCCATGGTGTAAGCCATTTGATGTCTCTCCTTGCCATTGTTTTCTGGGTTTGATCTTATTATACCACATTCAGCCAAAAGACTTACTGTCCCATCCCTTGCGATTGAAGAAATGAACTGCTAAACTTATAAGATACAATGAACTCGTAAGGCTGTGCAAGAAAGGAATGTGGTAGCTATGGCTCATATGGCGCTTTATCGGAAATGGAGACCCCTCACCTTTGAGGATGTGGTGGAACAGCGTCATATTGTCACAACCTTGAAGAACAGCATCAAGAATAACACCATCAGCCATGCCTATCTTTTCTGCGGAACCCGGGGTACGGGGAAGACCACACTGGCTAAAATCTTCTCCCGCGCAGTTAACTGCCTGGAACCCAGGGACGGCAGTCCCTGTAATCAATGCTCGGTGTGTACGGGCATCCTGGACGGTTCCATCATTGATGTCATAGAAATTGACGCCGCCTCCAACAACGGTGTGGATGATGTCCGCGAGATTAAGGAAGCGGTCATGTATGTCCCTGCGGTGACCCGCTATAAGGTCTATATCATCGACGAGGTTCACATGCTCTCGACGGGGGCCTTCAATGCTCTTTTGAAAACCCTGGAGGAGCCGCCCGAGAATGTGGTCTTCATTCTGGCCACCACAGAGCCTCACAAGCTTCCGGCCACCATCCTTTCTCGTTGTCAACGGTTTGATTTTAAACGCATTACCCTTCCGGGCCTTGTCTCCCGGCTCAGGGTCATTGCTGAGGACAGCGGGGTCCAGGTGGAGGACAGCGCCCTGCAGCTCATTGCCCGTCTTGCGGCAGGCGGAATGCGGGATGCTATCAGCCTTTTGGATCAATGCGTCTCCCGGGGCAGCTCTCCTGTCACCCGGAACGATGTGGTGGAAGTTTCGGGACTTACGGCCACCGAGACGGTGGATTGGTTTGCAGAGGCCATTATTGAAGGGGATGTTCAACGTGCCCTTCAGGCTATAAAAACGGCCATGGACCAGGGCAAGGATCTTCAGCCCCTGTGCTCCCAGCTCATTGATTGGTTCCGTAACCTTATGCTCATAAAGACAGGGGGAGAGGCCCTTTCCCTGATTGACCTGGGAGAGGAGGAGCAAAAGCCGCTGATTGAAATGAAGGAGAAAATCAGCCTTGACAGAACCCTGTCGGTCATTCGGGAGCTTTCGGAGACTGAGGCAAGGCTCAAATGGGCTGAGAATCCCAGAATCCTTTTTGAAGTTGCCGCTGTTAAGCTCTGTACTCAAAGCGGCGGCAATACCGGAGGGGTTTCCGATGACAGGCTCGCCTCCCTTGAATCCAGAATAGGGGCCTTGGAAAGGCGTTTATCCGAGCTTTCCACCGGGGCTGGTGTACCAAGGACTGTACCCAACAAGGCGCCGTCAGGCGTGTCACAACCCACTCCGAAAAAACAGGAACCTGTAAAGGAAAAGTCCGAAGATTCCCAAAGCGGGATTTTGGATAAGCAGCTTCTCGTGCAATGGCCCCAGGTGGTGGACTATGTCCGTTCAACAGGAAAGATGAAAGTTTATGCCTATCTTATGGATACCCAATGCATCCTTGCAGAGGATGGGGTGGCAAATGTGGTGGTTTCCAGTGAGGATGGGCTTAAAAAGACGGTCTTAAGCAGAAATGAAAGCCTGGAAGTCTTAAGGGAAGCCTTAAGCCATGTACTGGGCGGAGAGTACAAGGTGAAGATTGTCGATGAAAAGTCCATGACCAGTGCCCCGCAGGGCAGTGATCCTGAGCTGGAGAAAATTAAAGCCTTTGCTGAGGCCAATCATATACCTCTGGATATCAAAGAATAAGTTAGTGCAAAAATTTGCGCAAATACTGTCATAAGCAGATCGATAAATCCAAACGATCTGCTTTTTTATTTTTTCGGCTTAAAAATGATGATGATAATGATAGGATTACTTCTGTGCAAATTCGATAAAAAGTTTGCATAAAATAGAGAAATAATAAAGCAAAGTAACTGAAAAAATTAATGGTTCTGTATTGCTTTCAAAAATGGATTGTGATAATATGTTAATGCAATCGATTGCGCAAATGAATTGAGATGTTTGCGCAATCGCTATTATTGAGATTAATATGCTTCCCGATTTGAAAAACTTTACGCACTCCTTGGTTTTGTCAGCCGATTCTTCATTGGAAATCAAACAAATTGTGCATAAGCACGGTTTGATTAAAATAACCACAGAAATAAGGAGGACAAAAATGAAAAAGCTAGTCGCACTTTTACTCGTCATGGTTATGGCCATTTCTATGGCAGCCTGCGGAGGGACACCTGCCGGCGGCAACGGTGGCAAAGCATCGGGAACAGAGATTTACTTCTTAAACTTCAAACCCGAGATTGCTGAGGTCTATACCAAAATCGCGGCTGATTATGAGGCTGAGACCGGGGTTAAGGTCAATGTTGTCACTGCCGCCAGCGGAACCTATGAGACAACCCTGAAGGCTGAAATCGCCAAGGCCGAGCCCCCCACCATTTTCCAGATTAATGGTCCCGTGGGCTTCCAATCCTGGAAGGATTACTGCCTGGATCTTTCCGGAACCAAGCTTTACGGCTATCTGTCCGACAAGAGCCTTGCTGTCTCTGAGGGTAAAGGGGTTTATGGCATTCCTTATGTTGTAGAAGGCTATGGAATTATCTATAACAATGCCATTATGGAGAAGTATTTCGCCCTCTCAGACAAAGCGGTATCCATCAACAGCGCATCTGAAATCAAGAACTTTGCTACCCTCAAAGCCGTTGTTGAAGACATGACCGCCAAGAAGGACCAATTGGGAATCCAGGGCGTCTTTGCTTCCACCTCTTTGAATCAGGGTGAACAGTGGAGATGGCAGACCCATTTGGCTAACCTGCCTTTATACTATGAGTTCAAGGACAATACCGCTTTCGACAACACTGTTTTGGCCGGACTTGATGCCAAGGAAATTACCTTCAAGTACGGAAGCAATTACAGAAACATCTTCGATCTCTATATTAACAATTCCATCACTGCCAAAGGATTGCTGGGCAGCAAATCGGTCAACGATTCCATGGCTGAGTTCGCACTCGGTCAGGTTGCCATGGTGCAGAACGGCAACTGGGCATGGAGCCAGATTGCCGGTGTTGAAGGCAACACCGTTAAGGCTGAGGACATCAAGTTCATGCCTATCTACACCGGTGTAGCCGGCGAAGAAAATCAGGGACTTTGCGTAGGTACCGAGAACTACTTCGCCATCAACAGCAAGGTTTCCAAAGAGAAGCAGGATGCGTCCATCGCCTTCCTTGAATGGCTGTTCAGCAGCGAGAAGGGTAAGAGCTATGTAACAAAGGATCTTGGCTTCATTGCTCCTTTCACAACCTTCACAGATGATGAGAAGCCCTCCGATCCTCTGGCGAAAGAAGTTCTGGCCTGGATGGAGAAGTCGGGTGTGACCTCTGTGGCATGGACCTTTGCAGCCTTCCCCAGCGAGGATTTCAAGAACTACTTTGGCGACGCGCTTCTTGAGTATGCACAGGGCGGAAAGTCCTGGGAAGAAGTTGAGACCGTTGTTAAGGATTCCTGGAAGTCCGAGAAAGCAAAATAATACATAGACATAATATCAGAGCGTCACTCCGTACCCTTGGGTGCGGAGTGATGCTAATATTCAGGGGGGACAGCAGAAGGCCGGAGCTTTATGTCAGGGCAGTTATAGCCGGCCCAACTGCGACCATGAATAGGAAACAGGGATATGTTTTTTATTCATAAAAGGAGAGATCTTATGCAGGAATCATATAAAAAGTATTTTTTCCTTTTTGCACTGCCAACCGTACTGGCCTTTCTCATTGCCTTTGTTATTCCGTTCTTTATGGGCATCTATCTCTCGTTTACCGAATTTACCACTGTCATTGATGCCAGATGGGTGGGCTTCAGCAATTACATTAAGGCCTTTTCAGCGAATAACGAATTTGTGAATGCACTCTGGTTCACCGTTAAATTTACTGTTGTTTCGGTAATATCCATTAATCTTCTTGCCTTTACCCTGGCAAGCATCCTTACTTCGGGCATCAAGGCCACCAATATCTTCAGAACGGTTTTCTTTATGCCCAACCTCATTGGTGGTATTGTTCTTGGTTACATATGGCAGATTATTATAAACGGCTTCCTTTATAAAATGGAAGCGACCTTAACCACAGATCCCCGCTATGGATTCTGGGGGTTAGTGCTGTTAATGAACTGGCAATTAATCGGGTATATGATGATCATTTACATCGCAGGCATACAAAGCATTCCCGTTGAATTGATAGATTCAGCCTGTGTGGATGGTGCCACGCCGCTGCAGGTTCTGCGTCATGTGACCATTCCCGTGGTCATGCCTTCCTTTACCATATGTCTTTTCCTGACACTGACCAACTCCTTCAGACTCTTTGATCAGAACCTGGCGCTCACTGCTGGTGCGCCGTCCAGAAAGACGGCCATGCTGGCACTGGATATCTATAATACCTTCTATGGCAAGACCAACTGGGAGGGTGTTGGCCAGGCCAAGGCCGTTATCTTTTCCATTCTGGTGGCCGTCATTGCCGCCGGACAGCTTTTCCTGACACGCAGCAAGGAGGTTGAAGGATAATGCGTAAAAAAAATAAAGTATTCGGCAACATTATATTCTGTGTTATGTGTGTATTATCCGTTGTCTACCTTGCTCCCATATTCATCATTCTCATGAACTCCTTCAAAGGGAAGCTTTATATTTCCAATGCGCCCTTTGAATTGCCCAACGCCAAGACCTTCGCAGGATTGGTCAATTACGTTGAAGGCCTTGCCAAGACTAACTTTCTGCAGTCCTTCGGATGGTCCGTCTTTGTCACGGTGAGCTCTGTGCTGGTCATTGTGCTGTGTACCTCCATGACCGCATGGTATATTACACGGGTAAAAACAAGGACCTCCGAAATCCTTTACCTGTCCTTTGCCTTTTCCATGATAGTGCCCTTCCAGATGGTTATGTTCACCATGTCCAAGGTGGCCAATACCCTGCACCTGGATAGTCACCCTGCCGGGCTCATTGTGATTTACTTAGGCTTTGGAGCCGGGTTGTCGGTGTTTACCTTCTGCGGGTTCGTCAAATCCATTCCGCTTGAGATTGAGGAAGCGGCTATGATGGACGGCTGTAAACCCGTTCAAACCTTTTTCAGCATCATTCTGCCCATACTACGTCCCACAGCCATTACTGTGGCCATTCTCAATGCCATGTGGATCTGGAATGACTATCTGCTGCCCAACCTTGTTATAGGCAATAAGTTCAAAACCATTCCCATCGCCATACAGTATCTTAAGGCCGGCTATGGCTCCATCGACATGGGGGCCATGATGGCCATGCTGGTTCTGGCCATTACACCCATTATCATCTTCTATCTGGCCTGTCAGAAGTACATCATCAAGGGTGTTGTTGCAGGAGCGGTGAAGGGATAAACGCTGTATCCATTTAAGAAGGGGAAAAGGGTAAAAAGAAAACCTGAGACATTTAGTTCTCAGGTTTTTTATATGTGTTCAAATGCTCTGCTCAATGATGGTTCATGGATGTAGATATAAGTCGTCTAAGCTGTGGCCTAAGATGTCGTCTAAGTTGTCGCCTAAGCTGTCGTCAAAGATGTGGTCTAGGATGTCGCCATAGATGCTGCCAAAGATGTCGTCTAAGTTGCTGCCTAAGTTGCTGCCTAAGTTGTTGCCTAAGCTGCTGTCAAAGTTGTCGTCAATGCTGCTGCCTAAGATGTCGTCCACGATGTCGCCTAAGCTGTGGATGACACCGTCCCACACGGTCACCAGATGCTGCCGTCATGTTGTTGCTCTAAGCTGTCGACCTAAGCGGCCGCCCTGGTGTCCCCCCATCGCTGTGGTCCGGATGTCATATATTTGAAAGATAAACCGTTATTGATGTTACCCCCATCCATTTTCTCTGTCATATCCCGCTGGTTTTTTGGCTTGCCTTGCGTTTCATAAATTCAACAATCAACTCATCCAATGCCTGACTGTATGATAAAATTGTCGGGCTGCTAAATGGTTCAGTCAGTATCAAATGATCCAATTGAAGCTTCATGTTCTCTATCTGTTTTTCCAACATATTTACCCCAAAATACCAAAACTGAAGGCTAACATTAATGGATGTTATGGATATCAGCAATAAGGGTTATCTTACAATCCCATAATAACGGATAGCGGTAAATCATCCCATGGAAAAACCTCGGAGAACCCCCCTACAAATGTTGGCAAAATCCGAAGGCTGATTTTGTTGTATTTAAGAGCTATTTATCGACGCTTTGATCCTTCTATCTATTTTGAATAGCATTAGTCAGAAAGGTTTATACTTGACAAAGGACAGGTTGAATTGGTATATTATATCAGTCAAGAGGTAGGCATCTCTATAGATAAGATATTTCCCACAAAGAATCTTAATAATGGAATATGAATAAATATGGTATTGTTTATCTTATTAAGGCACGACAATGGTACTTAAAGTCGGTGTTATGATGGAATCTATTTTTGGGATTACCCTTATAGTTTTATGGTAAAAGCAAATCTTTTTCTACATTTCACAAAGTTAATTGAACACAAGGCGGTGTATTATGAACGACAGGCCCAATCTTGAGGGAAAATCGCTTGAGGATCTAAAGTATATTGCAAAGATGCTTGGCCACACAAAACTCTCAAGGATGAAAAAATCGGACCTTATTGAGCTCATTACCTCTTCGGGTAATGTCCCGACCCAAGTCACAAAGAAAGATGAAGAATCCATTGCAGTAGCTCCCAAAGCAAAGGCTGACGCTGCTTCTTCGGCTGTCTCTGAAAAGCCTGATGACTCAGAGGAGAGCAAGGATGGGAAAAAGAAAAGAGGAAGACCAAAGGCTGCCTCTGAATCAACAAAGCAGGATGCTTTGAAGAAGGAAGAGCCCAGTGATGCCAAAGCTGGAAAAGAGACTTTGGCGCCTCAAAAGGAAGAACCCTCGGCACAACCTGCTCAAGCCGACCAGGACCAATCCAAGTCTGCCGATAAAAAGAGCGGACGCGGCCGTCCCAAAAAGAAGGAGAGCCAGGAGTCCAAGAGTGAGCCTAAGACCGAGGCAAAGAGTGAGGCTAAGACTGAGGCAAAGACCGAATCCAAGACTGAGGCCAGCAATGAGCCTAAGGCTGAGACCAGGAACGAAGCCAAGGTCGAGACTATAAAAGACGCCAAAACCGAGGCAAAGGACGAGCCCGAGACTCAAAAGGATTCCAGGGAAGCATCCAAGGCAAAGAAAGGAAAGACCTCCCGAAAGACTGAGGCGAAGGACGGCAAAGCCTCCGAGAAAGTGTCCGAGGCCAGGGATTCCATTCCGCCCCAGAAAGTCAAAGCGGATAAGGAGCCTCAAAAGGTGGAGGCTGTTGAGGCGAAACCCGCTGGCGATGTTCAGCTTCCCGTCCTTCCGACGATAGCTAAGTCAGAAGCTGTTCAGGAGGAGACAAAGCCTTCTGCTGAGAATCAGGATGTAGTGGCTGAGGCTCTGCCAGAAAAGCAGGATGTAGTTGCTGAGACCATACCTGAAAAGCCTGCGGATGAGGCCCCAAAGGATGAAAAGGAAAAGGAAGAGACCACTTCCGATGCTGATAACCGCAGCTTTAAATATCCCAAGAACAAGGATCTGTCACGGCTCGAAAGCGATAATCCGGTAACGGGTATTCTTGAGGTACTCCCCGATGGTTATGGCTTCCTGCGCGGTCATAATTATTTATCGGGTACCCGGGATATCTATGTCTCCCCTTCGCAGATTCGCAGATTCAATATGAAAACCGGGGATAAGATTGTGGGCAAGGGCAGAATCCAGAAGGAAGGCGAGAAATTCCAGGCCCTGCTCTATGTGTCCTCCATTAACGGCGATTCGCCTGAGGTGGCCCAGAGACGGCGTCCCTTTGAGCAGTTGACTCCCATTTACCCCAATGAACGGATTACCCTGGAGCAGGATACCAAGGAGCTCTCTACCCGACTCATTGACCTCATTGCTCCCATTGGCAAGGGCCAGCGCGGCTTGATTGTTTCACCCCCTAAGGCCGGTAAAACCATTCTCTTAAAGAAGATTGCCAATGCAATTACGGCCAAGCACCCCGAAATCGAGGTTATTGTACTCCTCATTGACGAACGTCCTGAGGAAGTTACCGATATGCAGCGCTCCATCAGAGGCGATGTCATTTACTCCACCTTTGATGAGGTGCCCGAGCACCATATCAAGGTGGCCGAAATGGTGCTGGAAAGAGCGCAGAGATTGGTTGAACATAAAAAAGACGTGGTTATCCTCCTTGACAGCATCACCCGTTTGGCCAGAGCCTATAACCTGACCATTCCTCCTACGGGGCGTACCTTGTCGGGCGGTCTGGATCCGGGTGCCCTGCACAAGCCCAAGCGTTTCTTTGGTGCAGCCCGTAATATTGAAAACGGCGGAAGCCTGACCATTATAGCCACAGCCCTTATTGATACGGGAAGCCGTATGGATGATGTCATTTACGAGGAATTCAAGGGAACGGGCAACATGGAGCTTCATCTGGACAGAAAGCTGTCTGAAAAGCGCATCTTCCCGGCCATTGATATCAACCGCTCAGGTACTAGAAGAGAGGAACTGCTGCTGACACAGCGCGAGCTGGAAGGCATCTGGACCATCAGAAAGGCGATGAGCAATGTGGGTACGGCCGATGTTACCGAGATGATCATTAACCGGCTCATGAACACCAAGAATAATGAGGAATTTGTGAACGGGATTAATACGGCGTTCATGCAGCGCGAAAAGAACAACTACGATACTATCTATAAATAGTTTGTACTTGCATTAAAGTCCATGGTGTGATACAATACCATTCGGCACTTTTTAAGTCCTAAATTGAAATAATGAAGTTTCTACTATAGAAACAATGCCATTTTAAGCGAGGTGAAAACCATGCAGGAAGGTATCCATCCCAATTATACTAAAGCAGTAGTTCGTTGCGCATGCGGCGAGACCTTTGAAACAGGTTCTACAAAGCCCGAATTGCGCGTTGAAATTTGTTCACAGTGCCATCCTTTTTTCACTGGCAAGCAAAAGCTTGTTGACATGGGTGGTCGCGTAGATAAGTTCAAGAAGAAGTATGGTATGAAGTAATTTTTCATAAGAGAATACTTTTTCTTGGCGTCCATACTCGTGGGTTTTTGCCCCGAGCCCCTGATGATTTCACTTCCAGGTGAAATAGCACGACGAAGAACCGGGTATTATCCCGGTTTTTTTTGTCCCATTTTCATATACTAAGTAAACGTAATGAAGGAGGAAAAGCAATGTCTAAGCGTTTTAAGGAAGTCTTCCGCCCCTATCTCGTCATTACACTGGGCTGCCTGATTATGGCCGTCTCCATGAATTTGTTTTTGATACCCTACAAACTTGCTCCTGGAGGTGTTTCGGGGCTCTCAACCGTCATCTTTTATGTCATCGGCAATGCCATACCCGTAGGTATGCTGATGCTTTTCTTTAATGTCCCTCTTTTTCTCACCGGCTATAAAAGCAAGGGCCGACTATTCCTTGTTCGTTCCCTCTATGGTGCTGTGGTCCTGTCCCTGTTGATTGACGGCACCTGGCCCTTTTTTAATAAGCTCATTCATGAGTATCTGGTCCGATTTGATGCCTCCATGGCCGTGCCTGATTTGCTTTTGAACGCTGTGATGGGCGGTTTGATCATGGGCTTTGGCCTGGGCATCATTCTCAAGGAGGATGCTACCACCGGCGGAACAGACCTGGCTGCGGCCATTCTCAAGAAATTTTTCCCCAAATTCTCGGTGGGGCAATACCTGCTCTTTTTGGACGGCTGTGTCCTTCTGTTTGCCACCATCGCCTTTAGAAGCGTTAAGCTGGGGCTTTATGCTGCTCTCAGCCTTTATATATCCACCAAAACGGTTGACGCCTATCTGGAGGGTCTGAATTTTGCCAAGAGCCTGCTCATCATCTCCAATCGATCGGAGGATATCGCCCAAAGGCTCATGCACGATGTGGAGCGGGGGGTTACGGGTCTTAAGGGCATGGGCATGTACAGCAGGCAGGACAAGACCGTTCTGCTCTGTGTGGTCAAGCGTGAGGAAATCAGCATGGTCAAGGAGATTGTCAAGGATTGCGATGCCAATGCCTTTGTTCTGCTCATTGATGCCAGGGAGGTATTAGGTGAAGGATTCCTGCCCCTGCATGAAAAAAAGTAAAATTTCTCCCATTTTTGATATGATTTTTTTCTGGATTTTAAAATAGTAATCATGTATACTTGGTCTGTTAAGGCGGATAAATATACAACTTTTGTACATAGCAAATTTAGCCTGTGCACAAAAGCATTTCGGAACAGCGTCTCAAGGATAACATGTCAATGATTACATTGGGATAGAAGGAGAGTTCAAGATGGATGCAAAAACCAAATTGGAGCTTCAAAGAACAGCAACACAGATAAGAAAAGGTATCATTACAGCAGTTGCATCGGCAGGCAGCGGTCATCCGGGCGGGTCCCTATCAGTGGCGGACATTATGACCTTCCTCTATTTTAAAGAAATGAGGGTTGACCCGAAATCCCCTAAGAACCCTGATCGGGATCGTTTCGTCCTTTCAAAAGGACACTGCTCACCCGGGCTTTATTCAACCCTGGCCCATCGCGGCTTTTTCCCCGTAGAGGATCTTAAAAGCTTCAGACAGGCCGGAAGCTACCTTGAAGGACATCCCAACATGGATAAGGTGCCCGGCGTGGATATGTCCACAGGTTCACTGGGGCAGGGCGTTTCTGCGGCGGTAGGCATGGCTCTGGCCGGAAAGCTGGATAAGAAGGACTATCGTGTCTTTACCGTTCTGGGCGACGGTGAGCTGGAGGAAGGACAGGTTTGGGAGGCAGCCATGGCAGCGGCCCATTACAAGCTTGACAATCTTACAGCCTTTGTGGATTACAATGGATTGCAGATTGACGGAAAAATTATTGATGTTATGAATCCCGAGCCCATTGCGGACAAGTTCCTCGCTTTCGGGTGGCATGTGGTTAATATTGATGCCCATGACTTTGATGCCATCGAAAAAGGGGTAGAGGAGGCCAAGGCTACCAAGGGCAAGCCGACGGTGATTATCGCCCATTCGGTGAAGGGTAAAGGCGTCTCCTATATGGAAAATCAAGCCTCATGGCACGGCAGCGCCCCTAAAAAGGAGCAGGCCGAACAGGCTCTGGCTGAGTTGGACGCGCTCCTGAACAGCCTTTAATATCGCGTTAGCGCTTAATTGAAAGAAAACGAATTTCAAAGGAAACGTGGAGGGATGACCCATGTCAGAAAAGATAGCGACGCGTGTGGCCTACGGAACAGCACTTGCTGAAATTGGCCATAATGAAAATATTGTTGTTTTGGATGCCGACCTTTCCAAATCAACCCGAACCGACTTATTCCAGAAGAAATACCCCGAAAGACATATCAATATGGGAATTGCCGAATCCAATATGATGGCCGTGGCGGCCGGATTGGCAAGCTGCGGGAAAACAGTCTTTGCCAGCACCTTCGCCATGTTTGCGGCAGGGCGGGCCTTTGACCAGGTGAGAAACTCCATTGGCTATCCCCATCTTAATGTAAAGATTGGTGCTACCCATGCCGGTATTACCGTTGGCGAGGACGGCGCATCCCACCAGGCCATTGAGGACATTGCTTTAATGCGTTCCATTCCCGGAATGACCGTGATCTCACCGGCCGATGGCGTGTCCACCATGGCATTGGTCAAGCAGGCCGCTGAGATGGTTGGACCTGTGTACTTAAGACTGGGCAGACTGGATGTTCCGGTCATCTATTCAAACGATACCCAGTTCCAGATTGGCAAGGGTGTCACCGTTAAGGATGGCAAGAACATCACCCTCATTGCCAATGGTCTTATGGTGGATATGGCCGTGCAGGCTGCTTCCAAGCTGGAAGCGGAAGGCCTGTCGGTAAGAGTTATCGATATTCACACCATCAAGCCCATTGATGAGGAGATCATCATCAAGGCAGCCCAGGAGACGGGTGCGATTGTGACCTGCGAGGAGCATAATGTGATGGGCGGCTTCGGCAGTGCCGTTGCCGAAGTGGTGGTTAAGAATCATCCCGTGGCCATGGAAATGGTAGGTATTGAGGATGTCTTCGGAAAATCAGGCAAGCCGGCTGACCTGCTGGCCATGTATAAGCTCACCCCCGAAACCATTGTGGAAAAAGCCAAGAAGGTTTTGTCTAGAAAAAAGTAATATAGGGAATAAACAAGCTGCCGTATCCCGCAAAGGGTGCGGCAGTTTCACTATTTGGACGCACCGGCCTCCATGTTGAATTAAAAAACATCATGGGTATTGACTATCACCTTGGGGGCTGGCTTATGATGATGCTGAGGTGATAGGAATGCTTATTAACGAGGTGTTAAGAGAATGCCGTCTGACCAGGAAGGCCGTTGAATATTATGAAGCACAGGGACTCATAGCACCGAAGGTCGGGGAGAATGGCTATCGGAACTACAGCCCTGACGATATTGCAGTGCTTAAAGAGATCCGTGTTCTAAGAAAGCTGGGACTCAGCATCAGCGAAATTAAAGAAATTCTTGCAAGCCCCCATAAACCCAGTACCCTGGCCAAATGCAAATACAGGATGGAGCTGGAGGTTGAAAAGGCCGAGGCCAGAAAAAGGTGCCTGGAGCATTTGGCAAAGGACTATGATGTAGATGAGGCCAGCCGCTTTATTGATGAAGAAATGGAACAGCAGTTTACCATCAAGGAAAAGCTGCTGCAGGCCTTTCCGGGAGGCTATGGACTGTACCTGTGCATGCATTTTGGGCCGTTTCTCCATGGAAGCATCGATACCCCGGAGAAAGAAAGGGCCTATAACCAGATTATCGAGTATCTGGACAGCGTTCAGCAAATGGAGTTCCCCAGAGAGCTGGAGGAATTTTTGGAGCAGGGTTTGGGCCATATGGAGGAGGAGCAGATCCAGAGCTTGAATGGGGCAGTCATGGACGCCGTAGACAACCCCGAAAGATATTTGGAAGAGCATAGAGAGACCATCCAAAAGTATTTGGAATATGTAGACTCCGAGGCGTATAAAAATTCACCCGCCTGTCAAATGAAGCAAATGTTTGTAAAGTTCCAGCAGGAAAGCGGTTATTATGATGTTTTTATTGAAAATCTCAAAATATTGAGCGAATCATATCGGGAGTATGATCAAAAGCTTAGGGCCGCCAATAAGATCCTTTTAGAAAAATTTCCCTGCGCAGATAATCCTGTGAATATAAAATAAACTCATTCCCTCCCCAACTCCGCAAACCCGCATGGTTGATGGATGGGATAAAATGGATGAAAATAAAGAT
>JAKIML020000047.1 GCA_022702935.2 Bacillota bacterium | reverse complement strand
TTGCTCTATTTTACCCCGTATTTGGAGTTTACACAAAATTCGGGATACTACCAGTCATACGGACTCGAAAGAAATTCGGTTATAAACTAATACATATAAATAATGTTTAATGGGGAGTGTAACGGCTATATGAATAAAATGAAACCTACCAATATGTTTTTCGGTTTCTGCTCATTGCTTGATAAAAACCAATCTGTCAAACAAAAGACTTGTTCTCATTATTTTGTGTCAGAATCCGGCTGGTTGAGCCGTATGAGTTCATGTATACTCATTTTTGTCCTGGGAATACTGCTTGTTTTTTTGTCATCATGTTCCACTTCCACACAGAATCCATCTGGTATGCCATCTTTAATTACTGATGAAAGTAATACCACTAGCCTCTCCCAATCCCAGTTAACTTACATACTGTCTGTGAAACCGACCCAGGCTGTACCGCATATTCGTCCAGCCCGTCCTTTTCCCGATTTTCCTCCCAATTATCTGCAATTTCCTCCACAGTGGCTTTTGAATGATTTTAGCGAGGGCACCTTTGTAGTAGGGGGAGACAGTATAGCTGCAAATTATCAAGTGTGGTATGAATTTATTGGGAAGGTAAACAAGAATAAAGAAGCCGTATTAACAATTCAAGCATTTGATATAGATTCATCAAAAGAGGTAAATGACTCCACCCGTTATCAAAAGGCTGAACGTTATCGCTTATCTGTGGCGGGTAAGCAAGCTGTATGGAAATGCCTGTCTGATGACAAAAATGATATCACAGGCAAGTTATCTGTCATGTATGATGCTGAAACCGGCCTGCACGAGTTGTTTATTGAAGGAAAAAAGGTATTTGAATTTATATATTTCCCGTACGACCCTGTGCAAAGTGCATTATATTTCGGATATACGCCCCTTGAAGAGTTACCGTCTGCCTACTCGAAAGAAGATGCCATTAAGGATGGTTGCCTGGTAATAGAACAAGAAATAATACAGAATCCTGATGTGCTTACGAACTATAGCTCGTATGATGATTCAAATTATGCTGGGAAATTTATTAGGATTTACTTAAAAGACGATGAGGGTATAAAAATTATGGATATAGGCTCCTACAATGAACGAGTTTGTGTTACTGCCGATTACTCACGTCATTCAAGCCGTGATAATATGGAAGATATTTATGTAACTACGTATTATGATAATTGCGTGATAGGAGTTGAATTCGATCACGATGTTTATTCATTAGACTTAGGCGGTGATTATATCCGTGAAACGATATTTATTTTTAAGGATATGCCTTTTAAAAAGAATTAAGTTTAAACACTTCCCATACTTCTAACGGGAGCAGGCCTTATAGGGGAACAGCAAAACTATAATGATACCAGAAATTAAGACAGACAAAACGGCCAAAATAAGTTAGTATG
>JAKIML020000114.1 GCA_022702935.2 Bacillota bacterium | reverse complement strand
AGGAATGCTCCAGCCCGTTTTCTGTGATAGAAGCTCCAGAAGCTCAAATTCGTTCTTGCCCTCTATATCATTCTGCCCAAACAGGGCCTTGCACACACTCTCATTGAACTTAAAGGGACTTGCTGTGGATACCACGACCGCAGGGGTCAGATCTCCCGTGGTAATGACATACTTCTCGTAAACATCAATGCCCACCGCCGTATGGGTGTCGGAGACATAGTGGTATTCATCATAAACACATTCAATGGTCTTCAGGGTTTCAGTCTGATTGGTCCATCCCGCCCAGAAGTGCTGCTGAATCTTTTCCAGCACCTTGGAGCCTACGTTATAACAGCCCTTTTCATTAAGCTGCTTCATCCAGCCCCCCACCTTCTCGGCGTCGTGATCGGTGAGCTCATACAGAAGCCTTTCCAAGTTACTGGAGATTAAGATATCCATGGAAGGCGAAATGGTCTTTACAAATTGGCGGCGCCTGTCATAGATACCTGTGCGGATAAAGTCGGTGAGCACATTATTGTCATTGGAGGCGCAAACCAGCTTATTGACAGGGAGGCCCATGAGCTTGGCATAGAAACCGGCCAGAATATTGCCAAAATTACCGGTGGGCACCACAAAATTGACCTTATCCCCGGCCTTAATACGTCCATTCTTGATCATGTCGGCATAGGCCGAGAAATAATAGACGATCTGGGGCACCAGTCTTCCCCAGTTGATGGAATTGGCCGAGGAGAACTTAAGCCCTTTGAGCTCCAGCTCTGCGTTCAAGGTCTCATCGGTGAATATCTGCTTTACCCCTGTCTGGGCATCGTCAAAATTGCCTTTGACGCCCACAACCTTAACATTCCTACCCGTCTGGGTAATCATTTGATATTTTTGAACCTCACTGACGCCCGAGTCAGGATAGAACACCATGATACGGGTTCCGTCCACATCGGCAAAGCCCTCCAGGGCCGCCTTGCCCGTATCTCCCGAGGTGGCCACCAGAATCACGATCTCACTGGTTTCCCCCGTCTTTTCCATGGACTTGACCAGGAATCGGGGCAGGATCTGAAGCGCCATATCCTTAAAGGCACAGGTGGGGCCATGCCAGAGCTCTAAAAGGCAAAGATGCTCATTGAGGGTTACCACCGGCGCAATGTCCGGGCTGGAAAACTTCTCAGGGGCATAGGCCTGGTTGACACAATCCAAGAGTTCCTCCCGGGTAAAATCGTCCAGGAAGCGTTCCAATATGGTCACTGCGCGCTGTGTATAGGGCAGCGCCGCAAGTCCTTTAATCTCATCCAGGGTTAAGGGCTTTAGTTTTTGAGGAACATAGAGACCGCCATCGGGGGAAATACCCTTTTTGATAGCCTCGGCTGAGGGAATTGCTTCTTTATGTCCTCTCGTGCTCTCGTACAGTACCATGCTACCACTCCTATTATAAAGCTCACCTGCTGTAAGACTCCGGTTTATTAAACCAAACCAAAACAGTTTCGCTAATTACTTACCTTATGATAAACTAAAAGGGGTAAAAATGCAATCTGGACAGGCCACAGGCCTCCCATTATTTGTTCATGATTTGTTAATATTTTTATAATCTAAAAGTAACATTAATACAGATGTTTCCATGGTATAATAACAATGAAGTTATTTATTCCTCCTTTTATATATTATAGAGTGATGAGTTTACCTGTTTTGAGCACCACCAAGACGCAATTATTTTATAAGTAATTCTTCATACGGTGCTTTTTTTTTGCTCTTTTTTGATTTACAATGATGGTACATGCCTCGGTGCTTCTTAAGAATGGGAAGCACCGAGCAATATGTTATGGAGGATCCCATGTCAGAAGAGTCCTTATGGAGGCTTGGCAACAGAAACCGAGACCTTTTGCGCCAAGCCATGCCCTATATTGTTGTCGTTTTTGCTTTAAGACTTTTGTTGACATTCATTCAGCCCTATGCCATTGATATGGGAGGCTATATGGCCTGGAGCAGTTATCTGGCCAAGAATGGACCCTCCCAGCTCTACGGGTCATCGGGCTTTCATATCGTCTATGCCCCTTTCTACCAGTACTTCCTTTGGCTGACGGGTGAGGTTGTAAACATTCTTTCCCTGTCTAAGCTTTGGCATGCTTATCTGATCAAGCTCTGGTCGGTAATCTTTGAGTTTATTGGCGGCTTTATCATCTATAAGCTGGGCCAGAAATACAACAGGCCCCAGGCAGGGCTGATGGCCGGGCTCGTCTATGCCATCAATCCGGGTGTGTGGATTAACTCGTCGGTTTGGGGGCAGTTTGATGCCATTCCGGCTACCATGCTGTTGGGAATGCTCTATTTATTTGAAATAAGACGGCCCAACCTGGCGGCTCTCCTCTTTCTCATCGCAGTTCTTACCAAGCCCCAGAGCGGGCTTTTGGTACCAGTGGTGCTGGTGCTCTACTTTAAGGACTTCCGCCTGGATAAAAAGAGCTTATTAAGGCTTGGGACGGGCCTTATTTCAGGCATCGCGCTCTATTTAGCCATTGTGCTTCCTTTCTATATCCCTACTGCCAAGGCCCATAGCCTGCCCAGGTTCATTGATCCCTTCTATTGGCTCTTTGACCTTTATGCCCGCAGCATTCAGGACTATCCCTTTGGCACTGCCAATGCCTTTAATCTCTGGACCCTCTTAGGGGGACAGATTCAGAAGGACACTCTCCCCTTTATGGGCTTAACCTATTTCTGGTGGGGGAACATCCTCCTCATCCTGGGTCTAGCCTTTGCCTTTTTCCTGCTCCTCAGGGGCGGCCCGCGCCTGTATACCTTTGCCTACTTTTCGTTCCTGGTCCAGTTCAGCGCCTTCATGTTCATGACCAAAATGCATGAGCGCTATCTGCTTCCAGCCATCATCTTTATCACCCTATGCACCGTGTTCGACAAGCGCCATATTCTCACAGCGGCGTTAACCAGCTTTTGCGTGTTTTTTAATCACCTTTATTTATACATACTATCCTTTAGCGGCCAATATTGGCTGGAGCGCTATGACATTCTGTCCATCATCCTGGCATTCATCACCCTGGTCACCTATAGTCTGGCAGTTTATCAGGGCTATAGGATTTTTATCGGGGACGGAGCCTCCAAAAGCCGCGTTCACCAAGGAGTGTTAAAATGAACGGTAGAATCAATAAAAAAGATGTTAAAATCATGCTGCTTATGACCGTCATTTATCTTGCCATTGCCCTGTTCTATCTGGGCAACATGGAAGCACCGGCCACGGGCTGGAAGCCTGAGCAGCTCAATGAAATCTTCGAGGTTGATTTCGGGAAAGAGGTTCATATTGACAAGATACTCCTCTTCGGAGGGCTGGGGGATGCCTGGGGATGCTTTGGCAGCCTGGAGATTGAAGCCTTAAAGGACGGCAAGTTTGAACCCTACAGTTTTCTTGATATGAAGTCGGTGTTCAAGTGGCATTACACCACTGATGCGGTAACCACCAGCAAGCTGAGATTTGCCACCCGCTATTTAAGAACAGACAAAGAGAAGGATCAGAATATGTTCTATAAGGCCGAGTACCGCGAGATCGGCTTCTTTGACGGTGATACTCAGATCACTGATTTCTCGGTGAAAAGTCTGGCCCGCACACCAGGTGTGGAGCTCATGTTCGACGAGCAAAGCCTGGTTCCGGACAGGCCCACGGTGCTTAATGGAACCTATTTTGACGAGATTTATTTCCCCCGCACCGCCCTGGAGCAGTTGGAAAAAAGGGATATTATCTATGAGAACACCCATCCCCCGCTGGGAAAGACCATTATAGCACTGGGCATAAAGCTCTTTGGCATGAATCCCTTTGGGTGGCGCATTATGGGTACCCTGTTCGGTGCCGCCCTGATTCCCCTGATGTATATTATGGCCAAGCGGTTCTTCAAGGACAGCTTCTGGGCATTTTTCTGCGCCTTCCTAATGATGTTTGATTTCATGCATTTTGCGCAGACACGCTTAGCCACCATTGACAGCTATACTGTGTTCTTCGTCATGCTCATGTTCTATTTCATGCTGGACTATTACGATGCCATGGCCTATGAGCGGGGTTTTTTCAAGTCCCTGGTGCCTCTCCTTTTATGCGGTGTTACTCTGGGTCTGGGCGGGGCCACCAAATGGATTGCCCTCTATGGAGCCTTTGGTCTGGCCGTTCTTTTCTTCATGTCCAGAGGCTACGAGTACAGTGCCTTTAATAATCAACTCAATATCCGCATCAAGGAGGAAAGCACGCCCAAAAATTATAAGAGCAAGGCGCTGAACGGCTGGCTGGGCAAGTACTTCTACCTGACCTGCCTGTTCTGCATTTTATTCTTCATTGTTATTCCGGCAGTTATCTATGTGCTGTCCTTTATTCCCATAAGCTATCAGCAGGGCAATAAAAGCCTTCTTCAGTATGTGCTTTCCACCATAGAGCATATGTTCAACTATCATAAGGGCGTCACTGAGCCCCATCCCTATTCGTCTCCATGGTATGAATGGCCCCTGAATCTACGGCCCATCTTCTATTACAAGGGAAATCTTCTGCCCGACGGTTGGGGGGCCTCCATTGCCTCGTTTGGCAATCCTTTGGTCTTCTGGGGCGGGCTTATAGCCTTTGTTATTACATTGACACTGTTGTTCTCCTCCATCTTTAAGCGGGAGAAGACGCTGGAGGGAACAAAGCTCTTATGGTTCCCCATCATTGGCTATCTGTCCCAATACCTGCCCTGGGTGGTAGCACCCCGCAAGCTGACCTTTATCTACCACTATTTCTCCTGTGTCCCCTTCCTGATTCTGATGCTGGGCATTCTGTTCAGATATCTGGAAAGTCATCAAATCATTACACGAAGGGCAACAACCATATTCCTGGTTATTGCTGCTGCGCTGTTTGTGATATACTATCCTGTGCTGTCAGGCATCGAGGTGCCCCGCATCTATCTTGATATCCTGCGCATTCTGCCCGGGTGGGACTGGTAAACTGGAGGTTAATGCATCAATGCTTAAGATAGTAGAGTCGTTAAAAAGGTACCCGCTGATCAATAAATTTCTTCAGCCTGAAACCCTGGGACAGTTTGTCCGATATTTTCTGGTGGGTATTTTCTGCTTTTCCTTTGAATATCTTCTGTTCATTCTCTTGCGCGATTTATTCAGCCTTAATGAGCTTTTGGTCAATATCATGGTCTACACCGTCATCTTCTGGATTAACTTTCTGTTAAACCGGAACTACTCCTTTAAGTCAAAGAACGATATGAAGCGTCAGCTCTTGCTCTACACGCCCCTCTTCTTCTTTAACCTGGTGGTGGGCAATGTCCTGCTGTTCTCGGGTATCCGTTCCCTATTGGTACTCTCCTTTGGTGAGAATTCCTGGCCGGTGCTGTACCTTCCCAAGATTCTCATCATGTTCTTCATCGTGTCCTGGAACTTTGTGCTCTACAAAAAGGTGATCTACAAATAAATCTTCATATGACGTGCGGAAGGATGAAGGGACTTGAAGATAGCGATTATTGGGGCCGGGCTGACAGGCCTGACCGCAGCATACAAGCTGGCTAAGGAAGGCCATCATATCACTGTATTTGAAAAGGATGCCACACCCGGTGGTCTGGCGGCGGCATTTCCCGTGGGGAGCGACCATTTGGATCGCTTCTATCACCATGTATTTGTCAGCGATTCAGAGCTTCTGGAGCTTCTTAAGGAACTTTCTCTGGCCCAGGAGCTTCAATGGTATGAGCCCAAAAACGCTATTTATGTGGATGACAAGCTCCATCCCTTTACCTCTCCCCTGGATCTTCTTTGCTTTAAGCCCCTGCGCTTTGTGTCCCGGATAAGAATGGGGCTTTTAGTGCTCCGCTCCAAATTCATACGAGATTATAGGCCTTTTGAGCATATCACCGCTCGAGAGTGGATTGTCAGGCGTTCGGGCCAGGATGCTTACCATAAGGTTTGGGGCCCCCTGCTGAGATCCAAATTCGACGTGGATGAGGAAAAGGTTTCGGGGACATGGATATGGAACAAGTTCAAGCTTCGGGGTTCCTCCCGGGGAAAAAACATCAATAAGGAGCAGTTGGGTTATCTCAACGGCGGCTTTATTACGCTGGTTCATAGGCTTATAGACACCATAAAGGGCCTAAATGGAACCGTTGCCCTCAATACCTTGGTTCGGGCCATCAAACGTCTTCCGGATGGTCATTGGGCCGTTGAAACTGATACTGTCACCCAGGTCTTTGACCGGGTGCTATTCACGGGAGCGCCGGAGCTTCTCTCTTTTCTTTGCACCGACCTTCCGGACAACTACCGAGAGTCCATTGAGGCCATCAAACTCAAGGCCAACCTCTGCCTCGCTCTTGAGCTTAAGGAGAGTTTGTCGCCCTATTATTGGATTACCATTGCTCAGGATGGGCTGCCCTTCGTGCTTATCATTGAGCATACCAATCTGGTGGGCCAGCGGGGCTATCACTCCCATGTGGTCTATCTTTCCCGGTATCTGGACAGGAGCGATCCACTCTTTTCGGCATCGGATGAGGAAATCACCAGGCTCTTTTTAGACGGACTTAAAAAAGTATTTCCTCAATTTTCAATGGGCAACCTAAAAAGAGCCACCTTAAGCCGGGCACCTTATGCACAGCCGGTGGTGACCCTGGGCTACGGCGACAGAATACCCGACATCAAAACCCCGCTTGAAGGCCTTTACTTAGCCTCCATGCCCCAGATATACCCCGAGGACAGGGGGCTCAACTATGCCATTGGCCTGGGAAAGAAAGCAGCAGATAAGATCCTTTTCTAAATAACTTGAAGAATCTCGGACTTGCGATAGAATTGTGATCAGGAGGTAACCATGGAAGAGATAGTATGTTCAGTGATAGTACCCATGTATAATGAAGAGGATGTCATTGCCGAGACCTACAGCCGTTTGACACGGGTTATGGAGAACTTTGGAGAAAGCTATGAGATCATCTTCATCAATGACGGCAGTAAGGACAGAACCCGGGAAATGCTTTTAGAGATTTGCAAGGCCGATACCCGTGTTAAGCTCATAGATTTTGCACGCAATTTTGGTCATCAGGTGGCCATCACAGCCGGTATGGACTATGCGGCCGGACAATGCATGGTCATTATTGACGGGGATCTTCAGGATCCTCCCGAGCTCATCCCCGATATGGTCAGGCTTTGGCGGGAGGGCAATGATGTGGTCTACGGCAAGAGAATCTCCCGGCAGGGGGAAACCTTCTTTAAAAAGATGACAGCCAAGGTCTTTTATCGCCTTCTGAACAAGCTGACCGATGTGGATATTCCCGTGGACACAGGGGATTTCAGGCTCATTGACCGCAGGGTATGTGAGGCGTTAAAACAGCTTCCCGAAAGAAGCCGCTATGTGCGCGGGCTCATGAGCTGGGTGGGCTTTAAGCAGGTGGCCATCGAGTTTGAGAGGAATGAACGCTTTGCCGGTCAGACCAAGTATCCCTTCAAGAAGATGCTGAAGCTGGCCATGGACGGTATTATGTCCTTTTCCTACAAGCCCCTTAAGATATCCTCTTATCTGGGGACAATCCTCTCCTTCTTCAGCTTTCTTTACTTTATCTTTGTGCTGTTACAGAAGATTTTCTTTCCCCATACCACTCAGTCGGGCTGGGCTTCATTGATTGCCGTAAGCCTCTTTTTTAACGGCATCATTCTTTTGATGCTGGGCATCATCGGTGAGTATATCGGCCGTATCTATGATGAGGCCAGGGGCCGACCCCTTTACATCATCAGCGAGCTTAAGAACATGGAGGACCGTGAAGGACCCCGCTATAAAATAAATAAGACCCGTTAGGGTCTTTTATTCAAAATATACCTGAGTGGCGGCAAGTCCGCTTTTCATCACCATGCCCCGCAGTGTTCTGTTGTACATGCCCGGGCTCTTAAGCTGTTTCATACCAATGGTATTGGTTATGGCTCGGGCTTGCTTTGCATAGCGTTTCTGGAAGCCGTCAATCCCGTCCTCAAGGCTCTGGGCCAGCGCATAAGCACTTTTTAAGGCGTAGCTGATGCCTTCGGCCGAGCTGGGGCTGATAAATCCGCCTGCTTCGCCGATTAAGGCGGCATGATCATTTCCCGTAATGATATCCCTTCTTCTGGGGCGCAGGATATAGGCGCCTTCCCTTTTGATACGCTTTCCAAAGCGGAAACCATACTCTCTTAAATTACGTTTAAGAAGGGTAAAGCTCTGCTGGGCCTCTTTACTGGGCCTAAGCGCCGAACCAATGATAAGAAGGCCGTTTTTCGAGATGGTCCAGGAGTAGAAGTCGGTAATCTCACTGTCAAACACGGCCCCATAGTAAGGAATGGTTTCATCAGTCTCAAACCACTCCTGGATGGCAATGTATTTTTTGAAATTATCCTGCTCAGCAAAAAGCTGGCCGCGGACCTTTGACCAGGCACCGTCCGCTCCCACCACTACCTTGACCTTTTCGGTATAAATCCTGCCCTGATGCATAAAGGCAATGGTATAGCCATCCTGGGCCTCACTCAGAGAATTAAACCGGCAGTTCATGGCCAAATCCACATGCTCGGGAACCAGGGAAACCAGCCATTCATCGAAAAGCTTTCTGTCCATATTAAAATAGAAGCGCTGATAGAATTGCTCTTTCTGATTGTCAAAATCAATGGTACGCACCAGAAAAAGCTGCGGATCCACCAGAACCTTGGTGGGAACAGCCAGACCCATTTTACCGAGCATTTGCTGTGCGTCAGGGGCTAACAGGCCCCCGCAGCACTTGGTCCTGGTCTCGGATTCACCATCCACCAAATCTCGCCTGTCCAAAAGTAAAACCTTATAATTCTTGTTCAGCAGCCGGGCCAGGGTTGCACCGGCCGGACCTGCTCCCACAATGGCTATATCGTATGGCATGAATAGCCTCCTTAAGCATCGACTTTTTTCACTATTCTATCATAAATCCTCTTTTTGACCAGAGCAAGAGGGGTTGTCTTTCCATGAGTTCACGGGCCCTCCTCTGGATCATTTTTCTATTGCCTTGTTTGATCCTTTCTTTTATTTCTGTTAAGATGGTAGAGGAGTTTGAATGTTACAAGGAGGGATTTTATGAAAAGCTTAAAAGGCACCAAAACTGCAGAAAATCTGCTCAAATCCTTTGCCGGGGAATCCCAGGCCCGCAACCGTTACACCTTCTATGCTTCGGTTGCCGATAAGGAAGGCTTTAAGCAGATCAAGAACATTTTTATCGAAACTGCTGACAATGAGAAGGAACATGGCAAGAGATTCTACAAGTTCCTTCTGGAAGGGCTCGCTGACGAGCTTCCTGCCATGATCGAAATCCAGGCTTCCTATCCTGTTGCCCAAGGCAACACCTTAGATAACCTCAAAGCCGCAGCCAGCGGTGAAAACGAAGAATGGACCGACCTTTATCCTGCGTTCGCTGATGTGGCTCAGGAAGAAGGCTTCCCGGAAATCGCCGCAGCCTTCAGAAAGATTGCTGAGGTTGAAAAGAGACACGAGGAGCGTTTCCTGAAGCTGGCCAAGAATGTAGAAGAGGGCACCGTTTTTGTAAAGGACGGCAAGACCTATTGGAAATGCGGAAACTGCGGATACATTCATGAAGGCAGTGAAGCTCCTGAGAAATGCCCCGCATGCATCCATCCCAAAGCCTACTTCGAGCTGTTTGTTGAAAACTATTGATGCATAGCGCAGTTTCATGCAATAAGCCCACAGGTTATCCTGCGGGCTTATTGTTTATGCGTAAGAAGACTTATATTATTTTTCTGACCTAAGCAAAAGTCTACCGCCTGGGGTCATCCTTTTCACATAAAAGGGCTGATACCACTGCCGTAATGGGGATGGTCAGGATTAAGCCCACACTGCCCGCTAAGGAGCGCACTATCTCACTGGCCAGACCGTCCTGATTGATCATCTCAATAAAAGGCATCTGGTAGGCAAACAGAAGAATGAGCAGCGGTAAGGAACCGCCCACATAAGCCAGAATCAAGGTATTGGACATGGTGGCCATCATATCCCGGCCAATGTTCATACCGGCCTTAATATGGGCACCTCGCCGTAATTTGGGGTTCTGCTCCTTAAGCTCAAACATGGCGGAGGACAGGGACAAACCCACGTCCATGGCAGCGCCCAGGGCACCAATGATGATTCCGGCAAACAAAAGCCCTTTATAATCGAACTTTATATTCTGGGGAATGTACAAAAGCATCATGGATTCTTCATCCCCAAGCCCTGTCAGCTTTGCCATTGTGCCGATGATCTTTGCAATAGTGCCGGCAGCTACAACCCCGCCAATGGTGCCAATAAGGGCTGACAGCGTTTTTTTATTGGGTCCGCTGACTAAAAGCAGGGTGACGGCCGTTATGGCCATACATACCCAAACTGTCACAAAGATGGGATCAAAGCCTCTTAATATGAGGGGCAAAAGAACATAGAAAATTGCCAGAACGGTTAATATCAGGGTGATGAGTGTCCTTAAGCCTTTCAATCGGCCTATGGCCAGGATGACTCCGGCAAAAAGGATGACCAAGAGGAGCAGGGATTTATCCCTGGCCACATTATAGATGTAGGCATAGACAATGCTTCCCCCATCGTCCAGCTCCATGGTCAGAAGCACTTCATCTCCCACTTTAAGCGAGACATTCTGCTCATCTTCAGTAAAGGCCAGACTCAGTGCATATTCGGCAGTGACAATTTGGTTTTTGTAGGGGCCATTAATAATTTTGACCTCCACATACTGCATGGTGTTCTCAAAAGCGCCCCCGGAGGACTCAATCTGATCCTCACGCTCTTCCAAAACCCTTGTAACCTTTCCTCTGGCGGTGACAGTGGGAATCTCCTGGGCGATGTCCTCTCCCATGACCCCATCGAAATAGGCGCCATCTTCGGGCAGCGCATCCTGTCCCAAAGCATTTGTCCAGGGAATGAAGAGGAATAAAACCATCAAAACCATCAACAGGGGTAGTTTTCTTTTTCGTTGGTATGAAAACATGGTGACTCCTTTGTATACCGGTATTTCTTTTAGTGTAACATAATACGGCTTTAATTCACAGTTTTATTCCTTTTTCGACGATAAATCGGGTCATGATTGAGGATCCCTATATCTCGGACAAAATAGAAAAAATTAGCGTTTCACCCAGGAAAATTGCGTCGTTTTGAGATACAATGTATATAGTTTACTGATTAAAGAAGGAGTACGCCATGTCTAAAACCATGGAAGAAAAAGCACAAAACAATGAACATATCCCCTATATCGATATTCTGCGCATCCTGTCCATGCTGTCGGTGGTCTTTTTGCATACGGCGGCAGGCTCACTAAGGGGCAATCTTGGCTCCGGGGTCTGGCATACGGCCAATGTCCTGACCGCACTGATGAGCACCAGTGTCCCCATTTTCTTTATGCTTTCAGGGGCCATGCTGCTTTCCAGCCCAAAGACCCAATCCCTGGCCTTTACATGGAAAAAGCGTCTTCCCAAGGTTCTCATCCCTTTGGCGCTCTGGTCGGTAGCAGCCATTGCTTTTTACGCGTTCATGGGCTATCTCGCCACAGGACAGTTTAATTGGACGGAGATCGCCTCCAAGCTTAAGAATATTGTCAGTCAGCCCGCCACTGTGCATTTATGGTTTATGTACGCGCTGATTCCTATTCATCTCATCTCCCCGCTTATCAAGAAACTGGTGGATGCGCTGGACAAGAGACTGATGATCTATCTTCTGGTGCTTTGGTTTTTCTTCAGCTCCTTGGCGCCTACCCTGGCCGCCCTTCTGCCCAAGCCCTTCAATGCCCTGTTTACCTTTCATTCCCAGTTCCATCTCAATGTCCTCAACGGCTATCTGGGGTATTTTATTCTGGGTTATGTCCTCTATAAAAGTAAAAAGCCCTTTTCCAAGGGACTGTTGACTGCCATCATCCTTGTGGACACGGCCCTCATCTCGGTGGGAACATGGGCTATGACCCTGAAAATGGGCGAATACAGCGAAGTGTTTAAAAGCTATTCCAAGGTCTTTACGCTCATTCTGTCCGTGGCCCTGTTTCTGTTAATCAAAGAACTGTTGCAGCGCCGCTCCCTGTCCAGGGGCGCCTCCTTTTGGACAGGACTTTTATCCTCTGCCTCCTTTGGTATTTATCTTGTTCACAATCTGCTGGTAAGCTTGCTTTCAAGATGGTTTAAGCTATGGCCTGCTCCATCGGTGCTCACCCTGCTTCTTTGCACCCTTCTGGTCTTTGTTCTGTCCCTTGTCCTCATCATTCTTCTCGCCAGTCTTAAGCCCACCTGCTATATCTTTACGGGCCAGAGCTTTGCTTCGGCATGCAGGACCTTAAATATTCAGGCAATACTAAAGAGCCTTAAGTCAAAAAGGGCAGCATCCCCTAAGCCCAACACGCACTAAGGCTCAGGCAAAACCAACACCCGCCAAGGCTCAGGTAAAATCTGATAGCATCCAATTGCTGGCTTCATTGAGAAGGAATAATCCTGCGTCCGATTTTGAACAGGAGGGGCAAATCCATAGGTTCTCCATTCTAAAGAACCATGAATAAGGTTCCGGCACCAATAAGGGCACACCCTATCAGGGTTTTAACTGAGAATGTCTCATGAAGGAACAGGAAGGCCAGAATGGGCGTAATAACTACGCTCAGCTTATCTATTGGCGCAACCTTGGATACCTGGCCGATTTGAATGGCCCGAAAATAGCAGAGCCAGGATGCGCCTGTGGCAAGACCCGATAAAATCAAAAAGATCCAGCTCTTGCGACTGATGGTGGAAAGTCCCGATTGGGTGTTGGTCAGAAAGACCATGGCCCATGCCATAACTAAAACCACACAGGTTCTGACGGCTGTAGCCAGATTGGAATTAACATTCTCTATGCCCACCTTAGCCAGTATGGATGTAAGTGCCGCAAATACCGCAGACAGAATTGCAAATAATATCCACATGGTGAAATATCCTCCGCATCACTACAGATTTAATGCTTCAATTATATCACAACATCTATTTATTACCAGAATTGATGTGTCTTTACATAGTTTTGCCCGGTATGGATTTTTTGTCGAAGGATATGAAAAAACCGTCCGATTTATTCGGACGGTTTCTCTGGTGGGGGAAGGTGGATTTGAACCACCGAAGTCGTCAGACAACAGATTTACAGTCTGCCCCCTTTGGCCACTCGGGAATTCCCCCATTTATCATGCGGCTTTCGTCGAGCCGCATGTATTATATTACATGAGGTCTGCGCTTCTTGTCAACCCTTTTTTTAAAATCATTCCAGCATTTTTTCAGTGATAATTTCAATGAGTTCCACCGAAGGATATATCCGTTGATTCTCCAGGCCATAAGCCTCCTGCTCGAGCACAAAGGGTATTGCCATCTGCTTTCCATCCCCTTCAAACATGACGAGGAAGTCCATGCCAAAGTTGATATCCACAACGGTTAAGTCGGTCACATTCTTTATGCCACTGACCTTTATCTCATTGATCAAACTTGTCGTATCAAACATCTTTTCGCAGTTCTTTGCCACCAAATTGCCGTTGGGATGGGGTGAAACCAAAAAGCGATGATGATTGGTGGAGAACACAAAATCATTGTCAGCAACAATGAGATCCTTATTCTGTGCCTCCATGGCGTTGACAGTGACCAGCCCCTCAATCAAGCCGTCGGCATTATGGAGCGGTAAAAGCCAATATCCCTTGCCACTGAGCAGTTCATGGTAATTGGTCATATTCCGGAGCATGTCAGCCGTTACACCTGTCTCCACCAAGGTCTCAACCCGGGTCACACCTGTCTTGTTAAGGGAGAGCTGTGTACCCTGCACCGTGTTATATTGGGTCACGATGGCTTCAAAATACTCCATGTACCCGGCATTATCCGGCGAATATTCCATTTCGGTTCGATTGGCCGCCGAGAAAAGGACCTCAATTCTATGGGTGTAGGTCTGCTCAGACTGCAGTCCTTTTCTGTCTGAACCCAATCCTGAAATAGAGGCCGATGTTGGATCCTCAGCAGCTTTATAGGCAGAATCCTGAGGTTCTGAAAAGGCTATAGCCAGTTGATCCTCATCCGACATTACTTCGCTGCTTCCTGCAGCCGAAGGTACAGGCGCCGCCGCATTACCGGTCGAGGATTTCATCATGGGTCTGCTGAATACAAGAACGCAAACCAAGGCCCCGGCCGCAAGAGGTGTTCCAAGCTTGAGCATCCATGACCAGATGGGTTTATGAGGGCTCTTTTTGTCCTTAATCTCCACCTGTTTAAGCTCTTTTTGGCATGCAGCCAAGGTTTCCTTGATGAGATCGTCTGAGGCATGAATGCTCGAAAGCCCCGTCCTTAACGCATCCCTTATTAAGTCATCACTGACGGCAGGGGTTCTCTCCCTTTCAAATGATTCAACCATGAGCCTCACCTCCCATCAAACCATAAAGCAAATTGCGCGCCTTGAACAACCTGCTCTTCACCGTTCCCCCCGGTATCTTCAATACCTTGGCAATATCCTTGACATCCATCTCCTGATAATAATAGAGATGAATAATCTGACGATATTTATCAGGTAATTTCATGATCGCGTCCAAAAGCTCTTTTCTTTCATTGCGCTTTTCAATAAGCTCCTCGGTATCGCTATCCGACGAATAGGTTAAAAAATCTTCAGTAACAATCACGCGTTTTTTCCATGAGCTTCTCATATAGTCACGGCAGACATTGACGGCTATACTGGTAATCCAGGTTTTTTCACTGCTCTCCCTCCGATAATTGGAAAATGAGCGGCACACCCTTAAGAAGGTTTCCTGATAGACATCCTCTGCCAATTCTTTTGACTTTAATATGACCATGGCGGTTCTTAGAATATCATCCCCATATTGCTCAATTAAACGCGTTATTTCGCTTGTCATCTCCGAAGGAGTCAACCTTATTGCCCCCCTCCTTCATTTTATTTGACGAAAGTCTGAGAATTCGGTTCATTTGCCCATTAAAGATTATATTATATTCGAGCGCTTATAGCCACCCTTTTATGTCTGAGGCGTACAGCAGGCCTGCTTCTTAACCTCTCCATGGCAAAAAGCTCAAACAAAATATCTGTCAAGTCATGGAATAATCATGTATAATAGCTATGTTATCATTGAAGCGGGGTGTGTTTTTATGGATAGCGCATTACAGCATGATGTGGCCTTATTTTGCGACAGTTTTCTTCAGCTCAAGAGACCCTTGATGTGGAAAACGACATCCTACTATACAAAGCTCTGTGCCCTGGCCTATGCCCTCGAAGGAAGAAGACCCAATATGGAAGAATTTCTGGAGGCCCTCAAGGTACTCAAGAAAAAAACCGGTTTCTTCTCCTATTTAAGATCGGCAAGGCCCTATATCGCTGCCTTCTTATTAGCAGGCGGGAAATCCCCCGAGACAGAAATCGAAAAAATATCCCATTGTTACAGCGTGCTCAAGGCTGCCGGGTTCAGGTCCTCCACTTACCTGCCCATTGCGGCCCATACCCTCTACACAACAACTGCACAGGGCTCAGAGGAGGCCAAAGCCCAAGCAGCTCATGCCATTTATCGTGAGATGAAGCACAACCATCCTTTCCTGACCTCATCTGACGATTATGCCTCAGCAGTCATTCTGGCCTCCACCGACCAGCCTGTTGACAAGATCATGGCAGAGGTTGAAAATACCTATAGCCTGCTTAGGCGATCGGGGTTCCACATCGGCAATGGACTTCAGTTCCTGTCTCAAATGCTGATTTTTGACCCTGCCTCGCCCGAAGAAAAAGCCGTACGCTGTACTTTTATTAAGGAAAAGCTCCGGGAAAATAAGAACAGGGTCTCGTCCATGTTCTATGGAACCATCGGCTTTTTGGCCCTTACCGGTGATCATTGGGAGAACGCGGTTCATAAAACCTTGGAAACCCTTGACTATATAAAGGAGCACAGATGCTATAGATGGGGTGAAAGAGAATTCCATCTGCTGCTTTCAGCCGCTCTGGTCTGTAACCATTACTCCAAGGTAAAGGACCAAAGCAATTCCTCCCTGCTTCGTCTCGGGGTGGGTGCGACCATTGAGGCCATTATCGCCGCCCAAACCGCAGCCTGCTGTGCTGCTGCAGCCGCCGGGGCTTCGGCCAGTGCCTCATCCAAATGATTAAATACTGCCCAGGATGATGAAAGCAAAGGCTTTCTCACTGTGATAAAGCGAATGCTTCATGTGAATAATGCATGATGAAGGTACAATTAATATTTTGGAAGGAAGATTTTAATGGAACGCCAAGTCAGAACACGTTATGCACCAAGCCCCACAGGGTACATGCATATTGGCAATTTAAGAACTGCCCTCTATGAATACCTGATTGCCAAATCCCAGAACGGAAAATTCATTCTCCGCATTGAGGATACCGATCAGGAACGCCTTGTGGAGGGCGCCGTTGATGTGATCTATAAAACCTTGAAGCTCTGCGGTATGCAGCACGACGAAGGCCCCGATGTAGGTGGGCCCTATGCCCCCTATGTCCAGAGCGAACGCAAGGATACCTATAAGCCCTATGCCGAGGAACTGGTGAAAAAGGGCCATGCCTACTATTGCTTCTGCACCAAGGAGAGGCTGGATGCCTTAAGATCTGATGCCGAAAGCAAGAACCAGACCTTTATGTATGACAGACATTGCCTTAATCTGACCCCGGAAGAGATTGAGGAAAAGCTCAAAAATGGCGAACCCTATGTCATCCGTCAAAAGATGCCCCGGGAAGGCACCACCACCTTCGAGGATGCGGTTTACGGCTCCATTACCGTGGAAAACAGTATGCTGGAGGATCAGATCCTTTTAAAAAGTGATGGGCTTCCCACCTATAATTTTGCCAATGTTATCGACGATCATCTGATGGCCATTACCCATGTGGTCCGCGGCAGCGAGTACCTTTCCTCAGCGCCCAAGTACAATCTGCTTTACGAAGCCTTTGGCTGGGAGATTCCCACCTATGTTCACCTGCCGCTGATTGTCAAGCCCGACGGCTCCAAGCTCTCAAAGCGCAAAGGTGATGCAAGCTTTGAGGATCTTATCAACATGGGCTATCTGGTGGAGGCCATCATCAACTATATTGCTCTGCTGGGCTGGTCCCCCGATACCAATCAGGAGATCTTCTCCTTATCCGAACTGGAGAAGGCCTTCAATATCAGCCGTATCAGCAAATCCCCTTCGGCCTTTGACATGAACAAGCTCAGATGGTTTAATGCAGAGTACATTCGGGCTATGAGCCTTGATGCTTTCTATGAAAAGGCACTCCCCTACCTCACCGAAGCGATTACCAATAAAACTATAGACTTAAAGAAGGTGTGCAAGCTCCTTCAAGCCAGAACCGAGGTTCTGACCGAAATTCCGTCCAAGGTGGGTTTCCTCAATGAGCTCGCAGACTATGACCTCAATATTTATGTCCATAAGAAGATGAAGACCACCCTTGAAAACTCTCTGGAGAGCCTTAAAGCCGCCGTTACCGTCCTTGAGGACATCACCACCTGGGACGAAGCCACTCTCCACGAGAAGCTCCTCACCCTGGTTGAGAAGCTGGGCATCAAGAACGGACAAATGCTCTGGCCCATCCGTACCGCCATTACCGGCTGGGAGGTTACCCCTGGCGGCGCCATTGAGATTGCGGATCTCTTAGGCAAGGAGGAAACCCTGCGCCGTATCCGCATCGGTATTGATCGCCTGGAAAAGGCTGTGGCCGCCGGAAATGCATAAGCATTGAATTGAGCAAAACTTAAGAAGGGTTGGCTTATTACAGTAAAACAAGCCATGGTGTTGTCATCTTCCATCTGTCCTCGTCGCAGGAAGTTGATAATGCTCGCTTTAGCTCTCACGAGGGCGCTGGCAATCGCGCCGTCCAGGCGCGTGCCGACTAAAAGCAGCGTCCGGCTGCTTTTACCTCGTTCGATCTGCAATCTCGCATTACAACATTCATCAGCTCCTGCGGAGGCTTATCAGATGAGAGCACCATGGCCTTTTGTTGCTTTGACTTTAAAAAGAAACCCTATTTCACAATCTTCTTTGTTATCACCGAGTTGGCGATCTCGGGTTGGCTCAGTGCCAGCTTCGCCCGCTGGGGCTCTCTTCTGAGCCAGTCCAGGGTTAAGTAGGCGCCCACAATGTTCAAATTCTTCTTTGTCGCAAGCAGTGAGGCAACGGTATAGCCTTCCACCTCTATTTCCTGTATGACGCCCGTATTGAACCAGGATTCGAATGCGGCATAAATATCCGGCGCCATCTTGCTGATTTTATCGACCACCCCGTCCACCTGGGAGGCCTTGCAGTCAAAATCGTTTAACAGTCTTTCTCTGACGATTTTATTATCCAGCATTTCATCATCTCCCTTCACTTACAGCCCCAATTTGGCTATGTAACCATTAATAACATCGGTTGCAAAGGCTCTTGCGTCAGCCTCAACAGCCTGGTTGTAATAACTCTCGTAGCCAAAAGCGCCATTATCATAGTTTCGCATATTATGCTCCCATTCGGCAATAAGACCGGGAGAAATCTCAGGGAATCGGGATGGGTCGGCAATGGCCTCAACCTGAAGCTGATGACGCGCCTCGTGGGTGGTGGTGTTCAAAACATCAATAAGCCTTGACGGGTCCTGAAGGTTCCTGTAATCGATATGAAGATAGCCGTCGCCGCTGTTGTAGCCCAACACGCCCACTCCTGCCGTTACGGCACAGTCTTCGATGATGACTCCACGCGCATTGATGCCCAGCGCTTCGCCGAGCTTGCTGTAGTATTCGCTGAGCTTGGCCTCACGCTGCTCCATGCTCATGGTTCCCCATTCTCGCAGGGTCCTTTCGTCAAAGACCTCAGCCATTACATCCGAAGCTTTCTCGGCAAGGGTTTCATTCACTTCCCTGGCTTCGCTGCTGCTCTCTCCGCCAAGGGCTTCCCTGAGCGAATCAATAAAAGCCCTTAAAGCATCGGCAAAAGCCTCGAAAAAGCTTTTTTCACCAGAATAGTCCTTGGTTTCGGGGATCTCGGGTCTTCTTAATAATTCATCTCCCAGGTCGTTTCTTATGTCGTTTGTACCGAACAAACTCATGGCCTCACACCCCTTCTGTCTTCTTTTCTATGATTCCTTTTTCTAAAATGACATCATCCTTAAACCAATAACCCGATTTCACAACAGCCGGGCTTCCCGCCTCAATCATTTCTCCATCCATGGTCGTATATCTCTTGTAGGTATCGCCATCCACAACGATTTCAACTGTGTCGTCCCTGCAAACGCCCGTGGAAAGCACGAAATCTAAAAGCTCGTTAAGCCTGGCCGTCCCCGTTTCTTTATCCCATTCCGAGGAATCCGGAAACCTCGAATCCCACATTTGGCGATAGTAAGGGGCATCCTTAAGATTGGCTGTCCGTGCGGCCCAGTCCCCAACCACGCCGGGTCTGTATTTCGAAATTCCTTTTGCCATCATGTACAGCGGCTCGTAAAGCCCTGAGAAAGCAGAAGCACAAGCCCCAAACTCTTCCCTGCTCTTCTCCTCTGCCATTTTTTCGGCTTTGGCCCTGAGACCTCTTTTGTAAAGCCAATATCCGGTAACGGCGGCGGCACCGAGAACAACGGCTCCTCCGGCGATGATAAGGCCGATTTTAGTCATACCGAGTCCCCCCCCTTTTAATGGTTAGGTTTGTTTAATCGAACCCATGCCGCTGCATCGTCCAGGTCTCCGCATATGATGGCATCGCCCACGCTCAGGGCGGGAATGACCATTTGCTGATCCTCACGCAGGGCCAGTCCGGCAGCCATGACCGCGCAGTCGTCGGGTGCCGTCAGTCTGTGCACAATCTTATAATTGGTATTCTTAATGGCATCGGGTACAAGCCTTGTGGGAATTTGATCCACTATCATCATGCCCTGGCCGTAGCTTCGGATCTCAGAGAGCATATTGCTGAACAAGTCTGCCACCACCTGCTGCGGGTTACCGCTGTTGCTGGAATCCGAGGATGGCTTAAGAAGCAGGTTATGCGCCTCCTCCACCACGGCCAGATGAAGCAGCTTGTTTTGCTGTGCCTTGCTTCGGTATTCACTGTCGTAGGTGTAGGCCGAAATCCTGTATTCGTAAAGGGCCAGCGTCAGTATGGACATAATCAGCGCCTTATCCTTGGCATTGGCAATCTTGCTGATATTGATGACCACGGGACGGTTAAAAAGCTGATCATAATCGGTGGAGCGGTTGACGTTCAGGATGTTGCCGCGCTTACCCCTGGTCAGATAGGAAAAGCGGGTTTCCAGCGCAGCCCGGATATCGTCCTGAACCTTTTTGTCATAGCCCCGGGCAGCCAGAACCCTTTTTGCTGTATCAATAACGCCGTCAAGCCTGGGATAATCCTCAAGGGGCGGCATATCGCCGCTTAAGAAGGCCTCTCCCACTTGCTCATACACATACTTGTACAGTGATTCGTCGATAAGCACAGGCAACACATCGGCAGTGGGCAGGCTGGCGTTAATGAGGGCTGTAACCTGTTCACAACGCGTCATCATATCAATGGGCGCGCCCTTGACGGATGCAGGATGGAACGGATTGAGCTTGAGCCTGTTGAACCTGACACCGTCCAGAGTCTCCACCCCGGGCATATAGATTTGAAATTTCTTTCTTTCCTTCTCCTCATCAGACAGCGTATCATCGGCATCAATCTTCTTGTTCCAGGCCATGGCCCAGCGGACGTAATCATCCTTGGCGGGCTCAATGATCATGACGGGTATATCCCTGTTCAGAACCTCCCGGATGATGGTCTTGCAGGTTGTGGATTTACCGCTGCCCGTGCTTCCTGCAACAATGGCATGCCTTACAAGGGCGTTAGGATCGATCCTGTATTCGTTGTTCTGAACCACGCCCGTGTCCACCACTCTGCCAAGACAGATGGTATCCCCGTCCACCCGGGCGGGGTTGTTGGCAAAACGCACCGAGGTCTTGACAAAACGCAGGCCCGGAACATCGCGCCGTGGAAGAGAGGTGGCAATGGACAGCTCCTCGGTGTTAAGCGGCGTACTCACATACTGATATATCCTTCCAAGGATGTTCCAATCCCTCTTTTGATCCTCGGGAGACAATTTATCGCTGACCAGCGGTATCAGGTCGCATCGCCGGACAATGTCCAAAGCGCCTGATTTGTCATTCAAAAGATGTACCCTGATGGGCTCCACAAAGCTTTCATCACCTGAATAGATGGCGCGCAACATGCCCATGACGGTGGTAATATCCTTGTTGGATTTTCCGAGCACGTAGATACCGGCGTTCCAGAAGCCCAGGTTTCTGCCCTTGCTCAACCGGGTGCAGTGCTTATCGGTCACTTCCTCGGCGTATTGGGCGAATTTGTCCAAGTACTGGGTGACTACCGACTTGGAACTGCCGGCGGCTTTGGTTACTGATTTGTTGAACATGCCGTTCATCATGGACAGAACCGGGATGTGCAGAATGGTTCCTAGTGAACTGATAATGGCTCCGATGCCTACATTGGACGTTTTGGACTCGTTGAGGGTCTCAGTTTCGGTGACACTTCTCATCACATCGAGATGAATCTCGCTGCCAAGCCTCCTGAAATTGCTGATGGTGCGTGATATCTCCTGATCCTCCACCGGATCTGCCACCACCATAAGCGAGAAATCCCGATCGATACCGTTGATATCCCTGATGCCGAAAGCCAACTGGTCCAGAGTCTGCAGGATACCGAACTGGGAATTCCGTCTTAATGAAGGGATACCGGTAACAGCACCAATGGCCGAATTATCGGCCAGCGAATCGGCAAACTCAAGCTGCTCGCTCTTTGACAAAAGCGGGTATAGCTCTATGCCGGGCATACCGCTCATGGCGGCCTCCTTGAATTGCTCTAAGGCCTGCTTTGCGTTGGCATTCCGGGACAGCGCCGTGGTGCCCAGGTAAATATGGGTTTCCCCATTTCTTCGCTGAAACAGGAAAACCAGGCGGTGCCCCCAGGTGTGAAGGGTGGAAAGAACACTCTGCCACCGGGACAGGAGATCGTATTCCTTCAGTTCATTGGGATGGATGGGCAGGCGTGTGACCTTGAGCCAGGTGATATCCTTGCGCTCGGTCCCTCCCATGGCGCGAAAGTCCACAAATCTTTCCCGCTCCTGAATGGTGTTGAGGTATCCCCTCTCCAGGAAAAAATCCAGCAACTGCTGGTAGAAATTATTGGGTACGGAGATCTCGACGGGCATGTGCATGCTGCTTCTGTCTATCGCACTGAAAATATCTTTTATGCCGGTATCAATATTATCTTGCATATTCAATCTCCATTTACTCTATCCGGTTTATCTTACCTTTGTGCCGCATTTGGAACAGAAGGACATTCCGCCCGCCACCTGGAAATTGCAGTTGGGGCAGATAACTGCGTCCGATGTACCGGTTGTCCCCGCATTGGCCTGGCTCACAGTCTGCTGATAAGAAGCGCTGGCAGGCGCAGAATTTACGGGGGTGTAACTTATCGGAGACTCTTCCGGTCTCTGATAGGATGAAGCACTGCTGTATGGGCTGGCGGTGGTTTCACTTGAGCTGCTCTTGCCCTTGTATTTGAAAAAGAGCCAGACGCCGCCAACCAGCAGACAGAGCAACGCAGCCGGTATATCCTCTCCGCTGAGTAGCATAATAAGACCACCCAACACAAGAAGATAGGGAATCAACTTAACGGGAATAACCATAGACAAACCTCCTGATTATCAGATTAATATTTGGGTGTTTATTCAATAAGCTCCGCATCCCGAATGAAGTATTCAATGGCACCCCCGTACTGCAGCTTAAAATTAATCCTCGGGTTTTTACCGAGCTTCAATTTAAGCCTTACCCTATGATTGGTCATCAGGATGGTGGTACACAATATTTCGACTGTGGCTATCTTAGTCGTGGATGGCACGATCTTGGTTTGACCCACCGGGATTTTTCCGTAATCAATCCCGTTTACAACGACTTTATAGCTGCAGGCCGCACATATATACTGGGACTCCCTGGCAATAGTTATCAGGGTTTGCTTGGGCAGTTCAGTCTGCATGACCGCTCTTTCCTGAGTGGGAGAGTTCCCGCAATAACCGCAGAAAATCGAATCCTGAGGGATTTTCTTGCCGCAGTGTCCGCAGAAGATCTCGGCTTGAGCAGGTTTATCTGGTTGCTTAGCCGCTTCTATGCTCCTGTCATTTCTGCGTCCGCAATATCCGCAGAACGGGTCTGTGACGGCAATTTTCTTACCGCAATGAATGCACGCCCTTTCATGCATGATAGCAATCTTCTGAAATACAAGACCGAGAGCAACGGTCTCCTGGGGCCTTGACAGCCTGATAATTCTGTTGGGATTTGTCCGTATTCTCGGGAGATCCGGGTTTCCAAACCGTGTCAGCGTTCCGTCCAGTATCTCGTTGGTGAAATACCACTGGCTGTGGCCGCCCGTCAGGATAACATAATCCACCTCTCTGCCATTGAAACCAATATCCTTAAGGCAATCGTCCACCATTTTAGGGAACTGGGTGAGGTATCCGGCAAGCATATTCTCAAAGTCGCTTCTCGCAAGGGGTGGGAACTCCGTATCCACGTCAAGCATGGAAAGAAGGGCATCAATAAACCCGCAATACCTTACAACCCCATTCTTATCGCTTAAGATGGGTGACAGGTTGGCATCCTTCCAAGTCTTGCATTTGTCCAGATATTTTTCTTTAAAGTTCTTGGTATTAGGCAGCTCGCATTCAATGAGATAGGCTTTAACATACTCACAAAGGGCCTCATCCACTTCACGCCCGCCAAAAAGACACAGACTGTCGTCCTTGGGCCAGGTGTTCAATATCTCAATGTGCTTATCCTGATTTGGCGCATAGCGGCAAAGCACAAGATCAGTGGTGCCGGCGCCCATATCGATCATCAGGATATTGACCGAGTCCCGGCCCTCCATATCAAGCTTCCCGCTCTCCTGCACCATGACGGTATGGATGGCCGCCGTAGGCTCATCAAGGCCTTTGACATTATTAAAACCAGCTTCCCGAGCGATGCTCAGCATTAATGTCCGCAGCTCCTCAGGCCATTTAGCGGGATAGCTTATGTAGGTGGTTTCGGTGTCACAGGCCGGAAAATAGGCCTTTTGCTCGTTATATTCATCAAACATGTGCTTGAAGAATATGCGTGTTAGTTTGACAGCCTCATCCCTTAAATGAGCGTTGAGCAGGTTCATCTTAAAATTCTGATGCAATACGCCCTTAACCGCGGCATTCTCGGCCTCATATCCAATGAGGTATTTTCCCTCGCTTGTCTCATAAACCAGTGTCGGCAGCGAGTCCTTATTGTCGAAACGGACATACTCGACAGCGTTTGCAATACCCAACGGCTCGTTGTCCTTGTAGGTCTTGACCTTGATGACCGAGGTGCTCGTCCCGAAATCAATCCCAATAACTCTTTCAATGGCCATGTCTATCTCCCTTTGCATTCGGCGGCCTTCTTGCTGATAAATGCGAGCATTTCCTCAGCCTCGCCTTTAGTGTCGAAGGTAAATATGTATTGAGCGTCAATGTTATATTCAATCATCAGGCTTTTGTTGCCCTTTGCTATCAGTTTTCCAAGCGCATAGTAGGGTATGGCTGACGCGAGCGTCTCCTCTGCGGTGAAAGCCGCGGCGTATCTTTTCTTTACGTTCTTTATCAACGCGTAGGATAAGACAATATGCTTGTTTTTTGAATAGGTGGGATGCTTGTGGGTGTCAACATCAAATTCCATCCTGTCCCCAAACAGGTTCAGGGTTCCGGTCACGGCATAAACGCTGGCTTCGTTCTCCTTTTTAACCCCCTTCACCGCAGCCACCAGATGGTTTCCAATGCCAGCCATTCTGCACTGAATGGAGCGTATGGGTGGAGTAGCATTTGAGGGAACCGCAGGACGGATCGTATTTCCGGAAGTTCCCGCGGCTATAGTGGGATAGGTACCTATTCCGGGAGCAACCATGGTTGCGGTATATGCATTCGTGGGCCGGTGTTCAACAGCTTCCTTGGGGGATGGACCTTCCGACCCGTATCCCCCGCCATCCATTGTATTCTGCGCCCCAGAGGCCGCAGCCCGGACAGGAGAAGCATTCAGCTTCTGGTATACCAGCCCCGCCGCAACCGTCTCCTGGGGGATGGCCATTTTAACGATTCTTGACGGTTCGGCTTTTATCCTGGGTATATGGGGATTGCCAAACCGGGTGAGCGCCCCTGAAAGAATCTCCTCGGCAAAATACCATTGGCTGTGGCCGCCGGTTAATATGACGTAGTCAAGTCTTGAACCATCAAAGCCAGCGCTGGCAAGACAATCGGAGATCATCCCTGGAAACTGGGATAAATAATCGCTTAACATGGTTTCCAGCCCATCCCTTGAAAGGGGTGGAAAATCCATATCCACATCCAGCATGGAAAGCATGGCGTCAATAAAACCGCAAAAACGAACAACACCCTCCCTCTCCCTGAGAATGGGCGATACATTGTTCTCTTTCCAGGCCTTGCACTTGTCCAGGTATTTTTGCTTGAAATTGCTGGTGTTTGGGAGCCCGCATTCTGCGAGAAAGGATTTTATGTACTCACAAAGGGCCTCATCGATTTCTCGGCCGCCAAAAAGACAGGTACTGTCAGCCTTGGGCCAGGTTTCAAGGATACGCACCCTGGATTCCCCCGAGGGTGTATAGGTGCATAAAACCAGGTCCGTGGTGCCGGCCCCCATATCAATCATCAGAATATTTAACGAATCACGGCCTTCAAGATTAAGCCTCCCGGCTTCCTGCACCATCACGGCATGAATGGCCGCTGTCGGCTCATCAAGCCCCTTAACATTTTTAAACCCCGCCTTCACGGCTATGCCGGTCATCATGGTTCTTAAGTCATCGGACCATTTGGCGGGATAACTGACATAGGTTGTTTCGGTGTCGCAGGCGGGGAAATAGGATTTCTGATTGCTGTATTCGTCATAGAGGTATTTGAAGAATAATTCGGAGTAGAATATGGCTTCCTGGCGGATTTCCGGAGAAGCATCGGATAGATTCAACTTAAAATTCTGGCATAGAACACCCTTGACGGCTGCATTTTCAGCCTCATAGCCCACAAGGTATCTTCCATCGTTTGTCTTATAAACTAAAGTCGGAACTGTAGCCTTGTTATCAAAGCGAACATAATCCGACATCTCTCTGGCGCCCATGGGTCTTCCGTCTTCATATGTCTTTACCTTAACAACAGTGGTGCTCGTTCCAAAATCGATGCCGATAATGCGTTCAATCGCCATGCTGAATACCACGCAAAACAGACTCCGGGTGTAACTATAGGCACTTTACGGTAATAACGGAAGCATGAAGGCGCTTTATCCTATTTTTATATTGTAACATAATTAATGAATCATAAGGAAGAGTTTAACTTTTGAAATTAATGATTTTTATTAAATCCTTTGATAAAACAGACGCAGCCATACTGCGGTTTACGCAGGGCTGCGTCTGTCCTCGCTATCGCTTATCCGCTTATACTCGTTCAAACACGGGCATATAGTCTATGGGGGCCTTCACATTGACGGTGGTGCTTCCCGTAAAGATTTCACCCGTCGAGGTAAGCTTCCATTTGCCCGACGGCAAATACACGCTTCGTTCAAACTGGTTCAGATAAAGGATGGGGGCTACCAGGTAACGGCTTCCGAACATGTACTGGTCGGTCAGCTCCCAGCACTTTTCATCCTCGGGGAACTCATAGAACATGGTCCTGATAAGGGGCGAACCATTCTGTGAAGCTTCCTCATACAAGGACTTTATGTAATCATGCATACTGATGCGAATATCATAGTATTTCTTCATGATCCTGTAGTTGTCTTCACCGTAGCTCCACAGCTCATTGGGCTGACCGGTTTTCAGATAGCCGCCGCCATAGTTTCTGTCATCCAGAGGCGGAATATTGTATGGACCTCTGTCCCCGTGCATGCGAAGTACGGCAGAGTAAACCGCAAACTGGAACCAGCGGATTAAAAGCTGCCTGAAATCCGGGTCATCGACATCATCGGTCATAAAGCCGCCAATATCGGTTGTCCACCAGGGAATGCCGGCAAGGCCCATATTAAGGCCGCACTGGAGCTGTTCCCTGAAGGCCTCAAAGGTCGAAGGCACATCACCGGACCACACCACATTATTGTATTTCTGAGAGCCTGCCCATGCACATCGTAACAGGTTGACAAAGGGCTTGCCCAGCTGCTCCATTTCATCGTGGAAGATACGGCTGTACATCTGGGGATACATATTGCTTATGGCCAGAGCGGGGCCATCACAGTAGCGATAGTTGTCAAAATCGTAGACACCGTAGTCGGGCTCTGAATTGTCCAGCCAGAAGGCATCAATGCCCAGATCATAGTAATTCTTTTTGCATACTTCCCAAACATATTTTCTGGTCTCGGGATTAAACACATCGATTTCGACGCAGTCTCCCTGGTAATCGTAGGTCTGCTCAGCGCCGCGTTCTGTCCGGATAAGCAGGCCCTGTTCCATCATGGGATAGAAATTCTCGCTTCTCCTGTCAACCGAGGGCCATACCGACACCATGACCTTAATGCCCATTTCATGAAGTTCGTCCACCATGGCCTTGGGATCGGGCCAATAGGTCTTGTCAAACTTCCAGTCCCCCTGTACGGGCCAATGGAAGAAGTCGATGACTATCTGATCAATCTTAATGCCCTCTTTTTTATAATGTCTGGCAACGGTCAGCACCTCATCCTGGGTTCTGTATCTGAGCTTGCACTGCCATAATCCCATCAAATCCTCGGGGAATATCTTTGCATGGCCTGTCGCGTTGGTATAATTAGCCAGGATATCCTTGGGTGTATCCCCGACAGTTATCCAATAATCCAATTCCTTTGTAGACCTGGCGATCCATTCGGTATAGTTCTTGGCAAAAGAGACCTTGCCCACGGCAGGATTATTCCATAAGAAGCCGTAACCATAGCTGGAAACAGCAAAGGGAACCGAGATCTGGGAGTTTCTCTGAGCAAGCTCCAGAACACAGCCCTTTAAGTCCAGATCCTCCTGCTGATACTGTCCCATGCCAAAGATTTTTTCTCCGGGATTGCTTTCAAATTTCATGTTCAGGGAATATTCGCTGCCTCCGATAATGCCCTTCCATTCCCGGCTGACAATCTTTAAGCAGCGGCTGCTCCTGGACAGGGTACCGTCATAGCATCTATAGTATTCACGCAATACCTTCTTATCGTCCTTATAGAATGTGATAACACCGGCAAAATTGACGGTGGCCTTAATGCGGCCGTTCTGAATGGTGGCAATCTCCTTTTTATCAATGGTTCCATCACCCACCCAGTGATCCTCCAGGTCTATGGAAACCTTCGCCCCCGTCTTATTTACTTCTTCGGTAAGCGCCCAGACATTGCCCGTGAACTTGCCCTGCATGGTGGTGCGCACACGAAGCGAATTCTCACCCCAGGCCTCGATTCTGCCCATTTCACCTTTTCTGTAGAACACAAGTGCTCCGTTATCGTTTACAAAGCGCATACATTTGCCCCCTTTTGCAAAAAGAATCTCGTATTGCTTTATATTGATATCATGCACTTTTTTTCAGGCATAATCTTTCGGTATTTTAACATTTTCTAATAGTATTTTGAGCTATTGAGCCACAAGACCAGGTAAAGCTATGTCTGCATACAAAAAAAGACCCAGCTTGATCTCACCGGGTCTTCTTTATGCCATCACAAATGAATGGAGTTATGGTCTTTAAGGGATTCCCTATGTATTCCATTAGAACACAGGAACCACGGAACCCTTGTATTTTTCTTCAATGAACTGCTTGACCTTATCGCTCTTGAGCGCCTCAACAAGGGCCTTCAGATCCTCTCTGTTCTCGTCGCCCTTGCGTACCACCAGGATATTGGCATAGGTGGTAGCGGCAGGCGAAACTTTTTCTTCTCTGGCCAGACTGTCGGTCATGGCGTTCATGCCAGCCTGGATGGCGTAGTTGCCGTTGATGACGGCGATGTCCACATCGGCCAGGGAGCGAACAAGCTGAGCAGCCTCGATTTCAATGATCTTCAGGTTCTTGGGATTCTCAACAATATCATTGATAGTAGCCTTTAAACCCGCGTTGGGATCTACCTTGATTAAGCCCTGCGCTTCCAGAAGCAATAAGGCTCTGGCCTCATTGGTGGTGTCATTGGGGATGGCAACCTGTGCGCCGTCCTTCAGGTCATCAAGGGTCTTGGTTTTTCCGGGATAGATGCCCAGGGGCTCATAATGGATCTCGGCAATGGATACCAGATTGGTCTTGTGCTCGGCATTAAAGTCGTTGAGATAAGGTGTATGCTGGAAGTAGTTGGCGTCCAGTTCCTTGCTTTCAAGGGTCAGGTTGGGCTGTACATAATCGGTGAATTCCTTGATCTCCAGCTCATAGCCCTTTTCCTTCAAAACCTCTTTGGCCACAGCCAGAATCTCGGCATGGGGTGTGGGAGAAGCACCAACAATAATCTTTTTGTTACCCTGCTTGGAGTTGGCGCCGCAGCCGGCAAATAAGGTGAAGGCCAGTGTAAATACCAAGACGAAAGACAATACTTTTTTCATTTTTCTTCCTCCTACTATTTTCTCTTATCGCTTAATTTTGCTATACGCATGCCGATCTCCTGGAAAACCTGAACAATGATGACCAGAAGAACGACAGTGATGAGCATAATGTCAGTCTGATACCTGTAGTAGCCATAGCGGATAGCGATGTCGCCCAAGCCTCCGCCCCCTACAAATCCGGTGAGGGCCGAGTAACCCAGAATGGTTGTCACCGAGAAGGCGGCACCCAGAATAAGGGATGGACGGGCTTCAGGCAGCATAACCTTGTAAATGATTTCAAAATTAGAGGCGCCCATGGACTGAGCGGCTTCAATAACGCCCTTATCGACCTCTTTGAGGGAGGTTTCCACCAATCGGGCAATAAAGGGTGAAGCACCGATTACCAAAGGAACAATGGTGGCTGTAGGACCTATGGAGGTGCCCACAATGGCGCGGGTGATGGGAATGACGGTGATCAGCAGGATGAGGAAAGGTACGGAACGAAGGAGATTGATAATACTTCCCAGAACCCGGTTCAGGCCTGGAGCGGGCTTGATGCCCCCATTATCGGTAACAACCAGAATGATGCCCAGGGGAAGCCCTATCACATAGGCCAGTACCGATGATATCAATGTCATATAGAGGGATTCTAAAAATCCCAGGGCCAGCATTTTGACAACAACCGGATCAAACAAAATCGTGTACCTCCTCTACAGTCAAGCCCCTGTTGCGCAGATAGGCCATCATCTTCTCGCCCATCAGCTTATCCTCGGGAAGCTGAATGACAATCTGTCCGAAGGCTTTACCATCGATATTCTTGGTGTCGGCAAAAATGATGTTGACGGTCTGCCTGAACTCCAGCACCATATTGGCAATGACCGGCTCGAAGGATGAACTTCCGTCGAAAACAATACGGCAGCAACGGTTTCCCGTAAAGTGCTCCACACGCTTGCCTTCGGGGAAAACCAGCCTGCGGGCGGCATCGGTGGTGGGTTTGGTAAAGATGTCCTTGACATACCCCACTTCCGCAATACGCTTATTGTCTATAATGGCGACCCTCTGGCAAACCTCTTCCACCACACTCATTTCATGGGTGATGATGACAATGGTAATGCCCAGTCTGTTGTTGATATCCTTCAGCAGGGCCAGGACGCCTTGGGTTGTGGCCGGGTCGAGGGCACTGGTGGCCTCATCACACAGGATGACCTTGGGATTGTTGGCCAACGCTCTGGCAATAGCCACACGCTGCTTCTGCCCACCTGAGAGCTGGGAAGGGTATGCATGGGCCTTATCGGACAAGCCCACAAGCTTCAGAAGTTCATAGGCCCGCTCTTCAGCTTCCTTTTTTTTGATGCCTGCAATCTCCAGAGGAAAGCAAACATTCCTCAAAACATTGCGCTGCATCAGCAGATTGAACTGCTGAAAGATCATGCCCATGGACTGACGAATCTTGTATAGCTCCTTTAGGCTCAAAGCCGAAAGGTCCTGGTTATCAAAGAACACCGTTCCTTGCGTAGGCTTCTCAAGAAAGTTCAGACATCTTACCAATGTGCTCTTTCCGGCGCCGCTCATGCCAATGATGCCGAAGATTTCGCCCTGTTTGATATCGAGATTGATATCCTCCAGAACATGCACATCACCCGAACTGCTCTGAAAAACCTTGCTCAGTCCCCTAATTTGAATGAGAGATGTACCGGTACGCATTTTAATTGTGACTCCCATCTGTTGTCATATTATTCCTATAGGTTTAGTTATATTTCATTTTAACCTGTTTTATGGTTTTGTCAATCACCTGGTGCGGTTTTTGTGCAAATGCATAAAAAAAGGAGAACACTTCTTACTCTATCTGTTTGGCTTGAACCACCAAACGATGGGTAGCAACAGCCACCGGATGGCAGGTGAACAGGGTCAGGGTCTTTTGATTATCAATATCTTCAAGGATGGACAGATCATCGGGCTCAATGATGAAGCTGTTATAGACCTCATAATGGAATTCATTATCGGTGGTCTTAATGATGATCCTGTCCCCCGGTTTCAGCTCATCCAGCCGGTTAAAATACTTGCCGAAGGTATAGCTGCGATGGCCTGCCAAAACACAGTTACCCGCCTCGCCAGGTCTGTCGGTGCCGGGCATTCGCCCAGCCGCAACCCTGAGAGTGGCTTCGTCCACACCATCCATAATAATCATCCGAAGATCAATTTTATCAATAATGAGAACGCCCGTCATGCGTTTTTTGATCTCTTCCTTGCTCATGGCTTGGGCTTTGGTTTGGGCTTCTGGAGCAGGGGTGCTTTGGTCTTCCATCTGATTCTCATCTAACGCCTGGGCTTCCGGTGTCTGAGTAGGCGTGGGCAGGGCGGTAATCAGGGGCTCCACCGGCTCATCCACAATGGCTGCCGCATCGAAAGCCGCCTGTTCGGCCTGTTTTAAGAATTCATCAATGATATCGTCATTCCTCTTGCTGTTGATACGTGTCAGGACGAAGGGTACTGCAATCAGCAGAACGCCTGTTATGGCAAGGAGCAGGGAAAGGATGTGCCGCCGGTTTATGGACGGCTTTCCCTTGGGTTTTTGAACATCTCCGCTCATACAACAACCTCTCGGAATTCATCAGGCATTACTTTTCTTATTTCGCCGTCTTTCAAGCCATTCCTTTATTTTAGCCTCATAGCCGTTGCCACTGGGGTGATAGTAAAGGGTCCCTTTCATCTCCTCAGGAAGATATTCCATGTCGTCCACGATGTTGCCCGCATAGTCATGGGCATATTTATAGCCCACACCATATCCCAGCTTTTCCATGCCCTTGGCCGCCGCATTTCTCAGATGCATGGGAACCTCGCCCGTATATTTGGTTTCTACGTCATGTAGCGCCTGACCAATACCCGCATAGGCCGAATTGGACTTGGGGCTGGTGGCCACCATGACGGCGGCATGGCTCAGCAGAATCCGGGCCTCGGGCATCCCAATCATCTGCACGGCCTGGGCAGCGGCAACGGCCACGGTAAGCGCATGGGGATTGGCCATGCCCACATCCTCGGAAGCGCAGATCATGATGCGGCGGGCCAAAAATTCGGGTTCTTCTCCCGCATACAGGGCCCTGGCCAGATAGAATAAGGTGGCGTCGGGATCACTGCCCCGCATGGACTTAATAAACGCGCTGATATTGTCATAATGCTGTTCCGATGATTTATCAAAGCGTACTGCCCGTTTCTGGATACAGTCCATAATGACTTCCGGCGTAATGTCATAGCGGCCTTCCTCGTTCATATCAGTGGTCAGGACGGCCAGCTCCAGCGCATTTAAAGCAATGCGGGCATCGCCCCCGGACATATCGGCCAGAAGCTCCAGGGCTTCCTCACGCATATCAATCCTGAAATTGCCCAATCCCCGCTCCTTGTCTTCAATGGCCATGGTAATGATTTTCCGGATATGCCTGGGCTCCAGGGGCTTGAGCATGAAAACCGTTGAGCGTGAGATAAGGGCCTTGTTCACCTCAAAGAATGGATTTTCAGTGGTAGCGCCGATGAGCACCACAGTACCGTCCTCCACATGGGGGAGCAGTGCATCCTGCTGGGCCTTGTTAAAACGGTGTATTTCGTCGATGAACAGCACTGATTTACCGCTGGGATTCAAAAAGGTGTTCTGAGTATCCTCCACCACCTGTTTAATGTCCTTGACCCCTGCGGTCACCGCATTGAGTTTGAAGAATGCCGCTTTTGTGGTATTGGCGATGATCCTGGCAATGGATGTTTTGCCCGTTCCGGGAGGACCAAAGAGAATAATGGAGGATATCCGATCAGCCTGTATCATTCTGTTTAACAGTTTTCCAGGGCCTATGATATGCTCCTGACCCACATACTCATCCAGGGTCCTTGGAGACATGCGATAGGCCAGAGGTTCCTTCTTCATTGACATTGACATGACCTGCCTTCTTCCTTCTTTTCCGTTTGGGCAGCAAGCCGTAGGCTTCTAAGATCTTTTCCTTATGCTCGCTTTCATAGCGCTCATACATATCGGGCCGTTTCTTTTTAGTGCGTTCCAGCATCTGAAGAAAACGCCATTTTTGAATATTGGCATGGTGTCCCGAGGTCAGAATCTCGGGAACCTTCCTTCCCCGAAACTCGGGGGGACGGGTGTATTGGGGATACTCCAGCAGGCCCTGGTAGTGGGATTCGTTGGAATAAGAGTCCTCGGAGCTGAGTACGCCCTCCACAAGCCGACTGATACAATCAATCAGAACCATGGCCGGCAGCTCCCCGCCGGTGAGGACATAATCGCCAATGGACACTTCCTCATCCACAATCTCCTCCAGCACCCTTTCGTCAATCCCTTCATAATGGCCGCAGAGGATGATGAGATGTTCCTCTTCCCGGAGCCTTTGTGCCATTTTTTGAGTGAGCACCTGTCCCTGGGGACTCATGTAGATGGTTTTGGGCCTTTTGGGGCAGTCCTTGACAATATGATACCAGGCATCGTAAACAGGCTGTGGGGTCATGACCATGCCTGCCCCGCCCCCATAGGGATAATCATCCACCTTACGATGCTTGTCCAATGAAAAATCTCTGATATTGTGGGTAAAGATATGGATAAGCCCTTTTTCCCTGGCCCTTCCGATAATGCTTTCCTGTAAGAAGTTATCCATGCTCTCAGGGAAAAGGGTCAATACATCAAACCTCATCATCGAGGCCCTCCGGTACTTTAACTTCCATGCGTTTGCTGTCCAGGTCAACCTTCAGAACCACCGATTTAAGCGCAGGCAGCAGAAGGTCCTTCTTCCCTTCCCGCTTTACTACATAAACATCATTGCTGCCCGTTTCCAATACATCGGTGAGGGTGCCCAAAAGATTGTCCTCCTCATAGACATCCATGCCAATGAGGTCACAGATAAAGAACTCGTCCTCTTCCAGGGGTCGGGCATGCTTGCGCTGAACCCAGAGCTCCTGGCCCTTCAGTTTTTCGGCCTCGTCCATGGTATCAATCCCCTGGAGCTTCAGAAGCACCATGTTTTTATGAAAACGCGCGCCAGTCACTCTGAACTCCTTAGGCTTTCCTTCGTATTTCGCCGTCACAAACAGGAGATAGTCAAAGCGCGAGGGATCGGAGGTCATGGGCATAACCTTCAGTTCCCCTCTGACACCATGGGTGTTAACCACCTTACCAACCGCAAGATAATCACTCAACATTTTGCATCCCCCATTCCGTCTGATGTAGGTTTCAAAAAACGCTTGTCTGGGCTGAAATGAACGTAAGCCCTGGCTACAGTAAAAATCCCCGGATTAACCGGGGATTGAAGAGCTCGCAATTAAGACTGAATCGGCTTGATAACGTCTTTAATAGCCCACTTTTTAACGGTAATCTTGGAACGTTCAACACTGGATTCGAAGGTGATTTCATCATCCTTAATATTGACAATCTTTCCTACCAAACCGCCAATGGTAACAATCTGATCGCCCACAATAGCGCTGTCAATGGTCTGCTTAAGCTTCTTTTCCTTCCTGCGCTGAGGAACTACCATTAAGACATACATCAGTGCAATGGGCAATATCATAATCAGCATGGGAAGCCAGGATGCTGCGCCTGTCAATTCTGCGCCGGTAGGACCCGGATCCTCTGCTGCTGCTTGTGCTGCACTTGATACCAAAAACCAAAAATTCATAGGAAAACCTCCGTATATCTGATATATTTACTTATCCTGGGCTTAATACAACGAATATTATACAGTATTTATTAAGGGTTAGCAATTCCCCGCATTAGTTTTATTTACCATTATACCTTATACCCCAGTTTTTCAAAGACTTCCTTTCTGAAATCCAGAAGCCGATCCTCTAAAATGGCCTGTCTTACGTCCTGCATGAGCCGAATCAGGAAGCGCAGATTGTGCCAGGTGGCCAGTCTCAGCCCTAAAAGCTCCCCGCACTTGAACAAGTGCCGGATATAGGCCCGGGTAAAGTTTTTGCAGGCATAGCAGTCACAGTTCTCGTCCATGGGTGAAAAGTCCCTGGCATACTTGGCATCACGGATGATGACACGCCCTTTGGAGGTAAAAATGGTTCCGTTGCGGCCAATCCGGGTGGGCAGTACGCAGTCAAACATATCGATGCCCCTTATAGCGCCGTCGATTAAGTAGTCGGGGCTTCCCACGCCCATGAGATAACGGGGCTTGTCAGCCGGAAGCAATGGCACTGTCTCGGCCAGGATCTCGTTCATAATCTCTCCCGGCTCTCCCACACTGAGGCCTCCCACAGCATAGCCTGGTAAGTCCAAATCAGTGATCTGCTTGGCGCTTTCTTTGCGCAGATCCGCATAGGTGCTTCCCTGAACAATGCCGAACAAAGCTTGATCCTCGGGCCGGGCATGGGCCTGCTTGCATCGCTTGGCCCAACGGGTGGTCATTTCCATGGAGCGTTTGGCGTAATCGTATTCACAGGGATAGGGTGCGCACTCGTCAAAGCACATGATGATATCCGCACCAAGCGCATTCTGAACCTGGATGGATATTTCAGGAGACATAAACTTCTTTGAGCCGTCGATATGGGAGCGGAAGGTAACCCCGTCTTCCTTGATATCACGAAGATCACTGAGAGAGAAAACCTGGAATCCGCCGCTGTCAGTGAGTATGGACCGGTCCCAGTTCATGAAGCCATGGAGTCCTCCGGCCTCTCTGACCAGCTCATGGCCTGGTCTTAAAAACAGATGATAGGTATTGGACAGAATGATGTTGGCGCCGACTTCCTTAAGCTCGGCAGGCGACATGCCTTTAACCGTGGCCTGGGTTCCTACGGGCATAAAAACAGGGGTTTCAAAGCTGCCGTGGGGAGTATGAACCCTCCCTAAACGCGCGCCCGATTGCTTGCAGGTTTTAATGAGTTCGTAACGTACTGCGGGCATAAAAATCCTCACCAATCGTATAATTTTACGGCTGTCCCTATTCGACACAGCCCCTCTTTGCAAACGATACTTCAGCGACACATAGTATTCACCATTCTGCGCCTTTTCAATCCTTTCGCTCAGCCAAAGCCCGAGCCATGCATATAGAGCGCAGTATGCCATACTTTGCTGAAATAAGTCACTCTCTATCGTATCGTCACATAATATGTTAACAGAATAAGATTAGGAGGTAAATACATGAGCTTAACTCCCTTTTTGGACAAGCTACCCATTCCCAGAGTACTGGCTCCGCTCCGGCGTGATAAATGCAGTACCTATTATGAAGTAGAGATGCGTGAATTCTTTCATCAGTTTCATAGCGAGCTTCCCCCCACAAAGGTATGGGGATATGAGGGACAAGTTCCCGGCCCCACCATTGAGGTGGAAGAGGGTGAAACCACTTTGATACAGTGGAAGAACAATCTGCCCGACAAACATTTCCTGCCCGTAGACCATACACTCCATGGCTGCCACGAGAGTATGCCCGAGGTCAGAACGGTGGTACACCTTCACGATGCCAATGTGCCGCCCGACAGCGACGGCTATCGTGAGGCATGGTATACCAATGGCTTTAAAAAATGCGGACCCTGCTTTACACGGAAGGTTTATGAATACCCCAACCACCAGCCGGCAACTACCCTGTGGTATCACGACCATGCCATTGGCATTACCCGGCTCAATGTCTACGCAGGACTTGCCGGTATGTACATCATCCGCGATAAGAACGAAAAATACCTGAATCTGCCCTCGGGCATCTATGAGGTTCCGCTGGTCATCCAGGACAAGAGCTTTAACCCCGACGGCTCCCTTTTCTATCCAACAAATGTTCAAAACCCACCCCCCGAATATCCCGAGGTCTCCATCACACCGGGCTTTGCAGGGGATACCATCATTGTCAATGGAAAGGCCTGGCCCTATCTGGAGGTGGAGCAAAGGAAGTATCGCTTCAGAATCCTCAATGGTTCCAATGAGCGCTTCTACCGGATTAAGCTGGATTCGGGACAGAGTTTCATCCAGATCGGCTCGGACGGAGGATTTTTGCGTAAGCCCGTATGGCTTGATGAGTTTGTGATAGGTCCGGCAGAGCGTATGGATATGATTGTTGACTTTACCAATCAGCCCGTTGGCGCCAGGATAAAAATGACCAACAGCGCCAGAACCCCCTTTGATTTTGGCGCACCGCCCGATCCCAACACCGACGGCCTGATCATGGAATTCAGAGTCATTGCTCGGACCTCCGAGGACACCAGCGTTATTCCTGAACGTCTGAACTGCATCAAGGATTACGATGTATGCTTTGCGGAAAAGGTCCGTGACATTACCCTTGACGTGGGCGCCGATCAGTATGGTCGTCTTTTGTTCAAGCTGAACGATTGCGAGTTCATGGACTACATAACCGAAGATCCTATTGTGGGCGACTTGGAAATGTGGCGTATTATCAATCCCGGGCTGGGTGTACACCCGCTCCATATCCATCAGGTTCAGTTCAGGGTATTGGACAGGATTCCTTTCGATACGGCGGCCTATGCTCAAACCGGACAATTGCGCTTTACCGGCGAACCTGAGCCGCCCAACGAGAATGAGACGGGCTGGAAGGATACCGTACAGGCCTACCCAGGCCATGTCACCCGACTGCTTATGCGATTCGGCCCCTATCTTGGCAGGTATGTTTATCACTGCCACATTCTGGAGCACGAAGACCATGACATGATGCGGCCGCTGGAGGTCAAGCCGCCCGAGCACTGCCATCAGACGGATCAGCCATTCTAGTGTCCGACCTTTTTAGCATGAAGGGGTTATTACGGCAGTTAACAGAAGGCCATGGCCTTCTGTTAACTGCCGTCTGCTTCACACCGCTTATTCGTAAATAATCTTAGGCGCCCGGCGGATGGAGATCTTCCACTGGCTGCCTGTCTGAACATTATAAGCCTTGGAGAAGGACCCCTGATTAATGGCCACGGCCATGTATTCCAGAGAGTTTACATAGATGAGGGGTTCGCCCACATGGACGTCCGCAAAGGAGCGGGCATACTTAATGATATTGCGGTAAACCTCCCGGGTGTCATTGATAATGGCGATTTCCACTCTCTCCCCATAGTTTACCCCCAGCTCCTTGAACAGGTTCTTGCTGATATTGGTCCAGAGGCTTCCGAAGCGTACATCCAGAATATCGACGGTGCCCTGGATCACGTCCCCTTCCTTGGTGGCTTCAGTGACATGGAGCTCAACCACATCTTCCACATTGAGGCTGGGTCCTATTTCCTCAAAGGTGATGAGCCCTGCGGCCAGCCGTGCACCCGTATAGGCATAGATGTCCCTGCCATAGAAGGTGTAGGATTCTCCCGAATTGGGCAGGCGATTGGTGTTCTCGTCAAGCTCCCTGGCCTCCACTATCCTACTGAAGCGTTTGATATGGGTAAGGGTTCCGTTATCAGGAGTGATGATAAAATGCCCTTTTTCGGTTTTAACCGCTATACTCCGGCGTGTGGAGCCCACACCCGGATCCACCACCGAAACAAAAACGGTGTTGGAGGGCCAGTATTGGACAGTTTGAATCAGTCGATAGGACGCTTCCCAGATATTGTACTGGGGAATCTCATGGGTCAGGTCACAAATGGTCAGATTGGGGCTGACCGAATAGGCCACACCGTACATGGCGCTGACGGCACCATCTGCTATACCAAAATCGGACTGAAAGACTAACAAACTACTCATGCTTCCTCCTTACTGCTGTTTCTCCAGAATAACAATCCAATCATAGCCAAAATCCACTTTGTAGGTATCCCTGAAACTGCCCATATTTATGGCTACACCAAGCCGCATGAGCTCGTTGGTATACACCACCGCCTCACCCTTCTGTACGGCGCCAAAGGATTTGGCAAAGGGCACCATATCCTGATAAACCACTTCTCCCCCATGGCTGATGGTTACCTTAAGCCGGTCACCATAGGCAAAGCCTTGTTCAAGAAAGGCCTCCACAGGGATATTGGACCACAGATTCCCAAAGTTAGGATCACATATTTCAAAGATCCCCTGGGCACGCTGGGGTGACAATTGGGGTTCCAGGATCTTGTGGACAATAATTTCATCAACCGGATAAGCAGGCCCAACCTCCTCAAAGGTGATGATGCCGCTGGCCAGTCTGGCAGCACAATAACCGAACAGATCCCGACCGTTAAATATGCTGGTTCCACGGGTGGAAGGCAGGCGGTTGCGGGTCTCGTCAATCTCCCGGACCTCCTCAACCCCCATATAGGCCTTCACATGGGTTAGTGTTCCGTTGTCAGGAGCAACCACATAATAGCCATTGCTGGTCCTGGCCACGCATGCCCTGCGGGATGTACCCACGCCGGGGTCCACCACCGAAACAAAGATGGTGCCCTTGGGCCAAAAGGGCATGGTTTGATAGAGTCTATAGGAGGCGCTCCAGGTATCGAAATGGGGGATTTCATGGGTGCCGTCAAAAATCTCCAGGCTTCTGTCCACTGACTTGACAACACCGTACATGGCGCATACCGCACCCTCTTTGTAGGTAAAATCGGTCTGAAACACTAATATGGGCTTTTCCATCTGCCAAACACCTTCTTATGTCGAGGATTAAGTTATTTTAAATTGCCCAGCCTTATCATGGCTGTGGTGTAAATCTCAAACAACTCCATAAGCTTATTCAGAGCGATACGCTCATTGGCCTGGTGGGCCAGCATTTCCTCGCCCTCGGCATGGGGGCCAAAGGCCACACAGTTCTTAAACACCTTGCTGTAGGAAACACCGCCGCTTATGATAGGCTCCGCCGACCTATGCCCCGTGATTTCACGGTAGGTCTCAAGGAGCACCTTAAGATAGGGTGAGTTTTTATCGGCCAGGGTGGGTTTATCATCATAGTCCAGAGCCACCGACAAGGGATTCAGGGCCTTCTGCAGCCTCCGGGTAAGCTCCTCCGAGGTAACGCCATAGGGGTACCTGCAGTCAACCTCAGCAGTAAGCTTACTATCCTTGATTTTGAGCACACCCAGATTCAGGGTCAGAAGGCCCATGGGCTCAATAGCATAGTAAATATCTGCGCCCCTCCCATGGGCATCCTCAAAGGCCCGGTACAGAAGCCGTGCCAGGGGATCCTGGGAAGCTGCGCTTATCCATTGTAATAAGAGTACCGTGGCATTAAGGCCATCCTCGGGGACCGAGGCATGGGCAGCCTTGCCCCAAACCTTAAGCCTGAGAAACTCTTCTTCGGGTGTAAGCTCACCCTGGATGCCCAGTTCGTTTAGGGTATCCTCATAGACCTCAATGGGGGTACTGCCCTTAACAAGGGCGGTGGCAAAGGGACTGACCACATTGCATTTCACGCCCCCGTCCAACGCATAAATACAGGATTCCACCGAGCCCTCCAGGGTCCACATTAAGGCCCCCTTTTCCCCCAATGAATAGGGGAATTTGCCGTCGGGGGTATAGGCAAAGGTGGGCTCTCCGGCCTGGCTGACATAATATTTCATATCATCCATGGTCCGTTCCTCGTCACAACCAAAGACCACCCTCAGCTCTTTTTTCAATGGAATCTTTTGATCCATGATAAATTTAAGGGCATAATAGCTGAGAATAAGGGTCCCCTTCATATCCTGGGTGCCACGGCCATAGAGGAAGCCATCTCGTATCTGTCCGCCAAAGGGTTCCAGCTCCCAGCCGCTGCCCGGCTCCACTACGTCCAGATGGGCAACCACATCAATTCTGTCAGGAGTAATTATGCCCGGAATACGAATGGCCAGGGCACGGCCCCCATATTCCAGCACCTCAAACCCGTCCTGTAAGGCTTTATCCCTGAGCCATAGATAGCCCTGATGGATCTTCTGGCCATAGGGGGCCTCGGGTGAAACAGTGGCCCCATCATAGACGGTGGAGATTTTAACAAACTCGGCAAGGCTATTGACAATATCTGAATAATACTGTGACAGATTATCTCTCATGAAAATGGATGCCACATCTTCGAAGGCTGGGGCATGATATTGTGGGAGATGATCCAATAGATACAGAATACCAATAAGGCACAATAGATGACTTTAAAAATTTTATCGGCCTTAAGCTCCTCATGCTCACTGTAATAGGTACGGGTCTTCCCTTTTCCATAGCCCCTTAAGTCCATGGCGTTGGAGATATTGCCCACCCGCTCAAAGGATGAAATGATCAAGGGAATTAAAATGAGGACATTCTGCTTCAATCGGGTCATGACCGAAGCCTTCTTGGGATCCATCTCAACTCCTCTCGCTTGCATGGATACCTTAATATTTTCATAATCCCTGGCGATATCGGGAATATATCGAAAAGCCAGAGAGAATACGGTGCAAATCTTGTAGGGAACCTTCACTGAGTACAAGCCCGCCGCCATTTCCGAGGGCGTGATGGAAAGGATGAAGACCATGGAGACAATGAATGAGGTCATCATCTTTAAAAAGCGGACCGACAAATACCAGATGGTTTCTGCCGACACCGTGAAATAGTCGGTAAACTGAAACAGCACCGTATTTCCCCCGCCGCACCAATTGGCACCGCATGTAGGCCTTGCCAGGTAGTAGAGAATAACATTGATAAGATTCATGCCAATGGCGATATAAAAGAAAACCTTGATGGTCTTCCAACGGGGTTTTAGGGATACCAGTCCGATAATACTCGCTACCAGAAGCGGAAAGAGCAGACGGATATCAAAGGACATGATGATATAAACCAAAAGGACTAAAAATGTGCGCACCTTGGTTTTCCCCGTCAGCTTATGAAGAAAGGTCTTGCCTGGAACAAGGTTTAACAGTGGACTATTCATGCTTCCGCATCTGCCTTTCATAGGTGATAAAATGCTCGATATATGCTTCCGGCTCCAGTCCGAGGCGCTTAGCCAGGGTATACAGGGATGTCTGCTTCAGATTGGCCTTCTCAATGACCGCGTCATTGGACAGCACCTTAAAGACCGAATCGTCAGCAATGAGCTGACCCTCGGCAAAGACCAGGGCCCGATCGGTATACTCAATGGCCAGATGCATATCATGGGTGATGAACACGATGGTCACCCCGTAATTCCTGTTAAGCTCCTCCAGGAACTCCATGATCTCTGTGTAGTGGCGGTAATCCTGGCCCGCTGTGGGTTCATCAAGAATAATGATTTCAGGCTTGAGCACAAGAATGGAGGCGATGGTCACCCGCTTTCTCTGACCATAGCTCACGGCTGAAACCGGCCAGTTGCGCATGGCATAAAGACCGCACATTTTGAGGGTCTCTTTGACCGCCTCATTGATTTCCTCGGGGGATTTGCCGCGCAGGGTCAGAGCCAGCTTAACCTCATCCAAAATCATGTCCTTGACCAGCATATGGTTGGGGTTCTGCATCACATAGCCAATCTTCTCACCCAGCTCTTTTATGGAATACTTAAGATAATTCTCGCCGTTAATGGCAATGGTTCCTTCCCTGGGCCGGATAATACCGCACAGGAGCTTGGCCATGGTGCTCTTGCCCGCGCCGTTCTTGCCCACAAAGGCCACTTTTTCGCCTTTTCTTATGGTAAATGAAATGTTTTGGAGCACCGGTTTTTCGGCATAGGCAAAGGAAACCCCGGATACCTCCAAGACCGTGTCACCGTATTGGGGCGTGTATTTTTCTAGGGTCAATTGCTGCTGCTTGATGAGCTTGTCCCTAAAGGGTGCCAAATCCATGGTTTGAATATCTGACAAGCTCTGTTCCCCGGTGAAGGTGCATCCGGCAAATTTCATGGCCATAATGTACAGGGGCTCACGAATCCCGTATTGCCGGAGCAAGTCGGAAGCCAGCAGTTTGTCGGGCGTACCGTCAAAGACAATGCTGCCCTCATTCATAAGGACAATCCTGTCCACATGGCGGTAGAGCACATCCTCCAGGCGATGCTCAATGATGACCACCGTTTTTTGCTGCTCCCGATGAATGCGATCAATCAAGTCCACGGCCATCATACCCATGTTGGGATCCAGGGAGGCCAGGGGCTCATCAAAGATGAGGATGTCCACGTCCTCATGGAGCACACCGGCCAGGGCGACCTTCTGCTTCTGGCCCCCTGACAGCTCATAGGGAACATGGAGCAGGAAATCCTGCATGCCCACAAGCTCACTGGCCTTTTGCACCTTGGGAATCATCTCGCTGCGGGGCATACTCTGGTTTTCCAGGGCGAAGGCAATATCCTCCCCCACGCTTAAGCCCACAAACTGGGCGTCAGAATCCTGTAAAACCGTTCCCACAACCTTGCTCAAAGCAAAAATGCTGGCAGACTTGGTTGCCCTGCCAGCAATTTCACATGTTCCGGTGATAGTGCCATCGAAAGAAAAGGGAACCAGTCCATTGATGCAATTGGCAAGGGTCGATTTCCCGCTTCCACTGGGGCCTAGAATTAATACCTTCTCTCCCCTGTTGATGGCCAGGTTAATATGATGCAAGGTTGGATTCGATTGGGATTTATACTGAAAACTGAAGTCCTTAAACTCAATGATGGGTGTATCCATTGCTAATCCCTTTTAATCTTCCTTCTCTTCAAGCTTCAGGTTGGTCCTGCGTGAATTTCTGTTAGCTAAGACATACAGGATAGGAAGACCGGCAACAATCAAAACGACGATATTGGCGATGCTGGCAGTCCAAGCCTGAGCCATGGTAACCTCCAGCTCACCGCCGTAGAACAGGGTTGTCAGAATGGGGATAACAATGCCCAGCGCAAACAGGTTGCCTAATACACATACGATGGAATAGATAATGGCATGCTTAACCTTGAAAATACCTTCATTAATCTTTGCACCATAGAGAGGCAGCAGACCAACAATGAAGCCTAAAACACCATTACCCACAGACCAGTCAAACCAGAAGCCCCATCCGCCAATTAAGTCTGCAATAATGTTACCGACCGTACAGGCCACAAATGCGGGCAGTGGACCAAACATACCTCCCACAATAACGGGGATAATCATGGCAGTGGTTAATTTTGTGTTGGTGTAGATGGGGATTCCTGCATAATTCATTAATACACCAAAGAGGGCTGCACCGATGGCTACAACAACCACGGTCTTGGTATTCCAGACACCAAGCAAAGTTTTCAGAACCTTTTTCATTTGACTGACCTCCAAACCCTAAAAATTAGTTTAATACAATGATAACCATATAAAAGGCTCAGAGCTTATTTATATGGTTACCACTAATTTCATATTGACATCTTTCAATGGTATAGTCAATATGCTTTATTAGATTTACAGCTTTAAGGGATAATCTTTACAGTTCCTCGGGAATCACGTCGTTGCGGATAATATCCTCGTAGGTCTCGCCCTTGACAATAACCTTGGCCTTCCCCTGGTTGACCAGGATGATGGGAGGCCTGGTGTTGCGGTTATAGTTCATGGACATGGAGTAATTATAGGCTCCTGTGGCCAGCACGGCCATAATATCTCCGGCCTCCACCTCGGGAAGCTCCACATCCTTGCCGATTAAATCCCCCGATTCACAGCACTTGCCGGCGACAGTGACCTTTTGGCTTACAGGCGCACTCATCTTATTGGCCATGACAAAGGAGTACTTGGACTGATACAGGGCATAGCGGGGATTGTCGAACATTCCGCCGTCTATGGCCACATAGGTGCGTACATCCTTAATCTCCTTAACCGAACCTACAGTATAAAGCGTAATTCCTGCCGGAGCCACGATGGAACGCCCCGGCTCCATCAGCATGAAGGGCTGCTGTATCCCCTTTTCCTCACAGACCTGCTTCACGGTTTGGGATACGGCCTCAATATAGCGGTCGTACTCCACCGGATCGTCTGCCTTCGTATATTTAATGCCAAAGCCACCGCCCAGATTCAGCTCTGTAATGATGATCCCGTACCGTTCTTTCAAATCGGCAATGAGGCCCAGCATGACCTTGGCCGTTTCGATAAAGGGATCCAAATCAAAAATCTGGGATCCAATATGGCAATGAAGCCCTACCAGCTCCACATGGCTCAGCATTTTGCATTGCTGTGCAAATTCAAAAACCTCTCCGTTCTCAAGGGCAACGCCGAACTTGGAATCAATCTGTCCGGTTTTGACAAAGTCATGGGTATGGGCGTCAATCCCGGGCTTAACCCGCACTGAAATCTGAGCCTTCATACCCTTCTTTTCACACAGGGCATTGAGCATCTTAAGCTCATGGGTATTGTCCACAACGATACGTCCTATACCTGCATCCAACGCGGTTTCCAGCTCGGCCTGAGTCTTGTTGTTTCCGTGGAAGAAAACCTTTTCCATGGGGAAACCGGCTTTCATGGCTGTATAGAGCTCGCCGCCCGAGACCACATCCAGCCCCAGGCCCTCCTGTTGGGCTATTTTACACAGGGCCATGGTGCACAGGGCCTTGCTGGCATAAAGGACCAGGCCCTTGCCCTGATAATACTTATCCATGGCATTTTTATATAGGCGCATGTTCTCACGAATAACGCTCTCATCCATGACATAGAGCGGTGTTCCGAACTCCCTGGCGAGCTCCACACAGTCGCACCCGCCAATAACCAGATGGTCTTTCTCGTTAATTTGAAGTTTAGAATTCTCAATCATTTCATTTTACCCCATTCTCACACTGTGTACATAACCGATATTATTTAAAAATTGTAACATTCACCATGCATTTTTGCAAGTTCTTAAATCAAATCCTTCAAATTTATATCGGTATGCCTATAATAGGGGTTCCACAGTGCATAAGCTCAGAGAATGGGATTCAATTTCTGGGCCAACTCCAACAGACCCTGCTCAAAGTTGACGCCAAAGCGGATATCGGTGCCTGCTTGCTTGGTGCGCGCAATGCTTTTGACCGTGAAATCCACAGCCATGGATACTGCCTCAGAAAGGCTTTGGTCATTAAGAAGTGCAGCCACTAAAACACTTCCGAACACATCGCCGGTGCCATGATAATAGCCCTCAATACGCCGGGCAAAGATAAAATCAAGCTCATCCTTATCCGCATTATAGCAGGCTGCACCCAGTTGGGTGTCATCAAAATAGACGCCTGTAAGGACCACCTGACTGGGCCCCAGTCTTGAAAGGCTGCGTACAAGCTTTTCAATGTACTCCCTGGTATAGGGACCTTCCTTATAAGGCTCATCCAATAGCAAGACAGCTTCAGTGATATTGGGAATAATCACATCGGCCTGGCGGACAAGGGCGCGCATTCCCGTAGGAAAATTGGACGGGAAGTGCTTATAAAGCACACCATTATCGGCCATGACAGGATCCACAATCAAGAAATTGTCCTTCTTTCGAAACCTGCGAAAGACCTCGGTAACAATGTCAATTTGCTCAAAAGAGCCTAAATACCCTGAATAAACAGCATCAAACTCAAGATTCAGCGATTGCCAGTGCTCTGCAACAGGCAGAATATCCTGGGTCAGGTCCCGGAAGGTATAACCCGATATCCCGCCGGTATGGGTAGAAAGCACAGCGGTGGGAATGACGCTGCACTCAATGCCGCCTGCCGAAATGATGGGCAGCGCAACGGTGAGAGAGCATCTTCCAAAGCATGAGATATCGTGAATGGCTGCAACTCGTTTTTGCATAACTTCTGTAATGCCTCCTGGCAGATGTGTTGTCAGAACACAACAGTAACTTAAGCTAAGTACGCCTCAGCATCACCGCTGTATCGCTTATCTATACCAAACAGGTTTAGTCAGAGAATAAAGGTGTGGACAAATATCTTTCGCCTGTATCGGGAAGAACCACTACAATGACCTTGCCAGCGTTCTCAGGACGCTTTGCCAATTGGGTTGCAGCCCAGGCTGCCGCACCCGAGGAAATACCCACCAACAGACCTTCGGTCTTGGCAAGCTCCCTGCCAGTGGCAAAGGCATCCTCGTTCTTAACCTGAATAATCTCATCATAGACGGTGGTATTCAAAACCTTGGGAACAAAGCCTGCTCCAATACCCTGAATCTTATGAGGACCGGGCTTGCCGCCTGACAAAACGGGAGAGGCTTCAGGTTCAACAGCCACAATCTTGATGCCGGGCTTCTTTGACTTCAGATACTCACCGGCACCGGTAATGGTACCCCCGGTTCCGATGCCCGATACCAGAATATCAATGGCGCCATCGGTATCCTCCCAGATTTCAGGACCCGTGGTATTGCGGTGAATTTCGGGGTTAGCCGGGTTTTCAAACTGACCGGGAATGAAGGCATTGGGGATCTCCTTGGCCAGTTCCTGAGCCTTGGCAATGGCCCCCGACATGCCCTTGGAGCCCTCGGTTAAAACCAGCTCAGCGCCATAGGCCTTTAAAAGATTTCTGCGTTCAATGCTCATGGTTTCGGGCATGGTCAGTATAATCCGATAGCCGCGAGCCGCTGCCACTGAAGCAAGACCAATACCGGTATTGCCGCTGGTGGGCTCAATGATTACCGAATCGGCATTGAGCAAGCCCTTCTTCTCAGCATCCTCAATCATGGCCTTGGCAATTCTGTCCTTAACGCTTCCTGCCGGATTATAGTACTCCAGCTTGCCAATGACTCTTGCCTGAAGTCCGTGCTTCTTCTCATAGTTGCTAAGCTCTAACAACGGTGTTTTTCCAATTAAGTCGGTGAGATTCCTGTAAATTCTGGACATGGTGGTATCCCCTCCTGTTAGCGTTCTATTCATATATGTTTTATATGTTTTAATCATACATCCATTATGCGTTCTTGTCAATACAAATCATTTTAATCTTATGTCTTTATTATACATTGATGATGTATTTTCTTAACGCATCTACTTTTCCTATAATTCCTATATGTTTTGTATAATCCTTCTATCTCTGCCATCCCTCCTTTTGTGTAGATTCACAAAAATAGGTAAATTGCCTAAAATCCCTTTGACAGCATTGGGCATATTACATATAATGTATATAAGTTTAGTATGTTTTTGGTCAAGAATTCTAGAAGGAGATGCGGCACGGCTCATACCAAGCTATGCTGCACAGCCAAGTATGATGGATGCATATATTCAGATTTCAGACCTACATAAAACCTATCATACCCATAATGGCTCCCTCAATGTACTTAAGGGGATTAATCTCACTGTTCACAAAGGAGAGATCTTCGGCATCATTGGCTTCAGCGGAGCGGGAAAATCCACCCTGGCCCGTTGCATTAATCGGCTTGAAGTACCTGATTCGGGCAGTATCCGGGTTGGCGGTGTGGATATTCTGAGCCTATCCAAAAAGGAACTCCTTTTGGAGCGCAGGAAAATCGGTATGATTTTCCAGACCTTCAACCTGTTTGAGGCGAAAACGGTCTACCGAAACATTGCCTATCCGTTAGAAATCAGCCGGGTACCTCAAAATGAAATTCGGCGGCGGGTTTTGGAAACCGCTGAGCTGGTAGGCCTGATGGATAAGCTGAATGCCTATCCGGGCGGGCTTTCAGGCGGTCAAAAGCAGAGGGTTGGCATTGCCCGGGCCTTGGTCAGCAATCCCGATCTCCTGCTCAGTGATGAGGCCACGTCAGCTCTTGATCCGCAAACCACACTGCAAATTCTTGATCTTCTTAAGCAAATCAATCGGACAACCGGCATTACCATCTTAATGATCACCCATGAATTGGACGCCATACGCTACACCTGTGACAGAATGGCCGTACTGGAAGACGGTCAGATCATTGAAACCGGATCGGTGCGCGACATTTTCAACAATCCCCTCAGTCGGACAGGTTCCATTTTTGCCCGTGTTTATACCGAATTCCAGCGAGCCTCTGAGGAAAATGGCAGCGGCATTTAATTTCAACCGCTAAAGGAGTGATAGGATGAGTCTCTTGGATACCCCCCTTTGGGAAGTGATTAAGGGTTCCTTTGCCCCCGAGATCTGGCAGCGATTAAAGCCAGCCATTGGCGAAACCCTCTACATGGTTACTCTGTCCTCGATCATCATGCTGGTCCTGGGACTTTTCTTAGGCATACTTCTGACGGTGACCAATCCCGACGGCTTAATTCCCATGAAGATCCTCTATACCGGTTCAGGTTGGGTCATTAACTGCCTGCGCTCCCTCCCCCAAATGATTATGATCATTCTGATGATTCCTGTGGCACGGTTGTTTTTCGGCAAGTCCTACGGCGTCAATGCCTGTATCATCGCTATAGCAGCAAGCTGCATTCCCATGTATGCCCGATTGGTGGAAAGCAGCCTGTTGGAGATAGCCAAGGGCAAGGTGGAAGCCGCCAGATCCATTGGCAGCACCAATATACAGATAATCTTTCGCATATTGATTCCCGAAACTGCCCCTTCCCTCATCCGCGGCTTTACTGTAGCGGTAATTGCGGTCATCTCCATGACTGCGCTGGCAGGCATGTTCGGTGCAGGGGGCATCGGCGATATTGCCGTGCGGTTCGGGTATCAGCGCTTCCAGCACGACGTCCTGTTTGCAACGGTGTATATACTTATCATCCTTGTTCAATTGGTTCAATGGATTGGAAACTTTGCTTCCAAGCAAATTTTGAAAAAAAGAAATCTTATCTAAAAGGAGAAATGAATATGAAAAAACGTACCATCCTCCGCTCCATTCTGACTTTGATTCTGATTATTGGGTTATTGACTGGCTGCGGCAGCCAAAGCACACCGTCCGCCTCGTCAGCCACCCCCAATAACGATAATTCCTCAAGCAGTAAGCCCACCATCACCATCAAGGGTATTGTTGACCTGGTTCCCCATTCCGAACTGATTGAGTTCGTCAAACCAAAGCTGGCCGAACAGGGCATTATTGTTGAACTGGTGGCTACAGCGGCCGACAGCACCACCAACGAAAAGCTGGCCAAAGGAGAAATTGATTTTAACTTCTTCCAGCACTATCCCTATCTAAAGGAATGGAACAAGGCCAACGGCTATAATCTTGTCAACGCCGGTGATATCCATGTGGAGCCCATTACCGCATACTCCGACAAATACAAGACCAAGGAAGAGATTCCCGACAACGCTGTGGTGGCCATTCCCAACGACGGCACCAACGAGTACAGGGCTTTGCGCATCCTGGAGCAGAACGGCTTTATCAAGCTCAACGATGAAACAGCCAATTCTCTGAGTGCTTCGGTGGCTGATATTAAGGAATTCCTGCGTCCCATCGAGATTGTGGAGCTGGATTCGGCACAGATCATTCCGACCAAGGCTGATTACGATTTCTTCATCACCAATACCAACAAGGCACTTGAAGCTAAAATCACCTCTTCCAGGCTTTTCAGCGAGAGCGGCGACAGTCCCTATGCCAATATCATCGCCGTGCGCGAGGAGGATAAGAACAATCCTGCCATTATTGCGCTGGTGAAGGCCCTGCAGGACGAAGACACCAGAAAATTCATTGAAGAAACCTATAACGGAGCAGTCATTCCCGCTAAACTTCCCAATTAGCCATTGTTCAGGAATGGCACCGCATCCAATCTACAGGTACAAGGGAGGCAGATTATGAGCAATCGATTATGGACCACCTTTCAGCAGTTAACCAGTATTTATAGTCCATCCTATGGTGAACGCCAATTCTGCGATGCCTTGCGCCAGAAGCTGACCCAGCTTAATATTTCGGTCTATGAGGACGATGCAGACCAGATCATTAAGGGCAACAGCGGAAATCTTTACGGATTTCTCCCGGGCACCTTAAGCGGGCCGCCCCTTCTCTTCTCGGCCCATATGGATACAGTGGAGCCTGCCAAAGGGAAGAAGCCCATCCTCCATGAGGACGGCACCATCACCTCGGCTGGCGACACCATCCTGGGCGCTGATGATGCGGCGGGAATCACCATCATTCTGGAAGCCATAGCACGGCTTAAGGAGCAGGGCATTCCCCACCGCACCATAGAGCTGGTTTTTCCCGTTGCCGAAGAGCGGTATGGAGCAGGCTCGGCGG
>JAKIML020000089.1 GCA_022702935.2 Bacillota bacterium | reverse complement strand
ACAGCTTCAGGGCAGCCGTCATAATTTGCTTTCTGGTTCTCTCGGCATCTTCTTTGGTCCTTCTCAAAATCTTCCACCTCGCACATTTACATACTAACATGAATGTATGCAATGTGCAAGAAAATGATCAAAGCCTAGACAGCAAATGGTTGTGAACTGAATTTGAGGGTGGTATAATAAAGTTCTATAAAGTAAAACGGATTTTACTTATAAATGCAAAGGATGGCATGTCCTATGGACGATATAGTACTTCTCTATGTTGAGAACCGATTCTTAAAAGGGGTCCTGCTCAAATCCATCACCGCAGCCCGTATTGGTGTTTTGGAGATTGTTGACCGGGACGACTTAAATCTTAAATTAAGTGGCTTTGGGCCTCAAATTCGCCTTGTGCTTCTGGAGATTACCGACGAGAATAAGGATATCATTAAGGAAAAGCTGGACCGCATTAAGGAGGTCATCCCTCAAACACCGGTCATGGCTCTGGTTTCCAAGGATACTGCTGAAATCGTAGGCTTCGCAGCGCGTTCCGGCATCAAGGACATTCTGTACATACCCAAAAGCAAGGAGCTCTACCGCAAGGTCATTCAGGACAAGCTTCAGCCCTATTATGATCAGTGGTCCGCTCCCGTTGCGCTGCCCCAGGCGGCTCTTAGTGATTTGATTAAGAAGCCCGATGTTGTGGAGACCTTGACTGTCGCTTTAAAGCATGCCCAGCGGGGAAATTACCCCGTTACCCTGGTCATGGCCTGCCTGACGGGGAGGAGAGCCGGAAGGCGCCGGACTTCTATAATAGATTGAAGGCCTGTCTGCGGGATACTGATAGGCTTATCAAGATGGATGACAAGGACTTTCTCGGTATTTTTCCCTATACCGAGAAGGAGTTTGCCCTGGTCCTTGAACAGAAGTTCAGAAGGGCCTTTGAAGCCGAGTTTGGCAAACCCGGACACCATATCAACCTGTTTCTCTTTTCAGCCACCTATCCGATTGATGAGAGGTCTGCCGAAAAGCTTCTGGAGCGGTTGAAAAACGGTATTGGCAACAGCATGACCGTGACCAGCATAAAGGTCCCCTTAAATACCCTGTCCAAGAACGAGCTTGAGAGCTATAAGCAAAAAATCAGACAATATCGCAGATTCATGTAATCCCGATGACTTCTCGGGATTTTCTTTTTGTTTCTTTTTTCACAAAAGCGAAAAAATCCCTTGTGACCCATGAAAATTATGTTATAATATTTTCTGAACGTCCATTTGCCAAAAGGGACAAATGTAACTTTTAATGTATACAATGTACATTATTGTTATACAATCAAGGAGGGAAACACATGGCTAAAAAAATGAAGACAATGGATGGTAACACCGCTGCCGCTCATGTGGCGTATGCCTTTACTGAAGTTGCAGCCATTTATCCTATCACACCATCCTCAACAATGGCCGAATCAACAGATGAATGGGCAGCCCGCGGCCGCAAGAATATCTTCGGTCAAACGGTTAAGGTTGTGGAAATGCAGTCTGAAGCAGGTGCTGCCGGTGCAGTTCACGGTTCACTGCAAGCAGGCGCGCTGACTACTACATACACAGCCTCCCAAGGCTTACTTCTCATGATACCCAACATGTACAAGATTGCTGGTGAGCTTCTTCCCGGTGTATTCCATGTTTCAGCTCGTGCAGTAGCTTCACATGCGCTTTCCATATTCGGTGATCATTCTGACGTTATGGCTGCTCGCCAGACCGGTTTTGCAATGCTTGCCGAAGGCAGTGTTCAGGAAGTTATGGACCTGTCAGCCGTTGCTCACCTCTCTGCAATTAAGGGCCGCGTTCCCTTTTTGAACTTCTTTGATGGTTTCAGAACCTCTGCTGAAGTTCAGAAAATCGAAGTCCTTGAGTACGATGAACTTGCTAAGCTTCTGGATTGGAAAGCTGTTGATGAGTTCAGAAATCGTGCATTGAATCCTGAGCACCCTGTTACCCGTGGTACGGCTCAAAACCCCGATATTTTCTTCCAGGCAAGAGAGTCCTGCAATCCTTACTATGATGCCATTCCTGACATCGTTGCCGATTACATGAAGCAAATCTCCGCTCTGACCGGTCGTGAATACAAGCCCTTCAATTACTATGGTGATCCCGATGCGGACCGTGTTATCGTTGCCATGGGTTCCGCCACCGAGACCTGTGAAGAGGTTATTGACTACTTGAGAGCGAAGGGAGAAAAGGTTGGTGTTGTTAAGGTTCACCTTTACAGACCCTTCTCCGCTAAGTACTTCTTTGATGTAATGCCCAAGTCGGTGAAGAAGATCGCCGTACTTGACAGAACCAAGGAACCCGGTGCTCTCGGCGAGCCCCTCTACCTTGATGTGAAGTCCCTTTACTATGATGTGGACAACAAGCCTGTGATTGTTGGCGGCCGCTATGGTCTCGGTTCCAAGGATGTTAAGCCCAATCAGATCCTTGCTGTATTCGAGAACCTCAAGGCTGATGAGCCCAAGAACGGCTTTACCATTGGTATCGTAGACGACGTAACCAATCTGTCCCTGCCCGTAGGCGAAAGAATTGTTACCGAGGCCAAGGATGCTATCCGCTGCAAGTTCTGGGGTCTGGGCTCCGACGGTACCGTTGGTGCTAACAAGAGCGCTATTAAGATCATCGGTGACAAGACCGATCTCTATGCTCAGGGTTACTTCTCCTATGACTCCAAGAAGTCCGGTGGTATCACCGTTTCCCACCTGCGCTTTGGTAAGTCCAAGATTCGTTCCACTTATCTTATTGACGAAGCCGACTATATTGCCTGCCACAATCAGTCCTATGTTGGCAAGTATGATCTCATCGGCGGTCTTAAGAAGGGTGGAACCTTCGTGCTCAACTGTCAGTGGACAGAGGCTGAGCTGGAGGAAAAGCTCCCTGCAGACCTTAAGAGACAGATTGCCAATGACAATATTGACTTCTATATTATTAATGCGACCGATATCGCCCGCGACATTGGACTGGGCAACCGCATCAACATGATCATGCAGTCCGCCTTCTTCAAGCTTGCCAATGTTATCCCCATTGAGGATGCTGTCAAGTACCTGAAGGAGTCCATTGTTCAGACCTACGGTAAAAAGGGTCAGGCTATCCTCGACATGAACTTTGCAGCCGTTGATAAGGGTATTGACGCTCTTGTGAAGGTCAATGTTCCCGAAAGCTGGAAGAACGCAGTTGATGCTGCTCCTGCTGCCGCTGCTGAGGAAAAGCCCGAATATGTTACCAAGATTATGGAACCTGTAAATGCTCAGAAGGGTGACGATCTCCCTGTCAGCACCTTCAAGGGCATGGAAGATGGTACCTTCCCCATGGGTTCATCCGCATATGAAAAGCGCGGTATTGCCGTTAACGTACCCGAATGGCAGCCCCAGAACTGTATCCAGTGTAACCAGTGCTCCTTCGTATGTCCTCATGCTGTCATCCGTCCCTTCCTGCTGGATGCTGAGGAGAAGAAGAATGCACCGGAGACCTTTACCACCATTCCTGCTACCGGTCCTCAGTTCAAGGGCTATGAGTACAAGATTCAGGTTTCCACCCTCGACTGTACTGGCTGCGGCAACTGTGCCGATGTATGCCCTGCCAAGGAAAAGGCTCTGATTATGAAGCCCCTGGAAAGCCAGGACAAGGAAATCGCCAACTGGAACTATGCTTCCAAGCATGTTACCTATAAGGATCATCTGGCTCCCAAGAACAACGTTAAAAACAGCCAGTTTGCACAGCCCCTCTTTGAATTCAGCGGCGCTTGTGCAGGTTGTGGTGAGACCGCTTACTTAAAGGTTATCACTCAGCTCTTCGGTGATCGTATGATGATTGCCAACGCTACCGGATGCTCCTCCATTTGGAGTGGTTCCGCTCCCGCTACCGTTTACACCACCAACAAGGAAGGCAAGGGTCCTGCTTGGGCTAACTCCCTGTTCGAGGATAACGCTGAGTACGGTTTGGGTATGGTTCTGGGCGTTAAGCAGATTCGTGAGAACATTGCCCTCCAGCTCAAAAACCTGATGGCTCTTGATATTCCTGCAGACCTTAAGGCCGCTGCTGAGAACTGGATTGCCAACATGGATGAGGCAGAAGGCTCCAAGGCCGCTTCCAAGGCTCTGGCAGAAGCCCTCGACAAGTTCAATGCAACCGGCGAGGCTGCAGCTATTGTTGAGGATATCAATAAGAAGCGCGATTACTTCGTGAAGAAGTCCCAGTGGATCGTCGGCGGTGACGGATGGGCTTATGACATTGGTTACGGCGGACTTGACCATGTATTGGCTTCCGGCGAAGATGTCAATGTGCTGGTATTCGACACCGAGGTTTACTCCAACACCGGTGGTCAGGCCTCCAAGGCTACACCTACCGCTGCTGTGGCTAAGTTCGCAGCTTCCGGTAAGCGCATTAAGAAGAAGGATCTGGGTATGATCGCTGCCACCTATGGCTATGTTTATGTGGCACAGGTGGCCATGGGCGCTAACATGAATCAGTTCATGAAGGCCATCCAGGAAGCCGAAGCTCATAAGGGTCCCTCCATCATCATCTGCTACGCTCCTTGCGTAAACCATGGTATCAAGGGCGGTATGTCCAGAACACAGACCAGAGAAAAGCAGGCTGTGGAATGCGGTTACTGGCATCTGTGGCGCTATGTGCCTGCGCTTAAGGCAGAGGGCAAGAATCCCTTCGTACTGGACTCCAAGGAACCCACCGGAAGCTTCCAGGAATTCATTAATTCCGAGGTTCGTTACACATCCCTTAAGCAGACCTTCCCCGAAGTTGCAGAAGAACTCTTCAAGGCTGCCGAGGAAGATGCAAAGGAAAGATACGAGACCTACAAGAGAGCAGCAGTTCAAGCATAAACAATACTTTAAAATTACGAGAGGGCTTAAGCCCTCTCGTTTTGCATAGTGAGCCTTTATCGAAAGAAGCAGCCCTAAGGGAAATGACCCGGGGTTGCTTTTTTACCTCTTAAAATGACTTTACTGAAATATTGCAGCTTAATCCATACCATATAAAGATAGAAAATAAACAAAATTAATCTTAACTGGCTTTAAATTGATGACCACGGAGACAGGATTTATATGCTGATGGACAGCCATCATCTGTATAAAAAATATGCACCAAGGGTAACTGCCGCTGGGTTTTCTGGCGGCAGTTGCAGTTTGTCGGATAGGACTGGAAGTAAACACGGAGAAAAGCACATGATAACTGGGCAGAGTCTAAATTACACTCTCCTATAATAATTCGGGATAGTCTCTACTGCTCCTTCTTCAACTTCGCCAGGGCTTCGGCCAGGGCGGAGTTGATGGAATCGTTTTTTTCTTGTTTCCGCAGAAACTGGGTAACTTCCTTCTTGCTCACCGTCTCAGACTTTCGCTTTTTGAAGGCCGAGACTTTTTCGCGATAACCGCAAGTGCAGTAGAAGGTCTTGTCCTCGCCTTCGCCGCGGATTTCCATGGCCTTATGGCATTCGGGGCAGCGGGCATTGGTGGTCTGAGAAATCATCTTTCGGTATCCGCATTCCCTGTCGGGGCATACCAGCATCTTACCGCGCTTGCCGTTCACCTCCAGCAGGAACTTGTCGCACTGACAGCGTTCACGGGTTACGTTCTCATGCTTATAAACATGGGTGCTGGCAACAACATCCCTCACCAGGCGAACCGCATAGTCCCTCATACTGCCCACAAAGGCCTTATGATCGGCCTGGCCCTTGCTGATTAATTGAAGCTGCTGCTCCCACTTGGCGGTGAGTTCGGGGGACTTGAGGTCGGAGGGCACAAGTTCTATAAGCTGGATGCCCTTTGAGGTGGGTACAATCTCCTTGCCTCTGCGCTCTACATAGAAACAGTCAAAGAGCTTCTCAATAATATCGGCCCGGGTGGCAGGAGTGCCCAGTCCGCTGGTGCTTTGGATGAACTCCCTGAGGGTTTTGTCTTCCATATACTTGCCGGGATTCTCCATGGCCGAGAGCAGGGTGGCTTCGGTAAAGCGGGGCGGGGGTGTGGTCTTTCCGTTAATCATCTTCACTGCATTGACTTGCTCCGTCTGGCCCTTTACAAGGTTGGGGAGGGTCTGGTGTTTGTCTTCCTCATCGCCCTCATCCTCGTCCGAACCGGTATTGTTATCATAGATGCTCCTCCACCCAAGGGATGAGACAATGCGCCCCTTGGCTTTAAAGATCTCTCCGCCGATCTCCACCTTCACGGTGGTCTGCTCATACTCAAAGGCCGGGCTTAAAACGGCCAGGAAGCGCTTGACAATAAGGTCATAGATATGCCGCTCCTCATTGGTAAGGGCCGATAAATCCACATATTGCTCGGTGGGAATAATGGCGTGGTGGTCGGTGACCTTGCTGTTGTCCACCAGGCGTTTGGTGGGTGTGAACTTATTGCGGATAAGGCTGGAGGCGCTCCTCATATAGGGGCCCACAGCAATGGCCTTGAGTCTGTCCATAAGGGTGGGAACCATATCCTCGGTGATATACCGGGAGTCGGTACGCGGATAGGTCACCAGCTTATGGGTTTCATAAAGGCGCTGCATGAGGGAGAGGGTTTTCTTGGCCGAATAACCGTACCTTCGGTTGGCATCCCTCTGAAGCTCGGTCAAGTCATAGGCCAGGGGTGGCAGTTCCTTCTTGCTCTCCTTGACAACCTCTATCACAGAGCCGACTTGTCCTGCGGTTTTAGCCACAATGGCCTCAGCCTTTGCCTTGTCAAACAGGCGTGTCTGTCCGGTTTTCCTGTCCTGCCAGTAGACCTTAAAACCCTTAAAGCCGGCCTGGATGGTCCAGTAATCCTTGGGCACAAAGCGCCTTATCTCATTCTCCCGTTCAACAATCATGGCCAGGGTCGGGGTTTGGACCCTGCCCGCCGAAAGCTGGGCGTTATATTTGCAGGTTAAGGCGCGGGTCACGTTAAGACCCACCAGCCAATCGGCCTCGGCACGGCTTTGAGCCGACAGGTACAGGTTATCATAGGCTTTTGAGGGTTTGAGGTTTTGAAAGCCCTCGCGGATGGCCTTGTCGGTCTGGGACGAGATCCATAATCGTTTGATGGGCTTTTTAAAGCCTGCTTTCTCAATGATCCATCGGGCCACCAGCTCCCCTTCACGGCCTGAGTCCGTGGCAATGACCAGGTCACTGACATCCTCCCGGTGGAGAAGGCTTCTGACAATACCAAACTGCCGGGCTGTCTCCTTGATGACCACCAGCTCCATTCTCTTAGGCAGCATGGGGAGATCCTCCAGCTTCCAGGTCTTATATTTGGCATCATAAACCTCAGGGTCGGCCAGTGTCACCAAATGGCCCAAAGCCCAGGTGACAATATAACGGGAACCCTGTATATAACCATTATTATTCTGGGTGCATTGGAGCACCCTTGCGATATCCTTAGCCACCGAGGGTTTCTCGGCTAATACAAGTGTCTTACTCATAGCATACCTTTCATCAATCAACGAATAACCTTATTATACACTAAATGCACCGGCAAAAACGAAGGGTTTGGTTAATTAATAACTATGGCTCAGCCTTTTCAGACAATTCTTCATGTGAATGGTATTCTTAATATAATGCTTCTCGTTATGAGGAGGGCAGGATGCTCAGTTATTTGCTATTAGTCATCATATGGCTCATAGTGCTGTATAACCTCCACGTGGTTGCGACCTATGCCAGGGACTATATCTATCAGTTCAAGCGGGGGATTATCAGAAGCCTTGCGCTTCAAATCCTTATCGCCCTGGTGGTGATGGGTAAGCTTGCGGATGCCGTCAATAAAGGTACCCTGCTGGATCAGCTTGCAGTCTTAGGTCTATTGGTCGTGGCTGTCTATTCCTGCATTATCTCGGCCTCCCATGGCGAGGGCATCTCCGAGAAGGGGCTTTTTGCTTTCCTGTCCTTTACACCCTGGGAGGATGTGGAGAGCTATGAGTGGAGACCCCACTTCATGGATAACAACAGCTATCTGGTTTTAAGGCTTAAGCCCAAGAACCATAATCATCAGGAGCGGTATACGGTTATCCGCAATGAGAACAAGGCGTTGATTGACGAGTACCTTAAGAAATATATCCATGCGTCAGAATAATTAATAGCCGAAAGAGTAAGATGGAGCTGTCCCCAAAACAGACAGAAAACAGAAGGCCATGATGCGCTCATCTGCAATCTTTATAGAGAAAAGATGAGAACACCATGGCCTGTTTATTGGGTTTAATGCGCCCCTTATTTACTTGCGCTTATCGAACCGCGTAGTCTCTATTCTTCAGACTTGACTTCCTTTTTGGCTCCAATGCTCAAGAGCAGATTGAGCAGGATACCGAAGATGGCTGCACCGGCCACACAGGGAATCTCAAGGCCGAAGAAGGGGATGTTGCCGCCGAAGCCGTAGTTTCCGCCAAGTCCGATAATCATGATGGTGGACATGACCGCAATGTTTCTGGCACTGAACATGTCAACCTTTTTCTCAATCATGATGGCCACACCCTGGGCGGCAATGGCTCCGAAGAGGTATACCTCCAGACCGCCAATAACTGCGGTGGGAATGGCGTAGATGGCATTGATGAGCGGTGTGAAGCAAGCAATGACCATAGCAATGATAGAAGCCGCAATCAGCACAGGAACAGAGAAGACTCTGGTGATAGCCATGGCGCTGATGTTCTCACCGTAATTGGTGCCTGCAGGGCCACCAACAAAGCCTGAAACAATGTCGCCAATACCGTCACCAATGAGGTTGAGCCCCAGCTTGTCCGCAATATTGTAGCGCTTTTCGGTGCCCTTTTTCTTAGCCAGGTCATTGACATAAATGTCGAGCTGGTAGACATGGGCGGTTGACTCAGGAATGGTGGCGATGGCAATGGGCATGATGGCCGCTACCGCCATCCACGAGGGTTTGGGCAAGGTAAAGTGGGGCAGAGCCAGAATACCATTGCCGGCCACTTCAGCAGGGAGAACCTTAAATAAGTCAATACCTGTAATCACCTTAATGACAAAGGCAGCGATACAGCCGATGATGGGGCCCAACAGCAGAGGCAACTGGCCGGCCATACCTTTTAAATAAACCGAGAACAGGATGGTGGAGATCATTGTAATCAGGGACACGGTCCAGGCCATGTTCTGAGCAAGCGCAGCCTGTGAATCGGCTACAGCTCTTGCGCCGCTGAATGAAGCAGCATCGGTCAAGGCTGTTCCGGCAAGGGTTAAGCCGATAACCATAGCAATGGGACCGGTGATGGAGGCAGGAAGGATCTTTTCTATAGACTCCCGACCGAAGAAGTTTATGATCAAACCGGCAATTATGGATACGAAACCGGACATGACGATACCGAACTGTGCAACAGCGATCTTCTCGTCAAGTGTTGAACCGGCCAAAGCTTCAGAGGCCATAAGGCTTCCAATGGCAGCAACATAGGAGAAGCTGGAGCCGTAGTACAATGGGATTTTCCCTCCGGTGACCAAAAGGAAGCAGATGGTTGCAAGACCACTGGCAAAGATGGTGGTCGAGATGTGGAAGCCTGTGATGATGGCTACGGCCACGGTGGCAGGAAACATAACAATAACCTGCTGGATGGCGTAGAGCAAAAGCTTCCAAATAGGCGGCCTTTCGTCGGGAAGGTACCCGATAACCTGTTGTTTGTTAGCCATGATTAAAATCCCCCTTGATTATGATAAATTTAATTGGGTACTTTTTCAAAAAGCTGTACGCAGGTTTCTCCGTCACACTCTTCCATGTGAACGGCCACCACCTCGGATTTGGCGGTGGGAATGTTCTTACCCACATAATCAGCACGAATGGGAAGCTCGCGATGTCCGCGATCTATGAGAACGGCAAGCTGAATGGTGGCCGGCCTTCCCAGATTGATAATGGCGTCCAATGCGGCCCTGACGGTTCTTCCGGTATATATGACGTCGTCCACCAGGATGACGTTTTTACCTACAACAGAAAAGGGTATTTCGGATGCGTTCAGGGTGGGATCCTTATTGACCTCGGCCAAATCGTCACGGTAGAGGCTGATATCCAGAATTCCCATATCCACGGTAACGTCCTCAATTCTTTGAATGGCCTTAACCAGTCTTGAAGCGATGGGGACGCCCCGGGTCTTGATACCGATGATGCAGAGCTGCTCCACACTCCGGTTCTTCTCCAGGATTTGATGTGCAATACGCACTATTGCTCTTTCAACCGCGATGTCATCCATAATTTGCGCTTTTAGCTTCACGATTGGCGCTCCTTTGCGTGATCGACTTTAAACAACAAAAAAATCTTGTTTGAAACCAAACAAGATTAATCCACACACAGAATAAGGCTGGGCACAAAGGCACAGTAAACCCTATAAAATCCCTATGCAATATCTTGTTGGCATCTCTGTACCAAACTTAAAGATATATTGTTCGTACCTATTCTATCATCCTGTATAATGTATTGCAACTCAAATCTTGGGTGAATTTGTTTGAATGATAAGGTACGGAAGGGTATAATTGACAGGGAATTGGAGGTTGTCTATTAATGGAATACATTGTCATCGTCGTTGTCATTATTGCACTTGCTTTGCTCAAAATATGGTATGACAAAAGGAAGGCAGAGATAAAGCTTGCGCGGCGCATTAAAGAGGCCTGGGGCCGGGTACCGCAAAACCAATATGAACCCTCTGACTTAAAAACTCTCTCCCAGCTTTTCTATCTGCATGACAGCAAAGCCACCGTACACGTTGTTGATGATACCACCTGGAATGACCTGGAGATGGATCTCTTATTCAGTCAAATCAACAGCACCTGGACCTCCATGGGGGATCAGGCCCTGTATTCCCTGTTAAGGACCCCTGTTTATTCTCAGGAGCAATGGACCGAAAGAAAAGCACTCATTGAGTACTGGGAAAATCACCCTGAGATGCGGGAGAAGATTCAATCAGTGCTGGCGAGGACGGGTAAGTTTTTTCCCGACAGGCTTAATGTCTGGATGGAGCCCAATGATTACCTGGAGTTCAAGGATAAATGGCTGTATAAGGTACTGACCTTTCTTCCTTTTGTGTCTGTGCCCCTATTTTTCTTGAGTGTAGGGGGCGGCCTTATTTTTGCTATTGTAAGCCTGGCATGCAACGCACTTTATCATGAGCTCAGCATCAAAAAACTGCATGCAGGTCTGGAGGCTGTCACACAAGCGGTCAGCGTGGTTGCCCTGGCCAAAGGACTGATCCGGATACCTGTTGAGGCCCTCAAAGAAAGGTTCCAGTCCATTAGGGAATCCTTAAAGGGCCTTGATGCACTTGCCCAAAAGGGGCATATCAATAATCTCTACATCAGCTTTATCGGGGACATGGCCACCGATATGGCATCCATATTAAAGATGCTCTTTCTTTTCGATATCTGGAGCTATCAGGCTTCCATAAATATTATCAAAAAGCACCAGGCCGAGTTGATAAAGCTCATTAAGGAGATTGGGGAATTGGACGCGACTTTGGCCATCGCCTCCTATCGGCAAAGCCTGTCTGTCTGGTGCATACCCCAAATCCAATGGGAAGCCCCCAAACACCCTTATTTCATTGAAGCAGAAAAGGTGGTGCATCCCCTGATCCAGCATTGCACTCCCAACCCTATACGGGCTGCGAAAGCCACACTGCTTACGGGCTCCAATGCCTCGGGGAAATCCACTTACCTGAAAACCGTGGCCATCAACACCTTAACCGCCCATACTCTGTGTCTGTGCTACGCTGAGCAATGGATCTCACATCCGCTTTTTCCCATGACCTCCATGGCCTTAAGAGATAGTATACTTAATGGAGAGAGCTATTATGTCGCTGAGATCAAGTCCTTAAGAAGAATATTTGCCCTTGCCTCAGGCTCTGTAAGATGCCTATGCATTATTGATGAAGTGCTTCGCGGAACCAATACCATTGAGCGTATTGCGGCATCCAGCCGGATACTGAGCGCCCTGGCCCGGCTCAATACATGCATCTTTGCCGCCACCCATGATGTGGAGCTCACCTCCATTCTCAGGGATGTATTTGAAAACAAGCATTTTGAGGAGCATATTACCGACAAGGACATAACCTTTGACTATACCCTCAAGGAGGGTAAGGCCACCACGCGAAATGCCATAAAGCTCCTAAAACTCATGGGCTTTGAGGACGATATTATCAATAGTGCAGAAGAGGCCGTGGCTTGCTTTGAGAAAAACAACCAGTGGCCGGTTCTAAAGAAAGAGGAGTACAACAATGCTAAAGCTGATATCATGGAATGTTAACGGCTTAAGAGCCGTTATGGGTAAAGGGTTTCTCGATTTCTTCGATACGGAGAAACCCGATATTTTATGCCTGCAGGAAACCAAACTGTCCGAGGGGCAGCTGGATCTGGTTCTGGATGGCTATGAACGCTATTTCAATTACGCTGAGAAGAAGGGATACTCGGGAACGGCAATATATACCCGCATCAAGCCCTTGAAGGTGACCTATGGCATGGGGATTGACCAGCATGACCACGAGGGCCGCATCATCACCCTCGAATTTAAGGATTGCTTTCTGGTCAATGTATATACCCCCAACGCCCAGCGGGAGTTGGAGCGTCTGTCCTATCGTATGATCTGGGAGGACGATTTCAGAAAGTATTTGCTGTCCCTGGACAGTGTCAAGCCCGTCATTGTATGCGGGGACATGAATGTGGCCCACACTGAGATCGATCTTAAGAATCCCAAATCCAACAGACACAGCGCTGGCTTTACCGATGAGGAGAGAGGGAAGTTTACTGAGCTATTGGAAGCGGGATTTGTAGACACCTTCCGCTATTTCTATCCCGATAAGACCGATGCCTATACCTGGTGGTCCTATATGTTCAAGGCCAGGGAGAAGAATGTAGGGTGGCGTATTGACTATTTCTGCGTGTCCAAAAGGCTGGCCGCAAAAATTAAGGATGCCCTCATTCTTGACCAGGTCATGGGCTCGGATCATTGCCCCGTGGTGCTTATGATTGAGGAGGACTTGTTCTAGAAAGTTTAGACTTAAGGGTTTTAAAGTGAACCCGGAAATTCCAGGAAATAATATGCTTCCCCGTATACAATAGACTCATGGACAGGCCCATGGAATGCGGCTTTCCCGGCTTGGTCTATTCCCTGTGGGACGTGCATAGGATAGATTGTCCTGCACTGATTGATCGCATAGGGAGTGGTATTGTGGAAGCACTAAATCGTGTGCTCGTATATGATGATATCAAACAGAATATGTACGGGCTCAGTGAGCAAGAAGCCGCTAAAAACCTTGAGGTATATGGAAAGAACGTACTTAAGCCTCATAAGAAAAAGACATGGCTGAAAGCCCTTGTCTCTCAGTTTACTGATTTAATGATCATTATTCTGATAGCCTCGGCCGCCGTGTCTTTTATTATGGGTGAAAATAGTGAAGCCATCGCCATTCTGGCCATTGTCATCCTCAACGGCTTACTGGGTTTCTTTCAGGAGATGCGCACCGAAAAGGCCCTTGAGGCCCTGATGAATATGGCTGCGCCCCATGCCCGGGTTTTGAGGGATGGTGTGGTGAAGGATATACCGGCCGATTTGGTGATTCCGCGGGATGTGGTTCTCCTTGAGGCAGGAAACCGTGTTCCTGCCGATGCAGTGCTCATCGAGGCCAATAACCTCTATGCCGACGAATCCATGCTGACCGGCGAATCTGTTCCTGCCCATAAACTGAAAACCGATGAAAGCAAAATGAAGCTCAATGGCATTTCACCCAGCAACCGGGTTTATATGGGAAGCATGATTACCAATGGTACGGGTAAGGCCCTGGTGGTCAGCACGGGGATGGAGACCGAGATGGGGAAGATTGCCGATATGATTGAGACGGCAGGCACCCAGGAAACACCCCTGCAGAAGAAGCTGGAACGCCTGGGCGAGGTCATGGTCACCGTGTGTCTGGCCATCTGTGCTGTAGTTTCCCTCCTCGGGGTTATCAGAGGGGAGCCCCTGATACAGATGCTCTTAAGCGGCATCAGCCTGGCCGTTGCCGCCGTTCCCGAAGGGCTGCCCGCCGTGGTGACCATTGCACTGGCCATCGGGGTACGCCGCATGGTTCAGCGTAATGCCCTGATAAGAAGACTTCCTGCCGTTGAAACCCTGGGCTGTGCCACAGTAATTTGCTCAGATAAAACCGGTACCTTAACCGAGAACCGAATGACGGTTGTCCGGGCCTATGCGGGGAAAAATCCCTATACTCTGGAGAAGAACAGCGAAGGAAGGCTGGCCGCTTATTGCAGAGGCCGGGAAGTACATACCGAAAAGACCTTCGGCTTAAAGCTCCTGCTGAAAATAGGCTTGCTCTGCGGAAATACACGGATTCAGAACACATCGGGCGACCAAAAGGCCCTGGACATTGAGGGAGATCCTACCGAGGTGGCTTTGGTGAGAGCCGCCCTGGACATCGACATGGACAGAAGCAGTGTGGAAGCCCATTACCGCCGGGTCAGGGAGATTCCCTTCGACTCGGATCGAAAGCTCATGAGCGTGATCTGCCGAACCCCTACAGGGGACTTAATCCTCTTTGCCAAGGGAGCCCCCGAGATTATTCTGGAACGGTGTACCCATATTCTGGTAGCTGACCGGGAACGAGCCATGACCTTTGATGACAGGGAGAATATCATGGAGGAATGCCGGGATATGTCCTCCAAGGCCCTGCGGGTTATGGGCTTTGCCTATAGGACGGTCCAGCCCCAGCAGTTATGGAGCGATAAAATCGAGCAGGACTTTGTCTTTGTGGGCTTGGCCGGTATGACTGATCCGCCCAGGCAGGAAGCCATGGATGCGGTGGCCCAATGTCACAGGGCAGGGATTAAAACCGTTATGATCACCGGCGATCACAAGCAAACAGCAGCGGCTATTGCATCCAAGATTGGTATCTACCATGAGGGAGACATTATTCTCACCGGGGCCGAGATGGATGAGATGAGCGATAAGGAACTGGAAGAAGCCTGCGATAAGGCCACGGTCTTCGCACGGGTTTTCCCGCGGCATAAGCTTCGCATTGTCAGAGCCTACAGGAAAAAGGGACATATTGTGGCTATGACCGGCGACGGGGTCAACGATGCCCCTGCCGTTAAGGACGCCGATATCGGCATTGCCATGGGCAAGTCGGGTACCGATGTCACCCGCCAGGCTGCGGCCATGATCCTGATGGATGATAACTTTTCAAGTATTGTGGCTGCGGTGGAGGAGGGCCGGAACATCTACGCCAATATCCGCAAATTTATCCGCTATCTTTTGTCCTGCAATGTGGGCGAGGTTTTGACCATGTTCCTGGCCACGCTGATTGGTCTTCCCATCCCCTTGCTACCCGCTCAGATACTCATTGTCAATCTGGCCACCGATGGGCTTCCGGCCATTGCACTGGGCCTGGAACCCGGTGATCCTGACGCCATGCGGCAGCCACCCCGTTCTCCCAATGAAAGCGTCTTTGCCCATGGGCTATCCTTTGTCATAGTGATTCGGGGAATCCTCATTGCACTGTCCACCCTGGCCAGCTTCCTGCTGATCTATGTGCTCAGCAAAAGCCTGACCCACGCCAGAACCGGTGCTCTGGTCACTTTGGTTCTCTCCCAGTTGATCCATGTGTTTGAATGTAAGTCGGAGACCCGGGGACTCTTTGAGATCAAGCTCTTTTCCAATCCCTATCTGGTATTGGCCGTACTGAGCTCCATTCTCATGCTGGTGGGCGTGATCTATCTGCCCTTTATGAAGTCGGTATTCAGCACAGCAGCCCTGTCCCTCTCTGACTGGATGATTGCGGGGGGCATCAGCCTTCTGGTTCCCATTATCAACAGCATCGTCAGGGAATTTAAGAATAAAAGAAAACTTGATAGAACGAAGGGTTAATTTGTAAAAAATAATATCCAATTGATGAATAAAATGGTATAATAATTTGAAAACCATTTATGCGGGGGGCCCATGATCAATCAGGAATTTGAAGCCATTCTCAGCAGTCTGAAGCTGTTTGAGCGGATGTACGAATCCATCCGTCTGGTTGATCCTGCGCTGAAACAGGTTCTTAACTTTCGAAACAACGCCCTCTGCGACACCGATATCTTCTGTTACACCTATTGGGGGAGGAACGAGGTTTGTGATAGCTGCATCGCCATGCGTGCGTTTAAAGAAAACAAGACCTTCGTAAAACTGGAGTATGAGGGAGAGCGGATCTTCCTTGTCACAGCCATCCCCCTGGAATTATACCATCGCAGCAGAAGGGTGGTCCTCGAACTGCTTAAGGATATCACCCATTGCTTGGTAGTGGATCACGAATTAATCAGCAAAAACGATATCAATATTAACTATTCCCTGAATGATCTGGTCATAAAGGATGCCCTGACCAGCCTTTACAACCGCCGCTATATCAATGAGAGACTGCCGGCAGACATCGTAAATATGACCATTACCAACCAACACCTGACCATTATTCTTGCCGACATCGATTTCTTTAAAAAGGTCAATGATACCTACGGCCATCTTGTGGGCGATGAGGTGCTGAAGGCCTTTTCAGAGCTGCTCGTATCCTGCCTTAAGCGTGAAAGCGACTGGGTGGGCCGCTTTGGCGGGGAAGAGTTCCTGATTTGTCTTCCCGGTGCCAAGCCTGAAAAGGCTCGGGAAATCGCCGAGTTTATGAGAAAGAAGATAGAGAGCACGCCGGTTAAGGCGCTGGAGCATACGCTGAACATAACGGCCAGCTTTGGGGTTTGCAGTATGAAACCCTCTCAGGCCATAACGCCTGATGCCTATATTGGCTGTGCTGATGAAAATCTCTATAAAGCCAAGCAAGGAGGCAGAAATCGCGTGGAGGGGTAGCCTTCGGGGAAGGATATGACCAGGGAAAACCTATGAAAATCCTCTGCATATCAGCTTCCAACACACAGCATATGGGTATGAACAGTACCTCTTACAAGACCTGTGGTCTTATTGAGAAAATCGTCAAGGAAATCAATGGCGACCACGAGGTTGAAATTCTTACGCTCATGAATCAACGTATCAAATTCTGCTTATTATGCGGTGATTGCAGTGAGGAAGGCCAGTGCCCTTATGACAGGGAATTCAACGAGGTTTTTGACCGAATGAGGGAGGCCGACAGAATTTTTATCGTTGTGCCGCATTACTCACCCATCCCTTCAAAGCTTGTCGCCCTTTTTGAAAAAATAAACGAGATCATCTATGGAAGCTGGCTGAAGATTCCCCAGTTTGAGTCCCCCTTTACCGGAAAGGTGGTGGGGATCATTGGCCATGGCGGAATGGCCGAGAATCAGGAGAGCCTGCGCTATTACCATGATGGGTTGATAAAGCCCATAGCCAGCACCTTGAAAAGCTTTGGCTTTGTCATAGCAGAACTTAATGAGCACTTCCCCCTGGGAGCACCCTTTGGGCTTGAGGATGATTCCTGCATACAGCCCAGAGCAGATGCTGTTTTTCCTGACATCGCACAGAACTGGGCCCTTATTGAGGAACGTATTCGCCCTCTAGTAGCGAATGTACTAAAGTCTTCTGACACAAAGATTAATCCTTAATGGCTATGCTGTTGACGATGTAATAGGCCATAAGGAGCAAGAGGCCTTTGATGGGGAACACCCATTCATAGAATCCCCATAAAGTGAGGAGCATATGGCCTGAGACAGCCATGAGCAGAGCAGACATACCCATGGCGATAGTGGTGCCAATACCCATTTTGAGATATTGGTTCAGCTTAATCCCTTTGGATAAGGAGAATAGGGCAGGAAGGGATAATCCCAGCAGTATGAGATTGATCACCAAAAGTGTAGAATAGCTTGATTCCAGTGCTGTAGGCAGATAATGATACATAGCGTTGTGATGCTGAATCTCTTTTTTAGCTGTCTCTATATAGAACTTCCAGTCAAAGATGTTCTCCTGGGGCAGATACTGGGAAGGAATATAGATTTGGGGCTGGAAGCATCGAAAAACAATATAAATCGCGCCTACACCTGCAAAGGTGATGATAAGGAACATAAGACAGCGGATGAAATAGCGCTTTATGAAACTGCCTAAATACATATTTTCCAGGTTGCTCTTTATGAATGAAAGACTCTTTCTCCAAAAATACAGCAAAAGCCTGATGATTTTTATACTCAATCCCAAGGCTACGCAAAAGTTAAGGATATCCTGAAACTGTGCAAGAAGAGCCGGTTTCTTGTCATAGAGCACTATTTTGTATGCATTAATATCAAGCTTGAGTTTTTTTATCATTACCTCGTTTAAGGCGGTCTCTTTAAAGGTTACCTTGGCCAGGGAAGGGCTTTTGATAAACACGGTTTGAAGAGGCAGCTTACTCATGTCCTGATGGCTGGTCATAGGAATATAGACTTGTTCCACCCCGTTGGCGTTGAGGGTAGTAACCAGTGACTCGGGCAGCTTGTATAAGCCAACAATGGTATATTCCCTATCCCAGAGCTGGACACGGTTGCCAATGACATTGAGGCTCATAAAAAGCTTGCTTGCGAGGGCTTCGCTGATAACCGCCACATTACGTCCCCGTAGGTAGGCATCCTCGGTAATGAAGTTGCCTTTTGTAAGGGTCCAGTCAGCGAATGTGGCAAAATTGGAATCAGTCAGAACGGCCGACACGGGGAATGTTTGAACCCCGCTTTTAAGATGGGTGGAAACCAGTGAGGAAAAGGAGAGTGTTGCCCCCTTAAACTCCTCCTGCAGAAGCTTCAGATCATCCATCTGCATCAGGGCATCAGAACCCATGTTTAAAGCGCGAAGCTCCACCCTTTCATAGCTTTCTGACTCACTTAACCGAAAACAGGCGTTGAACGCCGGTACAGCTAAAGAGAAGAGGAGAAGCAAGGCAAGGGATAGGGCGGTTTTTCGGAAGGCATATTTCTGTATGCTTTTATCAGTCACCTTTTCTCACCTCAACTTCACCTGTGCGTTATGGAATAGGGCTTTAGAACTATCAACCACCACCTTGTCCTCGGGGTTGATATATCCGTTAATGGCTGTATTAAGAACATCTGATTCGATGATGGTGACATTCACCTGTTCCACGTAGTATTCATGACCCAAAGCGCCCTGTCGCTCTCTGAGGACAAAGATATAGTTCATACCGTTTTGCATGGATATGCAGCGGGTGGGGACAATGAGATCATAGCTTTTGCTTGCTTCCTGTATGGTTACCTCAACCTCCTGGCCTTCCTCCAGAGGATATTCAGCCTGTGCGGAGATATCTGATGTAAAAAGATACATACCATGCGCGGAAGAGAAAGTTTTTTCGTCAACGAGACCATCTATGTAGATATCACTCTCACCCTTAATTTTCAGGCTGACCTTGTCTCCTGCCTTGACATGCTCTGATTGCGCCGGATTCATCAGCCATTGAACAGAAAATGTCGAATCGCTCTCCAGAATCTCAAAAAGGACCTGTTGATTGTTGCTGATTTGACCGCTTTCCACACCCACCGATCTTATCACACCCTCACATGGGGCAGTAATTTTTCCGTCTTTAGGAATGGACTTTTTCAGATTGTCCAGTTGCTGCGACTTGAACTGGATTTCAGCTTTCTTTTCTGAAATATTACGTGCAAGACGCTCTTGCTCGGAAAGGGATTCTTCCTGCTTTTTTATGAGCTGCTCCTGCTTTTCCATCAAAGCCACCTCGGCATTCTCAAGGCTGCATTGGGCATTAAACAGGCGCAAACGATTCTCAGAGCTCTGCTCATAGCTCTCGATAACCTGTTTGAGGTTTTCCTCTTCCTGGGCAAGGGTCTCCTTTGCAATGGTAATAGCCTCTTCGTAGAAGGTGATGTCGATGGGGGTGTAGTTTAATTTGTAGATCTCCAATTGATTTTTAAGCTGCTGGTATTCAAGCTCAAGCCTGTTGAGAAGGATAAGCTGGTCATCATAAGACAAATTAGAATGGTTTTCAAGGACCTGACCAATCTCCATGTCCTTAATCGCAATTGCAAGCTTCATTTCCTTAACAGTACGTTCATAAACTTCTTTTTCATTTTCAGCCTCTTTCTTTTTTTCTTCCAGGAGTTTTTCCTTATCAATCAAATCCTTTTTAGCCTGCTTCACCCTTTCGGACGCGGCATCGATATGATCCTGCACATCCTTGCTGTATATGGCTCGAATGATATCAAGATTCTGTTTCTCTCTCTCTACGGTCTTCTGCGCCAGCGCAATCTCATTTTCATAGGGTACCGCATCAAAGGGCTTAAGGCTCTCCTCATAATCCTTCAGATCATTTCTTAATCTTAAGAGCTCAAGCTCCATGCTCTTGATTTCCAGTTTGGCTTGGGAAGTGTCCACTGTTAAAAGAATTGCCCCCGATGATACGGTGTCGCCCTTCTTAACATGGACCTCTTTTATGTCAAGACTTCCTGGGGAGTATATTTTCTTGGTATGTAGGATTTTAACCTCACCCGAGGCTTTAGTTTCATTTTGAAGGGTACCACGGGAAGCAAGCCTTACTTCGACCTCTGGAAGCAAATATTGATTAATGGTCCTGGAAAAGAAGGTCAATAAAAGCGTTGTGAGTAAGAAGACTATGGCAGTATGCTTTATAATACTCTTTTTTGAACCGGTCATAATGACTCCTCCTATTTAAGTCCCGAGTGTTGAATACCCTCTACCAGATAGTTTTCGCCGTAGAGAAAAACAAGCAGGGCTGGAAGCATGAAAAGTACACCGCAGGCAAAGGCAACACCCAGCTCGCTGAGGTTAATTTGGGATAGGAAAACCGATAAAGGGTACTTGGACGCATTATCAAGAAAGATGAGAGGTTGTTCAACGATATTCCAGTTATCAATAAATACAAGAATAGCCAGTGAAGCAACAGCTCCCTTGCATTGGGGAAGGATAATCTTGAAAAAAGTAAAAAAGTAACCGGCACCATCCATTTTTGCCGCTTCGCAATATTCGTCCGGAATCTGAACCATGAACTGCCGTAAAAGGAATACACCAAAAGTGGAGAAGATGCCGGGGAGGATAACCGCTGCATAGGAGCCCAGGAGTTTTAATTGCCTCAGCATGATGAAATTGGGGACCAGGGTGACCTGGAAGGGCATCAGCATTACGATGATATAGGTAAAGAACAAGGGCTCTCTTAATGGGAACTTTAATTTGGCAAAGGCATAGGCCCCCAATACCGACACGACAATTTGTCCCACTACAATGGGGACAGTGATAATCACTGAGTTCCAGAACATCATTAAAAAGGTGGGTTTTCTGAATAGTACATTGTAGTACTGGATAAGTGTGACCTTATCCGGAATAAGCTTAAGGCCAATATTTCCTTCTATCTTAACACCACTGCCAAGAAAGGCATAGGCTTCAATGACCTCTCTGCTTTCCATCATTGCGTTGCACAGCATGGTGATAATGGGAAAAAGCAGGAGTATGGCTGCCAATACCAGGACGGTATAAACAAATAGCTTTCTAATCCCCTGTGAGAGACTTCTTTTGATAATGATGCTCACGACAGATTCCTCCTCATCCGTGCTTCTATTCTGAATAAGAAAGAGACGAGGAGCCCTATAATGATAAGCATTAAAAGGGCTGCTGTGGACAACCTCTGTAAGGAGAGATTATGAAAATTGTTGTTCATAAAATTTTGAAGCATGTAAATGCTTTGATGGGGGTAGTTGCCTGCTAACTGGTAGGATTCGCGAAAAACTTTGAAGGCGTTGATAATGGATATAACCAGGACAAAGAATCCTGACGGGGCCAGATAGGGCAGCGTGATTTTCCAAAAGCATAGCAAGGACCCGGCACCATCTATACGTGCCGATTCATAATACTCCTTGGGAATATTGTTCAGTCCCGCCAATAGCAGGATCATGTTATAGCCGCAGTTCTTCCAGATGTAGAGCATAATAAGGATGGCCAAGGCGTTCTCGCTGTTGAGCCAGTCTATGGCAGGGATACCCCAAAAGCTCAGGACAGTATTGAGAAAGCCTTTATCATGAAAAACAATCTGCCATACTAAAATGACTGAGGCTACAGGAATGACGAGGGGCAGGATAAATAGGCTGCGAAAAAAGGGAAGCCCCTTCATCTTTGTATTCAAAATCAGGGCAAAGCTCAGGGAAACAATAAAAATAAGCGGTAGGCTGAGGACAGTGAACCGTAGGGTGTTCTTCAAAGCAAGCCGAAACGAGCTGCTTTGAAAGAGGGACTGGAAGTTTTTAAGCCCTACAAAGCGCATATCTCCAATACCTTCGGTAAAACAATAATACAGGCTTAAAAAGAAAGGCACCACAAAGAACAGGCCGAAGCCGGCAAGGCTGGGCAATGCGAAACCCAGCCCTGCAAGGGCCTCTTTTGTCTTCAGTTTTAAGAAGGGACCATGGGAATGTTGTTTCTTCATACTTTTACCTACTCATTCAAGAAGAGAGATACCTTTTCATCGATTTCCTTTGCGGCCTGTTCTGCGGTGCGCTTCCCTGAAAGATAAGCCTGAAGCCCTTCACTGATAATGTTTTCTATTTCCTGATCCAGGTGAATGGGAGGAGCCATATGATTAATAATGCCCATGGCCATGTCAGCGACTTCATCAGTCAAAGGAATAGATTTCACCGAGGTTGTTTCCACGCCATTGCTGACAGCGATGAGTCCCACATTGTTTGAGGGAGCCTTTAGCTCCTCTATCTCATTTAAGTAGGCATATCTATTTACGGGCATACCGCTTGTGTCATTGTAGAATCCATGGCTGGTTTTTGTCTTTTGAATTTCTTCAGAAAGAAGAATCTTGATGAAATCAAAAGCAGCTTGCTGGTCTTGGCACTGTGCATTGATGGACACCACATCAAACAGCCTTACAGGGTATTTGGCCCCGGCTTCATAAGTGGGGAACGGCACAATAACGAAGTCATCCCCCAGATAGCTTGTTGCAATAGCATTGTTCCGGGCCAGGTAACTGGGTTTTTGGGGATCCAAATAAATCATCCTGACGACATTGTCCCTCAAGAGAACCGGAGTTAGGCCCAGACTCAATTCTGTATCCAGAGAAGGAACCAGAGGGGCTATTTCTTTATATAGCACCATAAGCTCGATAAATCCCTTTGACTGAAAGCTTGTTGTTTTATTCTGGTAGTCCACAAGCTGCAATCCGCTGGAACGGAGCAGTGAAAGAAAGTTCATGTAATGATCAAAGAAGTACTGACTGCCCGATGGATTTGAAGCCTTATAATTATGAATAGCGTCTTTAAGTTCGTTCATTGTCCATCCTGCCTCATCCAATGTCAGGGCCAATGAGGATAGTGATGTTTTAGAGGTTACAAGGGTTGAAATTTCATAGTAAAGTGGAATGAAGTACCTTTTATCATTGAATACGCCTGCATTAAAAACTTCCGGATAAAATGCGGACGTATCAAAAGAGGGATCCCCCTCTATTAATGGGTTCAGATCAGCAAAGGCTCCGGTTGCCATTGTTTTTGTCAATGAATTAAAAAGATTGGGTCTATAGACAAGAAGATCAGGGCCTTCGCCAGCCATAACACTGGTGGTCAGCATGGTTTTGAAGTTCTCAATATCTTTACTGGAATGCATGGTTCCTTTAATCTGTACGTCTGTATGGCTATCGTTGAAATAACGAATAGCATTCTTAACAAATAATTGATCTTCCATATAGTGGAGGGTCAGGTTGGTGACGTTTCGGGGAGCGGCAGGCGTAGGGGTTGGAGTCTGCTCCGGGGAAGGAATACCTTTAAAATAGCTGTTCACCCTGTCCTGCATATCCTTGCTTGCAGCTTCTTTGGTCTTGCTTCCTGCCAGATAGTTCATCAACTCTTTACTAATGATATTACCGACTCCCGGATCCTGAATCCTGCAGATAAGATCCCCTTTAATGATTTCATCCAGTTGGGTTGTGAGACGGCGCAGCGCTTCCTCATCCCTGATACCCCCTGTCGACGCAGAGATTCTGTTGCTGCTGTCTTCCTTAATTTCTTCATAGGCCTCCCAATTTACCGGAATACCGTCAATTTGACCTCGTTCCATCTGAGCATCGGTTGAAAGTAGGGTTTTTATAAACTCAAAGGCTGCTTCTTTATTGGCACAGTTCTTATTGACAGCTACCAGGACAGAGGGGGTGGCTATGGCATTCCCTTCCTGACCCCATGGTGAATAGCTAAGGAGGACGGGATCTGACACTGCCTTATCATATAGCTGGTAGGGTAAAAGAGTACTGTGAACACCGTAAATAGGCAAATTGAGCAAGGCCACCCTGCCCTGGGGGAGTAAGGATAAATCCCAGGAGTTTTCAGCAACGACTGTGACCGATTGATGAAGCGCCTGGTATTGCTCCATGAACATTTTGAACTCCTCATTGTCAAAAGAAGCTGTTTGGGTCAAGGGATCAACAAAATGATTGATGTAACCCATGGAGGGGAGAGCATTGATAAACATGTCTCCGTTCTGCGCTTCTTTAAAACTTTTGGATAAGGCCAGCATATCCTCAAGAGACAGAACCCTCTTGTCTATACTCAGATTATGGGTCTTAAGTATCTCTTCTGTTGAGAATAGCGCTTCCACGGTGTAGGCCAGGGGGAACAGATACCTTTTTCCGTCTTTAACCCCACAGTCTATAACTCTGTCAGCATAGTCATCCAGTTTAAAGGCTTTATCATCCTTGATGAGCGCATTGAGATCATAGAAGACATCAAGGTTGAGATACTGGGCGAGACTGTCAATATAGCTGGGGTACAGCATGATGATATCAGGCCCTTTGCCGTTGGAAAGATCTGAAAGAAGAGCGTTCTGATAATCCTCAATCCGTTCCGCAGCAACAGTTTGAATGTTAATCTTACCCTTCTGGCGGCCTAGATTAAACTTCTCAACAGACTGCCTTGTTGCCGTATCCTGTTCAAAGAGATAAATGCTTATATCTGAGTTGCTCCTGGCTGTATCTATGCTCAGACAGGATGTACAGGACAGAAGTATACCAAGCATTAAGAGGAGTGTGATAAAGCGTTTCATAGGAATGACTCCTTTATAGAATTACAAAGACTGGTTATTCAGTTATTCATTTAAATAGAGAGCAACTTTTTCATCGATTTCCTTTGCGGCCTGCTCTGCGGTGCGCTTCCCTGAAAGATAAGCCTGAACCCCTTCGTTGATTATATTTTCAATTTCATAGTCCAGATGAGCAGGGGCAGCCATATGGTTGGTTAGGTTAACACCCATGTCAGCAACTGTATCCGTTAAAGGAACACCCTTAAACGTCATTGTTCTAATGCCATCACTCATAGTGATCAGATTACCGCTGGGATTCTTCTTTTCTGCCTCAATATCCTTGATATAGGCGTTTTTATTTACGGGTTGCCCCGAAGGAATATTATTAATCCCATGGCTGTCAAAGGTTCTTTGTATATCTTCAGACAGAAGAATCTTGATAAAATCAAAGGCAGCTTGCGGATTCCTGCACCTTGCATTGATGGAGACCACGTCCTTCAGCTCTGCAGGATACTTGGCCCCGGTTTCCGCGGTAGGGAACGGCAGAATAATAAAGTCATCACCCATCAGATGAGTCATGACGGAGTTATATACTGTCAGGTTAGTTGGTGCCAGGTCACCTAAGTAAATCATCCTGACTTTGTCATCCTTCAAGAGAGCCGGGGAGATGCCCAAATTCAACTCTGCTTCACTGGATAAAATTAATGGGGCCATTTCTTTATAAAGCACCATAAGGTCGATAAATTCCTTTGATTGAAAGTTGGTAGTTTTATTCTGATAATCGACAAGCTGTAATCCGCTGGAATGGACAAACGAAAGAAAATCCATGGGGGAGTTAAAGAGGTACTGATCACCGGCAGGATTTGAAGCCTTACATTTGGTAACGATATCCTTAAGATCATTCAATGTCCATCCAGATTCAGCGGCAGTTAAACCTAATTCAGCAAGTCCTGATTTTTTTGCATAAAGATTCGGGATGGTAAAGTAGAGTGGAATAAAATACCTCTTGCCATTGATTATTCCGGCATTAAAGATCTCCGGATAAAACGCCGTGGTGTCGAAGGAAGAATCATTCTCAATCAATGGGTTCAGATCAGCAAAAGCTCCGGTGGCCATGGTCTTTGATAACGAATTAAAGAAGAATGTTCTATAGATGAGAATATCGGGGCCTTCACCGGCCATAACACTGGTGGTCAACTGTGTTTTATAGTTTTCAAAATTTGAAACGGGATACGATGTTCCTTCGATCTGAACATCTGTATACTTCTCGTTGAAGGCGCGGATGGCATTCTTAATATAAGCATTAAACTCCATAAAGTGCAGGGTTAATTTTTCAACCTGAGAGGGGGTGTCTGACTGAGAAGAAGGTGCGTTGACAGAGGGAACCTCTTTAAAATAAGCTATGACCCTGCTCTGTATATCTCTGCTGGCCATCTCCCTGGTCTTGCTGCCTGTCTGATAGTTCATGAGCTCCTCATGAACGATATCACCTATCTTGTAATCCTGAACCCTGCATATGAGCTTTCCTTTAGCCATTTCATCCATCTGAGCAATCAAACGAATCATAGCCGCATTGTCGATACTACTGGCGGATTGTTCTGTGTTAAAATCAAGGTTACCCTCCATGACTTTTTCATATGCCGCAAGATTGACAGGAAAAGCTTCATTTTTGCCCCTTGCCTGTTGATCTTCGGTTGAAAGAAGCTGCTTGATAAACTCATAAGCGGCTTCTTTATTGGCGCAGTTTTTATTGATGCCCACCATTACCGAGGGTGTTGCCGGTATGCTATATTCCTGATCGGATAAAGTATAGCACAGGAGGACAGGATCTACACCATTCTTATAATAGGTTTGATATGGCCAGAATGTGTTGTTTGCATTGCTTATAGGCATATTAAAAAGTGCAACCTTGCCTTGAGATAGCAAAGATAAATCCCATGAATTTTCGGTAACTACTGTAGCAGATTGATTAAGGGCTTGATATTGATCCATGAAAATTCTGAATTCTTCAGTATCAAAAGAAGCTGTCTGCTTCATGGGGTCAACGAAATAATTGAGGAAGCTTATGTATGGGAGAGAATTAATAAATGCGGTACCATCTTGAGGCGTAAAGCTTTTAGCCAGAGTATTCAGGTCATCAAGAGACAGAATCTTCTTATCTGTGTTAAGATTATGGGTTTGCAATAATTCTCCTGTGGTGAACAGCGCATCCACTGTATAGGATAAGGGTATCAGGTACCGCTTCCCGTCTTTGACCCCACAGTCTAAGATTCTGTTGTCATAATCTTCGGTTTTGAACGCTTTATCTTTCCTGATGAACTCATTGATATCATAAAAGGCATCAAGGTTGAAATATTGGGTGGGGTTATGTATATAGGTAGCGTATAATACAATGATATCGGGCCCGGTACCGTTGGAAAGCTCGGAAAAAAGAGTATCTCCAAGCTTCTGTATCTCATCTGTGAAAAAGGTCCTTATGTTAATCCGGCCCTTTTCCCGTGCTGAGTTAAATCTATTCACAGCCTGTTTTGTGGATAGATCCGAGTCCAAAAGATAAATGGTGAGATCCGAATTATTGGTGCTTGTGTCCTTGCTCTGGCAGGATGTACAGGTTAAAAGCAGTGCAAGTATTAAAAGAAATATGATAGATCGTCTCATTTTGGTATTCCTCCTGTATCGTAAACGTTAATAAAAGCATTTAATTACTCATTCAAGAAGAGTGTGACTTTTTCATCGATCTCTTTTGCGGCCTGTTCTGCGGTGCGCTTCCCTGAAAGGTAAGCCTGAAGTCCTTCGTTGATAATTTTTTCGACTTCCATATCCAAGGGGGCAGGAGCGGCCATATGATTCATTAAGCCAATGGCTGCGTCAACGAGTGCATCAGGTAAAGCAACATTTTAATCTCCTTTCTTGAGCTCAGATTGGGTCCATAATAAGTGTAGAAGTAGCCGCTGTCTTGTTTCTTTGCTGAATCGATCTCCTTCATAAAAGCGTCTTTATTGATGGCAATGCGTGGAACGCCGTAGCCTAAAGATTCTCTTTGTATGTCCTCTGATAAAAGAATCTTGACAAAGTCAAAAGCAGCTTGTTGATATTTGCACTTTGCATTGATACTGACAACATCGCTTAGTTTTGCGGGGAATTTGGACCCGATCTCAGCGGTGGGGAATGGAATGATAATATTCGGTTATCATAATCTGCAATGTTGAATTTTCTGTCCTTCTGGATGAGCTCATTGATGTTATAAAAGGCATCGAGGTTGAGATATTGGGCGATATTTTCAATATAATGAGGGTACAAAACAATGATATCAGGTCCGGTGCCATGGGACAGCTCTGAAAGCAGAGTATCCTGATATTCCTGTATATCTTCTCTATTAAAAATCTTTATATTAACCTTCCCCTTCTCCCGACCCGAGTTAAGCTTCTCAACAGACTGTTTTGTCAAGTAATCATAATCAAGAAGATAAATGCTGAGATCTGAGTTGCGACCAGTACCATCCATACTCTGACAGGATGTACAGGTCAAAAGCAGGGCCAGTATTAAGAGGGACGTAATAAGGTGTTTCATCTTAATATCTCCTGTACGAGACTGGTATGGAAAAAGGATCCAATAAAAAAGTAACATACAGGAGTGTCATATGATAATCCATGAAAGTCATAAGTTAAGTCATATGACTATGAAGAGATTTCTTCAATGAGTCTGACGGGGTTGATGATCTTTTTGAGTGTAAAATCAGTACTGTTCTTGGTGAATGTCAGCGCATCACCTGTTTTGAGGGCCGCTTCCCAGAAGGCTTCAGGCGTGATCTCCGGGTTTACCTGACAGGCCAGGGCATACATCCCGGCAATATAAGCCATACTTATGCCTTTATTGCCTTGCCGGTAGAATGCATAGTCCTTCTTTCCTGTGGGTGCGGCAGTACACTTGGCGTCCATAGGCAGTAACAAGCCCTCCTGTGCATGAACGTACCGACCGAAGGTATAAAAGTTGGAAGAATAGCTGATGGCTGGCATATAGGATGACAAATCATCGGGATCGGCCATGGGCTCCCTTCCCAGCCCATTAAAATCCATGGTGTAGTCTGAGGTCTCATAAAGAAGGGATGAAATAACAAAGATCCCCTTTTCTTGAGCCCTTTTTATGGATTTCTCCACATAGTAAAAGGCTTGGCTGTAGGGGGGAATGGATTGACCAATACATATGACCCGTATTTTATGGGATTCATCCAGCATCTCATTCAGCTCAAGAATTCTGTTGATGGCTTCCACCAGAGGTTGATATTGCAGTACCTTGTAATCGCTGCGTGTGTCAAGGTAGGAGGAGACAGCGGGTTCGGATAGGTGGTATTCAGCAAAGTAGTAGAGCTTGGCATCAGGGGCGATTCCAACCGTTTTTCCAACAGTCAGTGATGCCAGCTGCCCTCCGGAGACGGAGGCTTCCGTGTTCATCGCAGTAATCTCTTCATAGCATGCCAAAGCATGCTGGTATTCAATGTGATCGGGTAAGAGCACATCATCGATAATTGCAATACCAATATTCTTTCCTGTGATGCCCTGTTGATGGAGGCTTTTTATGCCTAGTCCGGGGTTTTTTCCATAAGCCATGATCTTTTTGGGATCAAACCCCTCCGGCAACCAATAAGGCCATTTGGTATGATTGTCAAAATCTGCAAACAGGAGCGTATTCAGGCGATCATTGATCTTGAGATTGGTCAGGTCGTAGCCGCGCAAGTCAACCTGCATGGCCTCCTTGCTATAAGCATTGTAGCCGGGCAAATCATCCAGGATAGTCCGATGCAGATCAAGAGGTTCTATAACTCGAGGCACATCTATGGTGTTTACGCTTTCCTGGTATGCAGAGAACAAGCTGCAGCCCTGGAGAGTTAGCAGGAGAATAGCGATGAATAAAAAGGCTATTCTTCTCATGAAACCTCACTCTCCCCATCAGTTCTATCTAGAGTATGCTTTAATATCTCAATGGCTTTGGCTCTGTCGTTAGTACCCACCTTGTTGTAGATGGCACTGATGTAGTTTTTTACGGTACCCTCGGTGATATAGAGCATATTGGCTATATCCCGATTGCTTTTTCCCTGTACAATAAGCTTTGCGATCTCTAATTCACGTTCCGATAGCTCCTTTATGCGATCCATTTCGGCCTTCCGCATATTGCTTAAGCGTCCGGCAAGCTTTGCCGCAACCGAGGAAGGCATCATAAGATTCCCTGTGATACCGTCCCGAACAGCTTGGATTAGTCGTTCCCCGGGCATATCCTTTAAAAGATAGCCGCTGGCCCCAAAACTGAGAGCTTGAACGATATATTCATCATCGTTGAAGGTGGTCAGAATGATAACAATGACCTCAGGAAACTGTTTTTTTATAAGACGTGTGCTTTCGACGCCATCCATGATGGGCATGCGAATATCCATGAGAACCACGTCGGGACGAAGCTGTTGCGTTAATAAAAGGGCTTGCTCCCCGTTTTCTGCGGTCGCAATGACCTCTATGTCATCCTCCAGATCAAAGATGGTCTTTAATCCATCCCTCATAAGGGTCTGATCATCAGCAATAAGCATTCTGATTTTCTTCATTAAGTTCCACCTCACCAACAGGCATCATAATGGTTAGCTCGAATCCTTGGTTAACGTCTGACCTAATGCTAAGGTCTCCGCCGAGAGCCTGTACCCGTTCTTTCATGGCGGTCAGCCCAAAACCAAAATTGATATGTTCGCAGCCTAGACCATTATCCTTGAGTTGAAAGAGAATATGATCCTTCCTGTTTTTCAGGGAAAAGGTAAAAGCCGTGCATTGACCGTGCCGTATTCCATTGGTCAACCCTTCCTGAAGAGCACTGAAAAGTACCTTCCCCTGAGCCTCGGAAATAGCCAGATCTGAATCGTAGGTAAAATCTATTTTTACATCGGCATGGGTCTTGGTTTCACGGATAAGGGATTCTATGGCCGGGATCAGCGAGAGAATGTCATCCCCTTCCTTTAAGGCACGAACCGATTGACGGATGCTCTCAAGACCTTTACGAACCTGGCTCTGGGCCAGCTCCAGTTTTTCAGCAGCCAATGTATTGTTTTTGTTGATCAGTCGCTTGCCCGCCTCTATTTCAATGAGAACCGTGGTCAGCGTATGCCCTACAGTATCATGAATCTCCCGGGCGATCCGGTTGCGTTCATTGATGGCGGTCATTTTCTCGAGCTCCTTTAAGGATTCCTTGAGTTTGAGATTGGTTTCCTGAAGTGTTTGGGTTCGTGCTTCCAACTGGGACATGGTGCTGGCCAGAATCTGGCTCTGTATAAATTGCTTTTTTGCAATATAAACAATAAGGAAGATTAATATAAAGTAAAGGGCGTTATCATAGAGTGAGGGCGCAAAATAGTCGAAATCAAAGACATTCCATTTTATGTAGCGCGCAAACCGAACAAACAGGTAGGCCAGATATGTAACAAAACCTGTGAGAATGCTGAATCTGAGGGGATACCACAGGATGGCATCAATCATAAGCACATAGAAGTAAAGCTCAGAAACCTTGGACATATCCAGCATGGAGATAAAATAAACCAGGAGAACATCCACTATAAATATAAGTCTTGCCAAGACCTGATAGAAGCCAGTTCTTTCAAGAAAAATTCTTCTCAAGTAAAAGGAAAGAATCAGTAAAAGAAACAGGGGAAGAAGCTTGAACGCTTGGTCCGGGTTTCCTGACAGGGTTGTTATAAAAGTTAACACTAGGCATAGATAAATGATTGCCGTGAGAAGGATGTGGCTTTTTTTGTCCATAGTACCGATCCATATTTAAAATTGTAATATTTATACTATAACACAAAACCGGGTAGCAGGAAGTCTGTTTTTTCGATTCGATCTGCACATACTAGCCATGAATGACATTTTGAAGGAGCTCGTTATAAGATGAATGACTGGAAAGCCTACAGCATTCTGAAAATTAAGCCAGGTACAAGTTTATCGGATATAGAGAAGAAATACGAACTTTTTGTAAAGCTCTATAAGAGGCATCTAATGGGCGAGGCCCTGGAGTACACTCCTCAACAGTTAGAGGAGATGAAGGAAGCCTATGAAAGTCTTTTATATAAAAGAATCACCGATGAAGAGCTGGAATGGCTCTATCCCCTGGAAAGCCAGAGCTTAAGCAGCAGGGCATGGCGGTATGGCACCCGTCTGGCAGGCCCTTTTCTAAAAAAGCATCGGGCCAAGGTCATTTATACCGTCGTTATGCTGGTGCTGACGCTGATTATCCTTGGCATTGTCAACTACAAACCCGTGGATCTGAGGATTATGGTCCTCCATGATCCGACGGCCAGTATGATGGAGTATCAATATCGCATTCAGCTTGTTCGGGCCTATCAGAGCGAGTTGAAGGAGTATCTCTGCCTCGATAAGCCCATTGTCGAGTATTACAGTCTCTTTGTGGACACGGGCATGCCTGTTGGCGGTCTCACCCTTTATCCGCCCGAGGATGTGGATGTATTGATTCTGAAAGAGCAGCAGTTTTCAAAGCTATTGGAGATGGGCTTTGAGCCTATGCCTCTTTGGAATTCACAGGAGCAGACCGTCCATGCATCAGTATCCAAGGGAATACCTGCCCCAAAGGGAATAAGGGTGAACCCTGATACCACCCTGTATCGCTATCTATGCAATTTTAAGAATGACAATAAGGAATGGGTTGCCGTTATCCCCTCAAATGCCAGCCACAAGGACAGGGCCCTGGCGTTTTTGCGCTATGTTGGCGAATCCCCGTGATATATACAAAATGCGGTATTTCAAAATGAGGAAATAACTGCTATACTGTTTAAAACCCTTTGACAGTTTGAGGTGGAGACTATGTATCAATACATCTTATTTGACCTGGATGGAACGCTGACCGATCCCAAGGAGGGGATTACGCGCTGTGTCCAGTATGCTCTGAAGCATTTTGGCATTGATGAACCCGATCCCAATGCGCTGACCCATTTTATTGGCCCGCCCCTGGTTCAGTCCTTCCGGGAGTTTTACGGCTTTGATGAACAGAAGGCGAAGCAGGCCGTTGAAAAATACCGGGAGCGGGTCAACACCATTGGTATATTTGAGAACGGTGCTTTTGAGGGTGTCCATGAAATGCTGGATGCGCTGAAGAAGCATGGGAAGGTGGTAGCCCTCGCCACCTCCAAACCCGAAGTTCATGCCCTTCGCATTCTTGAAAAATATCAGCTCATAGCGTTCTTTGATTGTATTGTGGGCAGTGAGCTGGACGGAACCCGCAGTGAAAAGGCCGAGGTTATTCTGGAGGTCTTCCGGCGTCTTAAGCTTTCACCCGAACAGCAGCAACAGGCCCTGATGGTGGGTGACAGAAAATTCGATATTCTGGGGGCCAAGGCTTGCGGCATCCATTCGGTGGGCGTGCGGTTTGGCTATGCCGAAGAGAATGAACTGGAGCAAGCTGGAGCCGATTACATTGTGGACACGGTTGAAGCGCTGACCCGGTTCCTTGTGAGCCATTAAGCATAAAATCCTTGGTTGCAGGAGTGAGAATATGCTGGAGGTAACCGCGGCCATTATCAGACAGCAGGACAGGGTATTGATTACCAAAAGACCCCCGGAGGACAAGCATCCTCTGAAATGGGAGTTTCCCGGAGGAAAGCTGGAGGCGGGCGAGACCCCTGAAGACTGTCTGAAGCGTGAAATCCTGGAGGAACTCAATCTCAATGTTGAGGTATTAAATCTTTTCGGTGTTGTGGAGTATTCCTACAGTTGGGGCTCCATTCGCCTTATTGCCTATGAGGCCCGCATTCTTTCGGGCCAGATGGAGCTTAAGGTGCATTATGCGGCGCACTGGGCACCCATCAGGGAGCTAGAGAACTATGATTTTTTGCCTGCCGATATTGACCTTCTGAAGATGCTCAAGGAAAAATATCCGTCCTGAAGGAGGCGCTATGCAGACCTATATTCTTACCTTTTCGGGCATTAAGTTCTATCCCATGGAGCCGCGGCCCGAGGATATCCGTATTGAGGACATTGCCCATTCCCTTTCGTTGATGACAAGAGCCAATGGCCATTTTAAGCATTTCTTTTCGGTGGGGCAGCATTCGGTGAACTGTGCGCGGGAGGCCGAGGCCAGAGGCTATACAAGGCGTATTCAGTTGGGATGCCTGCTCCATGATGCCAGTGAAAGTTATATTTCGGATATCACAAGGCCGGTTAAGCAGTATCTTAACGCCTACTACCTTATTGAGGAGAAGTTGCAAAGGACCATCTATGAGAAGTTTGGCTTAGGAGATCTCACCCAAGCTGACCTGGCCTTAATCAGATCAGTGGATGATGCGCTTCTGTACAAAGAATTTGAGACCCTTATGAATGTCCGGTTGTTTGATGAGCCTCCTGAGCTGGTCGGACAGCATGATTTTGAGCAAAGAGATTTTAAGAAAGTGGAGAAGGCGTTTTTAGACTTGTTTGATTGTCTTTATCAAAAGTGAATACAAAACCGTGCGCCGGGGCAGGATGGATTAAGAAGAGCATCTGATAAAACAAAGGAAGGTGAGCCTATGGCGAAAAATAAGGATAGATCTGGTTTTGTGAAGCCTCCCATTGAGAAGCATGGGACTGCAGCGTGGGCAAATATTCAGGATAAAAAGCCTGTTTCGGGGGTGACCATGCCCAGCGAGTTCCAGGTAGACAATGCGAAGGAGTATGTGGACGACAACGAAAAATAGAGCAGAAAGCCAAAGGGATCTTCAGTTTGCAGGATGGGCTGCAAAAGGTGGATCCCTTGTTTTTTTTCTTTAAAATGAATATGGCTCATCCTGCCTGACGACAGTGGAATGTAAGTCAATGCAAATTCGTGCAAAGCACCTGACAGCAGTTATTTAAAATGATTGTTCGTATTGCTGTGTGATCTTTCTTGTATTTTTTGCGCAACTATAGTACACTTTTATTATGCAATTCTTTATGCATTTTTTTGCAATATGCGCTTAGCCATGAAAGATAATATAAGCGGGATACAAGAGGGGTGTTGAAGCGTGGCAATGACAAAGGTAACAATTCAGGATGTGGCAAAAGAACTTGGTCTATCACGAAACACCGTGGCGAAAGCCTTAAACAACAGTGATAAGGTATCCTGGGAAACCCGATTTCTTGTGGTTGAGAAGGCTTATGAAATGGGGTACTCCAAGCTTTCTCCCGTCGTTTTGAACCAGTTCAAGATTCATAATAAGACGGCAAAGACCAAGACCATTGTGGTTCTTGCCAGAAGAGAGCTCTCGGTTTTCTGGAACAGTATTATCCTGGGTATATCTGATGAGCTTAATAAAAACGGCTGCAAGCTGCAGATTAACTTTATCAGTGAACAGGACGAGAGGGAGCTGGTGACACCTCTGGAGCTTCAGGGGGATATCAGCGGTATTATCATGCTCAGTGTCTTCTCACCGGAATATGTTGAGAAAATTGTCAATCAGAATACCCCCGTTGTTTTCCTGGACGGTCCCGTCGATCTGGACACCCATAACCAATATGGGGATACCATCCTTTGTGAGGGGAAAAACAGTGTGCGGAAGATCACCGAGTCCCTTATTGATAAAGGCTTCAAAAAAATTGGCTTTATCGGAGACATTACCTACTGCAAATCCATCTATGACCGCTATAGAGGGTATGCAGAGGCTCTTCAGGCTGCAGGGATTCCTCTGGATGAATCGGTCATAGCTTCCTATCATGCCAAGTCCAGATTTTACGCCATCGAGGATGTCAGAATGGCCCTTGCCCGGTTTGCCTATATCCCCGATGCTATTGTCTGTGCCAATGACGATATCGCTCTGGATGTCATTAAATGCCTTAAGGAAAAGGGCTTATCGGTACCCAACGATGTGGCTGTCACTGGCTATGACGATGTGGAAAGCATGTCCCAGTTTGAACCCTTCCTGACTACTGTCAAGGTGGATAATCAGCGCCTGGGAAGAAGGCTTGTCCAGCAGTTGATATGGCGGAGCGAGAATGAGACCTTCCCCAACGAAATTATTTATATTGGTGTGGAGGTTATTAACCGTAAGTCCTCTGAAAGACGGATTTAGTAACACTTTATTTATTCAAAGTCTTTCGTACTGAGTCATTGTATTGAATCATCAAAAGAAAAAGGGCTTGGATGGTGTAAACCATCCAAGCCCTTTCCTGCTGTAAGTTGTTATGAGATTTTAAACATTTTAATGAGGCTTGAAAGCTGCTCTGACATTTCAGCCATTGACTTTGATGCACTGACAATTTCATTGGTCAAAGCCACCTGCTCCTCACTGGCTGCCGAAACGGTTTCTGAATTAGCGGAGAACTCATGGCTTGCCTTGCTGATATCCTGCATGGTGAGCTCAAAATCACGGCTGCTTTCAGCCATAACTCTTACGTTTTGAGCCACATGGGCCACAATCTCCCTGAGCTGTTCAGCCTGGTCGTTGATGACTTTGAAAATATCGCCGTTTTCTTCAATGGCACTGACGCTGGAATTCACTGCTTTTAAGCTGCCATCCATCTTGTTGACGGCGATGTCCACGCCATTCTTGATTTCTACCACCAGATCAGCGATATTCTTGCTGGCCTCTGCTGATTCCTCAGCCAGCTTCCTGATCTGCGAAGCCACAATGCTGAATCCTCTGCCGGCTTCTCCGGCTCTCGCTGCTTCTATGGCCGCATTGAGCGCCAGCATATTGGTCTGAGCGGCAATTCCGCTCATGACCTCGGTTATCTGGCCTATCTGGTTGGATGCATTGCCAAGATTGAAAATAACCTTGGATACATCTTCGGTATCTTCCTTCAGGTTGTTGATTCTGGTGACTGATTCAGTTACCGAGTTGCTGCCGCGGGCAATGTCACTCATGATATGCGTGGTGGTCTTCTCCATGGTTTCAGTGCTTGAATGTACTTCATGGATCTGCTTGACCAGATCGCTGAGGTTGGACAGGGCGGTATCGATCTGGGCCGATTGCTCTTGAGCGCCTGCAGCAATATCCATGATGGTATTGCCTACATCTTCAGCGGCTTTGCCCACCTGTTCACCCGATGCATACAGGCCCTGGCTTGATCTGGCAACCTGTTCTGAGGCCGCTGTGATTTTCGAGATAATGTTCTTCAGGTCGGTCACCATGAGCGCAAAGGCGTTTGCCAGCTTGCCCAATTCATCCTTCTTCTTAACAAGATCCTGTGGTATCTCCACGGACAGATCGCCTTTAGCCAGCTTCTCTGCGCGATCAGCCACCACCAGGATGGGTTTGGTCAGTCGATTAGCAATGACATAGATGATGACCGATGTGATAAGTACGCTGGCCAGCACCACGAAGACCAACAGGAGCTTTAAGTCATTGGCAGGCTTAACATAGGTGGCAACGGGCTTGTAAGTTAATACATACATGCCATATTTCTCGCTGGCGTTGAAGCCTGTAACGTAATCGGTGCCGTCCAGTGTGAAATAGCCCACCCCTGAACCTTTTGTCCGGATGGTTTGATATAAATCCATTAAACCGCTGGCTTCATCCTGGAAGTTCAGAGTCAATACATACTCCGGATTGTTGGAGGAAATAACGAGGCCTGCGGAGTTGATGATAAAGGTTTTGATATCACTGTTTGTGGAATTGCTGTCGATGACTTTCTGTGATACATTGTTGAGCTCAATGGCCATAGCGAGTGTGCCCAGATGTCTGCCGCTATCCAGGATGGGTGTTACAATGGCCATGACCGGGCGCCCCGTTGTGGGTGAGGCCTTGGCATCACGAATGAGCAGCGCCTTAGCACTTCCTACCTCCTCATTCTCCCATCCAACAGATTTGCCGCCTATACCGTCAGCAATATCCTTGTTCTTATACATCACATAGACATTCTCGAAAAGGCCGTCTCCCAGCTCAAAATTATCCTGAAGAATCTTGGACAGGGTTTGTAATTCGGCATCGCTGGGATTGCTGTTATGGTTCATGGCGCGATTGAGTATGTCCACAATCGCAGGCTGCATAGCAACGGAATTGGCATGGCGCTCAATATCGGCGAAGGCCAGTTCAAGCTGATTTCTCTTTTCTGCAGCAATATTCAGCAGTGCATCACTGGTAGAATCCGATAGGTACTTTTCTGAAAAGTAACTGGATGTGAACAGGGCGACCAGCATAGGAATGAGCATACAGAGCGCGAAGATGGAAAAGAACCTAAACTTCAGGCTTCTGACTTTTCGGTCAGCTTTAGTATTCATTAAAGAAACCCCCAATCAATCGTTTATAACGATTATACTTCTCCTACCCCTAGACAAAGTTGTTTCTGCTTGTCATAAAAATCTGCCATCTTCTCCACAAACCATACATTATTGATAATACCAACCTGATTTTAGAAATAAACATAGGGACTTTTTGGGGGACTTCTAGGCCTCCTGTCGTGTTTCGGGTTAAGGTCAAAATAACCGGAATTTGTTTATGCAATAAGATATGCACTATTAAAGCGCTAGAATGTGCACAATGAAATGGAGAGGGGGTTTAGATAATATTCTCCGCGCAATAAGCATATTGTATATAAATAAAACGAATAAATCAGAAATAGTTATAGCAAATATACAATTAACGCACTTGTTTTTGAAATATACATATGCTATAATGCACACACAAGGTAAATTAATGCATAATAAATGCACTATTCCATTGCCCGAAAGAAGGGGACTATGTTGAAGCGTAAAGCGAAAATGTGGAAAAAAGCAATGGCTGTATTTTTTTTGACGCTCTGCTCCCAGTGTGCTATAGTTGGTGTTTCTGCATCATTGGCTGATTCAACATCTCCTCTGGAGGATGAGAGGGAGCTTATAAGTCAATCTGAAAGAACAGGTATAAGCTATAGCGACTACCTGTCCATGCATCAGGGAGCTGCAAGACCCAATAAAGAATATGTAATTGAGGCCAGGGACTATACCCATGTAGAGGACATGCAGGTAGAGACATACATAGACTACGATGGTATGGAAGGGGTTTCGATTTATACCCAGGAACAGGGTCTCATTGAATATGAAGTGGAAATTCAGGAGGAAGGTCTTTATGATCTTGCCGTCCAGTATTACCCCATCGAAGGGAAAAGCGCCGCCATTCAAAGAGCTGTTTTTATTGATGGTGCCCTTCCATATTACCAGCTTGGATTGGTTGAGTTCTCCCGAATCTGGGTCAATGCTGTTGACCAGTGGGATGTGGACAATCGCGGCAATGATTTAAAGCCCCAGCAGATTGAGGCCCCTGAATGGCGGATCAGTTACTTATATGACAGTGAAGGCTATGAGACCCGTAAACTGTCAGTCTATTTATCAAAGGGCAAACACCGGATTGGCCTGTATTCCAGGCGTGAGCCCATGCTCCTTCGCCGCATCATTTTGAACAATTCTTCGGAAGCCGGATCCTATCTTGAGGAAAAAGCGGCATTGGATGCAAAGGGGATCAGTGATTCAACCGGTCAGCTTATTATTATCCAGGCCGAGAATGCTGACAGAAAATCATCTCAGATGCTTTATCCCTCACAGGATCGAAGCTCTCCTGCAGTCTATCCCTACAGTCCCAAGGAACTGAAGAACAATACGATTGGCAGCAACAGCAACTGGCGTATTTTGGGGCAATGGCTGGAATGGGATTTTGAAGTGGAGCAGAGCGGTTATTATTATATCACCCTTCATGCGCGCCAGAACTTTGTCCGGGGCATTTACACCTCCAGAAGGATCATGATCGATGATAAGGTGCCTTATGACGAGCTTAATGCCTATGGCTTCACCTACAAGAATGATTGGCATCTTGAGAGCCTGACCGACGACAGCGGACAAACCATGCGTTTCTATCTGGAACAGGGCAGGCACACCCTCAAGATGGAGGTGGTGCTGGGTGATTTTGCTGAGATTGTGAGCGGTGTGCAGGAAGCGGTCAAGGATATTAACGCTATCTACCGCAAGGTCATCCGCATTACGGGTGTTGAGCCCGACAAGTACCGGGATTACAACTTAACCCATAATATACCGGGTCTGACCGATGAACTGAAAAGCGTCAAAGAAAAGCTGGACAAAACTGCAACAAAGCTTCGGGCCGTGGCCGGAACGGGCAGCGATCGTGAGGCGGCCATCAACACCATGCTGGATCAGCTCCAATATCTCATAGAGGATGTGGAGCGTTTCCCCCAGATTCTCCCCGCCTTTAAAATGGATATGAGTGCCTTGGGAAACTGGATTTCAGGGGTGCAGGATCAGCCCCTGGCGCTGGATGCCATCTATATCCATTCACCCGATACCGAGGTGCCCAAGCCTAAGAATTCCCTTTGGGACAGAATTGTACATATGATCCTGACCCTGTTCTATTCCTTCATTATCGATTACAACACCATTGGCAACGTGGCTGAGGAAGGACAAAAGGTCACCACCATCACCGTATGGGTGGGGACAGCCCGTGACCAGGCCAATGTGATCAAGTCTCTGATAGACGAGACCTTTACACCCAGAACCAATATCAATGTGAAGCTTCAGTTGGTGGACATATCCACGCTGCTGCAGGCCACCCTGGCAGGGCAGGGGCCCGATGTGGCCATTCAGGTGGCCAATGATCTGCCCATGAACTACGGCATGCGCAATGCGGTGGTAGATCTGGCCCAATTCCCCGATATTGGAGAAGTGAGAAGCCGGTTCAGGCAGAGTGCTTTGGTGCCCTATGAATTTGATGGCCATACCTTTGCGCTTCCCGAAACCGAAACCTGTCTGATGATGTTCTACAGAAAGGATATTCTGGATGAGCTGGGCATCAAGGTCCCCACCACCTGGGATGAAATGCAGACCGTCCTTTCTGTTCTGAGCAAGAATCAAATGGATCTGGGCATGCTCCCTGAGAATATTGTTCCTCAGTTGGCCGAGCAGGTCTTTGCATCCCTTCTCTTCCAGCATGGCGGGGAGTACTACAATGAGGATGCCACCGCTTCAGCCCTGGACAGCGACATTGCCGTCAGCGCCTTTAAGAAATATTGTGAGTTCTATACCGATTACAGGCTGGACAGAGTGGCCCCCGTGGATCAGCGCTTCAGGACGGGGGAGGCCCCCATTATCATAGCCGACTTCACCCTCTATAATCAGTTGCAGGTTTCGGCTCCCGATATCAAGGGCCTGTGGGGCTTTGCCATGGTGCCCGGGACGGTGAGGGAGGATGGTACAGTGGACCATTCTGTTTCCAGTACGGGGACCGCCACGGTGATGATGAGCCAAACCAAAGAAAAGGAGGCCGCCTGGGAGTTTATGAAATGGTGGACCTCTACCGAGATTCAGGCGCAGTACGGCCGTGAGATGGAGGCTATTTTGGGTGCGTCTGCCCGTTATCCTACGGCCAATGTGGAAGCATTCAATCTGCTGCCCTGGCCCACCGGGGACTATCAAACCCTTATGCGTCAGTTTGAATGGATGAAGGGCATTCCCCAGGTGCCCGGAGGCTATTTCTCATGGCGCAATGTCAACAATGCCTTCTACCGGGTGGTTATCGCCGAAGACAAGCATAAGATGCAGCCCAGGGAAGCCCTGATGGAGTATGTCCGCTATATCAATGAGGAGATTACCTTCAAACGAAAAGAATTCGGTCTTCCCACGGCTGATGGATTCGGGGGTTAGTCTATGAAAAAGATGGATGTCCTGCTCAATAGAAACTACGAGTGGTCGCTCTATAACCGAATAAGAAGGAACAAGGCCTGCTATCTGATGCTGGCGCCCTACTTTATTTTGTTCTTCCTGTTTACCGTACTGCCCGTATTGTCCTCCATCTTTCTGAGCTTTACCACCTTCAATGTGCTTGAGCCCCCGGTGTTTACAGGATGGGACAATTACATACGTCTGTTTTTGGATGACGATATCTTTAAGATTGCCATAAAGAATACCCTGGTGTTTGCTGTTATCACCGGTCCCATCAGCTATTTCATGTGTCTTCTGTTTGCATGGATTATCAACGAATTTAAGCCCAGAGTCCGTTCCATCCTGACTCTCATCTTCTATGCACCTTCCATTTCGGGTAATGCCTACCTGGTATGGAATCTGATTCTCCGGGGCGATCGCTACGGGCTTTTAAACGGCTGGCTGATGGATCTGAACCTCATCACTCAGCCCATTGTCTGGATGAAGACCGAAAAATATGTCATGCTCTTTCTCATCATTGTGCAGCTCTGGCTGAGCCTTGGCACGGGTTTTCTGACCTTTATCGCAGGCCTTCAGACCATTGATCGTTCCCTTTACGAGGCTGCGGCAGTGGACGGGGTTAAGAACAGATGGCAGGAGCTTTGGTATGTGACCCTGCCCTCTATGAGGCCCCAGTTGATGTTCGGCGCTGTCATGCAGATCACCCAGTCCTTTGCCATTGCCGATGTGTCCATTAATCTGGCGGGCAATCCCAGTGTCAATTATGCCGGTGCTACCATTGTCACCCATCTTATGGATACCGGTTCCATACGCTATGAAATGGGCTATGCTTCGGCCATTGCCACCATCCTGTTCCTGCTGATGGTGGGTACCAATAAGCTGGCTCAGAGGATTCTCAGAAAGGTGGGTGAATAGTGATGAAGCAAAAGAGGATAAGGAAAAGATTAACCCACCATTCCCTGAACCGGTCCATGGCCGGAAATGTGATGCTTTTCGTCTTTATGGGCATTTGCGGCGTGTTTATGGCGGCGCCCCTGGTCTTAATCATCAGTAATGCCTTCAAGCCCCTGGACGAGTTGTTCCGCTATCCGCCCATGCTATTTCCCAAGAATCCGAGCATGGACAATTTCTCGGATCTGGTGGTGCTCATGTCCAACTCATGGGTCCCCCTGACCCGGTATATTCTGAATACTATTATTATCGTTGCAGGGGGAACTGTGGGCCATGTCATCATTGCCTCCATGGCCGCCTATCCGCTGGCTAAGCGGGATTTTCCCGGAAGAAAACTCCTTTTCAATATTGTGGTGCTGTCCATCATGTTCACCTGGCAGGTAACCCAGATTCCGAACTACCTCATCATTTCCAAGCTGGGCATCAACAATACCTATCTGGCGCTGATTCTGCCATCCTTTGCCTTTGGCCTGGGACTTTATCTGATGAAGCAGTTCATGGAGCAGCTTCCCGACTCCATGATTGAGTCAGCCGTTTTGGACGGTGCGGGAGAGTTTCGCATCTATTGGTCCATTATCATGCCCAATGTAAAGCCTGCCTGGCTGACACTGGCCGTGCTGCAGTTCCAGCAGATGTGGGGCAACACGGGCAGCACCTTTTTAAGAAATGAAGAGCTTAAGCCCCTTCAGTATTCCCTGCAGCAAATCATCAATGGCGGACCGGCACGACAAGGGGCTGCAGCAGTGGTCACCCTGATAATTGCCGCTGTTCCCATTCTGTTTTTCATTCTCTGCCAGAGCAATATTATCGAGACCATGGCAACTTCCGGCATGAAGGATTAGGAGGAGAGGCATGAAGCTTAGAATCTTCCACTTGATTGCAATTGTGATATTGGTGCTGTCCATACTCTCCTGCGAGGCCTCAGCGGCCGCAGGGATTCCCTATATCACCTACAACTATGACTATTGGGGAGATGTTTACTATACCCCTGCCGCCTATGTCCCGTCGGGCAATCTCTCAGGTGACAGCCTGGGGGTGGGCGCCTTTAAATCCCCGCAGGATTTGTATGTGGCCGAGGATGGCAGGGTGTATATTGCCGACACCGGGAACAACCGGATTGTCGTGCTCGACGCCTCACTGAAGGTGGAGAGAATCATCAGTGAATTTACAAATCAGGGAAGCGTCGATACCTTCAGCGCGCCCACCGGCGTTTTTGTCACCAACAGGAATGAGATCTACATTGCCGATACCGGCAATTTCCGCGTGGTTGCCCTGACGGAAGAGGGTTTGCTTCACAGAATCATTGAGAACCCGACCTCGGAGGTTTTAGATGACGACTTTGTGTTTGCACCGCTCAAGGTTGCCGTGGATTATGCAGACAGGGTCTATGTGGTTTCCAAAAACATGTTCCAGGGCATTATGGCCTTTGATGAAAAGGGGGATTTTACAGGATTTACCGGGACCATCAAGGTAACCATCACCCTTTATGAAAAGATATGGCGGCGGTTGTCCACCAAGGCGCAAAGGCAGAGACAGGTTAAGTTCATTCCTACCGAGTTCACCAATGTGGATATTGCCCCCGACGGATTTGTTTATGCCACCAATTACGACCCTGATGGCAAGCAGTCTGTAAGACGGCTCAATCCACGGGGCCAGGATATTATCAAAAAGAAAAAGGACGGCTCCTTAAGCGGCGACCTTTATTGGCGGCTGGGCCGCGAGTACTCCGGGCCCTCCCGTATCATTGATGTGGTGTATCGGGGAAAGGGGATCTATTCCATCCTCGACATGACCCGCGGACGCATTTTTACCTATGACCATGAAGGAAATCTCCTTTATATATTCGGTGGCAAGGGAAGCCAGACAGGCACCTTCAAGAATCCCACCGCCATTGACATGAAGGATCGGAAGATTCTGGTCCTGGATTCCCATACCAACGAGATTGTCACCTTTGAAAGCACCGAATACGGCAGGCTGATTGATGAGGCCGTGTCCTTGAGGTTTGAGGGGGATGAGGCTTCCGCCGTGGAGCTCTGGAAGAAGATCATTCAGTGGGATTCCAATTTTGAGCTGGCCTACTCGGGGATTGGCAAGGCCTATCTGGCGGCCGGAGAAAACAAAACAGCCATGGAATACCTTAAGCTGGGCATGGACAAGGAATATTACTCCATAGCCTACAAGCGATACAGGGATGAGATTTTAAAGGAAAATCTCGGAACCATCCTCACCCTTCTTGTTCTGGTGGTTCTGGCTCTGTTGGTCAGGTCAGCGGTTATGAGACATAGAAAGAAGGAGGCTGTTGACGTTGAATAAGGAAAAGCTTCGATTCCCTTTTTATATTCTTTTCCATCCCTTCGACGGATTCTATGAGCTGAGGCACAGGGAGAAGGGCAGCCTTATTGTTGCGGTACTGCTGGTGTTCCTGTTCGGCCTGTCCTTTACGCTGAACAGAAAGTATGCCGGGTTTGTGGTCAATGAACTCAATCCCTTATATGTTGACAGTCTCACCGATGTTTTGGGTGTCGGGATTGCCGTGCTGCTCTTTTCGGTGGCCAATTGGTCGGTGACCTGTCTGATGAACGGGGAAGGGCGATTCAAGGACATTTTTATGGTGATCAGCTATTCCATGCTGCCCATGGTTTTGACCTTTATTCCGGCCACCATTTTGTCCTGGTTCATTGCGGCAGATGAGGAGAGCATCTATTACCTGATTAAGGCCGTAGCCATTGTGTTTTTCATTGCATTGCTCCTCATCGGTATTATGACCGTCCATGGATACAGCTTTGGCAAAACCCTTTTAACCATGCTTCTGACCTTTATTGCGGCCATATTGATCATTTTTATCGCTCTGCTTCTGGCCTATCTTGTCACTCAGATTATCTCGTTCTTCAGAAGCATTTACACCGAATTGATTATCAGGGTTTAGGGGGTTCGTTTGGGTGAGTAAAGCAAAGAAGATCCGTTTGGTGATTATAGGGATAGTCCTGGCTGCAGTGGTAGGCTATGGCCTGCACCTGTGCTTAAACTACTTCTTTTATAATGCATACAGGCAATACCTCAAGGGCTATACCTACGAGGAGGGCACCCCGTTTTCGCCCCTTGAGGACCAGGGCAAGCATGTGCCCGGCATGGTATTGGCTGCCGAAAATGATTATCTTAAGCTGTACACCAATCCAGAGACAACTGAAATCGCTGTCTATGACAAGCGCTCGGGCCAGCTCACCTATTCCAATCCGCCCGACAGAAGCGAGGATGCCATTGCGACGGGAAGGAACAAGTCGGCCTTAAGTTCTCAGTTTACCCTCACCTATTACGATATCACCATGACCGAGGCTACCATGAACAACTATGAGTTCAGCGTGGAGCGGGGCCAGTTTGAAATAGAGAAGCTGAAGGACGGCATCCGCTATGTCTACCTTTTAGGGGATCTTACCAATCCCACGGGCATTGTTCCGCCCGTTATTTCTCCGGAACGCCTTGAGGAAAAGGTTTTGAGCAGGCTGGAGGATAAAGATGCAAAAACCATAAAAAGCAGTTATATGGAATCGGAAAGCTATCCCGGCTTTCTGGAGCTGACCGCCGGTATCAGGGTCAGCAAGGTAGGCCTTCAGAAACTCAATAAGCTTTTTGAGAAGGCGGGCTATACCATTGCCGATTTCGATGAGGACGCAGCGCTTGTTTCAGGCGGTGAGGCCCAGGAACGCACCACCTTTACCATACCCTTGGAGTATCGGCTGGTGGGGCAGCATTTGGAGGTCAGTATTCCTACGGGGCAGATCATTGAGACGGGAAGCGGAAAGCTGGCAGCCATTGATTTGCTTTGCTTCCTCAGCGCCGGAGGGGTCAATGAGGACGGATATCTCTTTGTTCCCAATGGTTCGGGTTCCTTAATCTATTTCAACAACGGTAAATCCAACGAAAAATATAACCAATATGTCTATGGCTTGGACGAATGCACCCCTTCCTTTACGGTGGTGGAAGAAACAGAGAAAATCAGGCTCCCTGTCTTTGGCATTAAGAAGGGAGACAGGGCTGTTTTTGCCGAGATTACTGGGGGGGAGACCCTGGCCAATATTATCGCCCGGGTCTCGGGAAGCATTAACAGCTACAACTATGTGTATCCCAGCTTTTCGGTCCGCGGCTATGAAAGGGTTTCTGTATTTGGGACTACGGGCGTGTCGGCAGATCTGCCAACCCTTGAGAAGGATCTTTATAAGCTGGAGCTGAAGGTCAGCTATAGCTTTCTTGGCCCCGAGGAGGCAAGCTACTCGGGCATGGCCAATCACTACAGGGACGAGCTTATTGAAAGGGGCATTCTGACTGCCCGTAAAGAGGAAGGGGATATCCCTTTCTATCTGGATCTCCTGGGTGGCGTCAAAATACAGAAAAGCATTCTGGGTGTGAATTATATGGGCGTCCATGCCATGACCCGATTTGATCAGGCCCAAAAGATCGTGGAGGCTTTCAACAGCCAGGGGATCTCCGCCCTGAGGGTCAATTACCTGGGCTGGTTCAATGGGGGCTATTACCACGATGTCCCCATCAAGATCAAGGTAGAGTCGGTTCTGGGAGGAAAGAAGGCGCTGTACAGCCTGGATAAAAGGCTTAAGGACATGGGCGGAAGGCTGTATGGAGATGTTGCCATTCAACGGGTTACCTATGAGGCCGAGGGTATCCATTACAACTGGAGACTGGAGAATTCCCAGTATTATTCAGGCTTGTCGGTGGCCATGGGACGGGTCAATCCCGCCACGCTGAGGATTGGCCCCATGAATTACTATGAGACCATGTATAATGTGCTTTCTCCCAAATTCCTGGTGCGCCATGTGGATCGTTTCCTGAAAGGGATGGAAAAGGTTGAACTTAAGGCTGTTTCCTTAAGGGATATGGGGGATATGGTGGCCTCCGATAAACGCAGAAGCCAGATAATCAACCGGCAGGAATCCAAACAGATTGTACTGGCTCAAATGGACAAGATAAAGCAAAGCATGGACCATCTGATGATTCAGGGGGGATACGACTACGCCTGGGCCTATGCCAGCGACCTTGTCAATGTCCCCATGGGGCATAATCCCTTTTATATTGTGGACGAGGAAATTCCCTTCTATCAGATGGTACTTCATGGATGCATCGATTATACAGGCAAGGCCCTGAACCTCTCCAGCCGTTATGATGAAGCGGATATCCTGCTTGAGCTCATTGAGACGGGGGCTTCGCCCCACTTCCTCCTAACTTATGAGAATTCCAGCGACATGAAATACAGCGGCTTGAATTATATGTATTCCACCTATTACGAAACATGGCTGAAACAGGCTGTAGAACTCTATCATAAGGCCAATGAGGTCCTGAAGCACACCCGGGGAAGCCTCATGGTGGATCATCGGATTCTCGCAGAGGGCGTCCGGTGCATCACCTATGAGAATGGCTGCGTTCTTTATATCAACACCAATCATGAGGAGGTCAGCCTTGGGGGAAGGACTCTGCCTGCCAGAGGCTATGTTCTGGAGGGGATAGCGCAATGAAAAACAAAGGACTAACACTCAGCCAAAAACGCTCCATCACAGGATTGCTTTTTATCCTGCCGTGGCTCATCGGTTTTCTGGTCTTCTACCTAAGGAGTCTTATTCAGACCGTCAGCTTCTCCTTAAGCAGAATCGAGTTTGCTGAGACCGGGGGCTATACCTCCACCTTTATCGGTTTGGAGAATTTCAGATATGCCTTGTTTGAGCATGCGGATTTCAATCAGATTTTGGTCAATTCCTTAGTGGATATCCTGATTGATGTTCCCTTCATCATTTTCTTCAGCCTCTTTATTGCCATTCTTCTCAACTCTCGTTTTAAAGGAAGGGGCCTGGTTCGTGCTATTTATTTCCTGCCCATTTTACTGGGCTCGGGAGCAGTGGCCCAGACCCTGGAGCTGGCCACCCAAAACATCCAGGGCGGTGCTGCTGCCATGGTTCAGGAAATGACCCCGGCATCGGGTGTGAATATGGATATTATCATTGATGTTTTTCTGGATCTGGGGCTTCCTATAAGACTGATAGATTATGTGGAGGGTCTGGTCTCCCGTATTTATGAGATTGTTCGGGCCTCCAGCATACAGATTGTCATTTTTCTGGCAGCGCTTCAGTCCATATCTCCGGCCCTCTATGAGGTTTCAAAAATTGAGGGTGCTACAACCTATGAAACCTTTTGGAAGATTACCTTCCCCATTGTATCACCCCTTATTCTGACCAATGTGGTGTATACCATTGTGGATTCCTTCGTCAACAGCGAAGTGGTGCGCATTGCCTATGAGACAGCTTTTTCAAGCTACAATTACGGGTTGAGCTCGGCCATGAGTGTGTTGAGCACCGTTATGGTCTGCATTGTCTTAACCGTTATCTGTGTGATGATTTCCAAGAAAACCTTTTACCATAACTAGACCAAAGGGAGGCCAGGGCATTGAAAGCAAATCTGATAAAATCCAAGTGGGAAAGCATCGTCAACGACGATGTCAAAATGAACAAATACTTGCGGTATATGCACAAAGGGAAGGCCTTGCTTTTCTCCATTTTTAAGGGGGTTATTCTTTCGGGTATTGCATTTATCATTCTGGGGCCCATTATCAGTATTGTGAGCAACTCCTTCTTTTCCCCCACAGATGTTTATAACCCGTCAGTCTTTCTCTTCCCCCTAGAGCCCCATCTGGGCAATTACAAGCTGGCGGCCATGAGGCTTGACTACTTTAAAACCCTGCTCAATTCCTTAATCTATGTGGCAGGGGTGACCCTGATCCAAATCTTCATCACCTCCATGGCAGGCTATGGCTTTGCACGGTTTGATTTTCCGTTTAAAAAGCTTTTATTTGCCTGTGTGGTCATTACCATTATCCTTCCGACCCATACCATCATGCTGCCTTTATACCGGCATTTCAGAAGCTGGGATGTTCTGGGCCTCATCAGCCTATTCAGAGGTGAGCCGCTTAATCTGCTGCAATCCCAGACTCCCATGTATATCCTCTCACTCTTTGCCTCGGGCCTGCGCTCCGGTTTGTATATCTACATATTCAGACAGTTTTTCCGCGGGCTGCCTAAAGAGATTGAAGAGGCTGCGCTCATTGATGGTGCGGGCACCTTCTATACCTATTTCAGAATCATGCTGGTCAATGCCATGCCTGCGGTGCTGACAGTGGGCATATTTTCCATGGTTTGGCAATATAACGACATGTTCTACGTCCAGCTTTTCACCATGCCCATGGATAAAAACCTCACCTTCCGTTTGTCCACCATTCAATCCACCATCTCCTTTGTTGACAGGGTCAAGGATCCTTTAATTTCGCAGCTCTATGTCTATGCAGGGGTTGTCCTTGCACTTTTGCCAATTTTAATCTTCTATCTTTTCTTACAGCGTTATTTTATGGAGGGACTTGAGCGAAGCGGCATTGTTGGTTAAGGCTCTCAATGCTCTCCAAATCAATAAAAGAAAGGAGTTATTTCTATGGTAAGAACAAAGAAACTGGTATCCATGCTTTTGGTGCTGTCCATGCTCCTCCTGATGGCAGCCTGCGGAGGCACTCAGAAGGTTGGAACCGAAACCACTACCCCCACAGCCACAGCGACACCTGAGCCGACCCAGAGTGCAACAGCCACACCCGAACCAGAGCCTGACAGATATCCTGCCTTTGACTTCGGTGGAAGAACCATCAAAGTGGGTATCTGGTGGGACTACTTTTATACCAGTGCTCATAAGAGCATTAACGACGACCCGGGTATGAATAATGCCCTGACTGCTCAGATGAGACTGGACAATGTAAGACGTATTGAGCAGAAATACAATTGCCGCATTGAATATGTCAACTTAGGCTGGGAAGGTATTATCAACAGTATTAATACCTCCATCGCAGCCGGTACCCCTGACTGTGATCTTTATTTGACCGACCTTCAGTTCGGTATTCCTGCCGTTCTGAACGGATTGGCACAAGATTTAACCAAGGTTGCCCCCGCCAACTCGGATCTCTTTAATGAACAGATTATCTTTAAGCCCCTGGATGCTCTTGGCGGAACCTATCTGTTTACTGAACAGGGATTGCCCCAGTCCGGCATTTATATGGGCTATAACGCCACCATGATCGAAGAACTGGGTCTTGAACAGCCCCGTGAACTGTATAAGAAAGGTCAATGGAACTGGGAAAAGTTTGCCGAGTATGCCAAGAAGGGCATCAGGGATAATGACGGCGACGGTGTTACCGATGTATACGGCTACGGCGGCGTATTTACCGACTTTGTTAATGGTCTTGTAATGAACAACGGCGGCAGCATTGCTGGTTCCAAGACCGAGGGCTTAAGCTCCAAGCCTGTCATGGAAGCCCTTGAATTCATCAATCGTCTGTACAATGTGGACAAATCGGCAAGACCCTGGACCTGGGAAGACTGGAATGACAACCTGCTGGCCTGGTCGGACGGCAAGGTTATGTTCTGGACTGCACAGGCATGGCTCAACAAGCAGGAGATTGACGCCGCTGCGGCAGATGGCGGAAGCCTGCCTTTTGAATTCCATGTGGTGCCCTATCCTACCGGACCCAGCGGTGATGGCAAAGCCTACAGCCCCGTTCAGGGCAACTGGTACATGATTCCTGTTGGTGTCAAGGATGCCGACAAGGTCTTCCAGATCTTCGAAGAATTCATGAACTGGCATCAGGGTGACACCGACCTCAGAGATGATCCGACCTGGTTTGAAAGCTGCTTCCTGGATGACGAAGACGTAGAGTTAGCCTATATGTGCGGCTCCAATTTGAAGGTGGATCTCTGGAACTCCCTGAACGGATTCGACTTTGGCGCTACCATCTGGAGCCCCATTGTTGTTGACAAGACCAGCACGCCTGCACAGGCTGTTGAGGCTGCTAAACCCGTTCTGCAGGATGCTCTGAATAATGCGTTCAAATAAGGAATTTAATATTGCCTAGCTCTGGAATCATTGGCTGCAGTACCGTTCGCGCTTCCTGACACTGTCAGGACGGGAACCGCCTTGAGACGGGCTGGTGCTGCAGCCCCTTTTGTGCATTTTTCCTGATTAAGGTGAGTAAGAAAATCAATAAAGAGGTGAACCTACTTTGACAAACCCCAATGCTTCCAAAGAGGCCAGGCTCCTCTATGACTATATTCGTACCATCAATAAGCTCGGGATTCTTGCAG
>JAKIML020000041.1 GCA_022702935.2 Bacillota bacterium | reverse complement strand
TTGCTGGCAATTCCCGCCGCTACCGAAGCCTCACCCAGCACAATCGCGCCCACAATGCTCAGTGCCTGGCCGATGGGTCTTGGCATACGGACACCCGCTTCGCGCAGGAGCTCAAAGGCTATAATCATCAATATCGCTTCGGTAAAAGGCGAAAAAGGGATTCCCTGCCGTGAAGCCGCCAGAGTGATCATCAGCTTGAACGGGATGACCGTATGGTGAAAGCTGACCAGCGCCACATACATGGCCGGCAGCAGGTTTGATACCAGCAGCGCCATCAGGCGCAGGAGGCGCATAAAGGTTGCAAAATAGGCGTGGTCATAGTAATCATCCGTAGTCTGTATGGATTCTATAAAAAGATACGGAATCGTAATGACATAGGGCGTACCATCGCAGAATATGGCCACACGCCCCTCCAGCAGCTTTCCGGCCAGCTTGTCGCATTTTTCGCTGTTCCCCACCGTGGGAAAAAGGGATAATCGGCTGTCGGAAATGAACTGCTCAATAATACCGGTATCAAGTATGGCATCGGTCTTGATTTTCTTGAGCCTCTCCCGCACTTCCCTGACAATCTTCTCATTGGCAATCCCTTTGATATAGCAGATGCAGATATCGGTTTTTGTCTGCTTTCCGAGCTGCATCATTTCCAGCTTGAGATTCGGGTTTTTGATCCTTTTTCGAATGAGGGTAGTATTAGTAAGCAGGTTTTCAACAAAGCCTTCCCTTGCTCCCCTGATGGATGTCTCCGTATCGGGTTCTTCTACCTGCCGGCCCTGCGAAGCTTTTACTCCAATAACCAGCGCTTTGTTTTCTCCGTCGATAAAAAGCAAGGCTTCACCTGACACGATGCCATCCACCGCCTGCCGCATATCATCGGCTTCTTTTATGTCGTTGTTGATCACTATACATTCTTTAAGCTGTTCAAATATGCGGCTGTCCGCATGCGATTCCTTATTTGAGAAAAAGTCAAGGATGGGGCGGATCACATCCTGGTTCAATACCCTCTTGTCAACAAAACCGTTGATATATGCCACCAGTATTCTAATCGATCTTTTTTTCCCGCATGAAATTTCCCGATGCATAAAATCGCTGCAGCCGGAAAATATTTCGCTAAGCTTGACATTAACAGCTTCAATGGTTTTCGGTATTTGTTCGCATGAATCAGCATGTGTATTGTCTTCGTTACTGTTTTGATTTCCTGTTCTGCTTCGTTTTCTTATTCTTTCGAGCATTTGTTATCACCTGTTTTACATTATAACCATTATTTGGCCGTGAAATACACAAATAGAGTTTTCAAGAAGCAAGCTCCTTTGAATAAAAAAATAAAAGCCCTGCAATCAGAGCTTTCTTACTTTCACTATCTCTTATATGGCTATTTCATCAATCATACCGCTATACCCCAGCACCAGGTTTTTAGTAGATTGATGTAATCATCACTGGTAAACTGTGAGCCTTGGTCGCTAT
>JAKIML020000088.1 GCA_022702935.2 Bacillota bacterium | reverse complement strand
TCTTTTCATTGGTCTTGCCCTGGCCCTTCGCAGTTTCAGCACCATGATCTTTTTCTTCGGCGCACCAGGTATGCGTATCAGCTTTTCCCCCATCTTCACGCGATTGCCCGCCCTTTTGTTCGGCCCGGTCATGGGTGGCATGGCCGGAGGCATTGTGGATGTTCTGGGCTATATCCTTAAGCCTGAAGGCGCATATATTCCTTTAATGACCCTGACCGCCATCCTGGACGGTGTATTGACGGGTTTGGTCTGGAAGGGAATCAGTAAAGCCGAACCCAAAAAGCTTCAGACTGCATTGTGGGTCATTTTTGCCCTCATCGGCGTTATGGGCGGCATTAATATGATAAGCACTGCATTCTACCCCGATTCGCTCATATCACGCGCCCTGGAAGGGGTAGGGAAAAACAAAGAATTCCTTGAATCAGGCCTGCTTGTGGTTGCCGGGGTAGGTATTCTCCTTCTGGTTCTCGACATCATTGCGCGCAAGGTCTTTCCTCAGGCCCGGGGTCACAAATACTACATACGGGTTCTCATTGCTTATGGGGTGGCAGGTCTTGTTGTTACAGTGCTGAACACCTTTATTCTGCAGATATTTATTCCCGATTTGGGGAAGATGGGCTTTATCGTGTTTCTCATGCCCAGACTGGTCAAGGAAGTGTTTATGATGGTCATACAGAGCTATATTGCTGCTTTTCTTATCTCCATCTACTATCGTATTGCAGGCCCCACTCTTTCCCAGGCGGGTTAAAAAGCTGTATAATAGAAAGAAATGTGAATAACGGAGATTAAAGATGATTTACAAGGTTACGAGAAAGCAGCAGAACAGCAAGATGTGCCTGGTCTGCGGCATGAAGAATCCTTTGGGGTTAAAGACATCCTTCTACGAACTGGAAAATGGGGAGCTGGCTGCCCTTTTCAGAACCCTGGAGGAGCATCAAAGCTACCCGGGACGGCTTCACGGCGGTATTGCCGGTTCCATTCTGGACGAGACCATTGGTCGGGCCATTATGGTGGAGCAGAATGACATCTGGGGTGTCACCATTGAATTAACCGTCAGCTATAAAAAGCCCATACCCTTAAACCAAACCCTTAAAGCCGTAGGTCGAATTACCAGGAACAGCTCCCGCATTTTTGAGGGCACCGGTGAGATCTATCTTCCCAACGGAGAGGTGGCAGCTACAGGTTTTGGCCGGTATCTGAAAATGCCCATTGAAAAGATTGCTGACTTCAATACGGATCATGAGGAATGGATGGTCATAGCATCCCCCGATGATCCTCAGACCATTGAGCTGAGCTATTGATGATGAGATGCGCCCCATGGTGAAGGGGAAAGGTAAGAAAACTGATAAAGTGTTGAAGAATATTAAAGTCCCGAGGTAATGCCCCGGGACTTTTTGATCCTATACTTGGCTTTAGAAGATGGAGAACTGAATAAAGATTACAGACAGAAGCGAAGCCACAAGAGACACAACGGTAATCTGGGTGTTGATGGAGGGACCGGCAGTATCCTTGAAGGGATCGCCCACGGTATCACCAACAACAGCGGATTTATGGGCTGTTGAACCCTTGCCGCCGAAGTTTCCTGCCTCTATATACTTCTTGGCATTATCCCAAAGGCCGCCTGAGTTGGACATCAAAAGAGCAAGCAGAAGGCCGGATGCGATATTACCGGTTAGGAATCCGCCAATGGCATCAGCGCCACCAATAAAACCAACCACCAGGGTGGAGATAATGGCCATGACACCTGCAGGGATAAGCTCCTTCAGAGCGCCGGTGGTGGCAATATCAATACATTTGTCATAATCGGGCTTGGCATCCTCGCGTCCTTCCTTCAGGCCGGGAATTGTATCAAACTGACGATGGATTTCAGCCACCATTCTCTGAGCGTTTTTGTCAACACCCAGCATGAGCATGGCCGAGAATACGGCGGGTATGGCCAGGCCTACAATGAGACCGAAGAAGACGGTAGGATTCATAATATCAAAATTCTGAATACCGGGAAGGCCTAGTTCTGCAGCCGCAGCATTTACCTCGCTCATAAATGCACCCAGAAGGGCTATAACGGTGAGGCCGGCAGCACCTATGGAGAAGCCTTTGGTAACAGCCTTAACCGTATTTCCTGCCGAGTCAAGCTCGTCGGAAATAGCGATAACCTTTTCGCCCAAACCGCCCATTTCGGCAAGACCACGAGAGTTGTCAACAATGGGGCCATAGGCGTCATTGGAGATAATCATACCCACAATGGAGAGCATACCCAAAGCGGACATGGCTATACCAAACATACCGTAGCCTGCTCCCAGAGGGGCGCAGATATTATAGGCCAGAAGGGCTGATACAGCAATACCAATAAGCGCGGGAAGGGCGCTCAACAAGCCATAGGAGAAGCCTGAAAGAATGGTGAAGGCAGGTCCTGACTTGGAGGCCTCAGCAACCTCGCGTACCGGAGGCTTGGCATCATTGGTAAAGTAATCGGATGCAATACCGATAATGGTACCTACCAGCAGACCCACTGCGGTAGCACCCCAAATGCGCCACTCAAACCCGAAGAGATAGGTGGTGGCAGCAGTGAGTATGGCATAAATAGCGGTTGTAACATAGGTGGAGCTGTTAAGGGCCTTGTTGGGGTCACCATTCTTGCCAATGCGTGCGGTGGCCACACCAATAATGGAGGATAAAAGGCCTAATGCCGCATAAGCAAATACCATCTTAACATTATTGCCTGCAATGCCGCCCAGAGAGGTGGCCATAACCAGAGCAGCAGACATGGAGGCTACATTGGAGTCAAAGAGGTCGGCGCCCATACCAGCAACGTCACCGACGTTGTCACCAACGTTATCGGCGATAACGGCAGGGTTTCTGGGATCATCCTCATCGATGCCCATTTCAACCTTACCCACCAGGTCGGCGCTGATATCAGCGGTTTTGGTAAAGATACCGCCGCCTGCTTTAGCGAAGAGGGCCAGTGAGCTTGCACCAAAGCTGAAGCCAAGAACTGAAGAAGCGTCGCCTACCAGCATGAGTACCAGGGTTACACCCAGCAAGCTGCTGCCTACAACAGCCATACCCATGACGGCGCCGCCGCGGAAACCGGCCATAAAGGCAGGCTTAATGCCTTGCTTGGCTGCTTCTGCGGATTTGATGTTGGCAATGGTGGCAACCTGAATACCAATCTTACCAGCCAGAGCGGATAAGACGGTACCGAAAATGTAGGAAACAGTCATCCAGATATTATCGGCAATGTTTCCTTTCCAGATGGGACTGGGCAGGAAAACGAGAATCAAAACCGCAACGATAGCCGTAAAGCGCGCCAAAACAATATACTCGCGCCTTAAGAAGGTATTCGCCCCTTTGCGAATATACTCGCCGATTTCAGCTATACGAGCGTTGGATGAAGGTTGAGCTTTGACCCAAGTATAGAGCCATGCAGCAAAACCAAGTGCTAAGACAGAGATGAGGATGGCAACAACTTGAATCATTTGAGAGGAGATTTGAATCATGCGTAGACCCCCTTATGTCTATGGTTTTGGATATAAACGTTTTCCTATCCATTCTACTACAAGCGTATAAAATTATCAAACTATTGCACAAATATTGGCGCTATTTTGTACAAATAGCCTAAGAGAAAACCTGGATGTGGAAAATTTACCATCTCTATCTTATGTTAATAGGCCTGTCCGAATTTCTCCGAGGCAGAATGAGTGTTGATTTTTTTCATAGTGTGCAAGATAATGAGATAGGTAAATTTAAAAGCAACGTTAGTTTTTTGCTATTTTTCAATATTAGAAAGGGTATTGTTATGCTGCATGCGTTTTCCCGGACAGAGCTTCTTATCGGGAAAGAAGGCCTGGAAAAACTACAAAGAAGCAAGGTTGCCGTATTTGGTATCGGCGGCGTGGGCACCTTCGTGGTAGAAGGATTGGTTCGTGCCGGTGTTGGGCGTTTTGTGCTTGTGGATGATGATTTGGTCTGTCTGACCAATCTGAACCGACAGCTCCATGCAACCCGCAAGACCATTGGCAAGGTCAAGGTCGAGGTGATGAAGGAGCGCATCCTGGAGATTAATCCAAAAGCGGAGGTGGAGACACACCAGTGCTTCTATATGCCCGAAAATGCCAATGAGCTTATAAAGGATGATTATGATTATATTGTGGATGCGGTGGATACCGTCACCGCCAAGATAGATCTGGTGGTGCAGGCCAAAAAGCGGAATATCCCCATCATAAGCTGTATGGGAGCAGGCAATAAGCTGGATCCCACACGCTTTGAGGTCACCGATATCTATAAGACCACCATGGATCCATTGGCAAGGGTCATGCGCAGAGAACTGCGGCAGCGAGGCATTGACTCCCTCAAGGTGGTTTACTCCACCGAGCCCGCTATAAAGCCCATTGAGACCGAGGATAACAGTTGTGCCAACGGATGTGTCTGCCCCAAGGGCTCAACCAGAACCTGTACCATCAGAAACCAGATCCCCGGCAGTATTTCCTTTGTCCCCTCGGTGGCAGGGCTCATCATTGCCGGTGAAGTCATTAAGGATTTAATAGGATATAAGGGTGAGACAAAATGAAGATATCAACCAAGGGCAGATACGGACTGGAAGCCTTGATGGTCATGTGCCTGGACGATGAACAGGGACATGTAAGCCTGAAGAAAATCGCCGAAACACTGAACATCTCTGAGGCATATATCATGCAGATCTTTCTTGTTTTGCGGCGCGCAGGCATTGTTGAGAGTGTCCGTGGTGCCCAGGGCGGATATCGTTTAGCCAAGGAACAAAAGGAAGTAACGGTGGGAGAGGTGCTCCATGTTTTGGAAGGTCCCCTTTCGCCCGTAGCCTGTGTCACTGATGGACGGGGCAGCAAATGTGACCGCATGGAAGTCTGTCCCACACGCCTTCTGTGGCAGCGGGTGGGCGGCGAGCTCAACCAACTCACCCGTTCCATAACCCTCGCCCATCTCATTGATCATTATCGGTCGCTAAATCCCCGGCCCATTGTGGAGGACTATTGTATTTAAGTATGTTCAGAGCGCTTTTTGGGCGCTCTTTTCTTTTGTGATTTATGGTTGCTTTTCGTTGACTTTTGCTTGACAAATTCAGGCAGCGGGTGTATATTATATCAAAACCTATAGGAATAATAAGAATAAGAGGGAGGGTTTATGAAGATTTCAACGAAGGGTCGCTATGGGCTGCGTGCCATGGTTGATCTGGCGGTCTATTCCAATGGGGAGCATGTCCCCCTCGGTGCCATAGCCGAAAGGCAGAATATCTCCATGAACTATCTTGAGCAGGTATTTGCCAGCCTTCGTAAGGCAGGCTTGGTTAAAAGTATCAAGGGGGCCCAAGGGGGTTATATTCTTGCTCAATCTCCCGATTCCATCAAGGTAGGCGTTGTTTTAAGAGTGCTGGAGGGACAGCTCTCGGTCATTGACAGCTCCGAGAGCGATAATCTGGATGATAAGAGTATTCAGTATTGTCTTAAAACGCAAGTATGGGATAAAATGGATGAAAGCATCAATACCTTGGTGGACTCTGTGACCCTTGAGGATCTGGCCAATGATTACAGGCGCCTCAATGGCCTTGACAGCTTTATGTATTACATCTGATGTTTGCTTTTTTATGGGCTAAATACGACTAAAAAGATAGGAATTCTAAGTATCCCGCAGACCTAAAACGGACTTATTTTTATCGATTATAGAAAGGATGATTACCATGGCAAAAAACTACAGATTTGATACTCTGCAGGTTCATGCAGGGCAGAATCCTGATCCCACCACGGGCAGCCGGGCAGTTCCCATCTACCAGACCACATCCTATGTTTTCGACAGTACGGAGCATGCCGCCAATCTCTTTGCCTTAAAGGAAGTTGGCAATATTTATACGCGTATCATGAATCCCACCACCGATGTTTTCGAGCAGCGCATGGCCGCCCTTGAAGGCGGTATTGGGGCATTGGCGCTGTCTTCGGGATCCGCGGCCATTACCTATGCCATCTTAAACATCGCCAGCAGCGGGGATGAGATTGTATCGGCCAGCACCCTCTATGGCGGCACCTATAACCTGTTCTCCAATACCCTGCCCAAGCTGGGCATCAAGACCATCTTTGTAGACCCCGATGATCCTGAGAACTTCAGAAAAGCCATTACCGACAAGACCAAGGCCATTTATTTTGAAACCATCGGTAATCCTGGCATCAACCTCATAGATATTGAAAAAGTGGTCCAAATCGCTCATGAGAACGGCATTCCCGCCATCTGCGACAACACCTTTGGAACACCCTATCTCATCAGACCCATTGAATATGGTGTGGATATTGTGGTCCATTCTGCAACCAAGTTCATTGGCGGTCATGGTACTTCCATTGGTGGCGTTCTGATTGATTCGGGCAAGTTTGACTGGGTTGCCAGCGGAAAGTTCCCGGGCCTCACCGAACCCGATCCCAGCTATCATGGCATCCGCTATGCTCAGGATGTAGGGCCTGCCGCGTACATAACCAAGGCGAGAGTAACCCTCCTGCGTGATACCGGTGCCTGCATCAGCCCCTTCAATGCCTTCCTGCTGCTGCAAGGGCTTGAAACCCTTTCCCTTCGTGTTGAACGGCATGTGTCCAACACAAAGAAGATTGTAGAGTTCCTCAAAGGCCATGAAAAGGTAAGCTGGGTTAATTATCCCTCCTTGCCCGACAATAAATACTATCCTCTGGCTCAAAAGTATCTGCCCAAAGGCGCCGGATCCATCTTTACCTTTGGCGTAAAGGGCGGCCTTGAAGCAGGAAAGACCTTCATTGAGGCCCTTGAAATCTTCTCTTTGCTGGCCAATGTAGCCGATGCCAAGTCCCTGGTCATCCATCCGGCCAGCACCACCCATGCTCAGCTCAATGAAGAAGAACAGCGCCAGGCAGGCGTAACACCGGATATGATCCGTTTGTCCATCGGTATTGAAGATGTGGAAGATCTGATTGAGGATTTGAATCAGGCACTGGCTCGGGTATAATAGAGTCTGGTGATGTAAATGAATGATTCAAAAAAGAAAAAGGTTCTTGTAGGGATGAGCGGCGGCGTAGATTCGAGCACGGCCGCCGCCATCCTTTTGGATAGAGGCTATGAAGTTTACGGAGCAACACTGAAGCTCTGGGATGGCAATGACAATTCCTGCAATACAGCCACAAGGACCTGCTGCTCCCTCGAAGATGTGGAGGATGCCCGGGCATCGGCCTTCAAGCTGGGCATTCCTTTTTATGTGCTCAACATGAAGCAGCTCTTCGAGGAAAAGGTGGTTCAATACTTTGTAGACTCCTATTTGGCAGGGGAGACACCCAATCCCTGTATCGCCTGCAACCAGTATGTGAAGTTTCAGGCCATGCTGCATAAGGCTTTAGCGCTGGAGATGGACTATATTGCTACGGGACATTATGCCCGGGTGGTCTATGACGAGGCATCGGGAAGATATCTGCTTAAAAAGGCTCTGGATAACACAAAGGATCAGAGCTATGTGCTCTATATGCTGACTCAGGACCAGCTTAAGAGGCTGCTTCTTCCTTTGGGAGACTATAAAAAGACCAACGTGAGAGAAATTGCCGAGGAAAAGGGTCTGGTAAACGCCAGAAAGCCTGACAGCCAGGATATCTGCTTTGTTCAGAACGGAAGCTATGCCGACTTTATTAAGGACTACAAGGGGATTGACCTTCCGGAAGGCACTTTTGTGGATACAAAGGGTAATGTGCTGGGCAAGAACAAGGGCATGATACACTATACCATTGGTCAGCGCAAGGGCTTGGGAATGAGCTTTAAGGAGCCCCGGTACGTCATCCGAAAGGACAGCAGAAAAAACACGGTTACCCTCGGTTCCCAGCAGGAAGGGCTGGTCAGCGGCTTGATTGCCCGAGACATGAATTACATTCTGTATGAAAAGCCCGCCGAGGAAAAACCGGTCATGGCGCGGACACGCTACTCCCAGAAGGAAGTACCCGCACGCTTGATTGCCCTTGAGGGGGATAAAGCAAAGATCCTCTTTGAGAATCCCCAGGCCTTTGTTGCACCCGGGCAGTCGGTGGTGCTTTACCAGGATGATAATGTGGTTGGCGGGGGAATTATTCATGAAGTCCTGCCTTGATTAATTCATGGTAATCCTATAAGAAAAGTAGAAATTAAGTGTTGACAATATATGGGGGGTCGTGTATAATTAAACCATATTAATCAGATATGATTACTTAGGTATGGAGGTAAGGATATTATGAAAGTTGCAAAGAGTATCACCGATTTGATTGGAAACACCCCGTTGCTGGAGCTCACCAATTATGAGAAGCAGCTTAATCTTGAGGCTAAGATTTACGGCAAGCTGGAGTACTTCAATCCCCTGGGAAGCGTTAAGGACAGAATCGGCTATGCCATGATTAAGGATGCCGAGGAGAAAGGGCTCATCAATAAGGACACCGTCATTATTGAACCCACCAGCGGAAATACGGGTATTGCACTCTCCTTTGTGGCGGCTGCCAAGGGTTACAGACTCATTATCACATTACCCGAGACCTTCAGTATTGAGAGAAGGAACCTCATGAAGGCTCTGGGTGCCGAGTTGGTGCTCACTCCCGGTTCAGAGGGTATGGCTGGAGCCATTAAAAAGGCTGAGGAGCTTGCCAAAGAGATCCCCAATTCCTTTATACCTCAACAGTTTAAGAATCCTGCCAATCCTGAAATTCACCGCAAGACAACTGCAGAAGAGGTTTGGAACGACACCGACGGGCAAGTGGATATCTTTGTGGCCGGCGTAGGTACTGGCGGTACTGTGACCGGTGTGGGTGAAATTCTGAAGTCAAGAAAGCCCGGCGTTAAGGTTGTGGCCGTGGAACCATTTGATTCACCGGTTCTCTCAGGCGGAACCAAAGGACCTCATAAGATTCAGGGTATTGGTGCCGGATTTGTGCCCGATGTACTGAACACAGGCATATATGATGAAATCATCAAGGTAAAGAATGAGGAGGCCTTTGCGGCATCCAGAAAGATAGCCAGAACTGAGGGATTGCTGGTAGGTATCTCCAGCGGCGCGGCCCTTCATGCGGCTACTGTCCTGGCTCAAAGACCTGAGAATAAAGGAAAGACCATTGTAGTGATTCTTCCCGATACCGGTGAAAGATATCTTTCCACCCCATTGTTCTCTGAGGAATAATACATATTCCCATAAAAAAGACTCTTGGAACGCTCGCTTCGGGTTTTCCAGGAGTCTTTTTATTTAACCTTTCAGATAAACTCTTAAAATGTATTTGACGCAGGCAGAATAGAATTGATAGAGTAAAATATAGTACCATTTGCATATTTATGGGGGAAATGATGAAACGGAAGTTAAACCGAGCATTTTTGCTCGTCTTTGTTATGATTTGTCTTTCAATCCTGATGGGCGCCTGTGGTAAATTCCTGGCGGCAGATGTGGCAGAGGGGCAGGAACTGTCACCGACACCTTCAATCGGCTCAGAAGAACCAGAAGAGGTTTCTCCGGCACCGACGCTTTCAATCACCTCAGAAGAACCCCAAGAAGCTTCTCCGACACCAACATTAATTGTTGAACCTAAGGTGGACTATGCCTCCTCTGTTTCGCCAAACGGCCAATACCGTGGAGAAACTTACGGAAAAGTAACCAGTGTTACGTCAGGAGGCTATTATCCCAATGAAGGTATACGGGTGATAGAGCTTTCCAGTGGCAGGACCGTATGGGGAATGGAACCAGGTTATTATGCCTGTTCATTTCTATGGTCGGAGGACAGTCGTTTCCTTGCAGTCTCCTATATGGCCAGAATCTATGGTAACGTAGTGCTGGTCAACCTGGAGGATGGGAAGGAGATTGTTTTGCCCGTGCCTGAAGAGATCGAGAAGAAAATGCGTGAATATCGTCCCGATCCCTACTTTTTCGCTGAAGAATGGGTGGAGGATGCTAAGGTTCGTGTATCCTTCGAATTCGTTGGGCAAGACGAGAAGATTTATACCGGTTCCTATTGTTTTTCACCCGTTACAGAGGAAATCAGCGATTTTGAAATAGATGAAGGCACGCATGGGTGAGAGTCCTTCGCCTTATTCTGTTACCCTTTGAAGCAGAAAGCCGTTGATGCCGATTTGGTCGCTGGCCTTGTCATAGAAATCGATGAATTCGTAAACGGGATGATCCAGCTTCTGGTTTTCATGCACCATTTCAAGGGGATTGCCCTCATAGAGGGTTTCCTCCACCTGCTGATAGATCAATGTGTTACCCAGGATGGTGTACCTTCCTTTGCACATAACCATCTGCTCATCAAAGCCACCCACCCCAAGGAGGAGAACCTGATAAGTACCGTCCTCATTAAACTCATAAGCGGTGACAAAGGAAGCTAAGCTGCCATTACCCTGAAGAGCGTTTTTGAATTCCTCAAAGCTGTTGGTTCCGGTATCGGACCAGCATCCTACGAGATCTACAGTGGAGAAGTTCTCCTGATAATGGAGAAAGGTGGTTTGCAGGTCTTTATCATAGGTTTCACCCATGTTAAGGCTCTGGACAATCAGGTTGATGGGAATATAGAGCTTCGCATTGACTGTTCTTGGGGCAACCTTAATATCAATGGGCTCGTTGCTGTCATTGATATAGGCCTCGGTGCTTCCCTCCACCATATCAATTTTCAAATAGGGCTGATCATTCATTCTCCAGGTTAAGGATATCTGTCCGTTTTCAAGGGACAGGTCGGGATAGTACTGGTTGGAATTAGGCAGCTTCAGCGCATAGGGAAGAATGTCATCGGACAGCAGAATATAAGCCGTTTCCTGAACCTTTTCGACAAGATATTCATGGTCTTCAATGGGCAGATCATTGATCACCAGGTTTTCGTATATCCCCTTATCACTCTTGTCTGCTGACGCAGGTGCGGGTGATGAATGCTCAGCATCGCCTGCTACAGGAAGCGAGTTCCCCGCCTGAGTGCTATTATTTAAACTGCAGGCCCATAAGGAGAGGGTCAGGGCAAGACAAATGAGTGCCATAAGTATGCGAAATCCTGTGATTTTTTTCATAGGTACGACCTCCGGTTTTTCATTCCCCATTATTGTAACCCTCTTGAAGGTTTTAGTAAAGCGAGAAGGAAAGGTGCAAAAGCCTGTAAACGGGCCATATTATAAGGCCATGACATATTCCTTGAATTTTCTGCCCCGTTCCTCGAAATTTTTAAACATGTCAAAGCTGGCACTGGCCGGTGATAATAACACAATATCCCCGGGTTTGGCCGAGAGGTAGGCACAGTCCACCGCCTGTCTGAGGGTGGAGCAATGGGTGATGCGTAAGTCAAGCCCCCGGTTCTTGCCTTTCAGACGGCGCATGAGGGCCATTTCAATAAGGGATGCCGTCTGTCCGATAAGAATCAGGTGTTTGGTTTTCTCAATAAGAACATCACCCAGGGGATCGTAGGGAATTTTTTTGTCATAGCCTCCCGCTATAAGGATAACACGCTGATCAAAAGCATTAAGGGTGGCCATGGTGCGGCTGGGGCTGCTCCCTATGGAATCGTTGTAATACTTGACCCCATTGAGCTCTCTGACAAATTCGATACGGTGTTCAATGCCCTTCAGGCTTTTTCCCACCCTGACTGCTGTATCTGCGCTCACATAGGCCTTTGTTGCGGCGATAGCCGCCAGATAGTTCTCAACATTATGGTCACCCGGAAGGGCCAGTTCCTTTTTATGAAGATACTCGGTGGTACCGCTGTCATCCCTGTAGCAGAGGATATCATTCTTTAAGAATGCACCCGTCTTAAGCTCCTGGGTCCTTGAAAAGAACACGCTCTGATCTGCGGCCTCCTGCTTAAGCGCGTTGGTGATGGCATTGTCGGCGTTGAATACGGCCAGATCCCCTTTTTGCTGGTGCCGGTAAATATTCTTTTTGGCGTCCACATATTCCTCCATGGAGGTATGCACATCCAGATGGTTGGGGGAGAGATTGGTGATGACGGCCACATGGGGGCTTTTCCTCATGGTCAGAAGCTGGAAGCTGGAAAGCTCCAGCACAATCTTATCCTCGGAGGTTATCCCGTCAATGCGGTTAAGCAAGGGGGTGCCGATATTGCCGCCTAAATAGCAGTGATAACCCTGGGCCTTCATTAATTCATAAATCATGGTGGTGGTTGTGGTTTTGCCATCGCTTCCTGTCACCGCCAGAATCTCGGCAGGGCATAGATCAAAGAAGACCTCCATTTCTGAGGTAATGGTGGCACCCCGCTCCTTTTCGGCAAGAAATTCGGGGATATCGGGCCTTACGATAGGGGTTTTGAAGATCACATCGAACCCCTTCAGCCTGCTTAAGTAATCCTTGCCAAGACTGAATTCAACATTGTAATCCTTAAGGGCCTGGATTTTGTCCTTAAGCGCCTCGGGTTCGCTCTTGTCAAAGACGGTGATATTAACCCCCAGCCTGCCCAAATATTCTACAAGGGGGGTATTGCTGATGCCCAAACCAATGACGGCCACCCTTTGGTTTTTTATCCATGATTTATAGGCTTCCAGTTTCTGATTCATAGTTCCCTCCATAAAGGAATGTGGGTGGGATGATTACTATATAATTATCATACCGAAACTCTTCCTATGCCTAAAGACAAAAGGGCTGAAAAACAAAATTCGGCCCTTTATTCAAAAGGCCGAATTTTGCTGTGCAAACGCTCGCTCCTAATTCTATAAGGAAATCTCAACACTGTGTTCCTTGCCGTCGGTCATGACAGGAACCATGTTGGAACCGAGCTCAACGCCATCAAAGCGAATAACCGCGTGCCCGTCAGCGATACGCTTAAAGCCGCTTTCTTTGGTGATTTTTACATTGTACAGGGCTTTACCGGTATTCAGAGTGTAGCAGAGCATTGTCTCATTGGGTTTCAGAATGGGATCGAAGATGATGCCTTGTCTTGTATATTCTATACCATATGCATTCATAAGTGTCAATATCAGCCAGGTCGAGGTTCCCGACAGCATGGGACCGATGTTTTCACCGGTGTCACTGTTATTGTACTGGGTGCAGAAACGAGGATTGCCGCAGACCACATAGGGATTTTCCATGGTCTTGAAGGGCAGCACGATGTCCAGCATCCAGTAAGCCATGTCGGTGAGCTTCTGAGCAAGAGCGGGATCCTTAACCTTTTTGGCGGCCTTGAACATGGCGCTGGTGGTCATCATGCAGGCATGCTTAAATACGCCGCCGTTTTCACGGTCGCCTGGGAAGTAGTGATCAGTAGCACTGCTTCGGGTAATGGGCCCTAAATCCGAGGGAGAAACCAGTTTAAGGCCGAAGGGGGTCTTTAAGGTGCGTGTAATCACATCCAGCATCTTCTCAGTCTGCGCATCACTGGCCACATCGGAAAGCACTGACCAGCTAAAGGAGTTGAGGAAGTAAACGCCGTCTATCTCAGGGTCAATGGAGAAGCCATCGCCCTTGGCGCCTAAGTAGGTATAACGGCCATCGGCATAGCGGTTGAGGAGCACACGGGCGAAGAAGTCCTCCTTCCAGGCGTGGGCCTGGAGGTTGCTATGCAGCTTGTCACTTAAAGCCTTGAGGGTCTGGACATAATCAGTATCGCCCTTCTCGTTGGCCAGATACAGGGTCTCATCCAGAGCCAGCTTTAACAGGAAGCCGTTCATGACGCTTTCAGAATAATCGCTCTTGAAGGGATCGCCCATTTTACCGCCCTGAGCAATCTGTTCCTTATAGCGCTTTTCCTTGGTGGGACCGTCAATAAAGTCATCGTCCACCTTGAGACAGTCATTCCAGTCAGCGCTGTCAATGAGGGGGATGCCATGCTTGCCGATGGAGATTTGGGACGAATAGGTCAAGATGGCCTTAATGGTTTCATAAACGGGGCGTGTCTTGCCATCGGTGCCGGCAATGGTTACTTCCTCATCCAGGAAGGCCAGATCCCCGGTGAGGTTGATATAACGGTAGACAGCCTGAATGAACCATAGTGCGTCATCAGACCATTTGCCAGGTTCCTTGCCCACCCAGAAGAAGTTATGGTAAGCATAGCCGAACTCAAAGACCATGCTGCACCATTCCTTAAGCAACTGCTTGACAAAATCAGGCATGCCCATGGCTACAAAATAGTACATGGAAGCAAAGATGTCCTGAATTTCACGGAAGCCAAGCTCGCGGTATCCCTTCTGGGTCTGGCAGAAGGAGCGGGAAACAAAGGTCTGATAAAGCACCTGGAAGGGAAGATTCTTATTGAAATAGGCGTTCATTTGCGCATCGGAGGAATTCAACTGGATAAAGCTGGAGTAGTCGTCAAGGAACTTGACCACTGAGGCAAAGGCCTTTTCCAGCAGGCCCTCGGGCTTGAAGGTATCCACCAGAGCCTGAATTTCCGACGCGTAGGTTTCGCTGTAGCTGTAGGAGGGATTGGTTTTATCCGACACCAGGCCGGTAAAGTTATCAATAACCTTGGTGGTGTTGGGAGCTACCTTAAAGTTAGCGGCCACGGCAAAGAAGCCCGGTCCCTTGCGGTAGAGATTGTTGGAAAGCTTAAGGAGACTCTGGGGCTCCTGCAGGCTTCCCGCACCTACAAATTCGTTATAGTTCATGCAGAATTCAGTAGCAAAGGAAACCTTGTCTTCCTCTCTGACCATGAGGGTGTGGAAGCGCTGATCCCCTTTAGTGTAGGGGGGGTAGTAATCGGGGCCCACTGCCAGGATGGAACCGTCGTCATTCTGAAGCACACGGGACTGCATGATGACATTGGTATAGAGAACATCCTCCCATTGTCCCATGGGCTGGGCATTGCCGAACATGCCGGTGTAGACGATTCTTAAGTCCCTTTCCCTGTCAGTGTTATTGGTGATTTCAATACGCTGAACCTCGGTGGCCAGGGGGAGCCCCTGGTACTGGGGAAGAATGAAGATAAGGCGCTTGATGGTCAGACCGCAGCGGGTCTTGTACTCGATGCGGGTATGATTTCTGCCGTGAATACATTTTGCGCTTTCAATATTAGCCGCTGTGGGTTCAGCGGAATAAAAGATCTTTTGATTGTTCTCAATAATATAGAACTGGCGGTTGGCCGGGAAGCCGTTCTCCTCCTGGCGCATATCCCAGCGTGTTGCAAGAACCTGGGTGGCCGCATGGGAACGGAAGCTTCCGCCGCCCACTCTGTCAACCACGCTCTTGGGGGTGGTCTGCAGGGCATGGGCATAGCCCACCCGATTACCCATCAGGAGATTGATATTAAAATGAGGACCGGGTGCGGGGGTGAGAAGATCAACCTCATGCTCGCCGTTGCTGTTGAGCTGTCCGGCCCAGAGATGAACGTTATGTAATTGCCTCAGTGCCTCTGCGGCAACTGTGTAAGGCGCCTGGATCTCCGCAACTCCGGAGGCATCGGCTTTATAAAACTTAAGATTGTTAGAGGATCTGTCATAACTGAAAAGAAGGGAATTTCCGTTTTGAGTGCTGGCAATGGCAAAGTCGGCAACCATTTCGTTCTTCAAAAGCTCTATAACAACAGGAGCCTTGAATTTTAAGCCGCTGACTGCCACAACGTTTTTCATGGCACTGTCACAATAGATGGCGTTGCCCGTTGTTTTATCGAAGGCGTTGCCAAAGGTCCTGGCCGCAAACTCGTCAGGAGTGACTGACAGTTTTCGTGCAACTATTTCCTTCATAACCCATACCTCCAAGGAGTGAAAACACTTAGTATAAGCGTGTGAAACCGCGTTCACAACATCTTGATCATATCATATGTTATTTCCAGAATCAAGAATGAAACGCAGGATTCTTTGAAACAGTTTTGAATGGTGAATTAGATTTGATATCTTGGCAAAAAGCGGGTACAATGTTTATAACAGATGGGAACTGGAGGTACAAAATGTGTCAAAACCCGTAGTTGCTATTGTAGGACGACCTAATGTGGGGAAATCCACATTTTTTAATTATCTGGCCGGAAGGCGTATCTCCATTATCGAGGATACGCCCGGAGTCACACGCGACAGAATCTATGCAGAAAGCGAATGGAGGGGCAAAAAGTTTACCCTCATTGACACGGGAGGTATAGAGCCCCATACCGAAGATTATATTAAGCAGCAGATGATACGGCAGGCTCAGATTGCCATAGACACCGCCGATGTCATTGTGCTCATGGTGGATTTGAAATCAGGGCTGACGGCGGCTGATGAGGATGTGGCCGTCATGCTCAGAAAATCCGCAAAACCCGTGGTGCTGGCTGTCAATAAGGCCGATACTATAGGAAGCACCCCGCCCGAGGCCTATGAATTCTACAATCTGGGCATGGGTGAAATCTTCCCCATTTCATCGGTGAACGGCCTGGGTATTGGTGAGCTTCTGGATGAGATTTACAGCCATTTTCCTGCTGAAGGGGATGATAATCAGGAGGACGATTATGTGAAGGTGGCCATCATTGGCAAACCCAATGCGGGCAAGTCCTCTCTTATCAACAGGATTTTGGGTGAGGAACGGGTCATTGTCAGCAATGTTCCCGGAACCACACGGGATGCCATCGACACCTTCTACGAGGTGGACGGAAAGAAGTATATGTTCATTGATACGGCCGGTATCAGAAGGAAGAGCCGCATTGATGAGAGCATTGAAAAATACAGCATCATCCGTTCCTGGGCCGCCGTGGACAGGGCCGATGTATGCATTATTGTCATTGATGCCCAGGATGGTGTAACCGAGCAGGATACCAAGATTGCGGGCTATGCCCATGAGCAGGGCAAGGCCTCCATTATCGTCATTAATAAATGGGATTTGATTGACAAGCAGACGGGCACGCTGGAAAGTTACCGCAAGGAGGTATACAAGCAGCTTGAATTTATGAACTATGCCCCCGTGGTCTTTATCTCGGCGAAAACAGGCCAGAGGGTGGAGCGGCTGTTTGAATTGATTGATTATGTCAATGATCAGGCATCCTTCCGCGTTCAAACCGGTGTGCTCAACGATGTGCTCAATGATGCCATTGCCATGGTTCAGCCGCCGTCAGACAAGGGTAAGCGCTTAAAGATCTATTATATGACCCAGACCGGGGTAAAGCCCCCAAGCTTTATCCTTTTTGTCAACGATGCGGAGCTCATGCACTATTCCTATGAGCGTTACCTTAAAAACACGCTGCGCAGCAATTTCGGTTTTGAGGGAACGCCCATACGCTTTACGATTAAGGAAAAAGGGGATAAGTAAATGATACTACCGGTGTTCATCTCTGCCCTGGCAGGGTATCTCCTGGGCAGCATCAACACTTCCCTCGTGGTGGGCAAATTATTCTATAATACCGATGTCCGTGAGCATGGCAGCGGTAATGCCGGCGCAACCAACACCTTGCGGACCCTGGGCAAGAGTGCCGCTGTTCTTGTCATATTAGGGGATCTCTTAAAAGGTATTGCTGCCTGTTTGGTGGGTCGGTTTCTGACCCGTGACCTGGACACGGGGAACGGCCAGTATCTGGGTGAGTATTTAGCCGGATTCTCTGCTGTTCTGGGGCATAACTGGCCTGTTTATTTCGGCTTCAAGGGCGGCAAGGGCGTTATGACATCCTTTGCCGTTATCGTCATGTTTTCTCCGGGGATAGCCCTGGCCTGCCTGGGCTTCTTCATTGTAATTGTGGCCTTTACCCGCTATGTTTCGCTGGGGTCCATGATCTGTGCCGCCCTTTTCCCCGTCATGGCCTATTTTATGGGAAAGCACTGGTCCCTGGTAACCGTAGGCACCTTAATGGCCATCCTCATCATCGTGAGACACAGGGCCAATATTCAAAGGCTTCTGGCGGGCAATGAGAAAAAACTGAGCTTCAAGAAGAAGGCCTCCCAGGCTTAAGGGACTCATAAAGGGCATTTCAGTACTGTTTCTGGATAAAGATAAAAAACTTAAGGAGAGTAATGAGAATATGTCAGTAGTATCCATCATTGGTGCGGGAAGCTGGGGAACCAGTCTTTCCATACTTCTTTCGGGGAATGGTCATAAGGTACGGGTGTGGTCCCTCTTTCAGGAGGAAGTTGACATGCTCAACAAAGAGCGGGAGCATAGGGACAAGCTCCCCGGGGTTAAAATCCCGGAGTCGGTTGAGTTTACCACCGATTTGGCAGAATGCCTGAAGGACCATGATTACATCGTTATGGTGGTGCCCTCTCAGGCGGTGCGCTCCAGCGCTCAGCGCTTAAAGCCCTATGTAAAGCCCAATGACTGTGTCGTTATGTGTTCCAAGGGCCTGGAAGAAGGCACCGGTCTTACGCTGAGTCAGGTGCTGTTAAGTGAGCTGCCCGAGGTTCTGCCCGTGGCCCTTTATGGACCCAGCCACGCTGAAGAAGTGGCTATTGGCATACCCACCACCGTGGTTGCCGCCTCCCATGACAGGAATGCGGCTATGAATGTTCAGGATTTGTTTATGTCTCCCCGCTTCAGGGTTTATACCAGCTCGGATATGATAGGAACCGAAATTGGTTCGGCCTTGAAGAATGTTATCGCTCTTTGCGCCGGAATTTGCGACGGCCTGGGCTTTGGCGACAACAGCAAGGCCGCCCTTATGACTCGTGGCATCACCGAGATTGCCCGTTTGGGCACGGCCATGGGCGCCAATGCAAAAACCTTCTCGGGGCTTACGGGCATCGGCGACCTCATTGTCACCTGCACCAGCAAGCACAGCCGCAATTGGCGGGCGGGTTACTTAATTGGCAAGGGCATGAGTGTAGATGAGGCTCAGAAAGAAGTCAAAATGGTTGTTGAGGGCGTCTCGGCAACACGGGCCGCAAAGGAGCTCTCCGAAAAATACAAGGTGAGCCTTCCCATCTGCCAGGAGGCCTATGCCATCCTATTTGAGGGCAAGGACTGCAAGAAAGCCGTCATTGATCTCATGACCCGCAAACGTAAGCACGAAACCGAGGATACAGGCTGGTAAAATATTCTGATTAGGGATGTCTCAGTTGTGGTAGAGGATATATAAGAGTAATTTGCTGAAATTTGTCTAAAAATTAACTACCGGAGGCACCCTTTGAAGAACTACAATATTCTGGTTGTTGATAACGACACCATGATCACGCATACGCTGCAGAAGGTTATTACATTGATGCTCAAGCAGAATGTGATTGCCTTTAATAATCCTATGGACGCATTGGCGCAGTTAGAAGCCAAGGCTTTAAAGATAGATCTGGTCATTTCGGACTATTCCATGGCCCAAATGACCGGTATTGAATTCCTCAAAAAAATAAAGGAAATCTCTCCGGATACCATTCGAATACTCCTGTCGGGATATGCAGACAAGCATAATGCCCTCAAGAGTATGAACGAAATTGGTATCTTTTATTATATGGAAAAGCCTTGGGACAGTGATGCCCTGATCAGCGTCATCCAGAACGCCATGGAAAAGAAGCGGCTTATTGAGGAGCTCAACGAGAAGGTCAGGGAGCTGGAGGCCAGGAATCTTGAGATTAAGACCCTGTATTTAGAGCTGGAGAACCAATATCGCAAAGAGAGCGAGAAAAGCATTACCCTGGAGACCATGGTGGCTGAGCGAACCGCTTCGGTCAGAAATCTCCTGGACAATACGGGGCAGGGCTTTTTGACCTTCGGCCGGGATCTCATCGTTCATATTGACTATAGCCGGGAATGCCGCAGAATATTTGGCCGCAGCATAACGGGAGAGAGCTTTGCCCGTTTGCTTTATGGCAGTGATGCGGAACAGATCCGCTATATGACCAATGTGGTTGAGAAGATCTTCGATGCAGATTCAGAGGAGGGGGTGGAGCTGTATCTGCCGCTGCTTCCCGACTATTTCGAGCATCTGGGCAGGAAGATCATGATCGAATATCGGCTGATTCGGAACAGCATCTTCAAAACCGACAGAAAGATGATGGCCATCCTCACCGATATCACCGAGCGCATGGAGATGGAAAAGCAGAGAACCGAGGAAAAGGATGCCCTGAAAATGGCGCTGAAGGTCATTTCCTCAAGTCAGGATTTTTCCACCTGTGTGCATGAGTTTATGGACTTTGTCAATGAGGAGCTTGAGGAGATCATCCAAAAGAGCGATTCCATGACCTTCGCCATCAACACCGTTTACTGGGAGATACATACCTTTAAGGGCAACTTCAGTTTATTTGATATGAGCGAAACAGTTAAAACCCTCCATGATGCGGAGGAGAAGCTTTTTAAGCTCACCGACAGCCATCCCGGTCTGGACAGGGAGGGGCTGATTAACGCTGTGCGTGCCCTTGACCTCAGGTCCGGCTTTGATCGGGATTTGGCCAAGATCCGGGCCCTGCTGGGCGATAAATTCCTTTGGTCCGATAAAACCATCAATATTGATCGCGGCGCTCTCGTTGAGATCGAGACCTATTTGGCCAAGAGACTGAACCCCCATGATTTTCTTGCCGTCATTCCCGCTGTGCGTGCCCTGGGCTGTAAGAAAGCCAAGGAGATATTTAAGGTCTACCATGACTATCTGGCCTCCTTATCAGAGCGATACGGAAAGCTGGTCAAGTTTAATATTCTGGGCGAGGATGAGCTCATTGATCCTGTGAGAAATTCAGGCTTTTTAAGGGCCCTGGTCCATGTGTTCAGAAACTCGGTGGTTCACGGCATTGAGTCCCCCGAAGAGCGCCTGCGCCTTGGCAAAAGTGAATACGGGCATATCACCTGCGCGGTGTATCGCAAGAACAGCTCCCTTCATATTGAAATATCCGATGACGGCCGTGGACTGGATACCCATCTGATTCAGGCCAAAGCCATTGAAAAGGGGATACTCAGTCCGGACAGCCAGTTGACGGCTGATGGGATCAATAATCTCATTTTCCATGATCGCTTCTCCACCCTCAATGAAGCCGATTCAAGGGCAGGACGGGGCATCGGGCTTCCTGCAGTCCGTAAGGAATTGGAATGCCTTAAAGGACATGTGGACATACATACGGCCCTCCACCGGGGGACCACCTTCCATTTTACTCTGCCCCAGGAGACCTATGACACCACTGAGGACATTGCCCTGGACAAGCTGCTGGAGGCTGTGGTCAGTGCCAGCTCCAAGCTGTTTAAGGATATTCTTGATTCACCCGTTCAAAGCATATCGTCCTTTGAGCGGGTACAGGAGGAACCCATCCTGTTTCAGGAGCATACTGTTTTCATTGATTTGGAGGGGGTATTTGAAGGGACATTCTTTGCGTCCTTTGACCAGGTTCTGACACAGGCCTTCATTGAAACCTACGGGGAGGGTGCCGGTTCTCTGGAGGATGAGAAAGCCGTTCATGATACGCTGGCAGAGGTAACCAATGTCATATTGGGCAATAGTTTTGGACAGCTTGCCGGTATTTCCGAGTTCCTGATTGTTAAAACACCCTATTTCATCAGGAGCGTGAATGGAAGCATCAGTATTCCCGGTATAAAAAATATATCGTGTACTTTGTCGCATTTTTGCGGAAATTTGCGTGTCGGATTGCTAAAAAGAGGGTAATTATTCTAGTAAGCCTTAAATTACACTTTGGAGGTACGGGCAAGACATGGCCAAAATTCTTGTAGTAGATGATTCTTACATCATGCGCATGAAGATTAAGACCATGCTCACTAATGCCGGACATGATGTAGTAGGGGAGGCATCAAATGGGGAACAGGCAATTATTGAGTATACTCAGAAGCAGCCTGATATAGTCACCATGGATATATCCATGCCCGTCATGGATGGTGTATCAGCGCTTCGAATGATAATGTCCAAATTCCCCAGAGCAAGGGTTATTGTCATCAGTGCCCTGGAAAAAAAGAATATGGTGCTGACCGCCTTGGATAGCGGAGCACGAAACTATTTGCTCAAGCCCATTGATGAAGTCAAGCTCATGAAGGTCATAGATAATGTATTAAAGGATGATAAGCCGCCTAAAAAGCTATGGATGAATGGAGACACAACCGAAGAAGAAGAGGCCATTGCTTTTGATCTGGAAACGGAGATTAAAACGCCCTTCTCCATTGACAATAAAAGCGGAACCCTGGTCATTAATATTGGTAAAACCCTTCATGCAGAAAATTTCTCGGCCCTGAGCAATGCAGTCCAGGGGTTGCTGTTTATCAAGCCTCTCAGTATTATCATCAATTTTGGTAAGGTAGAGGACTTGGAGGAGGAGCTGCTTGAGGGAATTAAGAAGATGATTGCTTCCATCAAGGCAGTCAACGGAAGCGTGAAATTAGCGGCAGCCTCGGATATCATACGGGAAAAATTGACGGGTTCCATGAGCAGTGTCAAGCTCATTGAAATATGAACGAGTATGATGTGTGTTATATTATAAGGAGGATATTATGGATCCGACTGTAGAAACCATAGACAAATACACCATGAGCAAACGAATCTTTGATGCCTGTTTGAGGATCAAGGAAAGTCTTTGCAGGGAGCAGCAGCCTGCGGGTGTTCTACTGGCGCTCAGTATCGGTAATTATGAAAAGCTCAAGCAAGATATTGGCTGGGCGGACTTGGAGCATATTATTGAGGAGTTTTCACAGCACCTGGTCACCTTGGACAAGAATATCAAGAATGTGTTCCAAATCAGCGACGGGGAATATATCATATTCGCCCATGGCTTTGAATGTGCGGAGGAGGCTTCAGCCTTTGCCGAATTCCACTTTTTTAAGCGCCTGGTCTCGGTGCGTCAGAAGGGGGATCTGGTCATAAAGCTTAAGCTTTATGCCGGGTACGTGCTTTTTGACAAGACCCTGGACATTTATGAGATGGTGGACCGGGCCAGATTTGCCCTTAAACAGGCTATTAAGCACAAATCCTATATCGTCAACAGGTTTGATTGGGAAGAGTATGTAAAGGACGTGAAGCTGGTTGAGAAAAGGGAGTTTCTCAGGGAGGTCCATATCGAAAACCAGTTTTACTCAGTATTCCAGCCCATTATTAATGTTAAGCTGGGCACCATCTACGGCTATGAAGCCCTGTCCAGAACTACCAACACCATATTCTCCGACATTTGGGAGCTCATTGAGTGCGCCAAGAACACCAAATATATTAATGAAATCAATGAGCTGATGGCCTCCAACCATCTCTGGACCTTTGCCCAGATGCGAACCGAGCCCAAAATGCTCTTCCTCAATATGGAGGCCAAGTCCATTGACGAGCTAAAACAAGAGGATTCCCGTATCCGAAGCCTCATTTACGATCTGGGCTTTAAGCCCTCTGAAATCGTTCTGGAGTTCACTGAACGGGATGAAATTGATGTGGATACCTTTATTGAGCAGATTGCCTCCTTGCGGGAGGAAGGAATTCTCATCGCCATTGATAACTACGGTACCGGAAGCTGCAGCGGCCTGGAGCTCATAAAGATTAAGCCCGACATTGTCAAGTTGGATAAGGAGCTGATTTCGGATATTGCCAATAACGCCTATAAAAAAGCTTTCGTCCAGTCCATTCTGAAGTTCTGTGAAGCGGCCGATGTCATGCTTATAGCCGAAGGCGTGGAAACCCTGGAGGAGGCCAAAACCCTGCTTCAGATTGGCGTGGATAAAATGCAGGGCTATTTCTTCGCAAGACCTCAACCCACGCCTATCAGCGAGGTTGACATCAAACCGTTAAAGTAAAACGTGGCCATTTTGTCAAAGACATGGGTGTTCGAATTCCCATGTCTTTTTTAATGCAAAAAAAACATCATTGCAGGGCATAATACCATTCTGAGGGACAGTTCATTTTTTCGTATAATTGTCCGTTTTTATAGGATTTTACTTAATCCGGGGTGGTGCTATTCTTAAAGCACACCAACCAAATCGTAAATGGAGGTTTCGACAATGAAAAAGTTTCTTGCCCTTTTCGTGATTCTGGTAATGACTCTCTCCATGGCAGCCTGTGGGCAGACACCCGCCAATACGCCCACGCCTACCAATACCAGTACTGGTACCAGTACTCCGGGACCATCCGAAGAACCGGCCACCAAAGAACTGGTTATCTATTGCCCCCATCCTCTGGAATTCATTGATCCCATTGTAGCAGAGTTTGAGGCTCAGACTGGCATAACCGTTGAGGTTGTTGCAGCAGGTACCGGTGAGCTCCTCAAGCGTATTGAAGCCGAAAAGGACAATCCTTTGGGCGATGTTCTGTGGGGCGGTTCCGAATCCACCCTTAAGCCCAAGCTGGATTTGTTTGAGCAGTATCTTTCCGTGAATGAGGATGCCTTCTTTGATGACTGCAAGAACACTGACGGACGTATGACCCGCTTTACCCATATTCCCAGCGTCCTGATGGTCAACACCAATCTGATTGGTGATATCAAGATAGAGGGCTATGAGGATCTCTTGAATCCCGCGCTTAAAGGCAAGATCGCTCATGCCGATCCTTCCAAATCCTCGTCCTCCTTTGAGCACCTGGTCAATATGCTCTACGCTATGGGCAACGGTGATCCTGAAAAAGGCTGGGACTATGTTGAAGCTATCTGCAAGAACCTGGATGGTAAGCTGCTTTCCGGTTCGTCAGCCGTCTACAAGGGCGTTGCTGACGGTGAGTACACCGTGGGCCTGACCTTTGAGGAAGGCGGTGCCAAATATGTTGCAGACGGCGCTCCTGTTAAGCTGATTTATATGAAGGAAGGCGTTATCTCAAAGCCCGACGGTGTTGCCATTATCAAGGGCGCAAAGAATATGGCCAATGCCAAGAAATTTGTTGACTTCGTTACCGGCAAGGATGCCCAAAGCCTTATCGCTTCCCAGCTCAACAGAAGATCGGTGCGTAAGGATGTGCCGCCGGCAGAAGGTCTGAAGCCCATGAACGAAATCAACCTTATCTATGATGATCTGAATGTTGTCATGGAGAAGAAGCAAGAATGGCTTGACAAGTTCAAGGATATCTTCACAAGCGTTCAATAAACCCATGTAAGCCCGCAATAAATCGCCCGCAACAGCATACGTTGTGGGCGGTTTATTAGAAGGGCAGCCTAAACCTGCTATTTAGCCTTAAGGAGGCATCACCATGAGTGTAAGTATTTTTGTCAACAAGGTAACCAAGATCTATGACCAGAACGTTATTCTCAAGGATTTGTCCCTTGAAGTAAAAAACGGTGAATTCTTTACTTTGCTCGGGCCCTCAGGGTGCGGCAAAACCACCCTGCTTCGAATGATTGCAGGCTTCAACACCATAGAAGGGGGAGAAATCTCTTTTGATAACAAGGTGATTAATGACATCCCCGCCCACAAGAGAAACATCGGTATGGTTTTCCAAAACTATGCCATATTTCCTCACCTGACGGTACGGCAAAATGTGGAATATGGACTCAAGCTTAGAAAGCTACCCAAAGCCGAGATTAAGACGAAGGTGGATGAGATCCTTAAGGTGACCCGTATCGAGGAATACCAGGAAAGGTTGCCCGAAAGGCTCTCAGGTGGTCAGCAGCAGCGTGTGGCTCTGGCCCGTGCCGTGGTCATCCATCCCGACGTGCTGCTGATGGACGAACCCCTTTCCAACCTGGATGCCAAGCTGAGAATTGAAATGCGGAGTGCCATCCGTGAAATTCAGAAAAAGGTGGGCATTACCACCGTCTATGTCACCCATGACCAGGAGGAAGCCCTGGCCGTATCCGACAGGATTGCCGTCATGAAGGATGGTGTCATCCAACAGGTGGGGCGGCCCGAACAGATTTATACCCGTCCTGTTAATACCTTTGTGGCCACCTTCATCGGACATTCCAATCTGCTCAAGGCCAGAATTGCCGTTGAAAACAAGCAGACCTTCCTGGAACTGGGCAGGGATTTGAGAATGGCCATTGACAACTTAAGCGATCTTGTCAACTATAACATGGATGTTATTGCCGCCGTCAGACCCGAGGAGTTCACCATTTCGGATAAGGGACTCAGAGCAAAGATTAAAAGCAGAACCTTCTTAGGAAGATATGTAAACTATGAGCTGACCCTTATGGAGGATCTGATGGTGGTGCCCGGCACCTATCTGGAGGTTTCTCAGGATCTGGGCCTGACAGAAAAGCTCTATAATGAAGGCGAAGAGGTCTGTCTTGAGCCCTGCATGCGTCGCATCAACATCTTCAACGAGGACGGCAGCCATAGCTTGATAAGGGGTGTGATGGTTGATGAATAAGAAAAAGCTTAAATTTGATTTTTGGTCCATCGTCACCATTCTGATTGTGGCTATCTTTGCACTGTTCCTGATATATCCGCTGCTTTCCCTGTTTATCAGCAGCTTCAAGGACCCTCGGACTGAAGCCTTCACCTTAAGCAACTTTACCAAGTTCTTTGAAAAAAAGTACTATTATCAGGCACTGATTAACTCCTTCTCGGTGACCTCGCTGGTTACCCTGCTGTCGGTCTTGATTGGTGTGCCCCTGGCCTACCTGATGACTGCCTTTAAGATCAAAGGAAAAGGACTCATTGAAATACTTATTATCATCTCCATGCTGTCTCCGCCCTTTATCGGAGCCTATTCCTGGGTTCTCTTGAGCGGAAGAAGCGGCGTTCTTACCAAATTCTTTGCAGGCCTGGGCATCAATCTTCCCACCATCTACGGTTTTGGCGGTATTCTGCTGGTGCTGACCCTTAAGCTGTTCCCCTATATCTATCTCTATGTTTCGGGAGCCCTTAAGAAGATTGACGCCTCCCTGGGCGAAGCCGCCGAAAGCTTGGGCTGCAGCGGTGTAAAGAAGGTCTTCACCGTTATCATGCCCTTGATTCTGCCTACGCTTCTGGCCGGTGCTCTGCTGGTATTCATGAATGCTCTGGCCGATTTCGGTACTCCCATGCTCATCGGGGAAGGCTTCAATGTCATGCCGGTTATGATCTATTCCGAGTTTATCAGTGAAGTAGGCGGTCAGGCCAACTTTGCGGCAGCCATGGCATCCATTATGGTCTTTGTCACATCGCTGCTGTTTGTGGGCCAGAAATACATCGTCAACAGAAAGTCCTTTACCATGAGCTCGCTGCGTCCTATGAAAGCCAAGGAGCTTAAGGGATTCAAAAGTGTTGCAGCCCACTTCTTTATCTACTTTATTGTCTTTTTAGCCATCATTCCTCAGTTGACGGTTATGTACACCTCCTTCCTGAAAACCAGGGGAGCCATGTTCACCAAGGGCTTTTCATTTGAAAGCTATACCAAGATCTTCAGCCGCATGGGCAATGCCATCAGCAATACCTATATCTATGGCTTAGTCGCCATTGCCATCATTGTGATGCTGGGTATGTTTATTGCCTATCTGTCCATCCGCCGAAGGAACGTATTTACCGGACTTATTGATACCATGACCATGTTCCCCTATATTATTCCGGGATCGGTTTTAGGTATTACCCTGCTGTTGGCCTTTAACAAGCCGCCTCTGGTGCTGAGCGGTACCTTTGGCATCCTTGTGGTGGCCTATGTGGTCAGAAGACTGCCCTATACCTTAAGATCCAGCGCCGCCATCCTCTATCAGATCAGCCCCAGCATGGAGGAGGCCTCCATCAGCCTGGGCTGCTCGCCCCTGAAGACTTTCTTTAAAGTCACCGCCATAATGATGCTGCCCGGTGTGTTCTCAGGGGCCATCTTAAGCTGGATTACCATTATTAACGAACTCAGCGCCTCGGTTATTCTCTATACCGGCAATACCAAGACCATGTCGGTATCCATCTATACCGAGGTTATCCGGGCCAGTTATGGTACGGCAGCAGCGCTGTCCACCATTCTGACGCTGACCACCATTGCTTCCTTGCTAATTTCGTTTAAAATATCAGGTAAGAAGGAAATTAGTATATAGATAGTATATAATAGAATAAGACGGGGGTAGGGGTATGAAAGACAGAGGTTTCAAGCCATTTCGCAGTGAGCTTAATAAGGTCTTTGTCGGTTATGCCCTGACCCCCGTTATTATCTTTACCGTTATTGCTTTCCTGCTCATCTTTGTGGCGGCCGATACGGTCATCAGACGTCAGAATGTGATGAGCAACAAGGCCATTACCCGACGGTTGGAAAACACCCTCCAGGCCTATTCACAGACCATTGTCGACTATTCCCTTTCGCCCACCATCACCCAGGCCATTCTCCATGAGGAGAGGCGGCGGGAGGCCTATGAACAGGTCTATGAGTTTATCAATCACCAAGAGGTTCGGTGTAATTTCTACTTCTTCAATGCCGACCGGGAGATGGTCATGAGCAATACCCTCAAGCCCCCCGATTACATCATGGAGAACATGGGGCATGACTGGGGGCTCTTTGGAAGGATGAGGAACCATCCCGATATAGTGTCGGTCTCCATCAATCGGGTATATTCCTCCATGAATAAATACAGTATCTTTACGCTGTGCAAAGCCGTTCAAATACAGGATAATATCGAAGGCTATCTGGTCTTCGAGCTGTTGGAGAATGATGTGTTCAACATGCTCAGCAATGTGGGCAATACCGATACCATCATCACCGACAGATTCTTCAATGTGGCTCTGGCCACAAACAACAATTATACCGATAATTTTACCAAGCTTAAGGGAAGCTTCAGAAAGGACACCGGTGTCCTTAAGGTAGAAGAGCAGACCTATTTTCTCTGCAGGGGTCAGGTGCTGGATGGGATCTTCCAGGTTTATACCATGACTCCCCTGAACTATTACAGAAAAACCTTCGTTCTTGGAGGCGCCTTCCTGGCCGTTCTCTTTGTGGTAATAGCACTGGCCATGGTCATGTGGGCAAAGCGTATTTCTGCCAGGAAGACCACCTCCATTGACGAGATCGTCAGGGCCATCCAAAGTGTGCAGGAGGGGAATCTGGATACCAAGCTGACCATTGACTCCCATGACGAATTCCAAATCATTGCTCAGGCTTTTAACCAGATGCTGTGGGATATTAAGGATCTCATTGAAAAGAACAAGGAAGAGACCCAGCGCAGCATGATGGCCGAGGTCAAGCAGCTTGAGTCCCAGTTCAATCCCCATTTCCTCTTTAACACTCTGGAAACCATCCGCTGCATGGTCAAGTATGCGCCAAACGATGTGGATCGGATTATCATCAGCCTTTCTTCGCTTTTGAGGTACAGCATCAATAACACGGTCAAGACGGTACCCCTTGGAGAGGATCTGGAGCATACCAAGAACTATCTGGAGATTTTAAAGTACCGGTTCGGGGAAAGGCTTGACTATGAGATATCCATTGAGGAAGAGGCCCTGGACTGTATCGTTCCCAAGCTCCTTACCCAGCCCATTATTGAGAATGCGGTCAAGCATGGCTTTGAAGGCAGGGAGCACCTTTATATCCGAATCAAAGGCAGATTCTTTGATGAACACCTGGTTCTCGTCATCTATGACGATGGTGCGGGGATTGACGAAGAAAAGCTCAAAGAAATACAGCGCATGCTTAAAAGCGCGTATAATCAATCCTCCAGCATGGGCCTGTACAATGTTAGCCGAAGGATGCAGCTCATGTATGGCAGGGATTACGGGTTGGACATCATCAGTGAGAAGAATGCAGGAACAACGGTAAAGATAACCATTCCCGTGGGTCAATGAGGTGGTTCATGAAAAAGGTATTGATTGTTGAGGACGAGGAAATTATCAGAAAAGGGCTGGTCCATGGCATTGACTGGTTTTCGGTGGATTGCATCATTGTGGGGGAGGCAAAGGACGGGGTCCAGGGCCTTGCGATGATCAAAGACCTAAAGCCCGACCTGGTCATCACCGATATCAAGATGCCCGCCATGAACGGAATCGATATGGTCCGGGAGGCCATCCAGATTCACAGCTTTGAGACCATCATTCTTACCAGCTATGCCGAGTTTGAGTATGCCAAGCAGGCCATTTCCATGAAGGTGTTCGACTACATCCTCAAGCCCATTGATGAATTAAAGCTCCTGGACATTGTGGGCAAGGCCGTGGATTATATCGATCAGAAGCGGATTTACCATGATATCTATGTCAAGTCCAAGGATAAAAGCGAAATGGCTCTGGTGGATCTCCAGTTCTATATTGGCAGGGAGAAGACCAATCCCTATGTCCAAAAGGCCTTGGTGGCCATCAGGGATGAGTATTATAATAAGATAAGCATTGAGGGCATTGCTGAGAGCATGGGCATCAGCACCAGCTATTTAAGCCGAAAGTTTAAGCAGGAAACGGCCCAGACCTTTTTGGATGTCCTTAATAAATACCGCATTCAAAAAGCCATTGAGCTCATGGGCAAAGGGGAGCTTAGGATTTATGAGATTGCCTATAAGGTAGGCTTCAGCGAATATAAGCACTTTTGTAGTGTCTTTAAGAAATATACCCATACCTCACCCACCGAGTTCATCAAATCGCAGAGCTATGTGAAAGTTAAGGCATAAGGACTGATTATTCTATGAAATACGACGGTTATCTTCTGGTTTCGGATTTTGACGGAACCCTGGTCAACTCAAGTCAGCATGTGTCAAAGGAAAACAAAGCGGCTATTCAATATTTTACAGAGAACGGCGGACTCTTCTGCGGCGCTACGGGCAGGACCCAGTTCAGTATCAGACCCTATATGATTGATCTGCCCCTCAACTGTCCGTGGATACTCTATAACGGAGCATGCTTATATGACTTTCAGGAGGATCGGGCCAAGAAAATCGTCCCGGTGAACAAGGAGCCCCTCCGGGCCATTCTGAAAAGAGTCATGCATGAAATACCCCAGATCTGTATTCATCTTTATACCGAGGATACGTGTTACCTGATTAATCCCAACGGCATAGAGGATAAGTTAATGCTCAGAGAGGAACAGGATTTTGTCTATGGGGATATGGACGCTATTACCAAGCCCTGGATAAAGGCCCTTCTCCATGAGGAGCATGAGGTTCTGAAGGAAGTGCAAAAACTGGTGATGGCGGAGGATAAGGAGAAAGACTTCCATGTCTTTTTCTCCATAGGCACTTATCTGGAAATCACCGGGAGCCGGGTCTCCAAGGGCTTTGCTCTGGAGCTTTTAAAGAAGGAGTATGGGGAGAGAATCAGAAAGGTCATTGCCATCGGCGATTATCACAACGATCTGGAGATGCTTCAGAAAGCCGATATTAAGGCCGCCCCCGCCAATGCCCATCCCGAGGTCAAAAAGCATGCCCAGATTATTACCGCCCATCATGATGACCATGCCCTGGCCGATTTGATAAGCCAATTGGATTAAAATCCTGTAGCCCGTGCTGAATAACGGAATGACGGAAATAAAGAGGCGCACCCTCGATAAAGAGGATGCGCCTTTTATTCAATACAGTTTATACCTTCACATTTTTGCCCACAATCAGAGGCCATTCCGAATCCCCGTTGAGGGTCTTGCCGGCGGTGATGGTCACGCCCTTATCCAGAATGCAGTAGGACAGATGGGTATTGCTTTCGACCACTGAACCCTGCATGATCAGGCTGTTCTTGACCACAGCGCCCTTCATGATCCGAACCCCCCTGAACAGGACGCAGTTTTCTACTTCGCCCTCAATGATGCAGCCATCGGCCACAATGGAATTGCGCACCCGGGCTTCTTCATTGTACTTGGCGGGAGCCTCGTCCTTGACCTTGGTAAAGATCTTGCGGCGGCTCATAAAGAGCTCATTGCGCACCTTCGGATTCAGCAGCTCCATATTGGTTCGGTAGTAGAGCTGGATATTGCTCAAGGGACGCCAATAGCCGTTGAAAATGTAGGAGTAAATCCTTAAGGTATCGGTGTTCTTAACAATGATATCCTGCACCAGCTCGGTCTGCCCCTTGGCGGCGCTGTCCTGCAAAAGCTCAATAAGCAGCTTGCGGCGAATGATGTAAACGCCCATGGAGCCCAGGTTGTTTTTAGGATTCAGGGGCTTTTCCATGAAGTCGATAATGCGTCCGTCATCATCGATCTGAACCATGCCCATGTTCTTTTGGTCATTGAAGGAGAAATCGCTCATATTTCTGCAGGCAATGGTGATATCGGCATTCTTATTAATATGCTGTTCCAGCATGGGATCGAATTCCATATTGTAAATGGCATAGCCCTGTCCGATAACCACAAATTCCTCGTCGCTTCGTAAGAGGAAGGTCAGATTGTTGTACAGCGCATCGGCTGTGCCTTTATACCAGCCCGAGCCAAACTCGGAGAGATAGGGGGGGAAGATAAAAAGTCCCTCGTTTTTTCTGTCCAGGTCCCATTCTTTTCCTGAACCCAGGTGGTCCATCAATGACCGGATATTGTATTGTGTGATAACTCCCACATTGGTGATCCCTGAATTGACCATATTGGAAAGGGTAAAATCAATGACCCTGTATTTTCCGCCAAAGGGAACTGCAGCGATGGAGCGCTCCAATGAGAGCTCCTTGAGGCGGCTGTTTTTGCCACCGGTCAGAATAATGCCCATGGTTGATTTCATTCGTTGTCGCCTCCCTTTATCAGTGCTCCGCCCGATGGGATGAAATTGCTTTCAAAATCATGGGGGGTGATATAGTTATCGATAACCACATTCTTGCCCAAAACCGTATTGTTGGGAATGACAGTATTGGAACCAATGACTGTGATCTTTGAGTCATAGACCTTGGGATTATAGGTGCTCTCGGCAAACTCGCCCACACCGCATTTTGCATTGTTTCCAATAACACTGGACTCTCCGATGATGGAGCAGTAGATTTCGGAATTTGCGCCGATAAGCGCATCGGACATGATGATGGAGTCTTCGATATAGGCCCCTTCGTTAATAGTGACTCCGGGGAAGATGACCGAGTTTTTGACGGTGCCATAGACCATGCAGCCCTCGGCGATAATGGATTTTTCTACTTTACCGGTGTCCCCGATGAAATGGGCGGGATAGACGGGGTTAGGGGTGTAAATCTTCCAGTAGGGATCGTACATGTTAAAATCAGGAATGCGTTCGGTTAAATTGATGGTGGATTCCCAATAGGCCTGGATGGTTCCTACATCGCGCCAATAGCCTGCGAAGCGATAGGCGAGCATTCTTTTGCCATCGGCCAGCATGGCAGGGATGATGTTTTTACCGAAGTCATGATCCGAGTTGCTCTTTAAGTGGTCGTTAATCAGGTATTCCCTCAGGCAGTCCCAGTTGAATATATAGATACCCATGGAAGCCAAAGTGCTCTTTGGATTTTGAGGTTTTTCTTCAAATTCATAAATGGTTCCGTCCTCACGGGTGTTCATAATACCGTAGCGGCTGGCTTCTTCGTAAGGCACATCGATGACGGATATGGTAGCATCAGCCTTTGTTTCCTTGTGATATTCCAGCATCTCAGAGTAGTTCATTTTATAAATATGATCGCCGGAGAGTATGATCACATATTTCGGAGACATTTCGTTGACGTAGTGGATGTTCTGATATACAGCATCTGCGGTCCCCGAATACCATTCTCCTTTTTCGGTTTTCATATAGGGTGCCAGAATGGTGATGCCCCCGTTAACCCGGTCCAGGTCCCAGGGTTTACCAATGCCGATATGGGAATTTAATTTAAGCGGCTGGTATTGTGTCAGTACGCCTACGGTGTCTATGCCGGAATTGATGCAGTTACTTAATGTAAAGTCGATGATGCGATATTTTCCGCCGTAAAGAACCGCAGGCTTGGCGATATTTTTAGTGAGTACGCCAAGTCGGCTTCCCTGTCCGCCGGCCAGCAGCAGGGCAACTATTTCTTTTCTCGTCATTTGTTCTTCCTCCCCAACACAGCTTTGTTTATTATTTACCCCAAATAACATAATAAATCAAACACTGACCAAAATAAAATATTGAATTTTCCAATGGAAATAGATATAATAGACCTGAAGGTCAAGGAAAGTCAAAGTGAATAGTGGGAGGCATACCGATGAAGTACAGAGACTATTACGAAGTGCTGGGAGTCAAGAAGGATGCCACTCAGGACGAAATAAAAAAAGCCTATCGCAAGCTGGCTAAGACATACCATCCCGACACCCATCCCGGTGATAAAAAGGCCGAAGAAAAATTCAAGGAAATTAACGAGGCCTATGAGGTGCTGGGGAATGAAGATAAACGCAGGAAATACGACCAGTTTGGCAGAGAGTTTAACTTCGCCAACGGCTATGATTTTGATCCCTCCCAGTTTGGCTTCAGATCAGGGAATACCCGCTATGAGTTCAGGAGCTCAGGCGGGTTCAGCGATTTTTTCAATATGTTTTTTGGTGACGGCGGAATTAATCTGGATGATCTTTTCTCCTCAAGGGGCGGGGGGTTCGGCTCCGGGGGCTTTCAATCGGCCCATCGGGGTACTCCCTTCGGCCAGAGCATGAAGGGGGAGGACAAAGAGGTCGAGATCCGCATCAGCGTGTCCGATGGCCTAAAAGGGGCTGAAAAACAGATTATTCTGGAGACCCCAAAGGGCCGGAAAACCCTTTCGGTGAAAATTCCCAGGGGCATTATGCCCGGCGGGAAAATCCGCCTGGCAGGACTGGGAGGTCCGGGCATCAAGGGAGGACCTGATGGGGATCTTTACTTAGTGGTTCAATTCAGGGAGGAAGACTGTACCCTCAAGGGCTATGACCTCCATCAGAAGATTGAGGTGATGCCCTGGACGGCCGCACTGGGCGGGGAGACCATGGTCAAAACCCCCGAGGGACGGCTTTTGGTGAAAATCCCTGCCGGTATCCGCAGCGGCGGAAGCATACGCGTAGGTGGGAAGGGCTATCCCAACGCTATTGGCGGCAGGGGGGATCTCTTTCTTATTGTGAATATCAATAATCCCGAACATTTATCGGATAAGCAGAAGGCGCTTTATAAGCAGCTTAAGGAGCTGGACGGAATATAGCCGTTCCGTTTTAGTGCTTTATAAAGGCCATGGAGGTGAAGCACCGTGAATCTTGAAAAATATACGGAAAAGGCACAGCAAGCGGTGGTGCTTGCCCAGCAGTGGGCCATTCGGCTGGATCATCAGCAGGTGGATGGGGAGCATCTGGCCCTGGCCCTGGTGGAACAGGAGGAAGGACTGATCCCCCGCCTTTTATGGGTATTGGGCATCAATCCTGAGGAGTTTTCAAGAGAGCTTAAAAAAGAACTGGACAAGCAGCCCAAGGTATACGGGAATGCGGCCAGCCAGGTTTATGCGACCCGAAGGCTCAATCAGCTTCTTCTGTCTGCCGAGGACAGAGCCAGGGAGCTTAAGGATGACTATGTGAGCGTGGAGCATTTGTTTCTGGCCCTGCTCATAGAACGCAGCGGCTTTACGGCTAATCTTTTAAGACGCTATGGCGTAACCAGGGATACTTTTCTGGAGGCCGTGGCCAAGGTGCGGGGCAGTCAGCGGGTGACCAGCCAGAACCCCGAAGCAGGCTATCAGGCCCTTGAAAAGTACGGTCGGAATCTGGTTGAGCTGGCCAGAAAGGGCAAGCTGGACCCCGTTATTGGCCGGGATGCCGAGATTCGTCGTGTCATACGCATTCTGTCCAGAAGAACTAAGAACAACCCTGTGCTCATTGGCGAGCCGGGCGTGGGTAAAACCGCAGTAGTGGAGGGTTTGGCCCAGCGTATTCTCAAAGGGGACGTGCCCGACGGCCTTAAGAACAAGGCCCTGATTGCCCTGGATATGGGCGCATTGATTGCCGGGGCCAAGTTCCGGGGTGAGTTTGAGGAAAGGCTCAAGGCCGTGGTCAAGGAGGTGGAGGCCTCCGATGGTCAGATCATCCTGTTTATTGACGAGCTTCATAATATTGTGGGCGCCGGCAAGGTCGAGGGCGCCATGGATGCAGGCAATATCCTCAAGCCCATGCTGGCCCGGGGCGAGCTCCACTGCATTGGCGCGACCACTCTGGACGAGTATCGCCAGTACATCGAAAAGGATGCGGCCTTAGAAAGACGCTTCCAGACTGTATTAGTGGATCAGCCCACAGTGGAGGACACCATATCTATCTTAAGAGGCTTAAAGGAGCGGTTTGAGATCCATCACGGGGTTCGTATCACCGACGGGGCCATTATTGCCAGCGCGGTTTTATCCAACCGCTATATCAGTGACCGGTTCCTGCCCGATAAGGCCATTGATCTCATGGACGAAGCTGCAGCCATGCTCAGAACTGAAATTGACAGCATGCCTGCCGAGTTGGACGAGATCATGCGCCGGATTATGCAGCTTGAAATCGAGCAGCAGGCCTTGAAAAAGGAGAGCGACAAAGCCTCCCAGGAGCGGCTTAAGGGTATTGAGGCCGAGATTGCCGATCTGAAGGACAAGGCCAACAGCATGAAGGCCCAGTGGGAGCTTGAAAAAGAGGTTATCCAGCGGGAGAAGGAGCTTAAAGCCGAAATTGAGCAGGTCAAGCTGGATATTGAGCAGGCCGAGCGCCAGTATGATCTGGAGAGGCTGGCCAAGCTGAAGCATGGACGCCTGCCCGAACTGGAAGCAGCTCTTAAGCAGGAAAAGGAAAGACAGGCCGGCATCACAGGCCGTATGCTCAAAGAAGAGGTGACCGAGAACGAGATTGCCGAGATCATCTCAAAGTGGACGGGCATACCCATCACCAAGCTCATGGAGGAGGAGAAGGAGAAACTCCTGAATTTGGAGGAAGTGCTTCATAAGCGGGTAGTGGGCCAGAACGAGGCCGTCGCCGCCGTGGCCGACGCGGTTCTGCGCGCTCGGGCAGGGCTTAAGGACATGAAGCGGCCCATTGGCTCCTTTATTTTCTTAGGTCCCACGGGCGTGGGCAAGACTGAGCTGGCCAGAGCCTTGTCCGAAGCCCTTTTTGATACCGAGGATAATATGATTCGCATTGATATGAGCGAGTATATGGAAAAGCACTCGGTGGCCCGGCTCATTGGCGCTCCTCCCGGCTATGTGGGCTATGAGGAGGGCGGCCAGCTCACCGAGGCTGTCCGCAGGAAGCCCTACAGCGTCATCCTCTTTGACGAAATCGAAAAGGCCCATCCCGATGTGTTCAATATTCTGCTGCAGATTTTGGATGATGGACGGCTCACCGACAGCCAGGGACGGGTGGTTAATTTCAAGAACACCGTCATCATCATGACCTCCAATATCGGAAGCCGCACCCTTTTGGAGAATGTTTCCGAGGACGGCGAGCTTAAGGAAGAAGTGGCCCAGGCGGTGCTCAGTGAGCTGCGCCGGGGCTTCAGACCCGAGTTCCTCAATCGTGTGGACGATATTGTGCTCTTTAAACCCTTGACCCGTGAGGAGATCAAGAAGATTGTGAAGCTGGTGCTTAAGAGTTTGTCGGATAGGCTGGATGAGAGGGGTATTGAGTTGTCGGTCACCGATAATGCCCTTAAGGCCATTGTGGATGAGGGCTGGAACCCCGAGTACGGGGCAAGGCCTATTAAACGCTATATTCAAAGAATTGTTGAAACAGAATTGGGCAGGCTGCTGGTCAAAGGTGTGCTGACCGAAGGCGATACAGCTTTGGTGGATGCTATGGATGGAAAGCTCACAGTGACCAGGGGTTAGCTTCAACTCATAAGCCCCTGGCAGGCGGGGAAGCTATGGGTGATGATATTAGCAGTACTTGAACGAATGAGGTGCTTTTGTGCTGGATGTATGCTTGCTGGGCTCGGGGGGCATGATGCCCCTCCATCATCGCTGGCTCACCGCTCTGTTGGTGCGGCTTAACGGGAAAATGCTGCTCATCGATTGCGGCGAAGGGACCCAGATCCCTTTAAGGCAGGTAGGTTGGGGTTTTAAAGCCATTGATGTCCTTTGTTTTACCCATTACCATGCCGACCATGTGGCAGGTCTTCCTGGCCTTTTGCTGAGCCTGGCAAACAGCATGCGCACCGAGCCTTTGACCATGGTAGGTCCTCCGGGACTGGTAAGAGTGCTTGAGGGGTGCATGACCATCATTCCGGGACTGCCCTTTGATGTGCACATCCTTGAGTGCTCCCTCCAAAAGGAGGAGTCCTTCACCATCAACGATATGCGCATAAGAACCCTACACGTGGATCATTCGGTGCCCTGTCTGGCCTATGCCCTGGAAGTGAAAAGGGCCGGATTATTCGATGTTGCCAAAGCCCAGGAAAGTAAGGTGCCCCAGAAGCTCTGGAAGGGGCTGCAAAAGGGAGAAAAGGTGGAATATGACGGGAAGGTCTATACCCCCGACATGGTATTGGGGCCGCCCAGAAAAGGCCTTAAGCTCAGCTACGTGACCGATACGCGGCCCATCCCTGAACTGGTGGATTTTATCAGCCAATCGGACCTCTTTATCTGCGAGGGCATGTATGGGGATGACCAATACAGGGAAAAAGCCATGGACAAGAAGCATATGCTCTTTTCCGAGGCCGCTTCTCTTGCCCGGGAGGGTTGTGTGAGAGAGCTGTGGCTCACCCATTTCAGCCCGTCGCTGGAACATCCCGAGGACTTTCTTGCATCCACCCGGGAAATATTTTCAAACACCCATTTGGGAAGCTCGCTGAAAATCAGGACCCTGGTCTATGCTACAGGGGATGCGCATTAAAAAAGGAGAGCTTTTGCTCTCCTTGAAATTTCTTAGAATCTGGGGCCTCTGTTGCCGCCGTTCATTCTCTGCTGTTTTCTTGCTCTTCTGCATTCAGGACATCTTTGAGGTTCATTTTCAAAGCCCTTTTCCTTGTAGAAAGCCTGCTCGCCTTCAGTGAAAATGAAGTCCACTCCGCAATCCTTGCACTTTAATGTCTTGTCTCCCATAGATAAGATCCTCCTTAATTTTTCTGGATTACACCGTTTCCGAACCTAGACCCTTGATCCAAAAAAATAAGGAGAAAGGGGCAGTACTCAACAAGTATGAATCCAAAGGAATTAAAAACTTTAAGTGTAGTATAACATGTATTCTAAAAAAAACAAGTGGTCTAGGGAAATTTTCTCAGGCCTGCATAACAGAATTAAGTCTACAAGCCTGTTTTAAGGTGATTTGTTAATTTGTGGCTGGATAGAAATCCATTTTTACAGGGCTGGGGTTTCTTGATAGAATAAAGGCAGGGATAACGTCAGATGTCTTTTTGCTGTAAGGCGCAGGCGCCTGAGCAGAAGGATGAGAGGGAAACCAATGCAGAAGCTCATTTATGTTTGTGACGATGATGAGAATATCCGGGAACTGTTGAGCAGCTATCTTACCGGCGAGGGCTTTCGGGTGGAGGCCTATGAGAATGGAATCGCCCTGATGAACGCCATTGCGAGGCAGGAGCCCGATATGATTATTCTGGATGTGATGATGCCGGGAATGAGCGGGCTGGATGTTTGCCGTGAGCTGAGAAAATCCAGTGAGGTGCCCATTATCTTCGTGTCGGCCCGGCATGAGACCTTCGACAGAATTCTGGGGCTGGAGCTGGGCAGTGACGATTATATTGCCAAGCCCTTCAGTCCCCGTGAGCTATTGGCGCGTATGAAAACCGTCTTTCGAAGGGTTGGGGAGTCGGAGGCAAAACCCGCAGAAGAGCCCAAGGCCAAGGATATTCAGATTGGGGACATCCTCATCAGGACGGGGGAACGATCGGTATTCAGGGACGGCGAGCCGGTAGACTTCACCATCAAGGAATATGAACTCTTCTATTACCTGGCCGCCAACAAGAATATGGTCTTCAATCGAGAACAGCTTGTCACCGCTGTTTGGGGCGAGGATTACGAAGGGGACTGCCGTTCAGTGGATGATCTTATCAAACGCATCAGAAAAAAGCTGCGGAATGTTGGCTCCCAGCTTGAAATTACAACGGTCTGGGGCTATGGTTATAAGATTAATGCATAAGAGAGCATAAGATATAAAAAGCTATGTCTGTCATCCATCACACAGCCTTTTCCATGTAAAGCTATGCCAAAACCAAAAGACATGGTAAAATGTTTACATAATGAAACCGTGCGGGAGGATACAGCAATGCTTCAGTCAAGCGACGGCAAGGATCAAGCAGCAAGAGAGCCCAATGAATTGGTTCAAATGGCGCTGAAGGCCATGGAAAACGCTTATGTGCCTTATTCGGGGTTTCACGTGGGCGCCGCCTTAATCGCCGATAACGGTAAGGTATATACAGGGTGCAATATCGAAAACGCTTCCTATGGCGCCACCATATGCGCTGAAAGGACGGCCATTGTCAAGGCCATATCCGACGGGGCCAGGGGAATAAAGGCCATTGCCATCACCAGCGACAGCCCTGAAGCCACCATGCCCTGCGGTATTTGCAGGCAGACCCTGGCCGAGTTTTGCGCGCCGGATACACCCCTTTACTTAAGTGATAGATTCGGTCAATACACAGCCTATGTGTTCAAGGATATCCTGCCCCATGCATTTACACAAAAAGACTTAGAAGCAGCCAAGGAGTGTTGAGAAACGATATGGCATTTAAATCAGGTTTTGTAACAATTATAGGAAGGCCCAATGTGGGGAAATCCACCCTGCTTAACCTTCTGACCGGTGAAAAAATAGCCATTATGTCCAGCAAGCCCCAGACCACCCGGCATGCCATCCGGACCATTGTAACCACCGAGAATTATCAGATGGTCTTTGTGGATACCCCGGGTATTCACAAGCCCAAAAACAAGCTGGGCGAGTTTATGAACCAGGAGGCCTTAGGTACATTAACCGATGTGGATGTCATCCTGTACCTTGTGGACGCCAATGACAAATCCATTGGACCGGGGGATGCCAATATCATTGAAACCCTCAAACAGACTGAGGTCCCCGTCCTGCTCATCATTAACAAGATTGATATGATTGAGAAGCAATTGCTGCTTCCGCTCATTGCCCAATACAGCCAGGCCTTTGACTTTGAAGAGATCATCCCTGTCAGCGCCCTTAAGGCTGAAACCAAGGATTTGGTGCTTCAAGCCATTGAAAAGCGCCTTCCCGAGGGGGAGAAATACTATCCCGACGACATGCTGACCGATCAGCAGGCAAGGGTTTTGGCCCAGGGACTGATTCGGGAAAAACTCTTGCATCTATTAAGTGATGAAGTTCCCCATGGCGTGGGCATCGAGGTCATCCGCTTTAAGGAGGTCCCTCAAAAGAAAATCATTGAGATTGATGCCAACATCTATTGTGAGAAGGAATCCCATAAGGGCATCATCATTGGCAAGGAAGGCGCCATGCTCAAAAAGGTGGGCACCTATGCCCGGGAGGACATGGAGCGCCTCTTTGGCAGCAAGGTCTTCTTAAAGCTTTGGGTCAAGGTCAAGGACGATTGGCGCAATAATGATTTCATGCTCAATGAGCTTGGTTATAAGAGAAGCAGCGAGTAGGGAAGCTATGGCATTAATAAAAACCAAGGGGCTTGTCATCAAAGAATTTGCGTTAAATGATGCCGATAAGATGCTGACCCTCATCACTGCGGATCATGGCAAGATCTCAGTATCGGCCAGGAACGCAAGAAAGAGCGGCAGCCGATCCTCATACGGCACTCAGGTATTAACCTATGGTGAATATGTTCTGTTCCGAAGCAAAAATGGCTTTTCGCTGAACAGTTGTGATGTGATCACCCATTATTATGATTTGGCCTCGGACCTGGTCAGGTTTACCCATGCGGCCCATATGCTGGAGATGGCCGGGGATGCCACTCATGACCCCCAGGCTGCCGAGCCGGTGCTTAAAACGCTGCTCTACGGCCTTCAAGCCCTGAGAAAAGGGCGTAATCCTCTTTTAGTTTCCTCAGCCTTTGCCCTTAAGCTGATGCAGTTGACGGGCTACCCGCCCCATGTCACGAGTTGCGTGAACTGCGGCAGAACCGATATGGATGAAATTCGCTTCAGCTTCAAGCAATGCGGCTTTCTCTGTGAAACCTGTGCACCCCTGGATTTGGGGGCGCAGCTTATGGATATTGGAGCAGCCAAGGCCATTTTATTTGTTTTATGTGCCAATGAGGGTGGAATATTTAATTTTGAACTGTCCGATAAGGCGCTAGAAGCTTTTTCAGCCCTGTCCTTCAGATACATTGGCGAGCGGCTGGATAAGCGGTACAGCAAATTGGACTTTTTGAAGGAACTTAATGTTCAGTAAAGGGAAATGGGGTCATTAGAATGAGACATCTGTTTAGCTCTGGTGAAGTCATGTACAAACAGAACGTGAAGGAACTTCCGGAAGGCATCTTGACCGGACATAGCCTCGAATATGACACTGTGGAGGCTGACACTGATTTTCTCTGCTGGGGAACCCTGTCCGAACGTCCTGTGAAAGTGAAATTCAGGCTGGCCGAAGAGGACTTCAGCAGCGTCAAGAACAGGCACACCTTCAGAATCCTCATGCAGTCGGATATTCTTTTGTCCAAATGGAAGAGCTACGAGATTCTGGACATAGAATAATAGCAAAGGTTAAGAAGGGTAAAGGGGTCTTAGCGTGGATGTTCAAAAGCTCAAACAGCTACTAAAGCGAGAAGAGAGTGAAAAGCTTGATTTCAAAGCCGAACTCCACCTTGTCACCGAAAGCGACAAAAAGGAGTTAGTCAAGGATGTCTCGGCCATGGCTAACACCCGGGGTGGTCGCGGTCATATCATCTTTGGGGTGGAGGATAAGACTAAGCGCATTCTGGGCATTGATCCCAAGGCCTTTCAGGAAGAGCAAATCCAACAGATTATTTACAACCGGACCGATCCTCCGGTACCCATCAGCATTGATATGGTTCCCTATGAGGGAAAAACCCTTGCAGTGCTTACCATATACCGAAGCCAGCATGCTCCCCATCAGATTCTCCAGACCGGGGCCTTCTATATTCGGCGCGGGTCAACCACTGATTTTGCCCGGCGATCCGAGCTGGCATCCATGATGCAGGAAAACGGGCTCATGACCTTTGAGACCGTTGCCGTAAAAAATGCCACACCCGACGATCTTGATTTTGAGCCCATTAAGGCCTTTTTCAAAAGCATGGATATCTCTACCCAACAGCCCCAGATGGCGCTTCTGGAGGCTTTTGGCTTTGTCAGCCATAAAGGGAATGGCGAGTATTCTCCCACCATCGGCGGTCTTCTGCTCTTTGGCAAAAAGCCGCAGATCTATCTTCCACAATGCTTTGTGTCCATCACCCAGGGGGATACCACCGAGATTCTGACCGGGAATATTCTCTCCCTTTTAAGCCAGGGCTCACAGCGGGTACAGGCAGCAGTGGGACACAATTTCCCTATGGAAGCCTTCGAAGAGGCCCTGGCCAATGCCTTGGTCCATCGGGATTATCTGGATTTATCCCGCGGGGTATCGGTGGATATCAAGGAGCGATCCATTGAGATTGTCAACCCCGGTGCCGTTACCCAGGGCAGCAAGGTCTATCTTCATATGAAGGAGTGCATGCCGGAGCGCCGCAACGCCTGGCTCTACCAGCGCCTCATCTCCATGGATGAAAAGCGGCGGTTTATTAAATCGGGAATTGGTATGAGCAGAATCCGGGAGGCCTTTAAAGACATTGGCCCCGTTAAATTTGTCAACCTGGGCAAGCAGAACAGCTTCAAGGTGGTTCTTCCGCGATAATAGGAGATATTGAGGTAAGGCCATGAAGGAACTTTACTTGTATATCAGAAAGCTGTCCTTTACTGCATTCTTGACCATCCATACTGTCCTGTGGAGCCTTTTGGGCTGGTTGCTCCTGACAGTGATAAAAGCGTTGGGTAAAACAGTATGGTTTTCGCCCTATGAGGAGCTGGCTCAGCGGTTTGTATTAGGATTTCCCGTCATTTCACAGACAGTACTTTGCTTCATTGTGTTTTACGGCATCGAAAACTTGTCTTTTATAAAATTCTTTTCCCCTTATGCGTTGGCTTTATGCTCCTGTGCGGCGCATTATGCCTCTATGAACTTTACTATACCCTTCCCGACTTTGGCGATAAATTGCTTATTGCAGAGGTTTATGCACAAGGGCTGTTTCAGCTTGCCCTTGCTTTTTTGCTGTTGATCTGTTTGGTGGCGGGAAAGGTAAAAAGACAAACTGCAGTTGTGCCTTTGCTCATGCCCTTTATTTCGATGGCAGCCTATGTCCTGCTTCCATTTCTGATGTCATATTACTTAATGCTCCTTTTTTTACTCATCAATCTTTACAACCCTGTCTTGCTCTATATCCTGAACGCCACCGCCAGGGGAGAGCTGTTTGTCGAGGACACCCCTACCTATGAACAGGCCATAGAGGTGCAGGAATGAAAAAGAGGGCATAAGCCCTCTGCGATTATACGATGATGGGTGCCGACCCCTCAGCCAACCGGGAACATAATAAGGGTCTCCAGCTTCTCCTCGGGAACAGTCCGGGAATCATTGAGGTAAAATTCATAGCTCGGTCCCTGGATAGTCAGTCCTTCCTTTTCAATAAAGGCCATGCTGGCCTTGTAGGCGGGCTCAATAGCCTTATAGGGGCCTGTATAGTGGCATTCCACCTGTTTTCCGCCGGGGATTTGCGTGGACCGGATGTTATCCCTGCCTGCAAGGGAAACTGCTGTGGGGAAGCCAATTTCAATATCCAGGTCGTTCATATCGATGCTGTAATAGATGGCAAATCCAGGGCCGGCTGGTGCCTGGCCAAGCGCATTCAGGTAGGCTGTGAGTGAAGCAAAGCATTGTGTGATGAAGTCGCACATCTGAGCGTAACTGACTCTGCCTCGGATGGATAAAGCAGGCCGGGCATCCTGCGTTTTCAGTTGGGGATTGTAGCTCATACTCTGTCCTCCATTCGTTTTTTTCTCATCATACCAAAGGGGCTGTGACAGCTCTCTGTCATATTTGAAAAAACATGGAGAACTTATACTACTCCCTTTCGTCCTTATCCTTACTTCTTCGTAATGCAATCTCATCCAGCAGTCTCTTGGCCAGAATACGGTTGGTATTGGCCTCCAGGGAGAGCTTCAGAGCAAGCTGGGCCAGCTCTTTTTCAACCTCCTCGGAGGATTGGGGCTCCTCAAGCCTGGACAGAACCTGGCGCATTCTGGCTGTGGCGCTTTGGACAGTCTCCTGCTGGATGCTGTTAAATTCACTAAGAAGATCCTGAATGGGCTCTCCGGCGTTTTTATAGGCAATAAGCCTTGAAATATCCGAAAGGGAGAGCACCTGTTTTAAGTTGAGAATAGCCATGAGATACACCAGATGCTCCCTGGTGTATTTTTTCTGCTGGGGACGGGGAATCACTTCGCTTTTGACATAATTGTTGATCATGGCGGGGGTTATGGGCTTCTCTTCGGGGGATTGCATGTAAACCGCCATTTGTCGCTCCAGATAGGTAATAATCTGGTCCATATAGAGATCAATATCGGGAAGGGCGTCCCAGCCGGGAAGCTTATGCTTATCCAATTCATCGGCCCAGTTCAACAAGGTTTCCTTAAGAGGCTCCATATCCTCTGCTCCTTTGTTCGGTTTCATGAATTTTGACGGAACTCAATATAAGGTCATTATAACGTGTAGTTTATTACTATTCAATATAGTTATAAATATTGTTGACGTGGTGTATAATATATTATAACATAGTATTCAATACTAGATAAAACAATATCTTAAATCATAGGATGTGATAATGTGTTTGATATGAAGAAATGCATTGCGGTTTGGGGCGATTCAGTACTCAAGGGGGTTATCTATGATGAAACCCGCCGGAAATACAAGCGCCTGGAGCAAAAAACCGCGCTGGACAAAATTGCAGAGCTGGGACTGGATGTCAAAAACAATACCAAGTTTGGACTGACAGCGCCCAAGGCCAGAAGCCTTATGATGAGTGCCCTGGAAAAGGGAGTTCAGGCTGAGATGGCCATCATCGAGTTCGGGGGCAATGATTGCGATTTTGACTGGACACAGGTCTCCGAGCATCCTGACCAGGAGCATAGGCCCCACACAACTCTGGAGGAATTTAAGCAGTGCATTACCGACATGGTGCAGTCCTTAAGAAACCATGGCATTACGCCCGTCCTGATGAATCTGCCGCCCATCCACTCTGAGAAATATTTTGCCTGGATTTCACGAAATTTAAACCCCCAGGCCATTTTGAGCTGGCTGGGGGATAAGGAAGTGATCTATCGGCACCATGAATGCTATAGCCTCACAGTGATGAATCTGGCCAAGACCTTAAACTGTGATCTCATTGATGTGCGTCAGCCCTTCTTAATGAAGCGCGATTACTACCGCTATCTCTGTGAGGATGGCATCCATCCCAACGAGAAAGGGCATGAGCTGATGAATGAAGTGGTTGCTGGCTACGTGCAAAGCCGGATGCTGGCAGGCGTCCATTAATGGGACGCCTTAAGTTATTTCATGGACTCCACCATGCGCTTGACCAACAGCATGGCCTCAATCCTGTGAACGGGCCGTTGTGGTGTAAAACCGGGCATGGTGATGATACCGTCCAGGAGACCCGAGGCATGCATTTGAGCCAGTCTGTCGGTATCTCTGGCGGTTTCAAACTGAGGAATGGCATTTCTGGCCGCCTCCATTTCCTCAGAACTCACGTTCCGGGCCGAAAAGGCTCCCGAATCTGTGGGAATAAAAATGCTCATGGCGGCAATGTCATAGGTCAAGAAACTGCCGGCATCCTGGGGAATATAGGGGGAAATATCCTCACTCACCCGGTTGAAGCAAAGATTGAGCACCTTCACCCATACATCCAAAGGGAGCGGGTCGTCCAGCCAGGGGTCCTCCAGGTCATCATTGGACAGCCCTAAAATGTCAAGGGCCAGAGTGAGGAATTCCGCCTTTTGCCTGGATGCTTTTGTTTTAGACTTACCCAGCGTTGCCCGATAATCAATGATCTCCTGATAAAGGCTTCGGCTTCCAAACGCCTTGGGATTATCCTCTGGAGATTGCTCTGAACCAGTGTCGGTATGAGCTGCTGAAGCCATCATCATAGACTCGACGGCCGGAGGACCAAAATGGTCGAGGACACGGGAAATCATGGATAAGGCCTCGGAATGGGTAAGAAGATCGTTGGGTCTGAACCTAAGGTCCCTCTGGACGGTGTAATCGGTAAAGCTCAGGCAGTAGGCCTGCCGCACCAGGGACTGGTACTTATCGTCAATAACGGCCATGTCATAAATGGCCTCGGATTTTTTGAGATTCTCATAGTCCCCGCCCAGATCCAGAGGATACTTTAAGGAGAGGAGCTTCATGAAACCGGCCATGGCATGCTGTCTTTCTATGGTGTCGTCTTGGGAAAAATCAGTAATGTACATGCGGATACAGGATTCTTCCTCCTCAGAAAAGTGAAAGAGGAGTCTTATGACTTGCTCCAGGTCATTCACCGAAACGGGACTTATAACCTCTTCCTCGGCGAATAGAAAGGCTTGCAGAAAATCAGTGGATTCCTTGCCCACATAGAGGGGATGATTCTCATCAAAATAGGGCTGGCTGTTGACCATCAACATATCCTGTTCGGCTCTGTGAGGGTCTGGTGCCTCATAGGCCACAGTCTCAGCGACCATGGCGGTTTTATGGACGGGCATGCTGCTGGGTGTATCCTGCTGGAACTTGGACGGTGGCAGTTGGGTGCCGCAGGATGAAAGAAATAGGAGAGCAGTAGTCAATAAGGCGCCTGTCATGAGTCTCGAGTGTTTCATAGCTTCCCCCTGTAAAGTTTATAGCTCTGGGTTTTCCGCCAGTGTCACTACATAGCGGGTTTTACGCGTTTGTTGATAATGAAGTCAAGGGTATCCCGCATCAGATGATAATAACCTGATATAAATTCGGAGGATGATTTGGTCATCCCTTCTTTGGCCCATTGATATATATACCCGACAATGGCATTGGTAAAAAATAAGCCAATGGTATCCATGTCCTTATCGGACATGGTTCGCTGGCCCAATGCCTCCTTTATCTGAAACAGAATGGCCTTGTATACCACATGGTAGAGATGCTCCCGCAGATTGTTCTGGGTGTTTGAGGTTAATGCGGCAATATAAAACGATTTGTTGGCATACAGATGCTCCACAAGCTCGTCGATGATGCTGTTGTCATTGTTGGTATCATGAAGGGCAGCAAATTGAGTGTCAAAAATCCAGCATATCAATTCCTGCTTATCCTTAAAATGATAGTAAAAGGTTTTCCGATTAAGCACACAGGCATCCACCAGATCCTGAACACTGATTTTATCCAAGGGGGTTTTTTGCATGAGCCGCTTTAATGCTTGAGCAAGCAGGAGCTTTGTTTGCTCTGCTTTCGGCATGTTGTCACCTTCTTGTATTACCTTAAGGAATCCTTCATATTCCTGGCACTCATTTTTGGACATTTTCTTAATTTTATTGGTTTTTATTCATTATACATCATGTTAGAGTAGAAGTGTTATATTAAAAACGGTCAGAAAGAAGAAAGGAAAATGAAAGCTCTATGAAACACTATCTGGAAGATGTTGAAGCGGTTTTACAATCGGAGAATACATCACGTAGTGGCTTAAATTCATCTCAAATCTCTGAACGCATACAAAAGCATGGTCCCAATAAGCTTCAGCAAGGCGAGAAGAAGTCGCTGATTGCCCGCTTGCTGGGCCAGATGGCCGATCCCATGGTCATTGTTCTGATTGCGGCGGCCGTCATTTCAGGTGCCGTGGGTGAGTTGGCCGATGCCCTGATTATACTTGCCGTAGTTATTCTTAACGCGGTGCTGGGCGTGGTTCAGGAGGGAAAGGCCGAGAAGGCCATCGAAGCCCTTCAGCAGATGTCCTCACCCTATTCCAAGGTCCGCAGGGACAATCGGGTGATGCAGGTTAAATCCGAAGAGCTGGTGCCCGGCGACATTGTGCTGTTGGAGGCCGGCGACGCCGTTCCTGCCGATATGAGCCTTATAGAAGCCTCCAGTTTGAAAATTGAAGAGGCATCCCTGACGGGTGAATCAGTTCCCGTGGAAAAAAGCAGTCATACCCTCACAGCCGATAGCGGGGAGGATGTTCCCCTTGGCGATAGAAAGAATATGGCCTATATGGGCACCAATGTGGTCTATGGACGCGGAGAAGGCGTTCTGGTGGCCACAGGTATGTCCACTGAGATGGGAAAAATTGCGGGCATCATCTCCCGCACCGAGAATGAAAAAACCCCCCTCCAGAAGAAGCTGGCTTCATTGAGCAAGGTTCTGAGCATCGGGGTTTTAGGCATCAGCGTCTTTATCTTTGTATTCAGTGTCTTAAGAAGCGGGGGCTTTTCTGGCGGCCATGTGCTTGAGATGTTCATGACGGCTGTCAGCCTTGCCGTTGCCGCCATACCCGAGGGCCTTGTGGCCGTGGTGACGGTGGTGCTCTCCATTGGCGTGACCAAGATGTCCAAGCGTAATGCCATTATCCGTAAGCTGACGGCAGTAGAAACCCTGGGCTGCACCCAGGTCATCTGCTCTGACAAGACCGGTACTCTGACCCAGAACAAGATGACAGTGGTTGAAACCTTTGGCCATAAAGAACAGCTTGTGATCTCCATGGCCCTCTGCAATGATGCCAGTCTGGCCGACGATGGCAGCGTAGTGGGAGAGCCCACTGAAAGCGCTCTCGTCCGCTTCGCATTGGATGCCGGAACAAGCAAGAATGATCTTGTCAAAGACTACCCCCGTGTGGGTGAGGCCCCCTTTGATTCACTGCGCAAGATGATGTCCACCCTGCACAGGACGGGAGATAAGATCATCCAGTACACCAAAGGGGCGCCCGATGAGGTGCTGAAGAATTGCACCCATGCCCTCACCGAGGAGGGTATGGTGCCTCTGACCGATGACTATCGGCAGAAGATCCTTGAAGAAAACAAAACGATGGCCGGTAAAGCGCTTCGCGTGCTGGGCTCGGCCTTGAGAAATTACGATGCGCTTCCCGCTGATACCTCCCCTGAGAATCTGGAAAAGGCGCTCTGTTTTATTGGTCTGACGGGGATGATTGATCCGGTTCGTCCCGAAGCCAAGGCCGCCATTGAGGAATGCCGCCAGGCCGGTATCCGTCCTATCATGATTACCGGCGACCACAGGGATACAGCCGTAGCTATCGCTAAAGAGCTGGGCATTATTACCGACGAGAGCCAGGCCATTACCGGTGCTGAAATCTCCAGGATGTCCGATGAGGAGTTTGATGAAAAGGTTGTGCAATATTCGGTCTATGCCCGTGTTCAGCCCGAGCATAAGGTGCGTATCGTCAATGCCTGGAAGAAGCGCGGCAAGATAACGGCCATGACCGGAGACGGCGTCAACGATGCGCCCGCTCTCAAATCCGCCGATATCGGCGTGGGTATGGGCATTACCGGAACCGATGTAAGCAAGAGCGTTTCAGATATGGTGCTGGCCGATGATAATTTCGCCTCCATTGTTTATGCCGTGGAGGAGGGCCGCCGCATCTACGATAATATCCGAAAGGCCATTCAGTTCCTGCTGTCCTCCAACCTAAGCGAGGTGGTATCCCTCTTCCTGGCCACCCTGATGAACTATGTCCTGTTTTCACCCATCCACATTCTGTGGATCAACCTGGTGACCGATACCTTCCCGGCCATTGCCCTGGGTATGGAAGAGGCTGAAAAGGATATTATGGAAAGGCCGCCCCGGGATCCCAAGGAAGGCATTTTTGCTGACAAGCTGGGTATTAAGATCATCTATCAGGGAACCATCATTGCGCTTTTGACCCTGCTGTCCTTTATGATTGGAAACAGCCAGAACCATTTAACGGGAATGACCATGGCCTTCCTGACTCTTTCCATGTGCGAGATCTTCCATTCGCTCAACCTGAGATCAGGCACCAAGTCCATCTTTACCCTTAAGACCCGCAACAAGTACCTGCTTTTGGCCATGGTGGCTTCCTTTGTAATGACCCTGGGCGTCATTTACCTGCCGGGTGTGAATGAGGTCTTTAAGCTGACAGCCCTTTCGGCCAAAGATTTCTTCAGTGCCGTGGGTCTGGCCTTAGCCATCATCCCCATTGTGGAGCTGGAGAAGCTCATCACCCGCAGCCTGGCCAAGAAAAAGGCGGCCTGAGGAAAGCTATGATATGGAGGGACTATGAACCGACTTAAAAAATTCATGACTGGACGATATGGAGGGGACCAGCTTTCGCTGGCCCTCATCCTTATATCCATGGTGTTGACCTTTATTGGAAGCGTAACGGGTATACTTGTTATCAGCATCTTAAGCTACCTTCCTCTTATCTGGTGTGTTTTCAGAATACTGTCCAAAAATATCCGCAAGCGGCAGCTTGAGAATTACCGCTTCGCCATGCTCATGAGCCCTGTCTATAGTGCTTTGGTCAGGCTCATCTACCGAATCAGGGATTCAAAAACACATAAAATCTATAAATGCCCCCAGTGCAAGGCTAAGCTGAGGCTGCCTAAGGGCAAGGGGAAGATATGCATAACCTGTACCCTCTGCAAAACCGAATTTGTCAGAAAAACATAATCTTTTTCGTGTCATAGAAGAAAGAATGGGCTATACTCTTAATAACGACACATAATAGGGAGAGCATTCTATGGATGAACTGAGAGATAAGCTCAAAGGCTATTTGCTGTTGATTACCTATGGGGTACTGCTCTATCTTGGAGTATCCCATCTCAATGAGGTGCTTGCTTTTTTAAGAAGGGTCGTTACCGTGCTGACCCCTTTTATACTGGGCCTCTTGTTCGCGTTTATCTTAAATATCCTTATGAGCTTTTTGGAAAGAAAGCTTTTCTATAAGCTGGATAAGGCCAAGCGCCCCTTCTTAAGGAAGCTGAAGCGGCCATTGTCGGTCATTGCCACCTTCCTGATTCTTGCAGCCTTTATCACAGCCATCATGCTCTTTTTAATTCCTCAATTGTCCCAGAGTGTGACAACCCTGACCACCAACTCCAAGGACTATATACGGAGAGCCGAAAGGTTTATCAACGATTTGGCCCAGCGCTTCCATCTTGTCGGGGAGTTCTGGAATCAGATAGCCTTCAACTGGAATGATATTATTGCGCGCACCACCCAGTTTACCACGGCGGCGCTGCAGGGCCTCCTGAGCCTTACCGTGAGCCTGACCAATGGCATCATCAACTTTATCATGGGACTCATTGTTTCGGTGTATTTGCTGATTCAGAAGGAAAAGCTCATTCGCATTGTCAAGAAGCTGGTCTATGGCTTTGCTTCCCGCACCACCGCTGAAAGACTTATAGAGACGGGTTCCCAGGCCAACAAGACCTTTCACAACTTTGTTGCAGGGCAGTTGACCGAGGCCCTTATCCTCGGAGGTCTGGTGCTCATTGGCATGCTGATCTTTGGGTTCCCCTATGCGGTGCTCTGCGGTGTCATCATTGCCGTAACCGCCATTATACCCATCTTCGGGGCCTGGATAGGCGGTATACCCAGTGCCTTCATCGTATTGATGGCTGCCCCTCAAAAGACCCTGTGGTTCATCCTTTTTCTCTTTGTTCTGCAGCAGTTGGAAGGGAACATTATCTACCCCAGGGTGGTGGGCAATTCCATCGGCCTCGACGGTCTCTGGGTTCTGTTTGCGCTCATTGTGGGCGGCAGCCTTTTTGGCATTATTGGCATGCTTCTGGGTATTCCGGCCTTCGCCGTTTTCTATGTTGTCTTAAGACGGATTACCCATCGGAAGCTGCGTGAGAAGAATATCGTGGTCGAATAAAACTTTATAAGACGCAAAAAAGACGCTCGGTCATTTAACCGGGCGTCTTTTGTCAATCGTTAAAGTTATGTGGAGGACTTGATATAACCCATGGCGGTATAGCAGGCGATGTACTCGCCCTCATCGTCGGTGATATCCACCTGGTAGGTGCACAGCTTTTTCCCTGAGGAAAGCCTTCTGGCCTTGGCATAGAGTATTCTCCCTTTAGGAGACTTAAAGTAATTAATCGTGCAGTTCACGCCCAGGGTAAAGGTACCGCAGGCATTGGAGGCTGCTGCAAAGGCATAGTCAGCCAGTGTGAATATGGCACCTCCCTGCACGATATTGGCGGCATTCAGATGCCTGTCCTCAATGGCCATGACTGCTTCGGCCATGCCGGGCTCAATGTGGGTGAGCCTCATTCCGTTCTGGTAAGCAAACCGATCCCTTTCAAAAAACTCATACCAGTTCTTATCCAAGTGTGTCAACCTCTCACTGATATACTCATTTGCCTACTAGGGGGGACTAATAGTTCATCTTTTAATTTACCACTGTTTTCTGCAGGTTTCAATGAAAAGTAAATGCTTTTATTTCAGTACACGCTTGGCTCCGAGATAATGCTCGGTGTAATAGGTTGAGCTGAGCTTTGATATCATGACCTTATTACTTCCTGAGCTGGCATGAATAAATTCATTGTTGCCCAGGTAAATGCCCACATGGGAGGCCCCGGGCTTGTAGGTTTCAAAGAACACCAGATCTCCGGGAATAAGCGCGCTCTTGGCTATGGCCATTCCCACCTGATACTGATCCGAGGTCACTCGGGGCAGGGTGATGCCATGCTGTGCAAAGACATAGTGTATGAAGCCCGAACAGTCAAATCCCGAGGGCGTGGTGCCGCCCCAGACATAGGGGACACCCAGATAGGTCTTGGCGGTGGCAATGATCTTTTGGGCGGCGCTTGATGCCGCAGGAGCCGTTGTGGCCTTATCTGCCGGAGCAGTTTTTTCTGTTGTTGCGGTGTTGCTGGCTGCTGTGGTCTTTTCTGCTGCAGTGTTTTTAGCGGTGGTGGATGTTTTGGCTGTGGCCTTGGCGGTGCTCTTTGTGGCAGCCTTGGCCGTCGTCTTGGGAGCTGGGGCTGTGGCAGCCTTGGCCGTCGTCTTGGGAGCTGGGGCTGTGGCAGGC
>JAKIML020000009.1 GCA_022702935.2 Bacillota bacterium | reverse complement strand
GTTCAGCGGGGCCAGATTCCCATTCCTTTCTCAGTCAACAGGGACAAGTATGTAAGCAACCTGAAGTGTGTTGTGGAGGATCCGCTCACCGAGGCCGAAATGAAGGAACTTGAAACCGTGGACAAGAACTGCCGCCTCATCAAGGGCCAGGTCTTCCTGTGGAGGGGTGCCAAGGGCTGGGAGGATCTCTGGGACTTAAACGGCGAGATTACCCGATAAAACAGTTTATTTTTGCTTGCTCCCATATAACATAGATCCGGAAAGCCGCTTAGGCAGTGTGTTGATATGCTCTCCTTTGCGTAGATTCTTGAATTAGCTAAAATTCAAGACTACGCAAAGGGGAGTTTTTATTTTGGTAAAAATGGTTTTTGGTATGAGGATAAAGACCGCAGTTATTACATTTATAACCGCAGTTGTTACATTTGTGGTTAATATTTTGAATTATTTGTTATAATCAAGAAAAGATGGTAGACCGATCCACAGTGCCACCAGCTTTATACGAGTACTCTTCACTAATGAAGAGGTATATTAAATATACCTCAATTGCGAACATTTGTGAAGAAAGGAAAGGAGGGAAAGCTCTTCAAAAGGTACACTTCTGTATTATGAATGGATGCTTGAGCCTTATGTAGCTGCTGTTAATGATTTTTCTTATTATGGTCCCTGGATAACAGTAAATGCATTCAAATTGAACATACCTGTTTCAGTTAAGACTACGATGACAAGTACTTGTTCTGTTACTCTTGGTTTAAAGGGAACAATTACTTTATCTGAGTTGTTAAAGTTTGGATTTGAGGGATCGGCAGAAAGTAAGTTAACACATAGTGCAAGCTATGAAGTGGGTTTTACAGTTCCAGCATGGGAGAAAGTCTCGAAATGTGCTAAGATCAGAACTCTAGAGACTACATATGTAGGAAAGAAGCGTAATTTTTATCTTGTAGGGCTTACTAAAATAGAAACTGAAGACGTTTGGGTTGCAGCAGTAAACACCAGTTTACTTGAGAAATCAGTAGATTTTTGGCAGGCAAGAAACCTAACACAGAATCCATATGCAACAGAGCCCAATCCACCATATCATTAAGGTAATGCATACCAAATCCTTTCAAAGGAACTGTATATAGCATACAGTTCCTTTGAAATATTTCTTTGCATTAGTATATAAAAATGGAGGCGTTGCGGTATGAAGAAAATAATTGGTGGAGGTCTTTTATGTATAGTTTCAGTTATTCTTTTCTTAACTGCTCATAATAACGCAGTCAAAGTGATTCCGGATATGACCTCCTGGCTGATAGAGGTTGGGAAGTATAAAACAGCTTTAGAAGAGACGGGAGGTATTGTTATTTTTAAGTGGTCAATCAGGCTATTACTATTATCAATTTTAATTATTCTTATTGGTTGCTTTGAGGATGATATCAGGTATGTTGTCAAGAAATTAAAAAGAAGGTATAGAATTTAGGCTTAGGTACTATCTAGAGTTAATCAATAAAGAAAAGATAGCAGTCAAGTCCAAATTTGTGTGTAAAATACCTCGGTCATCAAAGCAGTAGCTAAT
>JAKIML020000022.1 GCA_022702935.2 Bacillota bacterium | reverse complement strand
CGAAATCGCGGAGTACAGGATATTTTCATCGCTTGTACGGACAATCTAACCGGATGAGCCTGTGAAGAAAAGTCTGTAAAATAAGTTTTCTATGATAAAATATAAAATCATAGGAGGCTTTTTATGGCTAAAAGACGAGAACCAATGAGTGAAGGAAAAAAGAACATTATTGCGGGGCTTCTGCAGGAGTATGACATCAAGTCTGCTGAGGACATTCAAGATGCGCTAAAGGATCTGCTCGGCGGGACGATACAGTCTATGCTTGAGGCAGAAATGGATAATCACCTGGGGTATGCACCGTATGAACGTACCGACAACTCTAATTCCCGCAATGGGACAAAAAGCAAAACTATACGTAGTAAATATGGAGAAATGGATATTGATGTTCCACAGGACCGCGAAAGCACCTTCGAACCCAAAATAGTTCGAAAACGCCAAAAAGATATTTCAAGCATTGAGGACAAAATCATTGCCATGTATGCAAAGGGTCTTACCACAAGGCAGATATCGGACCAAATCGAAGATATATACGGATTTGAAGTCAGTGAAGGCATGGTTTCCGACATCACCAACAAGCTTCTTCCAGAAATAGAAGAATGGCAAAAGCGACCGTTGTCCAGCATTTACCCCATCATCTTCATTGATGCTGTACACTTTTCCGTAAGAGATAATAGTATTATTCGTAAGCTTGCAGCCTACATAATCCTTGGGATTAATGAAGAAGGGCGTAAAGAAGTACTATCTATCCAAATAGGTGAAAATGAAAGCAGCAAATACTGGTTAAGTGTCCTAAATGAGCTTAAGAACCGAGGAGTAAAGGATATCCTAATTCTCTGTGCCGATGGGCTGACTGGGATCAAGGAATCCATAGCAGTAGCTTTCCCGCAAACAGAATATCAACGCTGCATTGTTCATCAGGTCCGAAACACATTGAAATACGTTGCAGATAAGGATAAGAAGGAATTTGCAGCAGATTTGAAAACAATATATCATGCGCCTTCAGAAGAAGCTGGCCATGAACGAATGATTAAGGTTACTGAAAAATGGCAGGGGCGTTATCCAAATGCAATGAAGAGTTGGTCAAACAATTGGGACGTCATAAGTCCGATTTTCAAGTTTTCATCCGATGTGCGCAAAGTAATTTATACCACCAACACTATTGAAAGCCTAAATAGTACATATCGGCGTCTAAACAGTCAGAGAAGCGTATTTCCAAGCGATACTGCACTACTTAAGGCCCTTTATCTTGCTACATTTGAAGCCACTAAAAAGTGGTCTCTACCATTAAGAAATTGGGGTAAAGTATATGGGGAACTGGCTATCATGTATGATGGCAGGCTTCCTGAATAGCAAAAAGCAAACAACCTGTCAAGAGTAAATGCACGCCCTTTTTAAGGGCGCTCTTGACATGCCATTTGCTTTTCTCTATATTGTAATCAAGGGCTTGTAAGCTAAAATCTGGCTTACAAGCCCCCAAAAAATTATCATGGAAAGCAATTTACAGAAAAAGTTTCACACAGCCAACCGGATTTTCTTCCGCCATAGAAGCTGTCTTCCCGAAGACAGATATTCAGAAC
>JAKIML020000092.1 GCA_022702935.2 Bacillota bacterium | reverse complement strand
GGTTCAGCCTGCACCTCGGGCTCCCTGGACCCTTCCCATGTGCTGTTGGCCATCGGTCTGCCCCATGAGATAGCCCATGGCTCATTAAGACTCTCCTTCGGGGAAGCCAATACCGAAGAAGAAGTGGATTACCTGGTGGACAGCCTGGACGAGATTATAACAAAGCTGCGTAATATGTCCCCGTTATATGAGGATTTTACGAAAAATAAAGCATAATGAATGACCAAGATATTGGATAATGGATAGGGAGCGTGAGCGTATGTATAGTGAAAAGGTTATGGACCATTTTACAAATCCGCGTAATGTTGGCGAAATAGAGGACGCAGACGGTGTTGGCCAGGTTGGCAACGCCAAATGCGGTGATATTATGAAGATGTATCTGAAAATTGAAGATGGTATCATTAAGGATGCCAAATTCAAGACCTTTGGATGCGGCGCTGCTGTTGCTACCAGCAGTATGGCCACCGAGCTTTTGATAGGGAAGACCATTAAGGAAGCTGAGGCCATCACCAATAAAGCTGTGATGGAGGCTCTGGATGGTCTGCCACCAGCTAAGGTGCATTGCTCAGTATTGGCTGAGGAAGCCATTGCTGCGGCTCTGAAGGACTATAAGGAAAGAAACGGCCTTCTGGAGGATATGTACTATGAGGGCTGCAGTGGTTGCTGCGGAGGCTGCGGTGCCCACGATCATGATCATGGCATGTTTGACTACGATGACGAAGAATAAGGATTACGCATTGTATTGACGTTGAAAAGAACCTGGTGAGGAACTTATCTTAAGCACTTGCCAGGTTTTTTTGTAAACAGAGGATTTGGCAAAAGAAAGAAGGACTGCCCATGAGATGCTTTTATGCCATTGAGTTTGATCACACAACCCGGAGTATTTTAACAGGAATACAGGATACGCTTAAGAAGGAAGGGGTTACCGGCAATTACAGCCATCCTGAGAATCTTCATCTCACAATCAAATTCTTAGGAGAGATTAATCCGCAGCAGTTTTCACAGGCTAAGCTACTATTGCAAAAAGTGACAGAAAAATTTCATCCTTTTGTTTTAAGCCTGCAAAGCCTTGGTAAATTTCAAAAAGGTAAGAAGCCCATTATTTGGGCGGGCTTAGAGCATGAAGAACAGCTTTTTGCCCTCAACCGTGAGGTTGAAAGAGCGTTAAGTGACTTTATGCCGGGGATTGTGGAAGGAAACTTCTCCCCACATATTACACTGATCCGGGAAGCAGTTTTCACCAGACAAACGGATATTATGTCGGTATTAAAAGAAGAAAAGGGATATTCCTTTCATGCTTCGGGGCTTTCTCTTATGGAAAGCACAAGAGTCAACGGACGGCTTACCTATGTGAGAAGAGGCTTTGAGCCTTTCATGGGTTGAATGAAAGAGAATAAATTGAAATATAATAAAATACTTCAATTCATAGATATGGGATTTTGGGAGGGCAAGTATGCCGGAGTCGGTGAAAAGAACATTATTGCTGATACTTAAAATTGCGCTGATTATTCTAGCCATATTCTTGTTTGCGCGAGGCGTCAAATATGTGGTGCCTTTCCTGCTGGCATTTATCTTCGCTTCTCTCATAGAACCCGTTGTCAAGTTTCTTGAAAAAAAGATACGCATTCCCCGAAAGATTGGGACGGTTTTATCCATCCTGCTTGTTATTGGCGCTATCGTTGCCGTATTTGCGCTGCTCATCTCCCGATTGATTAATGAAATAACCAATGTTTATCAATCCCTGTCACAGAATATGACAGGAATAAGCAGCTTTTTTGATGGTCTGTTCAATGAGATCAACGGTATTTACATTCAACTGCCCACAGAGGTGACCGACCTCATTAATACGGCCGGACAGAACCTTGCCAATGAATTGAAGGGCCTCTTAAGCAGTATCATTAATCTGGCCCAGATTCCCATACAATTTGCACTGGATCTCCCTCAGGTGCTTGTGTTCATTGTCATCACCATACTGGCCACCTATTTTATGTCCAGCGACAAGAACACCATCTTAAACTTTTTGGATGGACAAATTCCCTCCGACTGGCTTAAAAAGACTCGGGCCATATCCAATAATATCTTCTCGGCGCTGTTGGGATGGATAAGGGCTCAGCTCATACTCATGAGCATTACCTTTTCCGAGCTGTTGATAGGGCTTCTGATCATAGGCGTGAAAAATGCCCTGCTCATTGCATTAATCATCGCATTGGTGGATGTTCTGCCCGTATTGGGGGCCGGTACCGTATTAATTCCCTGGTCCATCATCAACCTCATTACCGGACAAACCAAGCTGGGGCTTTCACTCTTCCTGCTCTATGTCATTATTCTGTTTGTAAGACAGTTGATAGAGCCCAAGATTGTGGGCCAGCAGATTGGTGTTCACCCGCTGTTCACCCTGGCTGGTATGTATATCGGTCTTCGGATTTTTGGGGTACTCGGTATGTTCGTGGGGCCCATTACAGTCGTTGTCCTCAAGTATATCCTCGAGGGCGTCTTTAAAACCGACAGCTTCAAGGGATGGTTTGAGAATACCTTCCGTTCCAAGAGGAAGGTAGTGATTTCCTCCGATCTACATGTCAAGGAAAACGAGAAGAAGGTCAATGTCAAATCCCATTAGTTAACAGGAGAGTTTGGCCTGTTATCATTCAACATCAATGGAATACCAATGGAATATAATGGGCACATATTCCGGGCAAGGCTTATTGCCGTTGATAAAAACAAGCCATGGTAAGGATTTAATCTCCTCATCCATGGCTTTCCTGATGATGCAAATACCCGTTATCCTTCCGATATTTTACTTCAATCCTTCCTGAAGCTTTGTCAGAGCCTTTTTCTCAATTCTGGATACGTAGGAGCGTGAAATGCCCAGGCTTTCAGCAACCTCTCTCTGGGTCTTGCCGCCATTGCCGCAAAGGCCGTAGCGCAGCTTGATTATGACCTGCTCACGGCCCTCCAAAACACACTTTATCAGACGATACAGCTTTCTGATTCTCTGGGTCAGGTCAACCTTTTCCTCGACCTCTTCATCCTCGCTTCCCAAAATATCAATCAATGCGATTTCGTTGCCTTCCTTATCGGTTCCCAGGGGCTCATTGAGAGACACTTCATTCTGCAGTTTTTTGGAGGCCCTTAAATGCATGAGTATCTCATTTTCTATACATCGGGCAGCGTAGGTGGCCAGACGAATGCCCTTGGAGGGGTCATAGCTTGATACGGCTTTGATAAGCCCGATGGTTCCTATGGAGATCAGATCGTCGGAATCCGATGTTGTTACCGAGTATTTTCGGGCAACATGGGCAACAAGCCTGAGATTATGTTCAATGAGGATATTACGGGCGGTTTCATCGCCTGCTCTGCATCTATCAACATATTTTTGCTCATCCTTGGCAGAAAGGGGTTGGGGAAAGGATTGAGGACCTGTGATAAAACCAGCCAGAAAATACTGGGAGAGTAGTCCATAGAGAAACTCCTGCAACGAAGCAAAGAAAACCATAAAACACCCCACAACCATAGTTGCCACAATATAATATGCATCAAAGAAAGGGAATGCTACTCCCTGGGGCTGAATATATTTTTGCATAATCTTGATTTTTATCTTGCAAAAATATATTCTATATGTATATAGAAAAGTCTAATTTGAGGTGTTTTGATGGAAAATTTGATTAAAGAAATGAAGGATAAATATTCCTCATTTAGCAAAGGTCAGAAGCTTATTGCAAGTTATATCATAGATCATTATGACAAAGCTGCTTTTATGACAGCCGCAAAGCTGGGAGAAGAGGTTGGAGTGAGCGAATCCACTGTGGTGCGCTTTGCCATTGAAATGGGCTATGACGGCTACCCCAAGCTTCAAAAGGTGCTGCGGGAGGTTATCAAAAGCAAGCTGACCTCGGCTCAGAGGCTGGAGGTATCCTCAGCACGCATTGATTCGGAGAGCGTGCTTAAGAGCGTCCTTCAATCGGATCTCAACAAGATTCGCACCACTATGGAGGAGGCCGATACCGACACCTTTAACGCCATTGTGGAAGAGATCCTGAAAGCTGAAAAGATCTACATTCTCGGTGTCAGAAGCTCAGCCCCCTTAGCCAGCTTTCTTGGCTTTTACTTCAACCTGATCTTTGAGAATGTCCGTCTTGTTCATACCACCAGTGTCAGTGAGATGTTTGAACAGATTGTCAACGCCAAGAAGGGGGATGTGGTGATAGGCATCAGCTTCCCGAGGTATTCCAAGCGAACCTCCAAGGCCATGGAGTTTGCGCGGAACCAGGGCGCTACCGTCATTGGTATCACTGACAATGAATTCTCACCCATTGCCCAATGCTCCAAATACAGCCTGTTTGCCCGAAGTGATATGGCCTCCTTTGTGGATTCTCTTGTGGCACCCCTTTCTGTGATCAATGCTCTGATTGTGGCCATTGGTTTGAAACGCAAGGAAAAGATTCATACTACCCTTGAAAAGCTCGAAAAAATCTGGGACGAGTATCAGGTTTATGAGAAGGACGAGCATTATGCGGATCTTGCCCACGACTGATTTTGCTGGGTAAGCATGACGGAGGATATTACATCACATGGGAAACAGGGTAGGAATAGTGGGCGCAGGCGCTGCGGGTCTCATGGCTGCAGGGCGTGCTGCTTCATTGGGTAAAAACGTATTGGTCTTTGAAAAGAACAACCGGGCCGGTAAGAAGCTATTGATCACGGGGAAGGGCAGATGCAATATTACGAATCAGTGCCCTTTGGAGGATTTATTAGCCAACATTCCCGGAAACGGACGATTCTTATACTCCACCCTTAATCGTTTTGACAACTACGATATCATGGACTTTTTTCAAGCCAACGGCGTACCTGTCAAGGTAGAAAGAGGAAACCGGGTTTTTCCCGAATCGGATAAGTCCTTTGACGTTGCCGAGGCTTTGCTTCGTTATGCCCAAAAACAGGGGGCCCGGTTTTACTACCATTCCCCGGTTAAGGAGATTCTTACCCAGGAGGGACATGTCACGGGGTTAAAGCTTGAGAATAATGATGTTTATCCCCTGGATTCAGTGATATTGGCCACGGGTGGCCTTTCCTATCCCATGACCGGTTCCACGGGGGACGGTTATAGAATGGCGCAGAGCCTGGGGCATACCCTCATAGAGCCCAAGCCTTCCCTTGTGCCTCTGGAGACCAAGGAGCACTGGGTGAAGGAGGTGCAGGGGCTGACTCTTAAGAATGTGGGTCTGACGGTTTATGATGCCGCAGGCAGAAAGGTCTACCACGAACAGGGAGAAATGCTGTTTACTCATTTTGGGGTATCGGGTCCCATGATATTAAGTGCCAGCCGCCATATTCTGGACAGCGGCTACACCGACGCAGTGCTTTTGATAGATCTTAAGCCGGCCCTGGACGAAGAAACCTTGGACCTAAGGCTCCAAAGAGATTTCGCCAAGTATTCAAGAAAGCAGTTTGCCAATAGTCTGGACGAGCTTCTGCCAAAGAGCCTCATTCCGGTGTTTGTCAGGCTTTCAGGACTATCTCCCGAAAAACCCGTACACCAGATTACCAAGAAAGAAAGAAGGGACCTTGTCAAGCTGTTCAAGGGCATAAAGCTCACGGTTTTAAAGGCCCGTCCCATTGATGAGGCCATTGTGACGGCCGGAGGCATTTCCACCAAGGAGATTAATCCTTCCACCATGGAATCCAAGCTGGTCAAGGGCCTTTATTTCGCTGGTGAAATGATTGATGTGGATGCCTATACGGGCGGATTCAATCTGACCATTGCCTTTTCAACAGGATATACTGCGGGGAGCCATGCATAAAAGGGTATCAATCCGCGCCCATAAGGGAAAACTTTATTTATCGCCATAAATAAGCGCGGTAAGATAAAGCTTTGGGGTGGGGATGATGGAAAGTCTCCTGAAAATCATATCCTGTCTGATGCTGATAGTTCTTATATCAGTTCAGCTTCTTTTAAGAACCCCGCTTCGACAAAACTTCACTGATGACTCCTTAAACGGCAGGGACTTAAAAACCTTTGAATCCACACTGTATCGGGGAAGCATTTCCTTGGATGCCCTGGGACAGTATACACCCAACAGTTGTGAGGTTCTGGTGAATGGTGAGCTCTTAAGAACTGTGGACGCCTTTCCCATAGAGTTGCCGGTAGTGGATGGGGACGTGGTGGAGATCCGACTCAAAAAGGATTACCCTGCTTTTTATGTGTTTCTTTCCTCAAGAAAGGGGCAGATATCCACCGATCTGGTAGAGAGCACGGTTTTTGTGGAGCCGGGTACTCAGCGCATCCTCAAGGTTCTGGTAAACAAAGAAGAATACTAAAGGAACGGCCCGAAAAAAGGATTGCCTCAAAGGTATTTCCTGGCGGCTAAGGTTGTCCTTGTGGTAAAGCAGCAATTGCTCTATAATCTATCATATAAATGGCGAAGCCATAAGTCTATCCATGGAGGAAGAAATGGAATCTGAAAACTATCATTATGGAAGCAAAGATGTGGTCAAAGCGGCTATTACCATGGCCCTGACCACCGATCGTGAAGAAGAGAAAGAGGTCAAGAAAAAACTGGCCTTAAAAGGAATAAAGGCGGCAGCTGTGGACTATGGCGGGGAGTTTATCTCATCGGTCATGAAAATTGTCGAACGTGCTGTGGTTTCGGCCAAGCGGGAAGGCGTCATCGCGGAATGTCATAACGAAGAAGGGGCAGTGGCCGGTGCGGCCAGAGAAGCACTTTCCCAGGTTATGCCCAAGGCTTTGGGCCTCAATGTGGGCGGGAAAATTGCAGTGGCCCGCTATGGAGAGCATGTCAGTGTGGCCGTCTTTTTTGGCATTGGTCTTTTGCATTTGAATGAAATGGCCATCGGGACAGGCCATAGAGTGGTATAAACTAAAAAACGAATACTTTGGGGGTTTGTATGCGTCCGATTCAAATTGCCATTGACGGGCCATCGGGAGCGGGCAAAAGCACCATGGCCAAGCTTATTTCCCAGAAGCTCAACATTATGTACCTGGATACCGGCGCCATGTACAGAGCGCTGGCCTTAAAAGCCATACGAAAGGGCATCGATACCAAAAACGGCGATTTGGTGACTCCGCTGTTAAAGGATCTGGATATTCGTATTTCCTATGAAAACGGGAATCAGAAGGTTCTTTTGGATGGGGAGGATGTGACGGGCTTAATCCGTACCGATGAGGTTTCCATGGGGGCATCCAATGTGTCAGCCATCCCTGAGGTCAGGCAGAAGCTGGTGGAGCTGCAGCAAAAGCTGGCCAGCAATAATAGCGTGGTCATGGATGGACGGGATATAGGAACCCATGTTCTTCCCAATGCTGATGTGAAGATTTTTTTGACAGCCTCTGTCAAGGAACGGGCTCTCAGACGCTATAACGAGCTTAAGGAAAAAGGCCTGCTTTCTAAGTCCTTAGAGGAGCTGGAAAAAGAAATAGAGCTCAGGGATTACAATGACAGCAACAGGGCAGCCTCTCCGCTGAGAAAGGCCGAGGATGCCATTCTGTTGGATACAACGGGCTTGACCATTGAGCAAGTGGTGGAGGCCATTCTTGAAATTGTTAAAACGAAGGGGTTGACCCATGCTATATAATTTTGCGAAATTTTTGGTTTTTCTGTATTATAGCCTCTTTCATCGCGTAAAGATTAAGGGACGGGAGAATATACCGAAGAAGGGCGGAGTTCTCCTCTATGCCAATCATCCCAGCACCCTGGATATGGTGCTGATAGGGGCATTTTGCAGCAGACCCGTTCACTATATGGCTAAAGCAGAGCTCTTTAAAAATCCCATTATCGGCTTTTTTCTAAAAAAGCTGGGGGCCTTCCCTGTTAAACGGGGGAAAGGGGATGTGGGCTCGGTAAAGAATGTATTTAAGCTTTTGGAAGAAGGCAAGGTGGTGGGGGTATTTCCTGAGGGAACACGGACCCCAAAAAGGGATCCCAACAAACGTAAGGCCGGAGCAGCCATGATGGCCCTGCATTCCAATGCACCCATCCTTCCCGTAGGGGTTATTTACAGAAAGAAGCTTTTTTCAACTCTGGAAGTGGTTTTTGGAGAGCCCTTCAAGCTTGAACCCAGAACCAAGGGCGAGCACCCCTCCAAGGAGGAGCTTCTTGAGGGCACCCAATATATCATGGACAAAATCTACGCCTTAATTGGTCAATAACATGACGGAGGCTGCCCTTATAAACCTGGAGGAAACATGATCATTAAACGCGCAAAATACGCCGGCTTCTGCTTTGGCGTTGATAAAGCCGTAAAGACGGCATTTGATTTAAACTATGATGGCAATGTGTACACCCTTGGAGAGCTGATTCATAATCGCCAGGTCATTGATGCGCTTGAACAAAAAGGCATTAAGGTTCTGGAGAGCATTGATCAGCTTAAAGAAGGGGATTGTGTCATCATCCGTGCCCATGGCATTGGAAAGGGTACATATGAAGCACTCAATAGTCGCAAGGTCAAGGTGATTGATGCGACCTGTCCTTATGTAAAAAGAATACATGAGATTGTAAAAGCACAGAATGAAGATGGCTGCCGTATTGTGATTGTAGGAGATCCCACACATCCTGAGATTATTGGAATAAACGGCTGGTGTGAGGGAAAAGCTTTGATTATAAGCGATGAAAGTGAAGTGGAACAACTTCCGTATTCGGACGAAAAGGCCGTAACTGTCGCACAGACAACCTACAAAAGAGCGAAATACGAGGAGATTTGTGAACTTCTCAAGAAAAAGTTTGCATTCGTAATAAAATTTGATACAATATGTAATGCGACTGTGCAGAGACAGACCGAGGCTGCAGAATTATCGAGGAATGTCGAAGTAATGATCGTAATAGGAGGAAAGAATAGCTCCAATACACAGAAGCTTTATGAGATCTGTAAGGAGAATTGTTCTAGGACTTATCTGATTGAAAATGCAGATGAGTTGCCTCTTTTCGATAAAAACGTGAAAACAGTAGGGATTACTGCGGGAGCATCGACACCAGAGGCAGTAATCAAGGAGGTTATTTTTCACATGGAAGACATGATGCACGGGCATGAAGGCGAAATTGATTTTAGCAAGGCCCTGGAGATGACATTCAATGAACTCAAGACCAATGAAGTAGTTCAGGGAAAAATTATCGGATACAACAACAATGACGTATTCGTTGATTTGGGCTACAAGGCTGACGGTCTTATTCCTATGGAAGAGTTCCTGGATGATCCCGAATTTGATCCTGAAAAGGATTTAAAGCCAGGGAAGGAAATTGAAGCTCTGATTGTTAAAATCAACGACGGCGAAGGTAATGTATTGCTTTCCAAGAAAAAGGTTGATTCCATTCGCGGCTATGAATTAGCTGAGGAAGCATATAAGAACGGTACGCCTATCGAAGCAGTCATCAAGGAAATTGTAAAGGGCGGTGCAGTCGCTGATTTTAAAGGTGTTCGCATCTTTATTCCTGCCTCCCAGCTCAGCGACAGATTTGTCAAGGATCTTACACCCTACCAGGGCAAGAAGGTTAAGCTTGTTATCACCGAAATGGCCAACAGAAGACGTGTTGTAGGCTCCTGCCGTACCCTCATTGAACAGGAGAAGGCAGAGAAGTCCGAAACCTTCTGGAACGAGGTTGAGGTTGGCAAGGAATATACCGGTGTGGTCAAGAGCCTGACAAAGTTCGGTGTATTTGTGGATCTCGGCGGCGTTGACGGTCTTATCCACATTTCTGAGCTCTCCTGGAAGAAGATTGATGACCCCTCTAAGGTTCTTAATGTGGGAGATACCGTAACTGTCAGAGTAACTGGCATTGACAAGGAAAAGAAGAAGATCTCATTGGGATACAGAAAAGCTGAGGACAATCCCTGGTACAATATCGAAAACAAATTTAAGGTGGGCGATGTTGTAACCGGTACCGTTCTTCGCATGGTTCCCTTTGGTGTGTTTGTTGAACTTGAAGAAGGTGTGGAAGGCCTGGTACACATCTCCCAGATCTCCAATGTACGTATTGGCAGACCTGATGAGGTTCTGACCATCGGCCAGCAGGTGGAAATGAAGATCATGGATATCAATCCTGAGCTTAAGAAGATCAGCCTTTCTATCAAGGAAGTAAAGCCCATCGATCCTGTCAAGGAGGATGAGCCTGCAGCCGAGGCAGCAGAGGAAGAGCTTCCTACCGAACATACCGAAGAGATGAGCAACACCATTGGCGATATCCTGAATGAAAAGAACTGATTCTTATAATAGAAATAATTAACGGATTGTAATAAGCAAGACCGGCTTCCGGTCTTGCTCATTCTGTATAAAGAGACTTTATGACTATTCCATTAAACGGGGGATTGACATTGGACAGGTTTCAGGACTACGAGTTATTTAAGACAAAGTTTTATCATCTTTCATCCATTGACCTTAACCTGTATAAAGAAAAGCAGATGAAACGGCGCATCACCTCATTGGTTGAAAAGCATGGTTTCACTACATACTGCGCTTTTTTGGAAGAGATAAAGACGAATAAGGAACTGTACAATACCTTTATCAACTATCTGACCATTAATGTCTCCGAGTTTTACCGTAACCCCAACCAATGGGAGCTGTTTGAAAGCAGAATGCTCAAAGAGGTAGCGGCCTATAAAAACCTTTCGGAGATCAAAATCTGGAGCTCTGCCTGCTCCACAGGCGATGAGCCCTATACCATCGTGATGATACTGAACAAGTATCTGCCCTTGGAGAAGATAAGCATCCTGGCCACTGATATCGACAATGAGGCCATGGAAAAGGCCAGGATGGGCATATACTCATCCAAGAGCCTTAAAGAGCTTCCCAGGGAATATCTGGACAAGCATTTCACCAAGGTCAATGATGACCTTTATCAAATATCCGAAAAGGTTCGCAAATGTGTTCAGTTTAAGCAGCTCAACCTTTTGAAGGACCCTTATCCCAAGGCCATGGATATTATTGTCTGCAGAAATGTGCTCATCTATTTCACCGAGGAGGCCAAGGACAATATCTTTATGGAGTTCAGCAAGTCCCTGGTCAAAAACGGCATATTGTTCATTGGAAGCACTGAGCAGATCATGAACTACCAGAAGTATAGCTTAAGGCCCATTGAAACATTCTTTTATCAAAAGGTTGAAAGTTGAGGTTGGATGAATTATGGTTAATATAGATCAAATGTCAAAAGAAGAACTGTTGGAGATTATCCGCATCAAGGACGAGCTGTTAAAAGAGCTGAGAGAAGAGGTAGAGGCCTACAGAGTCCTGGTGGAGGAGCTCCAGCAAAAGCTTGGTATAGGGGATTTCTCCTATACAGGAAATGGTGATTAAGCGTGTTTGCCTATATCAAAGGAACCCTTGAGAGAAAAACTTCGGACAGTATGGTTGTGGATGTTCATGGGGTGGGTTATCGTATCTTTACCACTGCCACAGCCTTAAGCGTGGGGCCCGCCACCGGGAGCGAGGTTAAGCTGTATACCCACTTCTATGTACGCGAGGACACACAGGCTCTTTATGGTTTCCTTAACGAAGAAGAACTCAAGATGTTTGAACAGCTTCTTTCGGTGTCTGGAGTGGGACCAAAGGCTGCTCTTTCACTGGTATCCCATATCCAGCCCTCCCAATTCGGGCTGGCCGTGCTCACCGACGATGCTGACAAGTTTACCAAGGCACCGGGTATTGGCAAGAAAACAGCCCAAAGAATTATCCTGGAGCTGAAGGATAAATTGAAGAAGGAGCAAGTGAATCTGCCAGATTTGAAATGCGATCTGCCCGAGCAAACGGCGGCCGGGGATAATCGGATCTCCGAGGCCATCAGTGCTTTGGTGATGCTGGGTTACTCTTCACAGGAAGCCTCAAAGGCCGTGGCCTGTGCCTATGGCCCGGAGAAAACCGTAGAGCAGATTATTAAGGATGCTCTTAAGCAAATGTTTCGCTAAGTGAGGTGGCCCTGTGGAAGATGAGAGACTGACCAGCCGAGAACTGAAAAAGGATGATCTGGATGAGTCGGGCTTAAGACCACGAACCATTGCCGAATATGTTGGACAGACCAAGGTTAAGGAAAATCTTCAGGTGTTTATTCAAGCCACAAAGCAGAGAGGAGAGGCCTTGGATCATGTGCTCCTGTACGGCCCTCCCGGGTTGGGAAAAACCACGCTGGCCGGAGTTATTGCCAGCGAGCTGGGCGTGAATATTAAGATTACCTCGGGTCCTGCCATTGAAAAGGCGGGGGATCTGGCGGCCATATTGACCAATCTTGGTGAGTCCGATGTCCTGTTTATTGATGAGATCCATCGTCTGAACCGGAGTGTGGAAGAAATCCTCTATCCGGCTATGGAGGACTTTGCCCTGGATATTATCATTGGCAAGGGGCCCAGTGCACGATCCATTCGCTTGGATCTGCCTAAGTTTACCCTGATAGGGGCGACCACACGGGCAGGCCTTTTGACCAATCCTCTCAGAGATCGCTTCGGTATTATCAACCGTCTTGAATTGTATACCCATGATGAGCTTAAGGCCATTGTCAAAAGGTCTGCAGGCATTCTGGGCATTGCTATTGAGGATGAAGCGGCCCGAGAGATTGCCAAGCGCTCCAGAGGCACGCCTCGTATTGCCAATCGTCTTTTGAAGCGGTTGAGGGACTTTGCCCAGATACAATCGGACGGACGGATCACTTTGGAAATAGCGCGCTTCGGACTTAAGGCCCTGGACATCGACGATCTGGGTTTGGACAATACCGACAGAGTGGTTTTGGAATCCATTATCCATAAATTTGACGGGGGACCTGTGGGGCTGGATACCTTGGCGGCCTCTACGGGTGAAGAAGCCAATACTATTGAGGATGTTTATGAGCCCTATCTTTTGCAGCTTGGCTTCATCCAAAAAACTCCCCGCGGCAGAAAAGCGACACGTCTGGCTTATCAGCATCTGGGAATTTCCTATATTGCAAAAGATAATGAACAGGAACAAATCTCATTCCTTGATAAGGAATAAACACGGTAGAACGGGAGGTCAAGCCTATGGCTTGTAAGGTAGGTTTTATTGGCGTCGGAAATATGGGCGGCGCCCTGGTCAAAAGTATTGTCAAAGGCGATCATGAAGGACAGTTTTCCATCAATGGCTATGATGTGAATACTGATGCTTTGAATAACCTGGCAAAAGAGAATCCCATAACCATCAAAACCAGCAGCAAAGGTTTGGTGGATGACAGCGATATTATCATTCTGGCTGTTAAGCCACAATATGCCGAGGATGTACTCAAGGAAATCAAGTCGGCTTTGACTCCCGAAAAGATTCTTGTGTCCATTATAGTAGGCTTGCCCATCGCCTTTTATAAAGGCATTCTGGGCCAGGATGCCAAGGTGGTGAGAACCATGCCCAATACACCGGCCATGGTTGGTGAGGGCATGACATTAATATGTTGTGACGACCTTATATCCTGTCAGGATAAACAATTGGTCATGAAGCTGCTGCGCTTCTCAGGCAAAGTGGAAGAACTGGAAGAAAGACTTATGAGCGAGGTTACAGCACTGACAGGAAGCAGCCCTGCCTATGTCTTCATGTTCATTGAAGCCATGGCTGATGCAGCAGTTCAGTCGGGGATTCCCAGAGCAATGGCCTACAGACTTGCGGCACAGGCGGTGCTTGGATCTGCCAAAATGGTTTTGGATACAGGAAAGCACCCCGCTGAGCTCAAGGACATGGTTTGCTCGCCTGCAGGCACCACCATTGAAGCGGTAGCGGCCTTAGAAAGAGAAGGCTTCCGCAATGCGGTCATCACCGCCATGGGCGAGTGCACCAAAAGAGCGCGGGAAATCGGACGCAAACAATAACAGGGGGGCTATTTAGGTGAACTATTACGAGAAAACCATAGGCGTACAGCCTATTTATCATGGCAATATATTAGATGTGGAAAGGCTGACTGTTGAGCTGCCCAATGGAAAGATCGCCACCCGGGATGTCATTCGGAATCCCGGTGCTTCGGTGGTGATACCCATCACCGATGACGGTCAGATTATTCTGGTAGAACAGTTCAGAAAACCCAACGATAAGGTTTTTATCGAGCTTCCGGCAGGAAAACTGGACTTCCCTGGGGAGGACCCTGAGCGTTGTGCAGCCAGGGAGTTGGAAGAGGAAACCGGATACACGGCGCAAAAGTTGGAGAAGATTCTGACACTTTACCCGGCTCCGGCCTTTGCGGATGAGATTTTGCACATCTATTTGGCAACGGGATTGTCCTGTGGGGAATGTCATCCCGATGAGGATGAATTTATTACAGCCAAGGCATATCCTTTAGAAGAAGCCTTGCGGATGATTGATGAGGGCGTTATCTGTGATGCCAAGTCAGTAGCAGGAATTCTCATGGCTGAAAGAATCATCAACAAGAGAAAATAAACGAAGCAAAAAATACCGGAGGAGCCATGATGGACAATATTGTAAGTGCATGTATGGCGTATATGAAGGATCAACTGAACCTGTCAGACAATACCCTTCTTTCCTATGAGCGTGATATCAGACAGTATATTGCATATCTCAGAACTTCGGGGATCCATGAGACGCATTTGGCGGGAAAGCCTGTCCTGGAAAAGTATATCGAGTCCCTGGGACGTATGGGGAAATCTCCATCGACCATATCACGATCCATTGCCTCGTTAAGGATATTTTATCGCTATCTTATCCGAAATGGCCATGTGGAGGGAAATCCCCTTTATGGGATAACAACCCCAAAGATAGACAAAAGACCGCCGAGAGCTGTATCCGAACAGGAAATGAGCAAACTCATCCTTGTCCCTGGAACCGAAGGGACCAAGAGCATCCGAGACAGGGTGATTATGCGGCTCCTCTATGAGGCTGGGCTGAAGGTCAGCGAATTGATTGCGCTTAACGTGGAGCAAGTGGAGCTGGATAAAAGCTGTATCAGCATAGCGCAAGGAGCAAAGCATCGCCAGATTGCGATTCCCGCTCAGTGTGCCGAGGATGTGAGGGATTATTTGATGCGTGCCCGACCCTATTTGCTGAAGAACTCCATGGAGACATCCCTCTTTATCAACAGCAGTGGAAAACGCTTTTCACGCCAGGGGATCTGGAAGATCATCAAGAAGTATACGAAGATGGCCCAATTGGAGAATGGGATTACGCCATCGGTCCTTCGACGTTCTTTAAAGACCTTAACGGTTGAATAATACCCAGCTTATTGCCAATGGTAGTACGGAAGCATGGATAGGAGATAAAACAGCATGAAAGAACTGCGCAGAATAGGTATTATAGGCCTGGGGCTCATTGGCGGCTCCATGGCAAAAGCCTTTAAAAGAAAGAGCAAGTCCATAGAAATTACCGCTTGGGATCAGGATGGGGACGTTATCCGGAAAGCCCTGGCCGAGGGTGTCATTGATCATGGCGCCGATAAACTTGGAAGCGGCTTTTCAGAAGCAGAGGCCGTGTTTCTCTGCATACCCGTCTTTGCCATGAGAAACATCCTCAAGGAGCTTAGAGATGCGCTGCCCGACACGTGCATTCTTACCGATGTAGGGAGCACAAAAGGGGAGGTGCTGGCCCTTATTCAAGAACTGGGGCTGGCACACCGGTTTATTGGAGGACATCCTCTGGCGGGCTCTGAAAAATCAGGTTATTCGGCCGCCAAAGCCAATCTTTTTGAAAATGCCTATTATTGTCTTACTCCTACAGAAAAATCCAGCACAGAGGATCTTGAGGCCATTAAGCACCTCGTAGAAGTCCTGGGAGCCATTCCCCTGGTACTCAACGGTGAGGAACACGATAAAGCCACTGCGGCCATCAGTCATGTTCCCCATGTGGTTGCCGCCCTGCTGGTTAACCTGGTAGGAACGCTGGACGGCCCCAATAATCATATGAAAACTTTGGCCGCAGGCGGATTTAAGGATATAACCCGTATAGCTTCGTCCTCACCCGAACTCTGGGCGGGGATCTGTCTCTCTAACAAGGATATTATCCTGGATACCCTGAAAACCTTAGGTGGAGCTCTGTCAGAATTTGAGGAGAACCTTCGACAAGGGCAATGGGATAAGATCCAGCACTTCTTCCAGTCAGCCCGGTTGCTCAGAAACACCTTCTCGGATCGTAAGAGCCTTATTCAGAAGACCTTTGACATTCTGGTGGATGTGGAGGACAGGCCGGGTATTATTGCTGTTATTGCCACCGCCTTAGCCCGGGAGAGCATCAATATCAAGAATATCGGTATCCTTAACAACCGCGAAACCGAGGAAGGGGCACTGGAGATCCAGTTCGAGGATGAGGAGTCCCGGGAAAAGGGAATAGCCGCCCTTATTCATCTTGGGTACAAAGCCAAGAAGAAGGAATAAACTAACAGTGAAAAACCAGAAGGAATGAAGAACATTGAATTACGCTGAAGCCCTTAAGCTCTTAAGAAGCTTTCCTATAGAGAAAGGCCATGACTGGGACAGACACTGCATCCAGGTGGGGGAGATTGCCTACAGGCTGGCGCTGGCCCTTAAAGACTTTATTCCCATCGACCCTGAAAAGGTCAGGCTCATGGGACTTGTCCATGATTTTGGTCGAAGTGTTACCCAATGTCCCTTTGCCCATTCCTATGAGGGGTACAAGCTTATGAAGGCGCTGGGGGAGGATGAATTGGCGCGTATCTGTGCCTGCCATTCCAATGGCACTTACAGGCCCGAAGATATTGAAGCCTACGGCCTTAAGCCCGAGGACTTCTTCGTCAGAACCATTGAGGAAAAGCTGGTGTTTATCGCCGATAACCTGGAGGACCATGGTTCTGTGGTCAGACAGGATAAACGCCTGGCTGATGTCATATCCCGGTATGAGAAAAAGAATCCGGAGTTTCTTCCCATTCTCCAATCCAAATTCAGAGAGTTTCAGGCCTTTGATGATGAAATTCGCGCCCTGTGCCATAAGGGTGTCTATGAAATCCTTGGAATTTAGCTTGTCTGAAAAGTTGTACAACGTATAAATGACCTGCTCGCCTCATAAAGTCTAGGGAGGTGAGCAGCATGATTCTGATACGCATAAGGAAGAGAACCATTGGCATTATCTTATTCGTGGTCATCCTTTGTCTGGTGGGAGCCACCCTCTATACGGCCGCGATTATCACACAAAACGAGAATAAATACAAATCAGTGCTTGGTATGGCACAAATGTTTGAGGATACACATTTTATCGCCTATTTGTCCGATGCAGAGGCACAGGGGCAAAGCTTCAATGTGGAGGCCTACGACATTAAAAAGAGTGAGGTAGTGGTGAGAAAACCGCTGACCCCGCAGATTCAGAATGAGGTCTTCAATTATGTGAAAACCATTAAGAGCCTCTATAGCAAGCTCATGCCCTTCCCCGAAAAAGGCTATGTGATACGTGTTCCCTTTGATCCTGTCAGAAATGTGGATGTAAAGCTCCTCAATGAATCGGGAATCAAAACACTGGATCAGATATTCATCATTGTCAGTGAGAAAGAGGAGCCCCTTATTCTGGTTCTGGACAGTCAGCGCAGACCTTACTTCTATACTTTCAGCGCAAGTATTCAGCTCCTTATGGATTATCTCCAGCTTACGCCCGGGACCAGTGCATCCGATGCCGATGCTGAGGTGGAAAGTGAGGTTGTGGATACCCTGGAGGAGCAGCCCACAGAAATCATCATTGACGAGGGCCCTGTAGGATAGGAGAAGGGGAGTAGGTATGAAGGGGGTGGTCTGCGAGAAACAGCCACTTATGGGAATCGCAGGGCAGGTGTTTACAGGAAATCGCACAGAGAAACAATCTGGCTAAAAATTCTCTGTATAAAAAGTCAGAAAAGGTATTGAAAAAAATAAAATTCTCTTTTATAATAGGAGAGGTCACGGGGGTATAGCTCAGTTGGGAGAGCGCTTGAATGGCATTCAAGAGGTCAGGGGTTCGACTCCCCTTATCTCCACCAGGTACAAAGGAAAACCTTGTAACATAGCGTTACAAGGTTTTTTTATGTCTCAGAAAATGAGCCAGGGCCTGCTCTCTTTTGTAAGAGGGCAGGCCCTATGTGATTATTGTCAGCCAGTTTGTCATAATGATGGACGACACCATAGATCCTATGGCCTTGGGGCCCTGTTATTTCGTATTTGTACTTACATTCAAAATTATTAATTTTTCCTCCCAAAATGACAATATATTACTGTAGTCCATAGAGCGATGAAAGTTTGATTCCAGGATATGGCGCGGGGTTTTCTGAAAAGATTTGTTTACGCTTTATGATTTATGGTATCTTTGAATATATGAGACACACTCAAAGCATCCAAAGAGCAGCGGGCCAGAATATAATCCCGGTGGAAAATCATGATTGCTTTTGATAAAATGAATATTGCTTTCGGAAGAATTCTCAACTTAGGCCCGACATGAAAGAACGCAGAACGCACTAGGGATGCCGCCGCTTAAGGAGATGTATATGTGAGAAAGTTTAGATTGTTGAGTTTTCTCAATAACTTGTCCGTATCCCAAAAGATGCTCCTCATCTTCATTGGGTGTGTCATCCTGCCTATTACCATACAGAACACATTCTACTATAACGACACCGAAGAAAACATCCAAACAAGTATGATGCAGCACCTGACCCTGTCTCTCAGCGAGAAGGCTAACAAGGTCAGCGAGACTATCAACGGCGTCATTAACCTTTCCAACCGATACAATACCAATGAGGAGCTCTATAAGCTTCTGGACAGCAACTACTCCACCGACATCAATTTCCTGGTGGTCTATCAGGACAACATTGAGCAGACCATCTTCTCGGACTTGGCTTTTAACCGTCAGGTTCGCAGAATGGTTCTTTATTCCGACAACCCTACCATCTTAAACGGGGCCCTGGTCAAAAAGATCATCCCCTGGGACAATAGAACCCTGGGGGAGACCCTGCTGGATCAGAATTATATTAATCTCTCACATACCGATTATGGGCCCTTTTTGCGTGTATCTCTTATTCCCACCAAAACCCAGAGCATGTACGACAGAAGCTTCAGTGTCATCAGAACACTTACCTATTATCCACAATACTACCATTACAACAAGGCCATAAGACTTGATATTGATACCTCCTATCTGTCGTCAATGCTAGAAGAAACTGATCTGTTTTCTAATATAATCCTTACTGATTCCGATAACCGAATCATTGCTTCTGCCAACACCTATAAGGAATTTGGCAGCTATGATATATTCCATGAAGATAAAGTCCAGGAGGGCATGGTGGTGCTCAAGCAGCCCCTTGCTGACATGTCGTTAACCTTATATGGTCTTTACGACTCTAATATGATTGCTCAAGAGTTCAGCAAGATGCGATGGAAAACGACCAGAGTAGCTCTCTTTAACATGTTGCTGGCAGTATTCTTTATTTTCCTGGTTGCAGGGAATATTACCAAGCGCATCCGGAGCGTGGTCAAGCAGTCCATGCAAATTGCCCAGGGTAACTTTATTCAAACGGCCCATCATTCCATGGGGAAGGATGAAATCGGAATATTGGCCGAAAGTATGAACCACATGAGCGAGCAGTTGAAAACCCTTATTGACGAGAAATATAAGTCTCAGCTTGTCAAAGCACAGCTTGAAAGAGAGACTGCTCAGGCCAAGCTGCTGGCACTGCAAAGCCAGGTAAATCCGCATTTCATGTTTAACGCCCTGGAATGCATCCGACTTAAAGCTGTTGTAAAGAATGAGACTGAAACAGCGCAGATGATCAAATACATGTCCCGTATGTTCAGACATATCATCAATTGGGATGATGATATCATCTGCCTTAAGGATGATATGAAATTCCTTGATGAGTTTCTCAGGATCCAGAAGTATCGCTTTGACGATGAGTTTGAATATAAAATAGAGGTGGAAGCTGCTGCTGAGGAGAGCCTTCTGCCTAAACTGATCATTCAGCCCCTGGTAGAAAATGCCTGTGTCCATGGGGTTGAAGGAATTTCTCATTTGCGATTTGTGCGGGTCACAGCCAGAGTTCTGAGCGAACGTCTGATTATCACTGTCTCGGATAATGGTTCGGGAATAAGTGACCAGAGGCTGGATGCGCTTAATCAAATGCTCAAGGAAGGGAAAAAGATATCCGAGAGTGTCGGTTTATATAATGTTCATCAACGATTGGCCTTATTCTATGGCGATGAGTTTACCTTTGACATCAGAAGCCGTTTGGGCGTAGGTACCGAAATCTGTGTGACTATTCCCTTACGATTCAAGAAGGAGGATTTCAGTGTACTCAATACTACTCATTGATGACGAAAAAAGCATAAGAGAATATCTGCCGAAAGCCATTCCCTTTGAGCGTTTTGGATTTGTAGTCAAGGACACTGCCATAAACGGGCAGGAAGCGCTCCAGAAGCTTCCACAGGTCTGCCCTGATCTGATTATTCTGGATATCAGAATGCCCGTCATGGATGGTTTGCAATTCCTCCGAGCGCTCAGACACAGCCCTTATGCCAATACGTTTGTCATCATGCTTTCGGGATATAATGACTTTACCTATGCCAAGGAAGCTATGAAGTACGGCGTCAAGGACTATTTGCTCAAGCCCGTTGATGAGGATGAGATATTTCCTTTGCTGGAGAAGATGCGTGAGGAATTGGATAAATCACGCAGTGAGAAAATTCTGGGTGACATCCGTGAAAAGATGAAACTGCTCAACAAGCTTTACAGCGGCAGCGATGTTGACAGAAAGCAGTTTATAGGGTTTACCTTTATGACTGTTGTTGTAATGCCCTGTAACGAGCCCATAGAGGAGGAAACCCCCCATACCCTTATGCAGGAATGTCTGGCAAGACATCTTGGCGACCTGGAAAACTGTTTGTTCAGAGTGCGTGGCAGTCAATATACTTATCTTTTGTCACCGGACATGCTGTCTGGCTTTAACAGCAAAAAAAGGCTTCTGGCCGTAAGCCTGCAGAAGGAATTGAAAAAGGAGAATCTCAACTGCTCACTGCTTTTTAACTCCTATGTTTTTGAACATGAATCAAAGAGCTTCAGAGAGGACTTTTCCGATCAGCACTATGAAATGCTGACCGAACTCTTCTTTAACCCGCAGGAATATATGGATTATCATCCGGGTATGATTAAAATGTCCAGCGATCTGCCTCATGAAGCCAAGTTTCTTGAGGATATCAGAAATCATTTTATACACCTGAGTAAGAATGATATTCTGCAGGATATGGAGAACCTTTTTAATGAAATTGGCAGTGTCCGTTTAGGGATTCAATATATTCAGGAAATCAGCTTCAGAATCTTTTATATCATCAGCGATGAGATGTCAAAGATTACTGATGCCCAGGAAGGGGAGGCCTTCCTTACCAGGCCTGAATGGATGGAATATCAGTATTTCACCCTATTTCCCAAATGGAAGGAATTACAGCTTAACCTGATTATTCGCGGCATTGAGTTCATTGAACGCAGCAGCAAGATTTCCAAATTGGGTATCAGCAAGGGGGTTATCGAGTATATTCATCTGCATTATAAGGAACAGATAAAACTGAAGGATGTGGCCGAGAAATTCTATGTGAATGCGGCCTATCTGGGAAGAGCCTTTCAGAAAGCCACAGGCGTCAACTTCAATCAGTATCTTAATGATCTTCGCATTGCGGAGGCCAAGAAGTTGTTGCTTCAAACTGATAAGTTAATCTATGAAATAGCCAATGAAGTAGGCTATACTGAAAGTAAATATTTCATTATGAAGTTCATCCAAAGCGTGGGAAAAAGCCCATCAGAATTCAGAAATCGCCCATAATTACATGTGGTTTAGTAATTGGAGTACAAAGTATCATTTTTGGAATGTATTACAACACCTTTGATGTTAGAATTTGATTAAAAAAGAAAGGTGGTTGTATGGATAAGAGACGGTTAAGTAGAATATGTTCATTCATCTTAATATCGTGCCTGATTCCCATTTCAGCCGCCTGTGTAAAAAATCCTCCAATGAACAGGGCGACTGGCCAAGCGACGTCAACACCTATGGATACCGGTTCCTATATTGACGAGGATACCGGACTGACCCCCATGCCCGATGCCCATAATCCCATAACCTTCAAAATTTTCATCCGTGATCCCAGCGCCGCGCCTTCAAAAAGCAATCCGGTGCTTAGAAAAATCACCGAGCTTACCGGTGTGACCATAGAATATGAATTCCTCGTAGGCGATCTGGCACAGAAGCAAGGGGTTATGATTGCCAGTGAAGATTATCCCGATGCCATTTTTGCAGAAGCAAACAAGTTCATTGATGCGGGCGCCTTTATACCTCTGGAGGATAAGCTGCCCAATTACCCCAATCTTTATGCCCATTACTCTCCCTTTGCGGACGATATGACCTACATAGACGGGCATCAATATATTCTTGAGATTTATAGCGTGACTCTTAATGCGGCACCCCTCTTTGAGCCTACGGGTCCGGGCTTTTTTATTCAGAAGGCGGTACTGGAAGATGCGGGTTATCCCATTCCAAGAACTCTGGACGAATACTTCCAGCTTATTGAAAATTATAAAGCAAAGTATCCTGAAATAGATGGTATTAAGACCATAGGCTTTGAAATCCTCTGCGATGGGTGGAGGGATTTTTGCTTGCGTAATCCGCCCCAGCACTTAATGGGTGCAGGAAATGACGGTGATGCCTATGTGGATCCCATCACCTTTAAAGCATCCCTCTATCAAATCTCCGATACAGCCAAGGACTATTATAGAAAGCTGAATGAGGTCTACCATAAAGGACTCATTGAGGCGGAGACTTTTACCCAAAACTACGACCAATACATATCCAGATTATCTTCAGGTGCTGTGCTTGGCTTCTTTGATCAGGGGTGGAATTTTATCCCTGCCCACAATGTTTTGGAGGCCGAGAAAAAGTATAACCGCACATACATTGCTGTTCCAATAGCCAATCCCGGTGTTAAGGACAGTTATCTTGATGCGCCCAGTGGATCTATTCCTGGCAATAACGGTATAGGCATTACCAAGAAGTGCAAGGATCCAGACAGGCTTCTTGCTTTTTATGACTGGCTTCTGCAGGAAGATGTTCAGAATTACTTACAGTGGGGTATAGAAGGCAGGGATTATATTCAGTTGAGCGGCGGGGGAAAGGTATTTACCGAAACACGCCGTAAGATTCAGAATGATGATGCGACCAAGCGGGATCTCACAGGATATATACTTTGGAACTATTCGCCTAAGCGGCAGGGCCTTTATGAAAATGGAGAACCCTGCGGTCCGGACGATTCGGCCGATGAGTATCTTATGTCCATGTCCGATTATGATCGGAGCTTCCTGAAAAAATATGGCATCAAGTATCCCGCGCAACTCCTTTCAGATCCCGTCGAAAGACCGGCTTATTATCCGCTGTGGGCCATGTCCCTGGGCGATGGAAGTGCAGCCAGTGTAGCAGCCAACAAGGTCGTAGAAACCTGCCGGAAATATTACCCACGATTGATTCTCTCGGCACCTGATGAGTTTGACAGACTATGGCAGGAGTTTGTTACCGAGATTCAGAATGGCAATCCGCAGCCATACCTCGATGAAATAAACCGACGTATTGCAGAAATTATGAATAGGAATCGGTAGTCTTAAGTCGGACCCATGAATAATTCGGAGTAAGGGATTTACCCTGGCTCTTGATTGTTATACTCAAAATCAAAACTATTTTACGGGAGAGATGAATATGACAGAATTAAACCCAGCGTTGCCTCGAGCAACAAAAAAATGGAAAAAAACCCTCAGGCTATATTCGCAGCAAAAATCACTATTCTTCATGATTCTTCCCTGGATGATCTTTACCTTTATCTTTAACTACTTGCCATTGACAGGCTGGATCATGGCTTTCCAGAATTTCCGGCCGGGCAAGGGTTATTGGAAATCGCCTTTTGTGGGCTTTGACCAATTCGCTTTTCTCTTTAGGGAACAAGGATTCTGGCGCGCCTTCAGAAACACGCTGGCCATGTCCACTATGAATCTGGTCTTTGGATTTGTATTTGCCATTGGCTTTGCACTGCTTTTGAATGAAATCAAGAATACATATTTTAAGCGTACAGTACAGACTATTTCATACCTGCCGCACTTTTTGAGCTGGATTATTGTGTGCGGACTTATCTCCAATATCCTGTCCACCTCGGACGGTGCCTTCAACAATCTGTTGATGTGGCTGGGCATCATTGACAAGCCCATCCTGTGGCTCGGCGAACCTAAGTACTTCTGGTGGATCGTAGCCTTTGCCAATGTGTGGAAGGAGACGGGCTGGAACTCCATTATTTATCTGGCGGCCATGTCTTCTATTGATACTTCTCTGTACGAAGCCTGTGAAATCGACGGCGGAAACAGATACAGAAAAATGTGGCATATTACCCTTCCTGGAATTCGGCCGACCATTCTGGTGCTGTTGATCATGAACCTCGGATTCATACTCAATGCGGGATTCGAAGTCCAGTATCTCTTTGGTAGGGGCCTGGTTATGGACGTTTCCGAAACCATTGATATCTTTGTTCTTAAGTACGGTATCACGCTGGGCAACTACTCGCTGGCGACCGCAGCCGGTATCTTTAAATCGGTTATCTCCATATTCATGATTGTAACCACCAACTATCTGTCCGGCAAAATCGAAGACGAAAGATTGTTCTAAGGAGGGGTTCAAGATGATAGCAAGCAAGAAGAAGTTCAAATTAGGCTCCATTGAGCCCATCGTTTTCAGAACTGTAAATACCATTATTATGCTTATTGTAATTGTGGTGATGCTCTATCCGTTCTGGAATACGGTAGCAGTTTCACTCAACAACCCGCAGGATACGCTTAAAGGGGGTATAACCCTTTTCCCGAGAATATTCTCCACCTACAACTATGAGACGGTATTCAAAAACAGACTGCTTTTGATTGCCTCGGTTAACTCGGTCTTAAGAACAGGTATATCCACCATCCTTGGTGTAATCGTAGCGGCCATGATCGCCTATGTTCTGTCCCGACCCGAGTTCCTGTGGCGCAAGTTCGCTACAAGATATTTTCTGGTGACCATGTATGTGTCTGCAGGCTTAATTCCTAACTACTTCCTCATCAGGGATTTGGGCATGATCAATGACTTCTCTGTCTACATCCTGCCTGGCCTGGTCAGCGTATTTAATGTCATCGTTGTAAGGTCCTATATCAAGAGCTTGCCTTCCAGCCTTTTTGAGGCAGCGTTTATTGACGGCGTGGGCCATTTCCGGTGTTTCCTTTTGATAGCTATGCCATGTAGTAAGCCTGTTTTGGCTACAGTCGCCCTGTGGTGTGCTGTGGGTGCCTGGAACTCATGGTTTGATACCTTTATTTACTGCTCCAGTGATGAAAATCTGACCACCCTTCAGTATGAAATGATGAAGATGCTGGCTGCCGCCATGAGTTCTAGCTCCAGATCCGGCGATGCGATTTACCAGGCCGGGCAGGCTGCCAGCAATATGGTAACGCCTGTTTCCATCAGAGCCGCTATTACTGTAGTGGCAGCAGTCCCCATTCTGGTGGTCTATCCCTTCCTCCAGAAGTACTTTGTTAAGGGTGTCATGATTGGTTCGGTCAAGGAATAAAGCAAATAAGGAGCTATTTACTCATGAAAGACGGTGCTTTTTATACACAACAATACAGAAATCTGTTTGCCGAACAGGGAATATCTGAAGAGCAAATAGATAAGAAAATCAATGATACCTTTGAAACCATGTTCTTCCACCCCGAAGAGCGCATTTACTTTGAGAAGGGCGAGGATATGGGATATATGCTGGATACAGGCAACCTGGACGCGCGCACCGAGGGCATGAGCTATGGTATGATGATGGCGGTGCAGATGGACAGAAAAGATATCTTTGATCGTCTGTGGCTCTTCTCAAAAACCTATATGTACCAAAGCTCGGGCAAATATCAGGGTTATTTTGCCTGGTCTGTTTCTCCCGAAGGAAAAAAGAACGCCGAGGGGCCGGCGCCCGACGGCGAAGAGTATTATGCCATGGCGCTGTTCTTTGCCAGCGCCAGATGGGGCGATGGGCCGGAGCCTTTTAATTACAGCGTTCAGGCCAGAGATATTCTGAAGCATTGCCTCCATCAGTCCGAATTGGTTAAGGGTGGGGACCCCATGTGGGATCCCCATAACCACTATATTAAATTCGTCCCCGAGACACCATTCACCGATCCTTCCTACCATCTGCCGCATTTTTATGAACTGTTTGCCTTATTGGCCGACGAATGCGACAGACCCTTCTGGCGTGAAGCGGCTAAAGCCAGCAGAAGATTCCTGCATTTAAGCTGCGACAAGGTGACGGGCATGGCCCCCGAATATGCCGAATATGACGGAAGAACCAAGCTTTTATTCGGCAAGAAGTGGGAATTCTATTCCGATGCCTATCGTGTTGCCATGAATATTGGCCTGGATGCTTCCTGGTTCAATGAAGATGAGGGATTGGGGGATATTGTTGACAGACTGCAGGCCTTCTTCAGTGAGAATACCCGTTTGGGTGAATATGAGGCCTACACTGTAAAAGGTGAGCCCATGGGTGAGCCTGCCATGCATCCTCTGGCCATCATTGCTACCAATGCAGCAGGATCATTGGCCGCAAAGGGCAAGTATCGGCTGGATTGGGTCAGATATTTCTGGGAACAGCCCCTGCGAAAAGGTGAACGCAGGTATTATGACAATTGCTTGTATTTCTTCTCACTGCTTATGTTGGCGGGACGCTATAAAATTTATCTTCCTAAATAGTGTATCCAGATTATAAAAATTGAATAAAGGGAAATGGAGAGAGTGCTATGGCAAGGTTTGAGGATCTTACCGCGCTTTTGCAGGAGTTTGTGAAAAATGGTCCTGCAGGTTGCGGCTGCGCCGTCGCAAAGGATGGCAAAATTCTGTACGAGAACTATTTTGGCTATGCCGATCTGGAAGAGAAAAGACCCATGGCTGATGACACCATCCATCGTCTGTTCTCACTCTCAAAGGTCATTGTGTGCACGGCAGGCATGATGCTTTATGAAAGAGGCAAATTCCTGCTGGATGACCCCATCTATGAGTACATTCCTGAATATAAGGAAACTTATGTTTATGAGTGTGAAGGCAACGGCAATTTCCATGTCAGAAAAGCTAAGAATCCCATGCTGGTCAAGCATGCCTTTACCATGTCGGTGGGCTTGCCCTATCACTTTGGGGGCACAAAAACCTCCGATGATATGGCCAGGGTCAAGGAAGAACTCAAGCAGAAGTACGGCAAGTATGATATTGTGACCGAGGCTAAGGCCATGGCCAGCATCCCGGTTCAGTTTGATCCCGGAACGCATTGGCTATACGGCTATGGGCACGATATTGTTGCCGCCATTATCCAAATCGTTTCAGGTAAGACCGTAGGCCAGTTCCTTCAGGAGGAAATATTCGAGCCCCTGGGCATGACCAATACGGGCTATCGCTTCAGGGAGGGTATGGAGAAACGTCTGGCCACCTTCTATAAAAAGGAGGAAGATGGCAAGATGACAAAAGCGCCTGATTTCTGGGATGAGTATCATCAGCCCGATGCGCTGTATGAGGCCGGGGGAGCGGGGCTTTACTCCACAGTCAGCGACTATCTGAAGTTCTCACAGATGATGGCCAACGGCGGCTGCTACAAAGGGGAGAGGATCATCGGCAGAAAGACCATTGACCTCATGCGCGCCAATCATCTGGACCCACAGCAGCTTAAGGACTTTAACTTCCCCTATGTGGCGGGTTATGGTTATGGGCTGGGTGTCAGAACCCTCATGGATCCTGCAGCAGGTCATTGCAATGGATCGGTGGGAGAGTTTGGGTGGACTGGTTTCCCTGGAACCTATGTTGTTATTGATCCCAGTGAGGGATTCTCATTGGTATACATGCACCAGATGATGCCCAATATGGAACAGTATCACCATCACCGTGTAAGGGCTGTAGCCTATGGATGCTTGGAATAAGCTGTTTTTAATGGTACTAAATTTATAAAAAATCAATAGGTATAATTATTGGAATTTCGAGTACTTTTGTGCGAATGACTGACTATCATAAATCGTGATACATTAAGAGCAAATAAAACACGAAAGGTGGAATAAACAATGAAGACTCTTAAAAAAGTCATGGCTGTGCTGATGATCATGGCAATGCTTCTTGCCATCGTAGCATGCGGTGATCAGAAGACCCAGGGTAATGCCTCGACACCTACTGCAACACCGTCATCAGCAACAGAAACAAACCAGCCTGAGCTTCAAAAAGATCCTGAGACCGGATTGACACCTATGGCTAACAGAACACCTATTACATACCATATGTTCATCCGTGACCCAGGACAGGCTCCCGACCCCAACAACCCGGTATTAAAGAAGATCACTGAACTGACCGGCGTAACCATCGAGTGGGAATTCCTCGTAGGCGACCTGAATGAAAAGGTCGGCGTTATGCTCGCCAGCGGTGACTATCCGGAAATCATGTTCGGTGCCGATGCCAAGAAGTTCTTTGATGCTGGCGCACTCCTCCCTGTTGAAGAGTACATCCTCAAGTACCCCAACTTAAGAGCTCATTACGAACCTTTCCTTGACAAGATGAAGGCAGCCTTTGACGGCGAACATGCCTATACTCTTGAAAACTACAACCTGGAACGTATCCAGTCGCCTATCTTCCAGAATGGCGGTGCAGGCTTCTTCCTCCAGAAGGCCGTTATAGCTGAAGCAGGCTATAAGGTTCCCAAGACCGTGGATGAATACTTCCAGATGATCAATGATTACAGAACAAAGTACCCCACCATCGACGGTGTTGAAACCATCGGTTTCGAAATCCTCTGCGATGGCTGGAGAGACTTCTGTCTGCGTAATCCTGCATTGCACCTGCTGGGCTCCACCAATGAAGGTGACGTAATCGTTGACCAGACCACCTTTAAGTCTTCTCTGTATCAGATCACTGATACCGCTAAGAACTGGTATAAGAAGCTTAACGAAGAGTATCGCAAGGGTACCATTAAGCCCGATACCTTCACCCAGACCTATGACGCTTACATGGCTAGAATCTCTACTGGTGCCGTTCTCGGTATGTTCGACCAGTACTGGAACTTCCAGCAGGCAGACATGCTCCTGAGATCCGAAGGCAAGTACGAACGCACCTACATTTCCGTACCGATTGCTAATCCCGGTATGAAGGATGCTTATCTTGAAGCTAAGTCCGGAACCATCTCTGGTACCGGCGGTATCACCATCTCCACCAAGTGTAAGGATATCGATCGCCTCATGGCTTACTATGACTGGTTGCTGAACCGCGAGGTACAGGACTACCTGGCATGGGGTATCGAAGGCAAGGATTGGGTTAAGGTAGGAACCGTTGGTAAGGCTCTGACCCCCGAACGTCGTGCTCTTAACCAGGATAACACCAAGAGACGTGACTTAACCGGTGACACCCTGTGGCAGTATTCTCCCAAGATGCAGGGTCTGTATGAAGACGGCGCTCCTTGCAGCCCTGGCGATTCCGAAGACGAATTCTTCGCTGGCCAGTCTGAATGGGAACAGAACTTCTACAGCAAGCTTGGCGTTAAGTATCCTGCACAGATTCTCTCCGAGCCCAAGAAGATGCCTGCTTACTATCCTGTATGGGCCTTCGCTATCGACGATGCAAGCCCTGCAAGACTTGCTAAGGCTAAGCTCGAAGACGTATGCCGTAAGTACTATCCTCAGTTGATCATGGCTGATCCTGCCAAGTACGATGCTCTTTGGGATCAGTTCGTGGCTGAGTGCAAGGCCGGCAAACCCGAAGATTACCTCAACGAGGTTGACCGTCAGATTAAGATCCTGATGGATGCCGCTGCTGCTGCTGGTAATTAATTAAAACAAGCTATTGCATAAATTAGCACCATGTACAATGAAGAGAGGTCAATCCTCTCTTCATTGTCTTTAAGAACAAGAGGGGATTTGTGATGTCTAAAAAGATAAAGGTTTCTAAAGCTGCTAAAGGGATTAAGTTTTCGGATAACTGGTGTTTTTGTGTGGGTACGGGCAGGCTTGGCCTTGCTCTCCAGAAAGAGTATCAGGATCATCTTGACATGGTTCAGAAGGAAATTGGCTTCAAGTATATCAGAGGTCACGGCCTCTTCCATGATGATGTGGGTATCTACAGAGAGGATGAGGTAGACGGTGAAAAAAGACCCTTTTACAATTTCACCTATATCGACAGAATCTTTGACAGCTTTTTGGAAAAAGGCATAAGGCCTTTTGTAGAGCTGGGATTCATGCCATCCAGGCTATCCTATGGCGATAATTTCGTCTTTTACTGGAAAGGGCATACCACACCACCCGTCGATTATGGAAAGTGGACCGACCTGGTAAAGGCCACCATCAGACATTTCATTGCGCGTTATGGCCTGGAAGAGGTTCTGAAATGGCCCTTTGAGGTCTGGAATGAACCCAATCTCCCTGGGTTCTGGCGAAACGCTGACAAGAATGAGTATTTTAAGCTGTATCAATATACGGCACGGGCTGTCAAGGAAGTCCATCCCGACCTGAAGGTGGGCGGACCCGCCATTTGTGGGGGAGCCGACCATTGGATTACCGATTTTCTGAAGTTCTGTCATGAAGAAAATGTGCCCCTGGACTTTGTCACCCGACATGCCTATACCTCCAAGCAGCCTGATATAACACCCCATTTCTTTTATCAGGAGCTCCATGATAAAACCTATATGCTCGATGAGTTCAAGACGGTAAGGCAGATGATTGATCAATCAGCGTTCTCCGATCTGCCATTTCATATCACCGAATACAATACCTCATGGCATCCCCTTAATCCGGTGCATGACACGGTCTTCAATGCGGCCTATCTCTGCAGAATATTAAGTGAGGGCGGCGATTACGTAGATTCATTCTCTTACTGGACATTCAGTGATGTCTTTGAGGAATGTGATGTACCCCGGTCCCAGTTCCATGGCGGATTTGGCCTTGTGGCTTTAAACGGCATACCCAAGCCCACCTTCTATGCTTTTAAGTTCTTTAAGAACATGGATGGGGAAGTTGTGCACAGGGACGAGCAGAGTCTCATTGTCAGGAAGGATGACGGCTCCTTTGCCCTCATGGTATGGAATGATGTCATGGAGAAAGGGGAGGGATTTGAAAAGGAGATAGAAATTGAGCTGCCCCTGGATTGTGAATGGGTCTTTGTTAAAAAGAGCACCATTAACGAGCAATACGGCAATCCCTGGCGGACATGGATTGAGATGGGCAGGCCTCGATACCCCTCCAGGCAAGCCGTGGAAATCTTGAAAGAGGTGGCTAAGCCTCTGGTTACCACAAGCAGAATGAATGTGGAAAAAGACTGTCTTAAGCTGAATCTGAAGCTTGGCAAGAATGAAGTCACCCTTGTGGAGATCATGAAGATGGAGGATGAGTCCCATACCTACATAGGGCTGGATGATAACAAGGTGCCAGGCTAAAGTTAATATCCATGGAAGTTTAAGGTAATTGATGATAGAATATAAAGTAAATTAATAGATTTTTCTTAAGGTCATTGCTTACTGCGTATCACAGAGGGATCATTCAGTTTGAGTCGAAGGAGAAGGGAATATGGAAAGACTGCATATCAATGCGAATCGCAAAAAGAGCAAAATTAATAAGGAAATCTACGGTCACTTTTCAGAGCATTTAGGAAGATGTATTTATGAAGGCATCTACGTGGGTGAGAATTCCCCCATACCCAACACCAACGGCATCAGAAATGATGTGGTTGAGGCCCTGAAGCGCATTAAAGTGCCTGTTCTGAGATGGCCGGGCGGCTGCTTTGCCGATGAGTATCATTGGCGGGATGGCATTGGCCCCAAGGAAACCCGTAAAAGAATGATTAATACCCACTGGGGCGGAGTTGTGGAGGATAACAGCTTCGGTACCCATGAATTCATGGAGCTTTGCCGTCAACTCGAGTGCGAGCCCTATATCACAGGTAATCTTGGCAGCGGTACCGTGGAAGAAATGCAAAGCTGGGTGGAGTACATGACCTTTGACGGGGTTTCACCCATGGCCGAGCTGCGCAAGCAAAACGGCAGGGAAGAACCCTGGCATCTGAAGTATTTCGGTATCGGTAATGAGAGCTGGGGCTGCGGCGGCAACATGCGTCCCGAATACTATGCCGATCTCTATCGCCGCTATCAGACCTATGTAAGAAACTATGGGAACAATAAAATCTATAAGGTGGCCTGCGGACCTGCCGGTGATGATTATAACTGGACCGAAGTGCTCATGAAGTTGGCCGGCAAGTTTATGGATGCCCTGGCGCTGCATCATTACACCCTTCCCAATGATTCCTGGGAGCATAAGGGCAGTGCTACCGAGTTTAATGAAAAAGACTGGTACAGAACATTAAGGAAGACACTTTACATGGATGAGCTGGTTACCCGCCATTCCTGGGTCATGGACAAATACGATCCTGATAAAAAGGTCGGGCTGATTGTGGATGAATGGGGTACCTGGTATGATGTGGAGCCAGGCACCAATCCCGGTTTCCTGTATCAGCAGAACACCATGCGGGATGCCTTGGTGGCCGGCATCAATTTGAATATCTTCAATAAGCACAGTGAACGTGTGGTCATGGCCAATATCGCCCAGACTGTCAACGTGCTCCAGGCAGTTATTCTGACCGAGGGTACCAACATGATTCTGACGCCCACCTATCATGTATTCGATCTCTATAAGGAGCATCAGGATGCAGAGCTTCTTGAAAGCTCACTGACTACCGATCTGGTAGGTATTGAAGAGGAAGCTGTGCCCTGTCTCCATGAATCGGTATCCATGGACAAGGATGGACGGATCCATATCACCATCTGTAATCTGTCCCTGTCTGAAAGCCGTACCATTCGCGCTGAGATTGCAGGTAAAGCCATTAAGTCAGTAACGGGCAGAGTGCTTACCGGGGAAATGAATGCCTATAACACCTTTGACAATCCGGAAAAGGTTAAGCCCGTCGAATTTAAGAATTACAAGTTGCTGGAGGATGGCCTGGAGTTTACCGTTCCTGCCTGCAGCGTGATGGCTCTGACGGTGGAGTAAATATGGTGCCCGTCTGCAAAAGGTGTCTACTGGAAGGCATTTCTGTAACTGAATATGAAAAGACTGTCCAGGATTATCTGGACAGTCTTCCCGGGGAACTGAAGGTGGATTCCCAGACCTTGCAGAACCGGCTTACCCAATGTGACAAATGCGAATGCCTCATGAACGGCATATGCAGAGTGTGCGGGTGTTTTGCAATAGCAAGGGCAGCGAAGAAGATTTCTCGCTGCCCTGCCGTTGTGCCTAAATGGTAAGCCATTTACTATTCCAGTGTAAATGAGCCAAAGCTTGCACTGCCGCTGCCCCTGTATGTAAAGTAAAGGGACTGTACGCTGTCGGGAATGGAAATATCGGCCGAGTATTCAGTCCATATATTGGTGAAATCTACGGGAATGGTTCCTAACACGTCACCGTCCCATGCGGTTTTCACCTCAAAGTGGCCCTTGCAGTAGCCGCGGACCTTGATTTTGACCTTGGTTATGCCCTTGCAGTCAAAATACTTAAAGCCAGCGGTGGCCGAATCCTTCATATTGGCGATAAAACCTATCTCCTCGTCGCCGTCCCGTCCGTCCTGAGTGATTTTGGGGAATTGGTTGTTCATCCAGGAGCAGGTCCAGTCGGTATAAAGGGATTCCTCCTTGCAGAAGAGGTTACAGGCCAGATAAGTGGGGTATTCACCCTTTCCAGTCAGGGGACCGCCGTTTAAGCCGCAGGATGTCATTTCCACTTGTGGGATGGAGCCGTCCTCTTTGAAGTAAATGGGTTCGGCGCAGCCCTGGCGGCTGAAGTTGGTACCGTTGGTATGTCTGTGATAGAAGATATACCATTGATCATTAATCTCCACAATGCTTCCGTGGTTGTTGCCGCCATAGAACATGGGCTTTTGTGCGGGTTTGTAGGTATCAATATGGAGATCCGCATTGCTCACAATGACACCGCCGTACTTAAAGCCCTTTGTGGGATGCTTGCTGGTGGCGTAGCATAACTCGTGAAAGACGACGGAGGAATAGATGAAATAGTAGGTATCCCCGCGCTTGCGTATGGAGGGAGCCTCGAAGAATTCATGGCCTTCATAACCGCTGCCTTTGCTATAGGGCTCACTGGGAGCAATGAACACCGGCTCCTCAACAATGGTGAGCATATCGGGGCCGAGTACGGTGACCATGGGGCCTGATCTGGACTTGTCGCCTCTGGGGCAAAAGCCGGTATACAGGTAGGTTCTGTCGCCTTCGGTCAGCACACCGGGGTCAAACTGGGGCTCGTCGCCTTCACGTTCACCCAGACGTCTGCCGTTGACATCATGGACATAGCCATAGAATTCAAATTTCCCGGCAGGTGTGTCGCAAACCGCCACCGAAACAATGGGCAGCTTGTCGAGTACATAATACAGGTAATACCTTCCGTCAGGTCCAACGGTTACGTCAGGCGCATAGAGGCACATACGGCCGTCGGGATTCATGGGGTCGTCGGTTTTCCTGTAAATGACGCCTTCATAGCGCCAATCACACAGGTTGTCCACGGGCGCAGACCAGCAGACATAATCGTTCAGACAGTACACATAGCCGTTAAAGCGATCATGGGAACCGTAGACGTAAACTCTGCCGTTAAAAACATAGGGCTCTCCGTCAGGGATATATTCCCAGGAGGGAAGGTAGGGATTTAAACCTTGCTTTTTCATAGTACTGCTGTTCTCCTTTTTATATTAATGATGAAATTAAAAACAATGGGATAATACTTAAGAAGGATCACGTTATTATAAGGTAAGAATTTGATAGAGCGGTACTGGAATTCCAAGCTGCGCCAAGATGCTCCAAGCCGATTATACAACAAAAAAAATCCGTTAAAAAGATGGTTTAAAGAAAATCAATTAGACATTTTCACGGATTTTTGCTATCATAATATGATTGTCTTTTCCCGTAGGGTTCAAAGCCGTATAATGACTATATTTCATCACACAGGACTTATTAAAGGGGAATTTTTTGCAACGAAAAATTTTTTGTTGCTTTATATCCAGTCTTGGAAAAGCAATAATGGATTGAGGAAAGGACTGATGAACTATCATAAAACGACTGGCACAAAGTGTGCGTGAATACAAAACCCTCTCCATCATAACCCCCATACTCATAAGCCTTGAGGTCATAATTGAATGTATCATTCCCTTTATCACCGCCAATCTGGTTAATGAAATCAAGGCCGGGAGTAATCTGAATACCATTTTGAAATATGGGGGCATTCTCATCATTCTGGCCTTTCTGTCCCTGCTCTTCGGAGCGGTGGCAGGCTCAACCAGTGCCAGAGCGGCCTGCGGCTTTGCCAAGAACTTAAGAAAGGATATGTTCTACAGTGTTCAGAACTTCTCCTTTGAGAACATTGACAAGTTTATGACCTCCTCCTTGATAACCCGAATGACCACCGATGTCACCAATGTGCAGAACGCGTATATGATGCTGATCAGAGTGGCTGTACGGTCGCCACTGATGCTGATCTTTGCCTTTTCCATGGCCTTTATCATGGGCGGACGCATGGCGTGGATCTTCTTATTGGTGGTCCCCGTTCTGGGTGGAGGCCTCATCTTGGTGATTAAAAAAACCTTTCCGCTGTTCAGAAAGGTCTTTACCAAGTATGATGCCTTAAATAAATCCATCCAGGAGAACATTAAGGGGATGCGTGTAGTCAAATCCTTTGTAAGGGAGGATTATGAACAGAAAAAGTTTGAGGCTGCGGCTGAAGATGTCTGTGCCGACTTTACCAAGGCTGAACGCATCCTGGCTTTTAATGGCCCGCTGATGCAGTTCTGCATGTATGTGGTCATGATTTTTGTGCTGTCCTTCGGCTCCTATACCATTATCACCACCAAGGGCCTGGCCTTTGATATCGGACAGTTCTCGGCCATATTGACCTATAGCTTTATGATTCTCATGAGCCTTATGATGCTTTCCATGGTTTTTGTGATGATGACTCTGGCGGGCGAATCTGCCAAGCGTATTGTGGAGGTCATCAGTGAGAAGAGCACCTTGACCAATCCTGAGAACCCCGTCTATGAGGTCAGGGACGGCTCCATTTCCTTTGAGAATGTAAGCTTCAAATATTCCGAAAAAGCGGAGAGAATGGCCCTGTCCAATATCAATCTGGAGATCAAATCGGGCGAGACCATTGGGATTATCGGTGGAACCGGCTCCTCCAAATCGTCCTTAATTCAGCTTATTCCGCGCCTGTATGATGCCACACAGGGTGTTGTCAAGGTTGGGGGGCTGGATGTAAGGCGCTATGATTTGGATAGCCTGCGCAACCAGGTGGCCGTGGTGCTGCAGAAGAGCATTCTGTTCTCGGGTACCATTAAGGAAAACCTCCGTTGGGGCAAGAAGGATGCTACCGATGAGGAAATGGCCAAGGCCTGCAGGATGGCCTGCGCCGATGAGTTCATCAATCAGCTTCCCCAAGGCTACGATGCCTATGTGGAGCAGGGCGGCGCCAATCTGTCGGGCGGTCAGAAACAAAGGCTTTGCATTGCCAGAGCTTTGCTTAAGAAGCCTAAAATCCTGATACTGGACGACTCCACCAGTGCGGTGGATACCAAGACCGACGCCAGGATTCGTAAGGCCATGCGGGAATATATCCCTGAGACCACCAAGATCATTATTGCCCAAAGAACGGCCTCGGTTCAGGATGCAGATAGGATCATTGTCATGGACAAGGGAACCATTAACGGTATAGGTACCCACAAGCAGTTATTGGCTGAAAACGCCATCTATCGCGAAATCTACATTTCACAGAATAAGGCAGGTGATGACAATGAAGCCTGTTGAAGTAAAGAACAAGAAATCCCTCATTCTTCGCCTGCTGAAGACCATACTTGAATTCTATCCGGTCATGTTCCCGGTGGTCATAGCCTGCATCATCTTTAATGCGGCCATAAGCTCCATTCCAGCGGTGTTCATGCAAAACATCATCGCTCTTGTGGAAACCAACTGGAAAACCGGCGACTGGAATGGGGTAGGCGGAAAGATCCTGTCCTTTGTGGGCATACTGGCGGTGTTCTATGTGCTGTCCCTGGCCAGCGGCATTGCCTATAACCAGATGATGGCCATTATCAACCAGGGCACTTTGAAGAAATTACGCGTAAAGATGTTCAACAAGATGCAGACCCTTCCCATAAAGTATGTGGATACCCACAATCATGGGGATGTCATGAGCCATTACACCAATGATATTGACACCTTAAGGCAAATGATTTCTCAAAGCTTTCCGCAGCTTCTGGTGTCCAGCATTACGGTCATTACCGTGTTCTCCATCATGGTTTACTACTGTCTGTGGCTGACCATTGTGGTTGTATTAGGGGTTGTGGCCATGCTCTTTGTGACCAAGAGAGTGGGCGGCGGCTCTGCCAAATACTTTATCAAACAGCAGAAAGCCCTTGGCCAGATGGAGGGCTTTATTGAAGAAATGATGCACGGCCAGAAGGTCATTAAGGTTTTTTGCCATGAAGAGGAGAGCAAAGAGGCTTTTGACAGCATAAACGAATCCCTCTTTGAGGATTCGAGAAAGGCCAATCGCTATGCCAATATTCTGGGTCCCATTCTCAATAATATCGGTAATGTGCTTTATGTTATCGTTGCCATTACCGGCGGTATTCTTTTAATCAGCAATGCGCCCAACCTGAGCCTTTCCGGGCTTGCCATGGGCATCAGCATTGTGGTGCCCTTCCTGAACATGACCAAGCAGTTTGTGGGCAATATCAATCAGGTCTCCCATCAGATCAATGCCGTAGTCATGGGTATTGCAGGTGCACAGCGTATCTTTAACCTTATTGATGAGGAGCCTGAGCAGGAGGAAGGCTATGTGACCCTGGTAAATGTTCATGAGGTGGACGGAAAGCTGATTGAATGCGAGGAAAGAACGGGAATTTGGGCCTGGAAGCATCCCCATAGCAGTGATGGCTCTGTAACCTATACTAAGGTCACCGGCGATGTGCGACTCTTTGACGTGGACTTTGCCTATGAGCCTGGGAAGACAATACTGCATGATGTGAGCCTCTATGCCAAGCCGGGGCAGAAGGTGGCCTTTGTAGGAGCGACGGGTGCGGGCAAGACCACCATCACCAATCTGCTTAACCGGTTCTATGACATTGCCGACGGTAAAATCCGCTATGACGGGATCAATATCAACAAGATAAGGAAGTCCGATCTCCGCCGTGCCATAGGAATGGTTTTACAGGAAACCAATCTCTTTACCGGCACTGTCATGGACAACATCCGATACGGAAAACTGGATGCTACCGATGAGGAGTGTATCAGGGCGGCAACCCTGGTGGGGGCTGACGATTTCATCCGACGCCTGCCCGAGGGCTATCATACCATGCTGACCGAAAACGGCGCCAATCTGTCCCAGGGTCAGCGCCAGCTCATCTCTATTGCCAGAGCTGCAGTGGCCGATCCTCCGGTTATGATACTGGATGAGGCAACCTCCTCCATCGATACCAGAACTGAGGCCATTGTTCAGCGGGGGATGGATGCGCTCATGGAGGGAAGAACGGTGTTTGTCATTGCCCACCGCCTTTCAACGGTAAAGAACGCCAATGTTATCATTGTTCTGGAGAAGGGGCGTATTATTGAGCGGGGCGATCATGAGGAGCTTCTGGCTAAGAAGGGTCAGTACTACCAGCTCTATACGGGTGCCTTTGAACTGGAGTAATACCTCTATAAATCAAAAAAGTGTGTGGTTCAGGTGCAAACCCCGGACCACACACTTTTTATTTGTAAAGATAGAACTATGCCATACCCTGTTTGGCCACAAACGCAGCCAGATCCGCATAACGGCTGGCATATGCCCATTCATTGTCGTACCATGCCAGAACCTTGACCATGTTGTTGTCTATGACCATAGTGGTTAAGGCGTCTATGGTCAGGGAAGCAGGATCGCCCAGATAATCAGTGGAAACCAGCGGCTCTTCAGAATAATTCATAATGCCCTTGAGTTCGCCCTCGGCCCTGGCCTTCAATAAAGCGTTGACCTGCTCCCTGGTGACGGGTTTTCCGGTTTCCACCACCAGATCCACAATGGATACCGTTGGGGTGGGAACTCTGAAAGAATAGCCGTTGAGCTTGCCAGCCAGCTCTGGGATAACAACGCCGATGGATTTGGCCGCACCGGTTTTGGTGGGGATGATGGACATGGCGGCCGCCCTTGCCCTTCTCAGATCGCTGTGGGGAAGATCCAGAATTCTCTGGTCATTGGTATAGGAGTGGATGGTTGACATTAATCCTTTTTTGATTTCAAAGGCCTCATGAAGTACCTTGGCCAGCGGGGCCAGGCAGTTTGTAGTGCAGGATGCGTTGGAGATAATATGGTGCTGAGCGGGATGGTACCGATCCTCGTTGACGCCCAGGACGATGGTAATATCCTCGTCGGTGGCTGGTGCAGAGATGATCACCTTTATTGCACCGCCGCTTGTGATGTGGAGCTCTGCTTTTTCCCTTTTTGTAAACAAGCCTGTTGACTCCAAAACAATATCTACGCCATGGGCTTTCCAGTCGATGGAGGCCAGATCCTTCTGAGCCATGATTCGGATCTCTTTCCCGTTGACCAGGAGACTGTCGTCCTTAGCCTCAACCTGACCGTTAAACCTTCCATAAACTGAGTCATATTTAAGCAGATGGGCCAGGGTTTTTGCATCGGTCAAGTCATTAATGACCACAACATCCAATACGTCCTGATACTTTTCCATAATGACCTTGAAGGCATTGCGGCCTATTCTTCCAAATCCATTGATTCCGATTTTTGTTTTCATAACGGGTACCTCCTAGATATTTTGTACAGCTTCATTATAAAACGTGCTACAATATAAATAAAATGCATAAAACTAATATAAGCCATAACAAGGAGTTATACCAATGAATCTGGAGTTCTACAGGACCTTTTATTATGTGGCCCAATATGAAAACATTTCGAAAGCTGCAGAGTCTCTGTATATTACTCAGCCAGCCGTGAGCAGAGCCATTAAGCAGCTTGAGGATGAGCTGGGATGCGCCTTGTTTTTGCGGACACCCAAGGGTGTCAGGCTGACCCAGGAGGGCCAGATTCTCTATACGTATCTGAAACAGGCTTTTAACTTTATTGAAACTGCTGAGAAGAAGATTGACAGTGTCAGAAATGTTCAAAGCGGAGAGATTCGTGTGGGGGTCAGCGATACGCTGTGCAAGCATTACCTGGTGCCCTACCTGAAGCTGTTTAATACCCTCTATCCGGGCATTAAGGTCCATGTGACATGTCCTAATACACCGGGAATTATCAATCTATTAAAAAGCGGCGGCATTGATCTTGGCATCATCAACATGCCCTACAAGGATGACAAACTCAGCTTCAAGAGCATATTGGAGGTTCAGGATTGCTTTGTAACAGGGAAAAAGCTCAGACAGCTTTCCTATCAGCTACAGCCTCTCAGCGAAATTGTTAAGAACCCCATGCTGTTGCTGGAGAAGAACAGCAATTCCAGACACTATATAGATGAGTACCTTTTGAGTCATTCTATAAATGTCACGCCGGCGTTTGAATTAGGCAATATGGACCTTTTAGTGCATTTTGCGAAATTTGATTTTGGCATTGCCTGTGTCCTACGAAACTTTGTTGAAGAGGATATCCAAAAAGGGGCACTATATGAAATTAAGCCCATTGAAAGAATCCCGCCGCGCCATGTGGGTGTTGCATGGCTCAAGGATATGCCCCTGTCGGCGGCTTCAAGCAAGCTGATAGACATTCTCGACTATCAGGTCACCTCTGATATATGAGGCTTTAACGGCATCATGATTATTTAGGCAAAACTATGGCGGGGTTTTGTTATTTTTTGAAGATGATAATTCCAGCAATCATCAGGGCTACGCCAATGAGCTTGGTCCATTCAAAGCACATCTTTTCTGTGCCGAATAGACCAAGGCTTTCGATTAAGCATGAAACCACGAGCTGCGCCAGCAGAATCAGCATGGTGGCATAGGCAGGGCCCAAATCCGAGATGCTTCTGATTACGGTGAAGGTAATGAATGCACCGATGATGCCACCCAGTAAGTAGAGCTTATTACTGACCTGGAACACCGACAATAAGCTCTCTCTGCCCGTGAAAAACCATATTAACAGGCTGGTGATGAGGGCGGAAAAATGCACCCAGATATTTGTGGTCCACATGCTGGACGAATCCATGACCCTTGTATTGAAAACCCCTTGGACACTCATTAATAAACCTGCCAGCAACGCAAGTATGATACCCGTCAACACAATGAATCTCCTCCAAAAGAAATAATGTTGGCGGTTTATTTTTGCCAATATGCTTAAAACCTATTCACAGCAATCTCTGTGGCAATTCTGTAAATAGCAATTTTTATCAATCCTTATGGGAATATATGTTGTATATTTGAATCAGGAAAGGCGGGGCCTATGGACTATAAAGAACATATTGCAAGGGCAGTTGAATACATAGAGACGAATCTGGCCCATGAGATTGACTTGACAGCTTGTGCAAGGGCCTGTGGCTATTCCAAGTACTATTTTCTGCGGATTTTTAAAGAGGCGGCAGGGATGACGCCCACCGACTATATCCGTAAAAGGCGATTGAGTGAGATCGCCAAGCGGATTATAAAAGAGGATGCCTATATTTCGGAGATAGCCTTCGCCTATGGTTTTAATTCAAAAGAGAACTTCACCCGCGCCTTTAAGGATGAATATCATATTTTACCCACCGAATTCAGACAGACTCAGAACAGCTTGAAGCTCTGTGAGCCTTTAACCTTTGAAACAAAGCCATTTGAGATAATCCCTGAGGTGATTGATATACCCGGTTTTTCTCTCACCGTTTATAAGAGTGATGAGGAGAACCCGCCAAATTTCTGGAATAAATACAATGCCAAAAAGCTCTCTCTGCGTTTGTCGGGTGGTAAAATCTGCGAGGATTTTGGTGTAAGCAGTTGGGATGCTTCTTTAAATAAGCTGGATTATTATATTGGCATTCGCACCGAGGAAGCAGAAGGTGATAAGGAGGGAGCCCAGGAGCTCTTCATACCCGGCGGTCTGTATGCTTTATTCAGGACACCTGTGGCGACGCATGAGGACTTTGTCAATACTATTCACCGATCCTGGAAGTACATTCAATCCGTCTGGCTGCCGCAAAGTGACTACAAACACGCGGGTGGGTATGAGTTTGAATGCTATGTGGAGCAAAGCCGTGTGTTTTCAGAGAAAATCTATATTCCCATTGAAAAAAGTAAAAGGGAGGCTTAATGATGAAAAAGATTAACACCACCTGGAGTGGAGTCTATGACAGTACGGGCTATCTGTTTTCCTTTGCAAAATCCTTGGTCTGCGCCGTAAAAAACAGTCCTTGGGCCGAGTATGCGGAGGATATTGTCGCCACCAGCGGGTTTGCTTTCCGTATGTGGGTTTCGGCTGATCTCTGTCCGTCGGCCACCAGCATCTGGCAGTTTGACATGCAGAAGCCATGGGTGGAAAACGGCGGCCTTACCTGTGAGTATGTGGGCCGTTATTGGGGACAGGACATCATTGAAGAGAAAAAAAGGCTGGAGGCTATTGCCAATATTAAAAAGTCCATTGATGCGGGCATACCTGCCATATCCTGGGACATTGGCGTACCCGAATGGGGTTTGATTACCGGTTATGATGACAATATGCAAATGTTTTCCACCCTGGCCATCAATGAAGGATGTGGTGATTCAATCAATGGATCCCAAATGGCCTATGATCAGCTTGGAAAACGTGAGATTCCCATTTTGTCGGTGCTGACAGTGACCGGTAAGAGCGATAAGTCCCAGGAGGCTATTCTGGCCGATACCTTAAAACTGGCTGTCTCACACTTAAAGGGAGAGGAATGGTGCGAGAATGCCAAGGGGCTGGAAGCCTATCCAACCTTGATCCGGCATTTCGAAGAGAGATTCAACATTGAAGCTGCATGGAATCTGGAATATTTTCTGGGCACCTACGCACCTTTAAAGTACTATGCCTGGAAGTATTTTGAAAAAATGAAACAGACCGAGCTGGCTACGATTTACAAAGCTGTCTATGAGGCATGGCAGAAAGCCTTCAGTCTCAAAACCAGTCAGGATATCAGTCAGATGGAGGTTCGGGACCAAATTGCAGGCCTGTTGAAATCGGCCCATGAGCATGAATTAAAAGCTGTGGATATCATGAGTAAAGGCATTTAACCCCCAATACGTCCTAAATCAAAGTTTTTGATTTAGGACTTTTTCTTTTTCAATAACCACCCGGAAGGGTAAAGAATAAGGAGGAGATTTACATTATTTATGCAAGCGCCGCCCGTGAACAGGCCCTTGTTATTGCCGTGCGCATGGTAGAAAACCTTAAATAACGTCAATGCCTGAATATTAAGATAAGCAGCCTGTCCCGGAGGGGCGGGCTGCTTTTGTATGAAATGGGGAACATGCCTGAAAGATATTGACGCTATATGTTGTATATGATAATATCAATTACACCTAAATATTGTTATTGCAGGTGACTGTTTTTGGCAGTTTAAAAGGGAAGCAGGTGAGAATCCTGCACGGTCCCGCCGCTGTGATGGTGAGACATTTCAATACAGGTCCACTGGATAGTATCCGGGAAGGCATGGAATGTTGATGACCCAGAGTCAGAAGACCTGCCTGTAGTATGATACCATGAACTCTACGAGCGATGGAGGGGTATAGGATGTGCATAGGTTTTCTATGATCATAACCTCTTGACCTTTGTCGAGAGGTTTTTATTACGGCATATCATCTCATTGATAAAAAAGGGGAAGTACAGATGATTACAAAGATTAAGAAGCGGGATGGAAGGGAAGTGCCCTTCAACATTGAAAAGATTACCAATGCCATTTTCAAAGCAACTCGGGCAGCCGGTGAAGAGAACTATGCCAACGCCATGGCTCTGACCGAAAAAGTGGTGGAGCAATTACATAATGATCCCGACAAAAAGATTCCCAGTGTGGAAGAGATCCAGGATGTGGTCGAAAGAGTGCTCATAGAGTGCGGTCATGCCAAAACGGCCAAGGAATATATCCTTTACAGAGCCGAGCGGACCCGCGTCAGGGAAGTAAACACCCGGCTTATGAAGATTTATGAAGAAATAACCTTCAAAGAATCCAAAGATAATGACTTAAAGCGTGAAAATGCCAACATAGATGGGGACACTGCCATGGGAACCATGCTTAAATATGGTTCTGAGGGCGCAAAGCAGTTTGGTGAGCTGTTTATCTTAAAGCCCGAGCATGCCCGAGCCCATAAAGAGGGTGATATCCATATTCATGACTTGGATTTCCTCACCCTGACCACAACCTGCTGTCAGATTGATATCATCAAGCTCTTCAAGGATGGCTTCAGCACCGGGCATGGCCATTTGAGAGAGCCTAACGATATTCACAGCTATTCGGCCCTGGCCTGTATCGCCATTCAGTCCAATCAGAATGATCAGCATGGCGGGCAGAGCATTCCCAATTTCGATTACGGCATGGCTCCCGGTGTTGCTAAAACCTATGCCAGACTTTACAAACAAAATCTGGCCAAAGCTCTGGAGCTATTGACTGGCTGCGAGGATGCCATTAATCTGGTCAATTCAGTATCCAATAAGATTGCAGACACGCACAAGGCTTATCCAACCCTGCAGAGTAATGAGGCGTATGTACGTCTTGAGCAAAAACACCTTGGTGAGTATATTACGGATAAGGATGCGATTGTCAGGGCTCAGGAATTTGCAGCCCAAAAGGCACAGGTTGAGACCGACAGAAACACCTATCAGGCCATGGAGGCCTTTATTCACAACCTGAATACCATGCACAGCAGAGCGGGCGCCCAGGTGCCTTTCAGCTCCATCAATTATGGCACTGATACCACACCCGAGGGCAGGCTGGTTATTAAAAATATCCTTCTGGCCACTGAAGCAGGGCTTGGCAACGGTGAGACACCCATCTTCCCGGTCCATATTTTCAAGGTCAAGGAAGGCATCAACTACCATTCCGAGGATCCCAACTATGATCTGTTCAAGCTGGCCTGCAGGGTAAGCGCCAAGAGACTTTTCCCCAATTTTGCATTCCTGGATGCTCCCTTTAATCTGAAGTACTATAAACCCGGACAACCTGAAACTGAGATTGCCTATATGGGCTGCCGGACAAGGGTTATAGGTAATGCGTTTGATCCCTCCCGAGAAATCACCCATGGCAGAGGTAATCTGAGCTTTACCACCATCAATCTGCCCAGACTGGCTTTGAAAAGCAATAAGGACATCCAGACATTCTTTAACGAGCTGGATAAAAAGATTGATTTGGTCATAGATCAGCTTCTGGAGCGGTTTGAGATCCAAGCCCGAAAGAAGGTCAAGAACTTCCCGTTTCTCATGGGGCAGGGGGTCTGGATAGACTCGGACAAGCTGGACTGGGAGGACGAGGTCAGGGAGGTATTGAAGCACGGAACCCTGACCACGGGCTTTATCGGATTGGCAGAATGCCTGAAGGCCTTGATGGACAAGCATCATGGAGAATCCGAAGAGGCACAGAAGCTGGGACTGGAGATTGTCGGACATATGCGCAGGCGCATGGACGAGGCCAGCAAAAAATACAATATGAACTTTACTTTGATTGCGACCCCTGCCGAGGGATTATCGGGACGATTTGTCCAGATGGACAGAAAGATGTTCGGTGCAATTGAAGGGATTACGGATAAAGCCTATTACACCAACAGCTTCCATGTGCCGGTATACTATCCCATCAGCGCCTTTGACAAGATCAGGCTGGAGGCGCCCTATCACGCGCTGACCAATGCCGGGCACATCACCTATGTGGAGGTGGACGGGGATCCCACTCAGAATCTTCAGGCCTTTGAAAAGATTATCTGCGCCATGAAGGAAGCGGGCATCGGTTATGGCTCCATTAACCACCCGGTGGACAGGGATCCGGTCTGCGGTTACACGGGCATTATCGGTGAAACATGCCCTGCTTGCGGACGCCAGGAAGGGGAAAAGGCCTTTGAAAGAATCAGACGAATCACCGGCTATCTTGTGGGTACCGTTGAGAAGTTCAATAATGCCAAAAGAGCAGAGGAGCGGGACAGGATAAAGCATATGTCCTTCCGCAGGCAGAGCTGTTCTTCAAAGTGACAGGTGAAAGCGTGGAAACTGTGATCAGAATTGCCGGTATTATCAATGAATCCATTGTGGACGGGCCCGGAATACGCATGGTGGTCTTTGCCCAAGGATGCAAGCATAAATGCCCGGGCTGCCACAACCCTGAAACCCATGACTTTGAGAGCGGTACCTGGATGACCATAGATGCCATCCTCCAACAGGCTAAGCAAAATCCTTTGCTTGATGGCCTTACCTTCAGCGGAGGAGAACCCTTTGAGCAGGCCGAAGCCTTTGCCGAACTGGCTCGGAAAGCAAGGCAGCTTAATCTGGACATAGTGACCTATACCGGTTACACCTATGAATTTATCATAGAGCATGGGGCGGAGCATAAAGGCTGGAAGGCCCTGCTCGATGGGACCGATATCCTTATCGATGGCCGGTATGAGGCCGATAAACGAAATCTGCTGTTAAAATTCCGGGGCTCGGAAAATCAAAGGATGATTGACGTTAAACGATCAAAGGAAGAAAATAGAGTTATTACAATCGAATAAGCATCATGGCGGACACCCCCAGCCTTTTGACAGAACTTATGCAAGCGATTTATGGAGGAGAGCGCATGAAAGTCTTGCTCTTTAATGGCAGTCCCCATAGGGGTAATACATGGAAACTGACAGAAAGTTGCCAACCAGCCTTTTTTGTATTTCCTGAAGAAAAAGCCGCCCTCATGCGGCAAGGACTAATTCAGGCGCTTGAACTAAAGCGCCGTGATCAATATCTTTCCTTCGCGCAGAGTATGATTGGGATTTTGTCCTACGGTCCTGTAAAACGCTTTGATGAGCGCATTGAAAAGGTACTGAGTCTCTTTGAAGGGGAAGGGAAGGAGGATGAAGCCCTTACACTCAAAGACTTGTCCCAAGGCGTAAGCCTGTCCCAGAGCCGCCTTGCTCATCTGTTTATGGAGGAAACCGGCATCCCCTTGAAAAGCTATACTGTCATACGAAAGCTGAAAAAGGCCTATGACGCCCTTTTTAACGGTGACAATATAACTATGGCAGCCCTGAATGCCGGATTTAACAGCCCGTCTCATTTTGCCTATACCAATAAGCTGATGACGGGCATGTCCGCCTCCGGGATATTAAAGGATAGCGAGTTTTTGAAAGCTTTCTAGTGCCTGTTCTGGTAAAGTGTAATCAAAAAGGAGGTTGCACCATGAACCAGTATTTGCAGGAAACCAGAATGCTGAATTATCGCCATGACGCCATACAGGCCCTTGTTAAGGAGAGACAGTGGGCACAAGAAGCGGATTTTGAAAGGATTAAGAAAATCTATAATTTTGTGCGTGACGAAATCCGCTTCGGGTATAACACCGATGACACGCTATCGGCCGTTGAAGTTTTGATGGATGGCTATGGACAGTGCAATACAAAAGCCACCCTATTTATGGCACTTTTGCGCGCTGTGGGCATACCCTGCCGAGTACACGGCTTTACCATACACAAAAAACTGCAAAAGGGCGCCATGACAGGGCTGATTTATTGGCTTGCGCCGAAAAATATCGTTCATACCTGGGTGGAAGTCCACTATCAAGGCCAGTGGTACAACCTGGAAGGATTGATTTTGGACATTCCCTACTTAACAAAGCTGCAGGGGAGATTTAGGCAATGTCAGACCAGCTTCTGCGGCTATGGTGTTGCCACAAATCAATTTCAGACACCTCAAATTGACTGGAAGGGTAACCACACCTATATTCAAAAGGAAGGCATTAATCAGGATCTGGGTGTATTCGACTCACCCGATGCATTTTTTGAAAGATACCCGCAGCCATTATCCCCGCTGAAAAAATGGATGTATCAAAACATTGGACGCAAGCTCATGAACCGAAACATCGAAAGAATACGCCAGGGCCTATAAACCGCTGCACATAAAGAAAAGCGCCATTTTGATGATGTCGGTCAGACATAATGATTTACATAAGCATGACGACAGGATGGCAGGATGTTATGAAGTCATAAAACTTTCCGTTAAAAGCCCCGAACATTGTTAATAAGGGCTTCAGAACACAGCCGTAAAATGCGCAGGCAGTAGTATTGCTCGACAGACTCAATGCTTCCTTCAGATATGTATAATCCGATTGAGGTTCTCAATCTCTTTGGGCAGAATCTCAATAACATGCTCAATAAACTCTCTTTTGACATTCAATGCTTCCATCATCTTGTCAGCATAGACAAAGGTGGTATGGTTGCCCAGCAAACGTTCATAGTAATTAGTGCTGATGGCATCGGCCAGGTGAAGGATTCTGACTTCATTGGTAAGCCGTGTGGCCAATAAGGGATAGTGGTGTAAAGCCACCATGTCCAGTATTTCATCGGGCAGGCCCCATTCCTTGCAAAGCCATTGCCCAACCTCGGAATGGGTTATACCTTTGAGCACTATCTTCTCGGAAACGATTTGATGCACTCCCTTTTGGTGCATCTCGTCGATCTTATCAAGCTGCTCGGGCAGGCAGATATCCAGAACAATGGTTCCGATGTCATGCAATAATCCATAGGTGAACATTCTGTCCTTGTCGACAAGCTGGGTCTCGGAAGCGATGATGTAGGCGGCGAAGGCTGTGCCCAAGCAGTGCTTCCAATATTTCTCCTTATCAAAAATCTTGGCCCGCCCATAGGATAAAAGCAGCCTGGTTGCATAGGCAATGGCGATCAGCTTTGCCTTTTTTGCACCCAGATAATTAATGGCGTCCTTGGTGGTCTTAATTTTTATCTTGGAGTTATCACTGAGAACCTCGAGTAAAAGCGACTCCAGCTTGGGGAACTGAGAGAAGTATTCAACGCATTGATCCACGTCGTATTCGGTAGGCTTTAAGAGAAGTCCCAGAATCTCGCCAAAATCCTTAGGCATGGGCGGTAGTTTTCCTGATGACTGTATAAGGTGAATGATCTCGTGTTCAGGCATAATAATCCCCCTTACATATGCAGCAGCCACGTCCTAATTATAGTCGTATATTTATGCCCCGGTCAATGACCAATGGAAAAACAGGCAGTATTGCAAAGAATATTTCACAACCACAGGGCAGATATTAAAGGAAGTAAATTTTAAACAGTAAGGAGAGATTTTCAGTGTTCAAACATGATAAAAACCTTCTTCAGCAGGTGCGTGTAGATGCTCCGAATCCAAATTATGCGGCCATGCTTCAGGAGCAGTTGGGCGGCCCGCAGGGAGAGCTTAAAGCCGCCATGCAATACCTGTCACAAAGCTATCGCATCAAGCAGCCCGAGATCCGGGACCTGTTTTTAGATATTGCTTCAGAGGAATTGAGCCATATGGAAATGGTGGCAACCCTGATCAACATGCTTAACGGACACGAACCTGATGCCAAGCATGCCGATGTCGGAAATATTGAGGCCCATGTGCTGACAGGGCTAACACCCATGCTGAGCAATGCCTCCGGGTATTTATGGACGGCTGCCTATGTCAACGAAACAGGGGACCTTGCGGCAGATATCTTGTCCAACATAGCAGCGGAACAGCGTGCAAAGGTTGTTTACCAATATCTCTACAGACAAATCAATGACAAGGGGGTAAGAGATGCCATAGACTTCCTGCTTAATCGTGAGGAAGCCCATAATACCATGTTCCGGGAAGCCTTCAACAAGATACAGGATACGGGCTCGCTGAAGGATTGGGGTATAACTAAGGATTCCAAGCTCTACTTCAACCTTTCCACACCCGGGGGCCAATATTTCAATGCCGATAATCCGCAGCCGCCCAGCTTTAATAATCCCAATGCCCCCGATTCATCGCGCCAATAAATTATTAAAAGCAAAAACCGCTGATACCTTCACAAAAAGTACCAGCGGTTGTTTTATAATATGCGCATCCAGATCATCCAAACCGAAAACAAGATGCCAGCCAGGCTCCAGAGGGCTGGAACGAGGATATGTCTTTCACCCTTGCGCTTTGCATAAATCGTACGCACAGAACCAAAGAGGACTGTAATGCAAATGGCCCATCCGCAAAGTGTTAAAGGAAGCGAATAAGAGAGCAGGGAGAAGGCGGCTATGCCTCGGTACATAAGCACACAAAGGGTCAAGAATGAAAGAAGCTGAAGAAGCGTTAAAACAAAGTAAACTCGGCCAGATCCTGCTCTTTTTTTGCGTATCAGCAGCACCAGCACAAAGATGAAGCAGACCAGTGCCATGATAAAGAAGAAGACGGGGAGCGAGAACCACAGAACAGGATGCTGCCATGCTGGGACCTTTGAATAGGTGGTGGCCGATTCAGTGCCAATGACAATGCTGTTCCCTTTGCTTATGAACTTAAGGATACCCTTGGAGGATAAGTACATGTCCTCCCCGATGAGGATGAGACCCTCGCCGTTCAGGGTAAAGCCCTGGGACAAATTACCCTCAATGGTGAGGATTTTTCCGGGAACAATATAGCGCAATGCCTTCTCGGGGGTCGTATAGTTTGACCAATGGTTCACATATAAGCCGCTGATGTCCAGTGTCGCCCTGCCAGTTCCTGCTTCATAGTTCGGGGGCCCATAGAGCAGCTCAGTGGCCCTTTCCATAATGGCGTTAATGTCCTTTTCGGGCAGATAAGTGTTAAAGGAGAGAAATATTCCCGTATTAATTTGGGGATACAGGGCGATGCGGCTGTAGAAATGCAGTGTCTCACCCTTCTTATCAAAATAGAGTCCATGGTTTCTGATTCGTCTGTTCCAAACATAACCCATTCCTTCCAGCTCATGGGCCATAGCAAATTGCTTGCCGAACAGCGCTTCTTTCCCAGAGGATGAAAGAACCCGGGTATCGGCAGGGTCAAGCAGCCATTGCATATAGAGGGCCATATCCTCTGCCGTGGAGACGGCCGAGCCCTCGGGGTAGAGATTCATATAGGGCTCAAGGGTTTCCTGGCCATTGGGGAAATAGGGTTTGGAAATATAGATATCCGGGGAAGTAAACGCAAAGGTTGTTCGCTTCATGCCCAATGGCAGAAAGATATTGTCCTGGCAGAAGTCAGAGAAGTCCTGACCAGTAATGGCTTCAATGACATAGGCAGCAAGGGCGATGCCATAATTGGAATAAGAGGTGACCTCACCGGGTTTGAAAACCTGTTGCGGCTTATATTTTCGCACACTCTCTGCAAGGGGTTCAGTATCGCTGATATTATACACTGCCATGCCGGTGACCATATCCTCAAAGCCTGCTGTGTGGGTGAGAAGCTGCCCCATGGTGATGGGATAAGTTAGCGCCGGAAAATCCTCAGGCAGGTATTGGGCGATATCCTGTTCCATATCCAAAAGACCTTGTTCTGCAACTATGAGAGCGGCAACTGCCACGAAGGTCTTGGAGATGGAGCCGATCCGGAAGGCTGTTTTATCACCCTGGGCAGTTATGCCATTGAGTTCATCGGCATATCCAAATCCTTTACAGAGCTTTATTTCACCATTCTGAACAATGGACAGTACGGCACCCTTGACCCTTCCCTGGTCAATCCACTGGGCCACGGATTCCGCCACTGCCTCAGAAAGATCAGGGATATTCTGGTGTGCCAGGGCGGGTATTGAGGAAAGATTAAATAACATTGTAAGAATCATCAACATGCTGATTAATTTACGCATAAAAAGCACCTCCAATCTCTTTGATTGCATTATAGCGGCCCTATCTGTAACCAGCCTCTTGAAAACATTAAATTTACCTTAAATTACCGCCTCCTTGATTTCATCCCTCGATATGATCTGCTATCATGGAAGAGTGAAAAGGAAGAACCATTTTTGAATACTGCATAGGAGTAGGAGAAGACCCATGAATATTCTGATTGCGGAAGATGAAACAGATATCAGAAATCTTATCAAGATAAATCTGGAAGATAATCAATATAAGGTATTTGCTGCCAAGGACGGCCTTGAAGCTTGGGAAATCCTGAAATCCCAGGAGATTCACCTGGCTGTGCTGGATGTTATGATGCCAGGTCTGGATGGCTTTAATCTGCTGAGAAAATTACGCACCATAAGCAACATACCGGTCATCTTTCTGACTGCCAGAATGGATGAGATGGATAAGGTGCTGGGTCTTGGATTGGGCGCCGATGATTATTTGGTGAAGCCTTTTTCAATGAACGAGCTCCTTGCCAGAATCGGCGCGCAGCTCAGAAGAAGCCATGAATATCAGGCGCAAAAGTGGGTGGACAACGAAGTCATTGAATATGGTGCACTGACCATAGACAAGAAATCCTGCACGGCTTATAAGGACCAAATCCCTCTGGAGCTTAATGCCAAGGAATATAAGCTCTTGCTGCTCTTAATGGAGAATCCGGAGCGCGTCTTTACCAAGGAGCAGCTTTATAACGCGGTGTGGGGCGAAAACTATTATTACGATGACAACACCATCATGGTTCATATAAGCCATTTGCGCAACAAAATTGAGACGGACCCCCAGAACCCTGAATACATCAAAACCATACGTGGCCTTGGCTATAAACTTCATAAGATGGAAGTGTGAGCATGAAAAGCAAAATATCCAGAGAGTTTCTGCTGAACTATTGCATCGTCTTTCTTCTGTCCATTGTGGCAGCAGTTTTTGCCTTTATATTGCTGGCCTTTGCCGACAGCATCCTTTCAAGGACACTGATGAAAAATACGTATCCTGCAAAACTGCTGATGAAAGATAACTACCGGGACATTGATACTGCTCCCGTCATTCAAAACGGCGGTGGGGTACAGGTTATCAATGGGGACTATAGGGTGGTCTATTCGGAAGGGCTTGATATTATTGGCAAGAAACAGCTTTCAGCGGGTGAGTTTACCGAGTTTTTAGTCAATAGCAAGGCCAAGGGTATACCCTACCATGTGGATGTGCTCTATAATGAAAACCAGAACTTTTGGCTGGTGGTCACATTTCCAACCTCCATTCGCCTTGATTTGTCCCTGGTTTATAACCGGGAAGCCGTGTCCAGGGATTTAAAACCGGTAGCGGCAGCCTTTCTTGCCGTTCTTCTCCTATATCTGCTGTTGCTGTTTGTATTTGCCATGCTGTTTTCAAAGCTCACATCGGCGCGTATCACAAGTGCCCTGAAGAAATTGTGCAAGGGAACTGAACGCCTGCGGGAGGGGGATTACTCGGCGAGAGTGGATCTGGGCCTAAAGAATGAGTTTAAGGAACTGGAAGATCTCTTTAATACAATGGCGGAGAAGGTGGAGCAGGAAACCTTCTTAAGGAAACAGGCCGAGGACGATCGCAAAAGGATGATCCTGGATGTCTCCCATGACTTGAAAAACCCCCTGGCCAGTGTGGCAGGCTATGCGGAGCTTTGCTTAAAGAAAGGGGAGTCCCTGGATGAGGATACGAGGGGTTATCTTGAAATCATCAATAAGAACAGTCGGAGAGCCGCAGACCTGTTAAATCAGCTCTTTGCACTGTCTTTGCTGGATAGTCCGCGATTTGCTTTAAAGACAGTCAGGACCAATGTCTGTGAATATCTCAGACAGGTTTGCGGCGAGATTCTTCCCATGCTTGAAAAGGCAGGCTTTAACTATGATTTTGATATTCCGGAACAAGCCGTTTATGCCATGATTGATCCAATGCAGATGAGCCGTGTCTTCTATAACCTGGCCGACAATGCCGTTCGTTATAATGCCAAGGGAACCATGGTCTCAGTGCGCTTAACCATGGAATCAGACCGGATAGTCATTCTCTTTACAGATAATGGAGTGGGGATTCCCTCCCAACTGACCGATGATATATTTAGGCCCTTTGTGAGAGTTGACAACTCCCGTAATTCGGAGACAGGGGGCAGCGGACTAGGGCTTTCCATCGCCCATAAGGTGATTCAGGCCCATGGCGGAAGCCTTACATTAAAGACCGACGTCACTCGGGGATGTGAATTTAAAATCGTCCTGCCCAGTGCTTCAAGGACGGCCCTGTAATGAATGCATTAGCGTAATCAAGGTGATTATGCTGTCCATCTAGGATACGGGAGCCTTCTTTTTTGTAAAATATTATGTGTTTGCTTCTCCTGAGCAATGGTAAAAAGATCTTATAGTATCATTGATTCAATCAATAGGGATGAGAGAAAGACATAGGGGGGTGTTTTGATTGTTCAATGAAGGAAATACTGAACCGGCAAAGAAAGATAAATCGTCCCGGTCCATTAAAAATAGTGCTTTATCCAAATCCTTCAGGATTTCGGCCATATATTTCTTATTTGGGGCTATATGGGTTGTTCTGACCGATTTACTGGCCAATGTGCTTAACTATGAAAGTGTTATAAAAGCAAGCATCATTAAGGGCCTATTTTATGTGGCTGTCACAGCGGTGCTTATTTATGGGCTGTTTTATTCCGCCATAAAAAAGATCATATCCATTGAGGAATCCTTAAGAAAAATGAATAAAGAATTGGAGCGATCCAATCGAGAGCTGATTACCGAGAGACAGAAGCTCCTAAATTCGGAGTTCAGGCTCAGAGAAAACGAAAAGCTGTTTCGTGCCATTTTTGACCAGGCCACCGTCGGAATAGCCGTTGGGCAGGGGGACAGGATTGTTTCACCCTCTTTTGACAGGCCCATTATCAACCAGATGTTTGAGATTATTACAGGCCGAAGCAAGGAAGAGCTCATGACCATGAGCTGGAAGGAGATTACCCATCCCGATGATTTGCCCCAGGATATAGAATATTTCAATAAATTCAAGGCCGGGAAGATCTCGGGATATGATATGGAGAAGCGGTATATCCGCCCCGATGGTTCCGAGACATGGATACGCATGATCATTTCACCGCTGCAAGTGGAAAGCGGCATGGATAATCATATATGCATGGTGGAGGATATCAGCGAGCGAAAAGAAATGGAGAAAATCCTTTTTGACAGTGAAAGAAGCAAGGCCGTCCTATTGGATAATCTCCCCGGAATGGCCTATCGCTGCGCCTTTGACAGGGACTGGACCATGCAGTTTATCTCGGAGGGCTGCCTTGAATTGACAGGATACAAGCCCGAGAGCCTTCTGTACAACAGGGAAATAGCCTTTAATGATATCATTTCTCCTGCGTACAGGGAGTATCTGTGGAACCAATGGGAAAAGGTGGTCTCGGAAAGGAAGAAGCTCAAGGCCGAATATGAGATTATTACAGCCTCTGGAGAAGTTAAATGGGTCTTTGAGCAGGGACAGGCCATATACGACGATGATGGCAAGGTTATAGCTCTGGAAGGCCTGATTATTGATATCACTCACCGAAAACGACAGGAAACAAAGCTTAAGTATATCAATGAACATGACCTCATCAGCGGCCTTAAGAACCGCAGATCCTTCCAGGAAACCGTCCAGCAGGATCTGCAGGATAAGAAGGACAGGAAGCTTGCCGTCATTCTGATGAAGCTGCGAAAATTCAATCTGATCAATCTGACCTTCGGCTATACCAATGGTGAGGCCCTGGTCAGGGATATCGCGGGCTCCTTAAGCGCCTTATTGGATGAGAGGCTGAGCCTGTTCCATCTGTCCATGGATCGCTTTATATTGTATGTCAGGGACTACAAGGACAAGGAAGAGCTCACCGAGCTGTGCTTAAGACTCATAGAGATGATGAATAATAACTATGTCACCCAGACCTTTGGTGCCGATATTGGTGTTTTTGAAATCGATCCGGCCAAGGACGATGTGGAGACCATTTTGAAAAATGTGTCCATAGCCGCCAATAATGCGGAGGAAAATCAGATCTTCAGCTATTGCTTCTTTGATAATGAAATGGAGAAGCGGCTCCTAAGGGAAGCCGAGATCAAGAATGAGCTGACCAAATCGGCCTATAATGGCTGTGATGATTGTCTGTATCTTATGTACCAGCCCATTATTGATCTCAAAACCAATCGGATCAGCGGTTTTGAAGCCCTGGCGCGCTATAGAAGCGAGTCCATAGGCTTCATCTCGCCCATGGAGTTTATTCCTGTTGCCGAGAAGACCCAGTTGATTGTCCCCCTGGGCAAGAAGATTATGAGAAACGCCTTTAACTTCCTGAAGAAGATTGAGGCCTTGGGCTATGGTCATATCAGCCTGTCCTTCAATGTTTCATCCATACAGCTTTTGCGGGACGATTTTCTGCCCGACTTAAAAGCCATGCTGGCAGAGACGGGAGCCAATCCTCGTAAGCTCATGATTGAACTCACCGAGTCCATTTTCTCCGACAACTATACCTTGATTAATGAGAAGCTGAAAGAGATTCAATCCATGGGCATAAGGATTGCCATTGATGACTTTGGAACGGGCTATTCATCCCTGGCCAAGGAAAGGGAGCTCAATGTCAACTGCATAAAAATTGATAAATACTTCATGGATAAGCTCCTGACTCTGAATCCAGACGAGGCCATCACCGGGGACATTATTTCAATGGCCCATAAACTGGGTCATACGGTGGTTGCTGAAGGTGTTGAGCTTGAGAACCAAAAGCAGTATCTCATTGACCATAATTGTGATTACATGCAGGGCTATCTCTTCAGCAAGCCCCTGGTGGAATCAGATGCCATTGAAATTCTGGGCAGGCAATAAATCACGATGATGTATTCTTACGGCTTCTTACTTTCAGTATGATGAACAGCAGGGGAATCATATAGACACAGAGCAGGCCCAGTGTTGTAAAGAGCATGGTATCGGATTCGGGAGCCATACCAATGAGGATGAGCATGGGGGCGCCCAGCACGATGGCAAAGCTGCTGCCCGTCAGAAGATTGTTGGCGGCGGGTGTTTTAAAGGAGGGATCAATCTCCCTTAACAGCAGGACCCCTGAGCTGATGGTGCCGGTGAGCATGCCATACATGGAAACCATGCCCTCATGTTCGTAGGAGGGATAAATCTTCTTACAGAGCCACTTTAAGTAAATGAGGGTGACCACACCGCCAGCAATAGCCATCAACAGGAAGGGTATCCATAAGCCTTCCAGATCCTTAAAATCGATGGAGGCGATTCCTGCGATGGTCATAAAGTCAAAGGCGGTTCCCGAAATTCGGCTGAGAAGATAATTATTGGGGTATTGACGGGTCATGAGCTTGGCCTTGGTCAGCCCCACAAAGATTAACCGGCAGCCAATGGCCAATAATGAGCCAATGATAAAGTTAAAACCCCAGATAAGGGGAGAGATGGTTTTCCCAAGCCCCGGAGCACTGGCCGAAATGGCGGAGGTTATTCCTAAAGAAAGCAGATAGGTTGCTAAGTAGATAAGCAGCACCAATGCCACTTGCACCGAAAGGCGATCCACTGATTGGGAGATGGGGATTTCATTCTTGCTTTGGAAATCCTCCACCGTCACAGAGCCAGAGACGTATTCATAGTAATTCCGTGTCAGCTTTTGGCGCTTGCTCAGCACATTAATATAGATGACACCCATCACACAGGCGCACAGAAAGCCTGCTGCGGCCAGGGACAAGCCAAAGGATTGTCCGCCTGTAAAACCAAGCTGTTCATAGGTTGATCCCACATTATTGGCCTGACCTGGACCCTGGCCATAGCCCATGGGCAGCAAAATTCCAGAGGCTTTAAAAAAGCCGGGCATGAGGGTATAGCTTAGTGCAATGGAGATGATTAAGCCCACGATACCCTGAATCAGGTAGGTGCTGACAATGAGGGCACCGCTTTTTAGTGCTGCGAAATCTCCCTTTTTTTGCTCCTCGGATTTTTGAGGAATGCGCAAAGAAAGGGCGATAAAGCCGATACCAATGGTGTGGTAGGTAATCATCTCCAAAAAGTTCCCGTCAATGGGAAGTATGCCCAAGGAACGCACAATGAGCGCAATGAAGCCCGCCAGCACCGAGGTGGGAATCAAGGCCCTTCTGACAAAGCCCACTTTGCGCATAATCACATTGGCCAATAGCATGGTACCCGCAAGAATGCTCATCTGAATGATAAAATTCCATAATGCCGTATTGGATGCAGAGAAATCCAATTCAATCACTCCTCTTCCTGGATGCTTGACTTAAGTGCTTTGAAAAGCTCAACGTATTTCAACGCACTTCTGGGATGATCCGTTTTTATTTCAAAAGTCTCCCTGTCTGTGGTGGAGAACACCAGAACCATGGAGCCGTGAATGGCCATATCCGATATTTGGTCCAAGGGGAAGACCCATGTCTTGTCCTTGCTCTCCAATATTAACTGCTGGCTTGTGAGCTTTAGGAGACCATTGCCTAAGAGCGTATTCTTGCGGGCCCGGTGAATACGGTAGAGGCTTTGACCCTGATCCGAGGTAATAACCTCAGGATGGGGAGGAAGGTGCCTGACCCGTTCTTCAATCTGTCGGCTCTGCCATCGACTCCACTCCAGAACTGTGGAGAATGGCGGCGGCGTACCGTCCTCTGATTCAAATCGGCCAAAGGGCGTAAATTTAAGCTTAAGACCGCATGGGCAGGAAAAGGTATTTCCCCTTCCTGTCAGGGTATTGATTTGTCCGCAGCGAGGACAAAGGTAGAGCGCGGTTTCAAGGTTCTCGGCCAGATTCTTTCCGATATAGGCAACAGGATTCTTTTGTTGATCGGCATCAGCATTGACATAGAGATCCCGTGCTATGGCAGCATTGATCTCATCCACGCTCATTTGCGCAATTTCCTCGGGGCTGTATTCACGAATCATGCGTCCGCTCATTTTACCCCTTCTCAGTCGCTTCGCCCATCGGGGGCTTGACAGATAGCCGCCTTCCAGACGATAGGTAACCAAAGCGGCGCGGCAGCGCTTGATAAGCTTACCCGAGGACAGGAAAATCTGACCAGTTTCCCCCGTAAAGCTTCTGTTGCCCTCGGCAAAGATGCAGATATTGGCCCCATCATTAAGCCGCCGCATTATCTGCATGACGGTCTCAACTTCCTTATTGGCCTTAATTCTTGGGATGGGGCTGACAAGATACTTGATGATTTTACTGATTAATCCCCAGCGAAAAATATGGTCGCTGGCCACAAAATACATGGGATCAGGGAAACTTAAGCCCACCAGAAAAGGATCCCAATCGGTGTTGTGATTGGAAAGAACAATATAGGGGCGGTGTTTGACCTTGGCTTCTTCATAAGTGTACTGAAACTTGTGTTTTAAGTAGGGCCCCATTAAAAAGCGCAGCGCTCTATATACCCATTGATGACGGGAATAGCCTTTCATAGTGCTCCTCTTTTCGCCATCAGCAAACAAGCTGGTACTTTTCTCCTAGGCTTTATTATCTCACAGTATGGAGAACAGATAAAGTCTCTTCTGTTTTTATAATTTTATGTAAAATTTATTCTACACAAAAAGAAAATACCCCATCCATAATGCGATGCCAGGCATCCACTCATGGATGGGGTCATATCAGGCCCCTTTGCTCATTTTTACTTAATCCCCCCAGGAATGATACAAAGGAGCCAATATCAAAAATCTATGGTTAGTCGAAGGTTTCTCGTAAGAATTGCACCGATTGACGAACATCGGCATCAAGCTGGTCCAATGTGGCACCGCCTGAAATATCACGCCAGATGCGAATATCCTTTCCAACCTTGCCGCCCATGGTCACAAAGGGCTCCATGACTACAGCGCCATTGTAGCCGATGTCCTTTAAGGCCTGACCGATTTCCTTCCATGGCATCCGACCTTGACGGGGAGGCCTGCGATTGGCTTCTCCCACGTGGAAATGGCCCAGATCCTTACCGGCCAGACGAATAGCCTCTACAAGGGAATCCTCTTCAATGTTCATATGGAAGGTATCCAGCATCAGCTTCACATTGGGCCTATCCACAGCGCGGATATACTCGAGGCCTTCTTTGGCTTCATTAAGTAGATAGCCCTCGAAGCGGTTAAGCACCTCCATATTGAGGGTGATCCCATAGTCGGCGGCAATATGGGCCAGCTTCTGCATTCCTGCCACACTGCGTTCCCAGTCTCCGGACTTATCCAAATCCTTGCTGTAATCCACGGGCCAGTAGGAATAGAGGGCACCGCCAATGCTTCGGATATCAGCCATGTCCATCTTCCGGAAGATATCCCGGTAAAAGGAGAGGGCCTGCTCTATGACCGCAGGATCGGACGAAGCCAGATTGTGTTCGGCACGGGGGCCGTACCCACCGGTCAGGGTAATATGGCTTGCCCGGGCAGCCTGACCCAGTGCTCGGAAATAGTCATCGGGCTGATTGTGAAAGTCCCCGCAGGCCACCTCCAGGATATCAAAGCCCAGGGCTTTCACCTTTTCGATATAGGGAATGAAGTCGCCGCCCCATTCCTTTTCCCAGTAGGCGTAATATATACCAAACTTCATGGGGAATCCTCCATGATGGACATTATTTGTCCATCTCTATCATGACCTTCATGGCTTTATCCTTTTGCTCTTCAATAAGATGATAGGCCTCAGCATATTGAGAGAAGGGAACCCGATGGGTGATAAGGGCGTCGAATTCAATGAGTCCTGCCCCTACCAGTTCAATAGCTTCAATATAATCCTCTACCCGATACATGGCAGAACCAATGAGACTCAGTTCATGGTCCTGGACAAAGCCCATGTTCACAGCGCAGAGATCGGGAACGACACCCACGACAACAATGGTGCTCCCTTTTCTGGCAATGTCCACGGCCTCCTTCAGGGTGTGGGGGCTGCCAATGCACTCTAAAATAACGTCGGCGCCATCACTGCCGAAGGTGTTGTAAATGGCATCCCTGAGGCTTATTTCCTTGGGGTTGTGGGTGGTAAGACCGCATTTCTGAGCTGTTTCCAGACGATAGGCGCTGATTTCGGATACAAGAACATTTTTAGCGCCCTTGGCCTTGGCGGTCTGGGCTACCAGATTTCCTATGGGACCGCCGCCAATGACCACCACATTTTTTCCGGTCACATCGCCAAAGCGGCGAATGGCATGGCAAGCCACAGCCAGGGGCTCAATCATGGCGCCATGTTCAAAGCTCATGTTGTCAGGAAGCTTAAGGGCTTTGGCGGCATCCACCACAAAATAGTCACTGGCCATACCTGTGGTTTGGAAACCCATGACCTTGAGAACCTCACAATCGTTATACATGCCATGGGTACAGGGATAGCACTCGCCGCACACCACCTGGGGTTGAATGGTCACTTTATCGCCAACCTTAAATTCGCTGACCTCCGAGCCCACCTTGGTCACAACGGCTGAGACCTCATGGCCCTGAACAACGGGGTAGGAAGTATAGGGATGCTTGCCATGCCAGACATGGATATCCGAACCGCAGACCCCAATATTCATCATCTTGACTTCTATTTGGCCCGGCCCCACTTCGGGTACGGGAACTTCCTGATATACAATAACGCCGGGTGATGTCATAATGGCTTGTTTCATGGTGATTGCTCCTTTCTATACTGTTCTATTCAGCGGGTTCAAGGATTACATTGGCCTGTCTTAGTATATCCCTGACTTCCTGAACGTTCACTTGTGCAGGAAGAATATTGTGCTTGACTGAAAGGGCGGCGCCAACACCGGCCGCTTCACCAATGGCCATACAGGTGGGCATGACTCTGGCCGAGCTCATGACAACGGCATCCAGTGAAGCACAGCGGCCGCTCAGCATCAGGTTGTCAATATCCTTGCTGACGGTACAGCCATAGGGGATGCCATAGGGCTTAACGCGCTTTACAATGGTTCCTGAGCCCTCACCGTCATGGATATCGATGATGTAGGAGCCAAGTGCTGCTGTATCCTCAGGAATCTCACCCTTGAGAATCATTTCTTCGGTGCATTCTCTGATGCCTGCAAAACGGCGGGTCTCACGGACTCCCAGGGTGGGGAAGATGCGTGTGATATAGCAGTTTTCAAAGCCGGGGACATGCTTTCTGAGAGTTTCAACAAACTTGGGGATTTGGAGATGGGCTTCAATTAATGCACGGGTGAGATCCAGCACATTACTGCCGTCAATACCCAGATGTCTTGTACAATTCATATGCACTTCGCCGGGGACAAGGCTCTTGATGTAAATAATGGTATCACGATCAATGGGGAGCTCGCCCTTTGCTTTAAGTTCAAGGAAAAGCTTGCGCAATCCTACAAGGACATGATGATCGGGGTGGGCACGGAAGTAATCGGCATTGAGCACATTGTAATCCACCTCAATGGTATCGCACAAACGCATTTGATCAGGATTTTTGGCAACATACTCAATGGTCTTGTCAGTGTCCACATTGCCTAGGGTGAACATTAAGGTGGGGGGCTGGAGCACGCCGGTATCCTTCTGACCCATATTATAGGTGGCTCCTGCAAGATAACCCACATCGCCGTCTCCGGTACCGTCAATGAAGACCTTGGCCTCAACCTCTATTTGATGGCCCTTGCCAAAAAGGGTCACCGACTGGATATGGCCATTGTCCACATTGGCGTCGATGATTTCAGTGTTTAAAAGGATATCAATGCCGGCCTCCAGGCATTTTTCAAAGGCTACAATTTTAAACATCTCATGGTCATAGAGGGTTACTGAATTATGCATGGGACAGGTATAGTGATCGGTGCTGGCATTGTATTTTTTCAGGGCATCCACAAACTCCTGGGCAATACCGGCCGTAACCTGTTTACCGTCCTTATCCAGATAGCCTAACAAGGGAAGGCCGATGGTCATATTGCCTCCCAGATAACCGTTTTTCTCAACAAGCAATACCTTTGCGCCGTTTCTGCTCGCCGCAAGAGCTGCAGGAATACCGCCCGGTCCGCCGCCTATGACGACGACATCATACTGTTTTTGTAATTTTCTCATGGTTGAACACTCCTTTGCTGTATAAATTCTCGCATTAATCTTTAATGACAGCACCCTGCTCAATTAAGGTGCGGCGAAGTTTTTGAACATCAACGTTTTCCGGTGAAACACCTGAATCCAGTGCAATGGCGGCTGCGGTGCCGGCAGCCTGACCCATGGCCATGCATGCCGGCATGACACGATAGCTGGCAGCGGCTTCTGATGAACCGCAGATGCAGCGACCTGCAACCAATAAGTTTTCACAGCCTTCGGGGATCATGCAGCGATAGGGGATATTGTAGTATTGATTGACACAGGTAAAGGTCACCCCTCCGCCTGTAGAATGATGTACATCAATGGCGTAACCAAAGGAGCAGATGGCATCATCAAAATGCTTCCTCGAAAGAATATCCTCGGCCGTAAGTTCATATTTGCCGACGATATGGCGCGTTTCCCGCACACCCAGGGCAGTGGCCACCTGCAGAAGCTGGACATCCTGGCAGCCGGGAAGGTATTTTCTCATGAAGGCCACAACCTCCTGAACCTGGCGTCTTCCCTCAATGAGGGCTTTGGTGATATCACGGGTATCACTGGCGTTGATATGAGCCATACGGGTGGTATTGATCTTCCATCTTCCCGGGATATTCTGCTCATAATTGCCCAACTCATTGCGATCCAGGGTCCAGTCCCCGTTGCGTTTAGCTTCTTCCACATGCCATGCAAAGCAATTGGCGATATGGTTATCCAGCCGATGCTTATTGGCTTCCAGCTCGCCTAAGAACTTGTCACGGTCGATATTGCCTACTTCAAAAAAGAGGGTGGTGGGCTGCATGACGCCGGTTTCCTTGTCACCGAGCCATGTGGGAACGCCGGCATAATAGGCCACATCCGCATCACCGGTGCAGTCTATGTAAAGCTTGGCGCGTATGGCACGCAGGCCTTCCTTCATGGATACAATTAGGTATTCAATCTTACCGTCCCTGACCACACAATCAGCGGCCTGAACATTGAAAAGCACCTCAGCCCCCGATTCCAAGAGCATCTCATCCATAACAACGGCCAGGATCTCAGATTGATAGGGGGTCACATGCCTGTGGCTGTCCCAGTAGTAGGAGGAATAGGAGGTCATGCCCTCAATCTTGGAAGGATGAATGGCGCCGCCCCGGGCTTCAGTACGCAGGCAAAGCTCATCAAAGATTCCCTTGACAAGCTGTTCTTTTGCGTCGTTGTCATAACAGGTCATAAAAGGTCCTACAAGACCGGCGGTGGCCATACCGCCCAGCATGCCGGCCCGTTCAATAATAAGGGTTTTGGCGCCATTGCGTGCTGAGGCGACAGCAGCCCCAAATCCTGCCGGACCGCCGCCTATAACAAGAACATCGGTTTCGATAAAAGGACTTAAGTCTTTGGAGTAATGATAAGTAATCATAGAAGCACTCCTTTAAATGTCAAAGCTCAGAACGGCAAAACTTAACGGAAGAATGCTCAAAGCTCAAATGGAAAAACAGGAATAAAAATCCATCAAAATATCACTTATTTTACTACAATATTTACAATGAACTGATTTGAAGTATAGCACGGGGTTGTTGAAAGTCAACAGAATTCTGGTAAGATTGCAGGAAAGTGAAAGGTTTCGAAATTTTATTACATTGCCTTTGGTTTTTAAGGATTGCTATAATGGACATGGGCCCAAATTTAATAGCAGCAAGGAGAGGGGAAGATGGATATGTCATACCCGAAGACCATGAAGGCTCTGGTTGCCTATAGTGCAACCGATTACCGCTTTGAGCCGGAGTATCCTGTTCCGGAATGCGGTGATGATGATATTCTGATTAAGACCGAGGGCTGCGGAGTTTGCGCTGGAGATCTGAAATGCCAGCACGGCGCAGCAATGTACTGGGGGGATGAGACGCAGCCATCTTGGGTAGAACCTCCTTTTATTCCCGGTCATGAGTTTTTCGGCACCATTGCCTATATAGGCAAAAATGTAAAGGGCTATGAAATTGGCGAACGCATAGCCGTTGACCAAATCGCACCCTGCGGCGAATGCCGTTTCTGTAAAACAGGCAAGTACTGGATGTGCCAGCCCCATAGAATCTTTGGCTTCTTCAGCGAATACAACGGGGGCATGGCCGAATATGTCAGAATTCCAACCAAGCATTCCATGATTCACAAGGTTCCCAAAGAGATGCCCTTTGAGTCGGCGCTGCTTATTGAGCCCTATTCCTGCTCCAAGCATTGTGTGGACAGGGCTCAGATTGGCTGTGAGGATATTGTGGTGCTTTCAGGGGCCGGAACCTTGGGCCTGGGCATGGTCACCTACGCCAAGATGCGCCATCCCAAGAAGCTCATTGTTCTTGATATGATTGACAAGAGATTGGAAAAGGCCAAGGAATTCGGAGCCGATATTGTCTGGAATCCTTCCAAGGTCAATGTGGTGGAAGAGATCATGAAGATGACCGACGGCTATGGCTGCGATATTTATATTGAAGCCACCGGACACCCATCCTCAGTGGTCCAGGGAATGCAGATGATAAGAAAGCTGGGAAGATTCGTGGAATTCTCAGTATTCAGCGGGCCAACATCCCTTGACTGGTCCATTATCGGGGATCGAAAGGAATTGGATGTCCTTGGCGCACACTTAAGCCCCTATTGCTATCCCTTTGTCATAGAGAACATTGCTAATGGTAATCTTAAAACAACAGGGGTTGTATCCAGAACCTTCTCCCTTGAAGAATGGGAAACAGCTTTTGAATATGCCACAGGCAAGTATGGCGATTTTAAGGTGGCCATAAAATTCTAATTGAACCATAGATGACAATGCCGTACCGGGGGTCAAACTCCGGTATCGGCATTTAGTCATTTTTTATCCTGATATGCAAATTTATGGCAGTAGCAGATCCGTTTAAGGAGGATAAATGTACAGAGCAATTATCGTGGACGATGAAGAATTGGTATCCAAGGGCTTGAGGAAGCATTTTGACTGGCAAAGCTTCAATATTGATATTCTGGGAGATTTTCCGGACGGTCAGAAAGCTTTTGACTTTGTCAGGGAAAATCCCATTGACCTTTTAGTCACCGATGTGCGCATGCCTTATATGGATGGCATCACATTGGCCAAAAACGTCAGGGAGCTCTATCCTGAGACCAAGGTCATTTTTGTCAGCGGCTATGATGATGTTACCTATCTTAAGAAGGCCCTGAAGGTTGAAGCGGTAGACTATATACTGAAATCCATTGATCTCGAAGAGCTCAAGGAAACGGTGAGCCGTGTGGTAAAAATCATGGACGCCGAGAATAAACGCAAAAAGAGCTTTGCCGATATGGAGAAGCTTTTAAACCAGAGCATACCGCTCTTGCAGGAACGCTTTCTTATCACATTGATCAAGGATGACATTGAAAACACCTATAACGTCAGAGATCAAATGGAGTTCTTTAATATTCCATTGAATGAGGATGACGATTATTTTGTACTGGTTGTTAAGGTTCATAGTAATTACAGTACTATGAATGCCATGACAGAAAGGGAACGCCAATTAAGAAGCCTGGAGATTCAAACGGCCTGTTCCGAACTGGCTGCCCAGTACGGCAAGGCCATTTGTTTTAACAGTATGCGCAGTGAATACGTGATAATCCTGTCAGTACAGGCGCTGGGCTATGAGGAAACCCTTCTTAAATTGGCCGAGGAGCTCCAAAAGCAGCTTAAAGATAATTCGGATACGCATATTGCCATTGGTATCAGTGACAGATACAAGGGCTATCGGAATATCAAGAATGCCTATAAAAATGCCTCCAATGCAATCAGCAAAAATTATGTGCTGGACAACTCCCTGGCCATTTCGGTTGAAAAATATGAAGTGGATGACAGCATCAAGGAATTTAAAGAGAAGGCTGAAAAGAAGCTTATTGAGCTGTTAAGCCATGGGGACACCCAACAGGTAAGCCAGGTTCTGGCCGAGCTTTTGGATGATATCAACAGCAGATTTAAGGAAGAAGATCAGCAGAACCTGTTAATCTTCCTGCTGCTTTTGCCGGGGAATCTGATTACTGATGTGAAGGTCAAGAAAAAGAGCCAGTATTCCAATCATCGGGAGATATTGGAGCAGTTTCTGTGCTGTGCCGATTTTCAGGAGCAGTGCGAGCTCATTCACCGGCTTTATACCGAGGTGGTCATGCTCATGAAGAGCCTGAGCAAGACACCCTCCAATGCATTGATAGACCAGGTGAGAAGAACAATAGAAGAGCGTTATATGGAGCAGATTGATATCAATACGCTGGCCGAGGAAGCCTACTTAACACCAACCTACCTCTGTGTCCTGTTCAAGCAGGTCACCGGCTCGACCATCAATGATTATCTGACCCTGACCCGGGTGGAAAAGGCCAAGAAGCTTTTGACCGATCCCCGCATCAAGCTCTATGATATCTGCTATAAGGTGGGATATTTGTCGCCCAGCTATTTTTCGCGCCTGTTTAAGAAATACGTGGGTATAACCCCCAGCGAGTACAGGGCGATGGCCATACCGTCCAGTGAAGAATAAGCCAAGAGAGATAGGGTGTGCAATGAAAATAAGGTCCATACTTAAAAGGATCAAAGACAACTTTCCGGATAGACTCATACTGAAGAAAATGCGCTTGCCCAAACGTGCTGTTGCTCTGTTTATAGGCAGTGTGATGATACCCATACTCATCATTCTTCAGCTTTATTCCGACTATTCCAAGGACGTTATCGAGAACGAATTGTCCAACAATATGCAGTTGGCGGTAAACCAGATTAAAAGCAATCTGGACTATCGCTTTGAGCAGATCAGAGAAAGCTCCCTGGCAATATTGAGCACGGCCTATCCCTATATTCGAAGCGGAAGTACCGATGTGGAGGAGCAGCTTAATGAATACAAAGAGCTTAAGCTGCTGGTATCTGCCTACGAAGGGAAGCATATGATCAGCAAAATCAGGCTGTACGTACCCGGAGATAAGATTTATGCCAATCAGCAGGATACCTTTTATTCCTTGCCTGACATCCAGCAGCTCCAAAACGGAGAGGCCGGATTTTATTTTCAACGGGGGGTTCATTGGATAGAAACCTATGGTGCTCGCATTTATGAGAGTGGTGGCTTAACCAATGTGATTTCCTGCCGTATGACCATCTCCAGCCGAACCAATTATGAGGAAATTGCCAGCGTGCTGCAGCTCGATATTGAGGAAAACAAGCTGAGCAGAATTTATTCGGCCGGTATTGCTGCCAATGAGGAAATCTATCTGGTGAATATCAACGGGACCATCATCTCCCATGCTAATGACTCCCGCATTGGGAAAAAAGGCTTGTCGCCATCGGAACTGAGTGTTGTGCTGGATCAGCAGGCAGGGCACTTGAGCGGCAATCGAAGTGAAAATGAGGATTTGGTAGCCTTTGCCAAACTTGATGCCATGGATTGGTATCTGGTCATGCGTATTCCCCATACAGCGGTGGCAGGTTCCGACATGCTTACCTTTGATATGTCCAGAATGCTTTTGATTTTAGCAATTCTGGTGATTCTGGCCATTGCTCTCATATGGATTTACTCATCCATCATTGAAAAAACGGTCAAACGTATTAATGCCGCAGTTGTCCAGCTCAATAATGACGGTATTGAAAAGGTGGGAAGTCTCTTCAGCCAGGATACGGCCAGCAAGGATCCCCTGGCGGTTTTTGAGCACAATGCCAATAACCTGGTGGTTACGGTGAAGGAACTGCTTGAGGACTATTATGAGGCAGAGATTAAGGCCAAGGATTATCATCTGAAAGCCTTGCAGGCTCAGATTAATCCCCATTTCCTATACAACACCCTGGACTCCATAAAGTGGATGATCCTGGAGGGGGAGACCGATGACAGTGTTTGGATGCTCAATGCCATCTCCAAGTATTTCAGGCTGAGCCTCAGCAAGGGAAGGGATATTGTTACCCTGGCTGAGGAGATCAACTTGGTGCGTTCTTATCTTGGCATCATGCAGAAAAGATATAAGAATCGGTTCACTGTGGACTATGTGGTGGACGAGAGTCTCAACGACTGTCTTATTCCCAAGCTTTCTCTCCAGCCCCTGGCAGAGAATGCGCTTCAGCATGGCATTATGCACAGCAGCAACGGTCAGGGCCATTTGAAGATTACAGTCTGGCGGCAGGAGGAGAGAATGAATATCGTCATTGAGGATAATGGCTGCGGTATGACCGAGGAGCAGGTAAGCAATATCATGAATAACCTGCATCTTAATACCGAGGGCTATGGTCTGTCCAATGTGGATGAGCGATTACGGCTGTTTGGGGGCGAGGACTGCGGCCTTTATATAACTTCAATCCTTCATAAAGGGACTGCCATAAAGATCTCTCTGCCTATGAAATATAGTTCTTAGAGCCTTTCCGCAGGCCATTTCCATGTTCAATCTTATGTTATCTGACACATTCCTTCAATGTGCGGCAAAAATAACAGTATCGGGCAAGAAAGTGAAAGAACGAGTTATTCTTTTGGATCCCATTTGGTGATAATATATAAATACCAGGAAAACTTAAAATCATTTTTGTAAAGGTTCTACAACATGTTAGTTAGAATTCGACTAAAAAATCTCTTATTTTCAATTTTAAAACATATCCCATTTCTGATTGGATTGGTCATCTGCTAGGAGTGTTGCTATGAATATTGTTGCATCAAAAAAACCGTCCACTAAAAGCCTCAAAAAATTCGGAACCTATATGAAGGATCATTATCTGCTTTATATCATGCTGCTTCCCGGTTTATTTTTTCTGTTCGTGTACAAGTTTTTACCCTTGTACGGTATTACCATAGCCTTTAAGGATTACAGCATCTTTGCAGGGAATAACCCCATTGATGCCATTGCCAAGAGCGAATGGGTTGGCTTTGCACATTTTCAACGGCTTTTCAGAAGCTCTGCCTTCCTTAAGGTTCTGGCAAATACCCTGATTATCAATGGTTATAAGATTATTTTCCTGTTTCCCATTCCTATTATCTGTGCCATTATGCTCAATGAGATTCGTCACAGAACCTACAAAAAGCTTGCACAGACCGCTATTTACGTTCCATATTTCTTCTCCTGGGTTGTTGTCTTCGGTATCTTCTATTCATTATTAGGAACCTATGGTATCATCAATAATTTCATGGCTTCCCTGGGGATAGAACGCATCAGCTTTTTCTCGGATACCCGTGTCTTCCGCGGACTTCTGGTCTTCACCGAGGGCTGGAAGGAAATCGGTTGGAATACTGTCATCTATCTTGCCGCCATAACCAGCATAGACCCTACACTCTATGAAGCCGCTCGAGTGGATGGCGCTTCAAAGATGCGTCAGATCTGGCATGTCACTATACCGGGATTAATGCCTACCATTGTACTGATGCTGATTCTTAAGGTGGGCTATATTCTCGATACAGGATTTGAGCAAATCCTCGTCTTCTACAACTCAACGGTATATGACGTGGCCGATGTCATCCAGACCTATGTTTACAGAATGGGCCTTGGACAGTCCGACTTCTCTTTAGGAACGGCGCTGGGACTGTTTAACTCAGTGGTTGCCTTTATCCTGATTGTGGGTGCCAACGCTGTAAGCAAGAAGCTGCTCAATAGAAGTATCTGGTAAAGAAAATAGGGTATATGAGGGGATACGATATTTATGAAGAAAAAAGTCAATGGAATTGCACTGAGTACCAGTGAAAAGGTTATAGAGATTATTTCCTATATCGTGATGGGTTTGTTTGCCCTGTGTGCCATTCTTCCCATCATGCATGTGGTATCCAAATCCTTCAGCAGTGCCAACGCGGTTACTGCAGGCGCCGTTATCTTCTGGCCGGTGAATATTCAGTTTGAAACGATGAGTTATGTGCTTCGCGAGACCACTTTCCTTCCGGCCCTTAAGAACACAGTGATAGTGACCGGATTGGGAACCCTGATCAGCATGGTGGTGACCATCACCACAGCCTATCCTTTATCCAAGCCGGGGTTCAAGGGCCGTAAGGTGTTCATCATGCTCTATATCATCAGTATGGTATTCTTCGGTGGTATGATACCCGCCTACATGGTGGTTCGAACCCTGGGCATCATCGATACCTATGCCGCCTTAATCCTTCCGTTCTTCATTGTGCACTTCAACATGTTTGTGGTGAAGAACTACTTTGAAGGACTTCCCGAGAGTGTGGAGGAGTCGGCAAGAATTGACGGGGCCAGTGACTTAAGAATCCTTGTTTCCATTGTCTGTCCTATGTCCAAGCCGGTTCTGGCCACAGTGGCCATGCTATATGCGGTCAATTACTGGAATAACTACTTCCATGCCATGATGTATACCAACAGCACTAAAATGCAAACCCTTCAGGTATTTATCTATAATACCGTCAACAATACACAAACCCTTGTGGAACGACTGGTCATTGGTAACTATTCCAATGTCTCCATCGACGGTGTTATTGCAGCAGTGGTTGTTCTGTCCCTGATTCCCATTGTGGCACTGTATCCCTTTGTTCAAAGGTATATGATTGCCGGTATCACCATTGGCTCTGTAAAAGGTTAATTCAGTCTTTATCGGGCGACCGATAAAAATATAACATCAAAAAGAGGAAGGGAAAATTATGAAGAGACTATTCGCAATGTTCCTAGTGGTACTCATGGTTATTTCCAGCTTTGCAGGTTGCGGCAATAGCGGAGGATCTTCGAGCCCCACTCCATCAGCTTCAGGCAATCCATCGTCTTCCGGTGGAGAGGCCAAGCCCCTTGACGGAGAAAAGCCCACGCTTAAGTATTTAGGCTACAACGTGAGCTTTGACCCCAATACCGATCCCATGGCTAAGGTCTACGAAGAAGTCACCGGCTATAAGGTAGAGTACAATGTACTGCCTGCTGAAAATGCCGATGAAAAGCTTCTGATGGAAGTTTCCTCGGGTGCGGACTACGATGTTCTTCAGATCAGTGTTCCCCAATTCCAAACCCTCCTTGGCCAGGGCGCGCTGAAGCCTCTGACTGAACTGCTCGATACTTATGGTAAGGATATTCTGAATGGTGTTAATGAGAATTCCTGGAAAGCCATGTCTGGTTCAGACGGCAAAATCTATGGTATTCCTTACAAATATCCTTATCCTACTGAAATCACCAACTTTATGGTCGTTCGTATGGATCTCTTAAAGGGCGCAGGCATCAACGAAGTGCCCAAGACCCTTGATGAATTCTACAATGCCCTTGTTGCTCTGAAAAACACTTATGGTGACAAGTACATCATCTTTACCGGTCCGTTCCGTGCCGCTTCCGAGGCTTCGGTAAGCTGGGACATTCCTCAAAACATTACCTCGGCCTTTGGTATCTACAACGACTGGATGGTTGACGAAAACGGCAAGGTTATTTACATGACCGAGCATAAGAACTTCCCCAAGCTGATGGAGTTCATGCAGAAGCTCATGGCTGAAGGACTTATCGACCGTGACTGGGCAGTGAACAACACCACCACCGTGAATGAAAAGCTGTCCTCCGGAAAGGCCATCATCGCTACCTCCAACCGTACCGGTACCCTTGTGACAACCCCTGTTATGACAGCAGCAGACGGACTTAAGCTGACCTATGATGATCTGGGCTACATTGGTTCTCTCTATGGCTCCGACGGAACCAACACCTATATGAGAACCGAGGCTATCAACCAGGTAACCTGTATCCTTAAGAGCGCTAAGAATGCTGAGCACGTTGTTAACTGGATCAACATTAAGCAGCAGAATCAGTTGTATCTCAACTTCGGCGTAGAGGGAACACACTTTACCTTTGACACTGACGGCTCCATTAAGCCCATCAACCCCATCTTTGCTGAAGAACGCGGTAATTCCTACTGGTACCTCAACAGCACTGACGAAGATCTGTTTGCTCAGCAGTGGCCTTCCCGTGTACGTAAGAGCGACGCTATGTGGGCTCCTTTCGAAGCTGTAACCATCAAGGCCAACAAGGAAACCCCTGAAATCTTCGTTGACAACCCCTTCGCCTTCATGCCTTCACTCCAGAACTACTCCAAGTACAACCAGGCTCTGTTTAAGAGCACCAGCGACTACATCCTGCAGCTCATTGCCGGAACCAAGAAGATTGACTCCTTGAGCACCTTCCAGAAGGACTGGGAAAACATGGGCGGCAACGCTGTTCGTGACGAACTGCAGCAGTGGTACAACGAGTTCTACGGAAAGTAAAACATAGTCATTCCTGATTTGTAGCAGTCCTTCGGGGCTGCTACAAACTAAAAAAGAGTATATTAGGGAGATTGAAGTATATGTTTGCTTATTCAAAAAGTCTACCCCTGTACCGTGAGGTTGATGTACTGGTTGTGGGCGCAGGCCCCGCAGGCATCGGAGCAGCCATCTGTGCGGCAAGAAATGGCGCCAAAACCCTTGTTATTGAGAGTGCGGGCTGTGTTGGCGGCGCGGCTACCAATGGTCTTGTAGGACCATTTATGACGGTGTACGACGCCAGAAGCGAAAAGCAGATTATCAAAGGCATTTTCGAGGAAATCGTAGACAGAATGATTCAAATTGGCGGAGCCATTCATCCCAGCGAGGTTCGCTCAAAAACCTCACGGGCAGGCTACTATCTCATTGGTCATGACCATGTGGGTCCCTTTGACCATGAGGCCTTTAAACTGGTTGCCACCGACATGATCCTGGAGGCCGGCGCTGAATTGCTTTTACATACCCAGTTTGTCGACGTGATCAAGGAAGAGAATAAGATTGTCGGCGTTGTTATTGCCAATAAGTCGGGGATGTCGGTGATTCGGGCAAAGATCATCATTGACTGTTCAGGCGACGCGGATGTGGCCGCAAGATCAGGTGTGAACTATGAGCTTGGAAATATCCATGACGGCAATATGCAGCCCGCAACCCTGTTCTTCAGGGTCTGCAATGTGGATACAGAGCGTCTGAATGCCCATATCAAGGAACATGAGAATGAGATTCGGCCTTTCTATGGCCCCTTCAGTTGGTTAATCAGGGAAAAGCAGGAGGAGTGGGGAGATGTGCCCCGCGCCGAGGTTTGTCTGTTTGAGAGCCCCGAGCCCGGAGAATTCCGCTTGAATGTTACCCGTATTCTGGATATTGACGGAACTAATGCCGAGGATTTAACTAAGGCTGAGCTTCTGGGCATGAAGCAGGCGCACAAGGTCTTCAGTTTCTTAAAGAAGCATGCTGTGGGCTTTGAAAACGCCAAGTTCATGGGTACGGCTGCATCCATTGGTATTCGTGAAACAAGGCATATTGAAGGCCTGTACAGGCTGACCAAGGACGATGTGATCAACTGCCGGGTTCCCGGGAATTCTATTGCAGTCATGGCCACCAATATGGATACCCACAACAAGAGTGACCCGGGCGGAACCTACTATACCCTGGAAAATGGACCCTACTTCGGTGTTCCTTACACCTGTCTGGTGCCTAAGGGGATTGACAATCTCCTGGTTGCAGGCCGCGCTATTTCGGCTGATGCTGTTGCCGGTTCGGCCATCCGTATGATACCCTGCTGCATCGTATTCGGACAGGCAGCAGGAACCGCCGCAGCCATGGCCGTCAAGGAAGGAAAGCTTCCCGCTGCCGTCGACGAGAACAAGCTGTGTACCCTCTTAAAGGAGCAGGGCGCTTATTTGGGAGACTAAAAAGATCGCTCAAGAAGATGCGCAGACCGGAAGTGCCCGTTCTGCGCATCCTTTTATAGATATCAGGTTTATACTTATCAGCATGGAGCTTATCAGGACTCCAAGGAGGCAGTTTAATTATGGCAATGGATACAGTTTCATATCAAAAATCCCTGAAGGTAGCGGCAAGCTACGATGTAATTGTTATTGGTTCGGGACCGGCAGGCATTTGCGCTGCAGTCTCGGCCGCGCGTTTGGGCGCAAAAACAGCCCTGGTGGAACGTTATGGCACATTGGGCGGCAACCTGACCAATGGGGCGGTATCGCCCATCCTCGGCAGTGTTGCAAAAGGCACACTCCGGGATGAGCTTGTGGAGCGCCTGGGAGTACCTGACAGCGATGAGATAGGCGCCACACAGCAGTCCCACGATATTGAACTGGCCAAGCGCGTATTGGTGGAATTTGCCCATGAAGCCGGTGTGAAGCTCTATCTGCAAACACCCGTGGTGGACACCATCACCCAGGGTGATAAGGTGACAGGCATTGTTATTGGTCAAAAGACCGGAATGTGCATTCTCCAGGCCAAGGCCTTTGTGGATGCCTCGGGCGATGGCGACGTGGCTTATTATGCAGGCGCTGAATACGAGATGGGCCGTGACGGAGATTCCCTGGTACAGCCTGTTACCCTTATGTTCCGTGTCCAGGGGGTGGAAGAGGATGCCCTCACCTGTATCGGCGAGGTAGACTATGTGGAATACAAGGGTGAGCGTTTCCTGGATTATACCACGAGACACTGCAAGGAAGGCCATCTGCCGCCCAATGCGGCATCGGTCCGCTCCTTCCGTACCTTAGTTCCCGGTGAAAGACTCATTAATACCACACAGGCCAATGGCATATCGGCTCTGTTAAGCGATGATATCGAAAAAGCTGAAGTTGATCTGCGCAAGCAGATTGATCAGGTGGTTGAATTCTTAAGAAAGTATGTAGACGGCTATCAGAACTGCTTTGTCAAGAGTACGGCAAATACGCTCGGAGTGCGTGAAACACGCCGATTTATGGGCCTGTATCAGCTCCATGACGAGGATCTTCGCCATGGCCGCCGTTTTGAGGACGTGGTGGTCCATAAGGCCAGCTTTATTGTGGATATCCATAACCCCTCAGGCAGTGCCCAGGCCGAAGGTGTGCCTGAGGAGGTTACACCCTACGATATTCCTTTGCGCTGCTTAATACCCAAGCGGGTAGATGGGTTAGTGCTCTCAGGCAGAAATATCTCGGGTACCCACCGTGCCCATGCATCCTATCGGGTCATGTCCATCTGCATGGCTATAGGTGAGGCTTCGGGTATTACTGCGGCCCTAGCGGCTCAGAAGGGCATCGAGCCCCGTCAGGTGGATTACCGTGACGTACAAAAGGTTCTGTTAGAACGTGGTGTAAACCTGTTTGAATAATGGAAAAGAGGAGGGGCGCTATGGGTATTCTTGAGAAAATGCGCCTGGATGGCAAGAAGATCTTTGTAACGGGAGGGGCCCGTGGCATAGGGATGAATATTGCCCTGGCCGTGGCCCAGGCCGGTGCCGATGTGGCCATTGTGGACATGGACCTGGATCAGGCCCGGAAAACCGCAGAACACATCGCCCAGGAAACCGGGCGGAAAACCCTGTCTGTCAAGACCGATGTGACCAATCCCCAGGATGTGGACCATATGATCTCCGAGATTCTAAAACATTTCGGAAGAATCGACGTGGCCTTCTGCAATGCGGGTATCTGCATTAATACACCTGCCGAGGAAATGACCCTGGAGCAGTGGAAGAAGGTCATTGATGTCAATTTGACAGGCGTCTTTCTGACCTGTCAGGCCGCCGGCAAAGTAATGATTGCTCAGGGTGGAGGTTCCATCATCAATACGGCCTCCATGTCGGCCCATATTGTGAATATTCCTCAGCCCCAATGCGCCTATAACGCATCCAAGGCCGGAGTAGTGCAGCTCACCAAATCCCTGGCCATCGAGTGGGCATCCAAAAAGGTACGGGTCAACAGCATCAGTCCCGGGTATATCGGAACCGATCTTACCCTTAATTCCCCGACCTTGAAGCCCCTTATTGCCGAATGGGAAAGGCTGTCACCCTTAAAACGGCTGGGCAGGCCTGAGGAACTTCAGGCCATTGCGGTTTATCTGGCAGGGGACGCCAGCGACTTCACCACTGGATCAGACTTCGTCATAGACGGCGCATTTACATGCTTCTAGAGATAGAGAGAGGAAGAAGGATATGAAGTATTTAATAGGAACCGACATAGGAACTTCCGGAACTAAGTCCATCATTATGGATACCCAGGGTCATTTGATTGCCCAGGATCTGCAGGAATATGACGTATTGACACCCAAGCCCCTATGGGCCGAGCAGTGGCCCCAGGTGTGGCTGGAGGCCACCAAGCGCTCCATTGCCAATGCGGTTAAAAAATCCAAGGTGGACCCTTCGGACATCGCCGGCATTTGTATCAGCGGTCTTTATGGCGGTTCAGGAATACCGCTGGATAAGGAAATGAAGCCCGTTCGGCCCTGTCTCATATGGATGGACAGGCGTGCTACCGAAGAGGAGCAATGGGTGAAGGAGCATATCGGGGTGGAACGCCTTAAAGCCATTACCCATAACGGCACCGACCCCTATTACGGTTATCTGAAGATTCTCTGGATAAAGGACAATGAGCCCGAGAACTGGGAGAGAATTAAGCTCTTTCTGCCGCCCAATGCCTATGTGATTTACGAACTGACGGGTAATGTGGCCATTGACTATTCATCGGCCGGAAACATTGGCGGAATCTTCGATATGAACACTCGTTACTGGTCCTATGAGCTCATGGACGATATGGGTATTCCCAGAACCATGATGCCTGAAAAGATTGTGGAGTCCAAGGATGTGGTCGGGGGCCTGACCAAGCAGGCTGCCGAGGCTCTGGGGCTTCCGGAAGGAACACCGGTTTGCGCTGGTGGCGTAGACTGTGGTGTGGCATCCTTCGGCTTGGGGGTATTTGAGCCAGGAGAATATGTGGCGGCCATCGGGACCTCCATGTGTGCGGCCCTGATCCACGATAAGCCCATTAAGGCAGAGAATCTCATTGAGTGGCCCTATATCATCAATCCCAAGCAATTGTCCTATTCCTTTGGCGGCGGCGCGACAGCGGGAGCCATTGTCAAATGGTTCCGCGACACCTTTGCGCAGCTTGAGAAGGAAATAGAGGAAAAGGGCGGAAAGAACGCCTACAAGGCCCTGGACGAGGAAGCGGCCAAGCTGCCTGCCGGCTCCGATGGCCTTCTGGTGCTGCCCTATTTTATGGGGGAGAGAAGCCCGGTATGGGATACCAATGCCAAGGGCGTTATTTTCGGTCTGTCCCTCATGCATACCCGAGCCCATATCTATCGTGCCTTTCTCGAAGCCGTGGCCTATTCGCTGCGCCATACCATGGAATCCACCGGTGAGAATTTAGGCGGACATATCCTCTTGGCCGGCGGTGTGGCCAAGTCCAAGCTTTGGAAGCAGATCTTTGCCGATGTGACGGGCTATGCCATGGTTTGTCCCATTAACGATGTTGAGGCCAATCTGGGCGATGTCATGCTGGCCGGGCTGGGTACGGGCTTATTAACCCTGGAGGATGTAAAGAAATGGCAGGTGCTGGGGGACAAGATCGAACCCAATGCCGAGGCCCATGAAAAGTACAATAAGTACTATAAAATGTACCATCAGATCTATAACAACCTGAAACAGGACATGAAGGACATGGGAGATCTGTAAGGGCTGTATAGAGCTTTTACGGTGATAAAGACAACATACCCTCTGAAAAACAGGAGAGGAAGGTAGACCGACATGACCATTATAAGAGAATCAGAAGCCATTCCCGTTGTTGGAAGCTATGACGTCATTGTCTGCGGGGGCGGTCCGGCAGGAATCATCGCTGCAGTGGCAGCGGCTCGGAATGGCGCGAAAACCCTTTTAATCGAACGCTATGGCTTTGTGGGAGGCATGGCCTCCAGCGCCCTTGTTACCCCGGTCAGTGAATTCCGTATCGAAGGCAAGCAGATTATTGACGGCATGCCCTTTGAGCTGATGAAACGGACGGAAGCGCTGGGCGGTGCTATCACCAACCTGGAAAGCGGCAATGTGTTTATTGATGATGAGGCCCTGAAACTGGCTGCACAACGCATGCTGCTGGAAAGCTGCGTGACCCTTCTTTACCATACCTTTATCGCAGATTGCGTGACTGAGGAGGGACGTGTCACCCACGTCATTGTACAGAATAAGGCAGGACGGACGGCCTATGGCTGCAAAGCTGTTGTGGACTGTACCGGCGATGCTGATATCGTCAGAGCGGCAGGGTTTAAAACCACCAAGAAGGAAACCCTTCAGCCGGCCACCCTCTGGATGCAGCTTGGCGGCGTGGATACCGATGCCATAAAGCCCCTCTTTGAAGATGCGGTGCATGGGGTCATGCCCATCAGTGAGGAAATCCGCGGACGCTTGGGTGAACTGAATAAGGAAGGTAAAATGCCCATCTTCGGCGGTCCATGGATAAGCAAGCAGTTCCATGACGGCATGGTGACCATCAATCTCTTGAGAACGGGCACCGATGCCAGCTCACCCGAGGACTTCACCCGTGCCGAATGTGTTTTGAGAGAGGATCTGTTCAAGGTCATTCCCATCCTGCGCCAGGAGTTCCCGGCCTTTAAGAATTGCTGGCTGGCCAAGGCCGGAGCCCAGGCAGGGGTCCGTGAAACCTTCCGCATTGAGGGCCTCTATGAGCTGACCACCGACGATGTGCTCAATCCCAAGGCCTTCCCCGACACGGTCTGCAAGGGTGCCCATGTCATTGATATCCATAAGCCCGACAGCATAGAGCAGGTGGTTGTGGTGCTGAAGAAGGAGTATAATATTCCTTACCGTGTCCTTGTACCTAAGGATAGCGTAAACGTGATTACAGCGGGAAGATGTGTCTGCGCCGATGATGCGGCCTTTGGCTCCATGCGTGTCATGGCCTGCTGTATGGCCATGGGACAGGCTGCCGGAACGGCCGCAGCCATTGCAGTCGAGAAGGGGTATGCCTTTACCGAAATGGATACCCATCTCCTGGTTGAAACACTCAAGGCTCAGGGCGCTGTCATTGATTTTGAGAATTGCGAAGAAAGCTAAACTAACTTCTTGACAAAGGCGAAAGTCGTTTGTATAATGAAAAAGTCCTAAATGCGAGGGTTACCTCGCATGACCTGTGCCAGTAGCTCAGCTGGATAGAGCAACGGACTTCTAATCCGTTGGTCGGGTGTTCGAATCATCTCTGGCACGCCAAAAACCCTGAATGTATAAAGCATTCAGGGTTTTTTATTTTTCCTGTAAGGTCACATTTGAGTTTCCTTAAGTATCATAGTGAATAGTATCACAAAGTGTATAACTCAGACTTCGATACAATCCGGATTTTTTCTTCCCTTTCCGAGCAGACCGAAACAACGCAATTCTTGTAAAGGCTTATGGAAAAACGTTTGCCAAAGAGCCAGAAAGGCTTTAGGTCAAAGGCCGAAAAGTCATAGGCCGTAAGATCCTCTGTAATTCCCTGTCCACTGTATTTAAGATAGCTTTCCTTAAGCGCCCACAATATAGTAAAAGTCAGATCCTTGTTATCACATGATGCCAGCAGATGCTTCTCCCTTTCGGAAAGAACGATGGAGGCCTCATCCTCATTGTAGGGGACAATGTCCTGAATATCGATTCCAATTTCATTGGTTGAGATACCGCAACCCACACCCAAAGCACAATGGGACAGATTAAAAAGCACATGCTCTGGGTTTTTCAGATAGGGCTTGTTGTTCACGCCATAATAAAAGACAGGCTTTTTATTATAGCCAAACTCTTCTTTAAGACCCAGGCGCAAAAGCAGATAGGCCAATAGTCCTATTTTTTTATCCTTCATAAACCGATATCGGCTTAAATATTCGGCCCGCTCCTGTGAGGCAAGATTCAGTAAATTGTCATAATCAGTGTCTTTGAAGGCATCTATATCAAAATACAGATAAATCATAGGCAAAACCTCACTGTTTTAAGAGCCATAATATAACAAAAAAGGACATACTAAGTTCTACAAATAACAACATATGGAAATATTATCATATATATGTATGCGCTAAAAACAAAATATAACCAACGATTAGACATTAAAACTAAAATTTGTAAGCAATATCATAACATATTGCGCAGGGGCTCTGCAAATTCGAGTCCAATAATTCTGAGAAAGGAACAGAAAAATGAAAGCTCAAGATTACCCTAAGATTCCGCTTAACTGTCTCATTGAAGAACAGGCAGGCATAAACCCGCAAAAAGCCGCCATCATCTTTGAACAACAGACTATTACATATTCTGAGCTCAATGAAAGAGCCAATCGATTTGCACATTACCTATGGGAACAGGGGATTAACTTTGAGTATCCCATAGGTATCTATCTCAATCGGTCCATAGACATGGTGGCTGCCATACTAGCGGTTGTAAAAATGGGCGGAACATATATTCCTCTGGATTCGTCCTACCCCTATGATAGAATTCGCTATATTATTAATGATGCAAAAATCGCACTGGTCATCACCGAGAATTCGCTTCTTGCGGACATTCAGAATATCCCTGCCCAGAAGCTTGTCCTGGAGGATATTCATGAGAAGCTGCCCGGCTATTCACCTGACAATCCCGGGCTGCGGTTCGAAGCCTCAAAAAGGCTTTATGTTATTTATACCTCGGGATCTACAGGCAATCCCAAAGGGGTTCAGATATCCCATCAAGCAGTGGTCAATTTCTTAATGTCCATGCGAAAAGAGCCGGGCATTTCGGCTGAGGATAAAGTGCTGTTCATTACCACCATATGCTTTGACATCTCGGGGCTGGAGCTCTATCTTCCCCTGATAAGCGGAGCCACCATGGTTATGGCCACTAGTGAGACTGCTGCAGATGGCGTCAAGCTGGCTGAGTATATCGACAGGCATGATGTAACACTCATGCAGGCCACGCCATCCACCTATCGCATCCTGATAGACACCAACTGGAAGGGAAAGCAAAACCTGAAACTTCTCTGCGGCGGTGAGGCACTTACAAGGGAACTGGCGGAAGTGCTTCTGACAAAGGGCTCTTCAGTATGGAATCTGTATGGTCCCACTGAAACCACCATATGGTCCATGATCTATCGGGTGGAGCACGGTGAAGGACCTGTATCCATCGGCAAGCCCATTGACAATACGCAAATCTATATTCTTAATGAAGCCATGGAGGAGGTTGCCGAGGGTGAGGTCGGGGAACTGTATATAGGAGGAGATGGGCTGTCCATGGGGTATTTGGGCAGGCCCGAACTTACCGGGGAGCGATTTGTATTAAATCCCCTGGCGGATGGCTCCGAGCGCATCTACAGAACCGGGGATTTGGCACGGCGAGAGAAAGGACTGGTCTACTATGAAGGCCGTACCGATTTCCAGGTAAAAATTCGCGGTTACAGAATTGAATTAGGAGAAATTGAAAATACGTTGGAAAAGCATCCTCTGGTTAAGCAGGCCGTCGCAGTGGCATTGGAGAGTAAAGCAGGCGATGCTGTTTTAGCAGTTTATTACACCAGGTCAGGGGCTCAGCCTGTTAAGTCCGATGTGCTTAGGACTTATCTTAAATCAAAACTTCCAGAATATATGGTACCGTCCCTTCTCACAGAATTGGAGGCATTCCCCCTGACCCTTAACGGAAAAATAGACCGGAAAAGTCTCATGTCCATGGGGATTGAGCCGGAAAAGCCTCAGAATAAGTATGTACCTCCCACAAGTCCCCTGGAAAAGGAAATCGCCCAATTATGGGAAGAAATGCTGGAACTGAGCTGCATCAGTATTGATGAGAATTTTCTTGAGCTGGGCGGTCATTCGCTGCTTGCAAATCGTATGCTGGCAAGAATCAACAGAACCTATGATATCCGGCTAACCTTGATGGAATTCCTGACCGAGGGTCTCACTATAGCCGATCTGTCCCGCCTCATAGAGATTAAGCTATTGTCTACTCTCAGTGAATCAGATATGGAAGAAATGATGAGCGAACTGGAAGGGATTACTGAAGAAGAAATGCGAAGGCTCATCAATAGCTAAGGAGGATCGTTTTGGCGAATATTCTATTGGTCACCCACTGGACCTCGGGCGATGTGATGCCCTTTATAAAATTGGGAGAGTCCTTGAATAAGCAAGGTCATGATGTGACGATCTTTACCCATTGCATTTACAGGGATAAGGCCATTGGCAAGGGCTTAAATTTTGAGGCGCTGGATACTATGACCGAGTACCAGGAGATGGTGAGGGATTTTCCTTTGCTGTCGGACCCCATAGGGAATCTTGAAGGAGCCCTTAACTTTCAGAGGAAGCATCACGGCCATACGAGATGCCTGAGAGAAGTGAAACTCATCCAAAACCATTGCAGGAGAAAAGATACCATTCTTCTTTTCAGACACCGTTCAAGTGTCTCAGCGCTATTAGCTGCTGAATCAATGAATAAGCCTGCCACATCGGTTTTCCTGTCGCCCAACTATATCTCTCATCTGGCTTTTCATGAGGAGCTTTTTGGAAAGGTCATGAAGGAGGAAATTAACCGGGTGAGGCAGACCATGGGATTGGAGCCCATTCAATGCTGGACGGACTGGATGTGTTCCACAAAAAGAAAGATAGCCCTTTGGCCTCAATGGTACGCGAATCAGGAGGATGAGGCGCTGGATGGCTTAGTGAAAGCAGGTTTTCTTGTTGACGAGGGGCAAAGCCAGGAAGTGTTTTCACCGGAACTGCAAGCTTTTCTCGATAGATATTCAAAGCCTGTTATTATAACGGGCGGTACAAGCAGGATGATTAATCCGCGCTTCTACAAAGTGGCTGTCGACGGATGCATGCTTCTCAAACAGCCCGCCATTGTGATATCACCCTTTGAGGAATTTGTTCCAACCTATCTGCCTGAATATATCAGACATTTCACTTATGTACCTCTTAGGCAGCTCATGCCTTACGCCTGTGCCATTATTCATCACGGCGGTATTAATACTGCCTGTGAGGCCGTTGCCTGTGCCATTCCACAATTAATACTGGCCCATATGGCTGATCGGCCTGACAATGCCCAGAGACTCAAACAGTTGGGTGTTGCCAAAAGCCTGCCTGAATCCCTATGGACTGCCGAAGTCCTGGCCCACGAATTGAGCACCCTCGACACTGCTGAACGCAGAACCATGTGCTTGCGCCTCAGTGAAATCCATCATGGAGAGAATCCGGTATACAGGCTAAATACCATCCTTGAGGAGATGCTTGATAATCCAAGCTTTGTACCATCCTGCCATGATATAAAGCCCTTTATGTCCGTAACTCAGAGGGAGAATGACACAGCTTCACCGGAAGCCCTGCCAAGTGCCTCATTATCAAAAAGGAAGCAGCTTCTCATGGAAATTTTGAGAAGCAAAGCAAAGTGAATGGCATGAAATGAGGAGATAAAAATGGCAAATGTAGTCATAACCACCCATTGGACAGATGGTGATGTTATTCCTTTCGTCAGAATAGGAAGGACGCTCAAAAGGAGAGGCCATAGCGTCACCCTCATTACCCATTGTTTTTATGAAAGAATGGCCAGGGAAGCAGGACTTGATTTCGCTGCATGGGATTCCCCTGATCAGTATGCGCAAATGATTCATGATATGGGAAGCTACAGCGATACAGTGGCAGGGGCAGAGGAAATCCATCGTTTCAGAGAAAAGTATGAAAGTATAGATGTCAGGCTTAAGGAATTAGAGATTGTTCAAAGGTATTGCCAGAAGGAAAATTCCATTCTGCTTGCAAAAAACAGATCCAGTATCGCAGCCTTAATGGCCTCAGAAATCCACCAGTGTCCGCTCATTTTATTCTTTATGAACCCCTATGAAACGGGAAGTATGGTGAACTTCGAGAGCTTGTATAAAGAAAGGCTTAAGAATGAAGTGAACCAGTTAAGAAGGCGGGTAGGGCTTTTACCCATTGACGGCTGGCTGTCCTGGCAAAGCAGCCCCAAGATTCAGTTGGCATTATGGCCCAAGTGGTTTTCAAACGAGTTATCAGAGTGGCCTGGAACCATTGAACCCATTGGTTTTCCTCTTGAAAGAAGGCAAGATGTTTTGGCTCGGGACAATCAGGAGTTCCTGAAGTATGTCAGGGATGATCCTGCACCCATTATCATCTCCGGCGGCACAAGCAAACAGATTAGACAGGACTTCTACATCAAGGCCATAGAGGCCTGTGGGCTTCTTGGAAGGAAGACCATTGTTGTCACCCGCTATAAAGAACTTTTGCCCCATACGCTCCCACCCAATATTACCTGGTTTAGCCATCTTCCTTTAGATGCAGTACTGCCTCATATGGGAGCCATTATCCATCATGGTGGTATCGGAACCACCAGCGGCGCAGTATATGCAGCCGTGCCACAATTGGCCCTGGCCTGTTATGTGGATCGTCCCCTTAACGCCAGTAGAATCAAAAGTCTGGGCGTAGGAGAATACCTACCTCCTTCACGGTGGGATCCGATACTCATTGCCAATACCCTAAAAAAGCTTCTCGAACCGGACTATAAAGCACGATGCCATCAATTTTTGAAGGAGATTCCCGCAGATGATGCTTTGACAGAGGTTTGTGACAGAGTGGAGGCCTATGCTGGAAACAAGGACTATGCCATATCCCATGCGTACATGGCAGAGAATTCTGGAGCTGAAGCGCTCAGCACTCAAAGGCCTAAGGATACGTCATCTGTGCGGCCAAATCTGTCCTCTGAGGTATGGGCATACCTGATGAGCAGAAAGAAAAACAGGAGTTAGAAGCGGGTTAATGCTTAGAGAAGGGAACGGGAGAATAATGAACAAGCAGCGGCTTATGGAGCAGCTTACGCCTGAGAAGCGTGCTGCGCTGATGGCTCTTTTGGAAAAGAAAAGAATCAAACAGGATAATAAAGCAGAGGACGATGAAGGGAAAATCAACATACAACCCCGAAACCCTGGGGAGACCCCTTTTCATTTGTCCTTTGTTCAACACGGGCTCTGGCTCAATGACCAGATTGATCCCCAGAACCTTGGTTATAATTTTCCCTTTGGCCTCAGGTTCAAGGGGAAGCTGGATAGGGAATTGCTGAAAAGGGCGCTTAACGAGATTGTTAAGCGTCATGAAGCCTTAAGAACATGCATCTGGCAAGTCGATGGGGAACCGAAGCAGATTGTGCTCTCGGACTTGGCACTTAATATTGAGACCATTGATCTTTCCGACTATAACAGCACCGAGCGAGAGGAAAAAGCCAGTATCATTGCTAGAAAGGAATCTGTAACGCTCTTTGATTTGCAGGCACCGCCGCTTATTCGGTGCAAGCTCATCCTCATGGGACCCGAGGATACCATTCTGGTGGTAACCGTACATCATATTGTTTTTGATCAATGGTCCATGAGTATTTTTCTCAATGAGCTTTTCCAGATCTATGAGGCCTGGTCAAAGAATAGGGATTATGCACTGCCATCTTTGGAGGTTCAATACCCGGACTATGCCCATTGGCTGAGAGAACGAGTACATAGTGGCACCCTGGACAAGCAGATAAACTACTGGAAAGGACAGTTGGGCGATTCGCTTACACCGGTTGAAATCCCGCCCGATAAACCGAGACCTAACATTTTGACGAGCAATGGCGATGTGATTTTCTTTGAACTGACCAGGGATGAATCCGATGCTTTGAGGAGCTTTGTAAGATCCCATGGCTGCACCATGTACATGGCAGCTCTCGCCGCTTTTATGTTTCTTATCTACAAATATACCCGCCCGCCCAGGATAATTGTGGGCTCACCCATGGCCAACAGAAATATACCCGAGCTTGAAAATGTTATCGGGTACTTCGTCAATACTATTGTTTTGAGCACTGAACTGCAGGATGGAATGACTTTTGAGGAACTGATTGCGACTGTAAAAAAAACAGTGCTTGATGCCTTTGAAAATCAGGATATACCCTTTGAACGCATTGTGGATGAGTTGAATATACAGAGAGATCCAAGCAGGAGTCCTGTTTTTCAGATGATGTTTAATTATGTCAATGTACCAAAGACGATCCTCAGACTGGAAGGGTTAATGGTTCAAGAATATGGCTTGGGTGGAAGAGCAGCAGCCTATGAGCTTCTTTTGAGCATCACAGAGGAAGGAGATCTGGTCAAAGGGCATATTGAGTATAATACCGATCTTTATTCTCCCTCGACCATTGAGAGGATCATTGGACATTACAAGGAAGCGCTTCAACAAATGGTTTCTCATTCGACGGAAAGGATCATTGATATACCTCTTGTAACGGAGCAAGAGAAGGATTTGATTCTTTATGACTTTAATGCCACCCATGCGGATTATCCAAAAGAGGAAACGGTAATCCAGCTCTTTGAAAAGCAGGTGGAGCGAACGCCCCATCAAATTGCTCTCGTATATGAGAAGGAGAGGCTTTCCTATGCTCAGCTTAACCAAAGAGCCAATGCACTTGCTGCCAGGCTTAAAAAGGCAGGGATTGGGCCCAATGACTTTGTGGCCATAGTGGCGGAGCGAAGCCTCGAAATGGTTGCGGGAATTTTTGGTATTCTTAAGGCAGGTGCGGCCTATGTGCCCATTGATCCGCAAAATCCCGCAGAGAGGACTGCTTATATCCTCAATGATTTAAAGCCAAAGCTTGTCCTGACCTATCAGGTAAATGTCAACACGAATCTGCCCGTCATGGATCTTGCCCATGCTGATGTGTGGGAGGGGGCCTATGAAAATCCTGAGCCTGTCAATCAGCCCAATGACTTAATGTATGTTATCTACACCTCCGGAACCACGGGGCGTCCCAAGGGGGTTATGGTGGAGCATTCCGGTGTTGTCAATGTATGCTGCTGGTTTGCCCGGAAATATGCCATTGATTCCAATACCAGAATGGTGCAGATGACCAATTATGTGTTTGATCCCTTTGTTGAGCAGCTTTTTACGTCAACCCTGCACGGGGCAACCCTTTATATCGTCAATGAGAGTCTAAGAACCGATCCCCATCTTTTAAGAGAGTATTTGACAGAGCACAAGATTCATGTGGCTGATTTGCCCCATGGCATATCTAATGAAATCGCCAATTTTGAGGCTGTCAAATCCATAAGAGCTGTTATCTCAGGAGGCGAAAAGCTTAATACCGAGCTCAGCAACAAGATCATAAAAGCGGGTTATGCATTATATAACCATTACGGACCTACAGAAACTACAGTGGATGCCCTTGCTTATGAATGCCACTTGGCAGAAGGATATGTCAATATTCCTATTGGCAAGCCCATTCAAAACACACAGGTGTATATCCTTCAAGGCACATCCCTTTGCGGCATAGGCGTGCCCGGCGAGCTCTGTATAGCAGGTGTTGGGCTGGCGAGAGGCTATCTGAATAACCCGGAGCTCACAGCTCAGAAGTTTATCAAAAACCCCTTTGGAGAGGGTAGACTTTATCGCACCGGCGACCTTGCCCGTTGGCTGCCTGACGGAAATATTGAGTTTTTGGGCAGGGTGGATGACCAGGTTAAAATAAGGGGGTATCGAATAGAGCTGGGAGAAGTGGAGAGTGCCTTAAGGCGGATTGACGGCATTCAGGATGCGGCGGTTATTGTAAGGGAGGACAAGACCGGTGAGCCTTCCATCCATGCCTATCTGGTCTCCCATGAAAGCCTGAGTCTTTCAACGGTAAAGGAACAGCTCTATCAATCGATTCCTGTGTATATGGTACCGCGCTATATGATGCAAATTGCATCAATCCCTGTAACAAGGAATGGAAAGCTTGATAGAAAAGCACTTCCTGAAATCACGGTCCAGGCTCATGAACAATATATCGCGCCCAGAAGCAAAGAAGAGCAAACAGTCGCCTCGGTTTTTTCCGATATTTTCGGTATCCAAGAGGTAAGTATCACCGATAACTTTTTTGAACTGGGGGGCCATTCCTTGCTGGCGGCTAAGCTTGTCAATGCTCTTGAAGCCGAGACAGGCCTTCGATTGACCCTAAAGCATATCTTTTCCTGTCCTACTGTTGAAGGTCTGGCATCGCTGCTGGAAAGCAATGAGATGCATAAGCCCATACCTCCTGCCCAGGTGAGGGAATGGTATCCCATGTCCTCAACCCAGAAACGAACATTTCTGATGAATCAGTTAGAGTCCCACGGCACGACCTACAATATGCCCCAGGCCTTCAGAGTCAAAGGCGAATTGGATGCTGACAGGCTCAAAGAAGCCCTGAAGAGCATGATCCAGCGCCACGAAATCCTGCGCACGGGCTTTTCAGTGATGGGTGAGACGCTCATCCAAAGAATCCATGATGCCATGGAACCCGATTTTGCTGTCCTTGAGGATCCAGGTATTCCCGATGAAAAGATCATCGAGCGCTTTGTAAAGCCCTTTGACCTTGGAAACCCCCCGCTGATTCGCATGCAGGCGATCAAACGGGAGGAGGAATGGCTCCTTCTTCTGGATATGCACCATATTATCAGTGATGGGATAAGCAACACCATATTTATGGATGAGCTCACAGCACTTTATAATGCACAAACGCTTAAGCCATTGCGGCTTCAATATAAAGACTATAGTGAATGGATGCGAACAAGAGACATTTCCCATCAAAAGAGCTTCTGGATCAATGAGTTTAAGGAAAGTGTTCCGGTTTTGGAGCTTCCCTACGACTATAAAAGACCCAAGGAACGCAGCTTTAAAGGCGCCAGTGTTCATGCCGAGCTTCCTGGTGAGGTTACCAGCAGGCTTAAGGCCCTGACCAGAAAAACCCAAACCACAGAGTTCATGATCCTCCTTTCGGTTTATATGGTGTTTCTCAGTAAATACAGCCGACAGAACGATATCGTTGTCGGAACGCCCATATCCGGCAGAACCCATAAGGATACCGAAGAAATGCTGGGGATGTTTGTCAATACGCTAGCCCTGAGGGGGAAGCCCGATGGCAGTAAAAAGTTCTCGGAATTCTTACAGGAGATGAAGGAGAAGGTGCTCAAAGCCTTTGAGTGCCAGGACTATCCTTTTGAAGAACTGGTGGAGGCCATAGGGCTGAAAAGGGATATGTCGAGAAATCCCCTGTTCGATACCCTGTTTGTCTTCCAGAGCAGCGGAGACAGTGCTTTGAATTTTGCCGGAGCAAAGCTTGAAAGCGTTGGAGCCCATAATCCTATTGCCAAATTCGACATGACCCTGAGCATTCATGCCTATGGAGATGCCTACACCATGGGGCTGGAATACTGTACGGCCCTTTTCCGCCAGGATACAGCCAAAAGGATGCTCGAGCATTATAAGACGCTATTAATCAAGGTATTGGAAAACCCGGACGCAAGGATTGGTGATATCAGCCTTCTCAATGAATCAGAATGGCATCAGCTCATGGTGGACTTTAACCAGACCCATGCAAAGGAAGCCTATGCTGAGAGTGCTGTCCATCATCTGTTTGAAAAACAGGTGAAAAAGAATTCGAATGGTGCGGCGGTATATTTTGAGGGACAATGCTATACCTATGACACATTGAATCGTAAAGCCAATCAGCTTGCACACTATCTCATAGGTAAGGGGCTTAAGCCCGAGCAGGGTGTAGGTCTTTATATGGATCGTTCATTGGAGCTTCTGGTGGGCATCCTGGGTACGCTTAAGGCAGGATGTGCCTATGTGCCCATAGATGCTGCCTGGCCCCAGGAAAGGGTGAGGGATGTACTCATTGAGTCCGGGGTGACCATGGTCCTCGTCCATCATCAAACCGAAAATCTAGTCCCCCAGGTTTCTCACATTGAGGTGTTCAATCTGAGCAAGGAAGAGGATGTGCTAAGAACCTATCCCGACAGTAATCCTGAGGTAAAGGTGGAGAAGGAAAACCTCATGTACATCCTGTTCACCTCGGGCACTACGGGCAGGCCCAAAGGGGTTATGGTGGAGCACCGTCAATACCTCAATTATCTGCAGGGCATTATCAGAAGGCTGGATATACAAGGCCCCATGAGCTTTGCCATTGTAACAACCTTTGCGGCTGATCTTGGCAGCACCAACGTCTATGTTCCGCTGACCACAGGAGGGCAGGTTCATATTCTTTCCTATGAGCGGGCTTCTGATCCCGAAAAATTTGCCGAGTATTTCAGAAGCTATTCTATCGATGCCATGAAATTGGTTCCCAGCCATTTTGAGGCCTTGCAGGCACTGCCTGATGCAAGCATTGTCATTCCCAACAAGCTCATCATCTTTGCCGGGGAGGCCCTGACCTATGAAACTGTGAAGAAGGTAAAGAGGCTTAAGCCTCAATGTGCTGTTTATAACAACTATGGGCCCACCGAAACTACCGTATCTACGCTATGCTATAGAGTCGATGATGAAGCCCTGGACGATTCTAAAGGGGTAGTTCCCCTGGGGCGTCCCTTGGACAATGTAATAACCTATGTTCTGGATGAAAGCAGACAACCCGTGCCCATTGGCGTATTAGGGGAATTGTATATTGGCGGCCCATGTGTCTCCAGAGGCTATCTGAACAATCCCCAACAGACCCGGGAGCGATTCATAGATGATCCCTTTGACAAAGATAACCCGTATAAGCTCTATCGTACCGGGGATTTGGTCAAATATTTGCCCGACGGAAATATCTTTATTGCAGGAAGGGTGGATCGCCAGATAAAGATAAGAGGGTATCGCATAGAACCCGAGGGCATTGAAGAGGTTATCCTTCACTTTAAAGGGATACGAAGCTCTGTGGTGACCACCAAAAACGACAGACAGGGGGACAAACGGCTGGTGGCCTACCTGGTTCGGGATTGCGACAGCACCATTGATTATGATGCCTTGAGAAGGTATTTACGTTCGCGGCTTCCTGATTACATGGTTCCCGCTGTTTTCGTTGAAATTGAGGCCATCCCCCTCAATGCCAACGGTAAGATTGATCTGGGCAGATTACCCGAAATCAATGAGGTTCAGAGCTTGTCCGACAGAACCTATGTACCGCCGCGGAATGCTTTGGAGCAAAGACTTGCCGACATATGGTCGGAAGTGTTGGGGGTTAATAAGGTCGGTATAGACGATAATTTTTATGATCTTGGCGGCGAATCCTTTAAGTCCATTAAGGCTGTAAAACGCATGGACAGTACCCTGAATGTTATTGATCTCATCAGGCATCCGACCATCAGAGAAATGGCAGAGTTATTATCTCAGAAGGACAGGGAGAAGTCCAAGGATATTCTTTATGAATTAACAAGGCCAACCCATGAATCGGCCAAGGTTAATTTCATATGTATACCTTATGGCGGCGGCAATGCCATCACCTACAAGCCCTTGGCCGATGTACTGCCTGAGGGTTACAAGCTCTATGCTGTCCAGGTACCGGGCCATGACTATTTAAGCGCCAATAAGGAGCTTAAGCCATTGGATGAGGTTGCCCAAATCTGTCTTGAAGAGATTAAGACCAAGGTCAGGGGACCCATTGCCATCTATGGACAGTGTGTCGGTGGCGCCCTGGCCATCAAGCTGGCCCAACTACTTGAGGAAGAGAAGATAGAGATTATTGGCGTATTCCAGGCAGCCAATTTTCCTGATTCACGCTTACCGGGAAAATTGTTCGCGCTAATCAATAAGCTCTTTCCGGAGGAACGCTTCCTTTCTGATAAGGTCTATAAGGAAATGCTCAAAAGCATAGGCGGAGGGGACGAAACCCTGAACAAGGAAGAGCAGGCCTTTATGCTTAAGGGCATGCGGCATGATTCAAAGGCTTCTCTGGATTTCTTCACCGAAGCCGCCAACGCTAAAGAGGGACCACAAAAGCTGAAAGCGCCTATATGCTGTATTATTGGAGAGAAAGACAGAACTACCGAGTTTTATGCGGAACGTTATCTGGAATGGGAGCTTTTCAGCGATCAGGTCAACCTCAAGGTGATCGAGGGGGGAGGACATTTCTTCCATAAGCATCAGACTCGGGAACTCAAAGATATCCTGGTTGGACAGGTCAGGGAATGGGCCAGACAAAAAGAGCAAAGGCATAATGAGGCAAAGATTGTTCAAATCAAATCAGCAGATAAGATATCCCAGCCTGCCAAAAGAGTTAAACCCAGTCTCAAACTCCTGTGGATTGTGGCATTCGGACAGATTGTCTCAATACTTGGTTCCACGTTATCGGGTTTTGCCATGGGCATCTGGGTCTATCATCAATCAGGAAATGTGGCGGATTATGCGACAATATCCCTTTTTGCCATGATACCCGGTATCCTTCTGGCACCACTTGCGGGACTTGTTGCCGATCGGTATGACAGGCGGAAGGTCATGATCTTCAGTGATATGATTGCTGCTGCCGGAACACTCCTTATTGCCGCCATGCTCTTCATGGGTGAAGTAAAGGTTGTTCATATCTATATTGCTACAACACTGGGCTCCATTGCAGGGAGCTTTCAGCGTCCGGCCTTTATGGCGGCTGTTCCTCAAATTGTCCCCAAGCGTTACCTGGGACATGCCAATGGCTTTCTTCAGTTGGGATTGTCGGCGGGTTCCCTGATTGCGCCGGCCCTGGGTGGCGCTCTGGTTGTTGTGCTGGGGCTTCCAGGGATTGTTATGATAGACTTTATTACCTTCCTCATTTCCATCCTGACCCTGTCCTTTGTGGCTTTCCCCAATGCGCTGCATCGGAAGCAGGAGGAAAGCTTCAAGAAGGAAATTCTGGGAGGCTGGAATTATATTATTAAGCGAAAGAGCATGATTGCCCTGGTGGTATTCTTTATCTTCGATAACTTCCTTGCAAGCTTTGCTTCAATCCTCATAACGCCATTGCTTCTATCCTTCCTGGATGCGGGGAAAATCGGCATAATTGTTGCGGCCCAGAGTGCAGGACTTCTTTTAGGTTCCCTTATTATGAGCCTTTGGGGTGGAACCCAAAGAAGAGCGGAGGGAATGATTGGCTTTGTTATGCTGTCGGGCATCTCCCTGTTCCTCTTTGGCCTGCGCCCTTCAGCCATACTCACCACACTTGCTCTGTTTGGTGTGGGGCTTGCGGTGGCCTTTATCAACACCCACTGGCAGATTATTATACAAACCAAGGTGGGCTATGAGTTGCAGGGCCGTGTTTTCTCCATCAATCAGATGCTGGCTTCCATACTGGCTCCTTTTTCAGCGCTGGCCGGAACCCTTGCTGATAATGTCTTTGAGCCCATGCTTAAAGAGGGCGGCCTGCTTTATGACAGTCTGGGAAGATTAGTGGGAACGGGCGCCGGAAGAGGTATGGGACTGATGTTTATCATCATTGGCGCTATCGAGTTTATTTGGGGCTTCATAGGCTTAAAATACAAGCCGCTCAGGTATATGGAGGATATATTGCCCGATGCCGTGCCCCCGGCCATTATCGATAAGGACAAGGACAAGATTCAGGAGCTGTATGACAGGCAGCTTGAACAAATGAAAAAGCAAAGGACGGGCTGAGAAACCTTTGAACCGAAACCACGACAATGTCTATTTGTGTGAATCTCTGGCTAATCCCTTCGAGAATTGATATAATAAAAACTAAAAAATCAGCGAGGGAGCATTCATGGAAAAGGCTGTAGTTATTGGCATTGCCGGTGGAACCGGCTCAGGAAAGACAACACTGGCCAGAAAGATTCAGGAGATTTTTTCGGAACAATCGGTTCTTATTTGTCAGGACTATTATTATAAATCCTTTGACACCCTATCCTTTGAGCAGCGTAAAAAGCTTAATTTTGATCATCCCGACAGCTTCGACAATGATCTTATGATTGAGCAGATTAAAGCCCTGAAAGCTTTAAAGCCCATTCAAAGACCCGTCTATTCCTTTATCGACTATAAACGATTGTCGGAGACCATATTGGAGGAGCCTAAGCCCGTCATTATTCTGGAAGGCATTCTGATCTTCCAGGATCCCCAGCTCCTGGAGCTGATGGATATCAAGGTCTTTGTGGACACCGATTCCGATATTCGCTTTGCCAGAAGATTAACCCGTGACATTCACGAACGGGGCAGGGGGATTGACTCGGTGGTCGAACAGTATCTTTCTACTGTGAAGCCCATGCATGAGGCCTTTATTGAGCCCAGCAAGAAATATGCCGATATCATCGTTCCCAATGGTGGTCTCAATGAGGTGGCAAGTTCCATGATCATTGAAAAAATCAAGAGCATTATTCAGGCCCATCAATAAGGATGGGCCCCTTATTTTGCTATTTTTTGTCGTGAGCACATTCTTTTTGTCACTAATTAATGGTATGATATAATTATTATGACATTACACCCTTAATTTACGGAGTGAATGCGATGACAAATGTCCAAAGCTCACGAAAAACAGGCCAATATGGGGCCCGGGAGCTATCCCTGCTCTGCCATCAGATTGCAAGTTACTTAAAATCGGGCATGAGCCCTCTGGAAGCCATTCCTCTGGTTATCGAGGACGTTAAGGATAAGGAGATGAAGGCCGTCTTATCCACGGTTTCTGATCAAATCCTGCAGGGAATACCGCTTTCACAGGCCTTCATACAGACCCGGAAGTTTCCCGAGTATATGCTGCGCATGATGGAGATAGGCGAAAGCACCGGTATGCTGGACTCGGTCATGAAAAAACTGTCGGTCTACTATGAAACCGAGGCCGATATCCGAAAGAATATCCGCAGTGCGGTAACCTATCCGTTGGTTTTGGCCCTTATGATGATAGGGGTGATAGCCCTTTTAATACTCAAAGTCATTCCCATGTTCGGCGAAATTCTTCAAAGCCTTGGTGGCCAGTTGCCTTACGAGGCTCAGATGCTGTTCACACTGGCCAGGAGCATGGAAAACGCTGTTCTGTGGGCTTTGGGTATTCTCGTTGCCTGTGTGCTGCTCTTCTTTATTGTAATTAGGATAAAATCTGTACGAAGGCTGTTTGACGGCCTGAAGGTTAATAACCCCATTTTCGGCCTGCTCTATAAAAAAATCACGGCATCCAGAATCGCGCAGGGCTTGAGCTTAACGCTGCAGAGCGGAATGGATTTAACCAGAAGCTTTCAATCGGTTCTGAGATTAACCCGGAATACCTATGTCCATGAAAGGCTTGCCACGGCCTATGAGGCTGTCTCCCAAGGACGGCAGTTCTCCGATGCTGCCAAGGAATCGGGGCTGTTCCCTGAAATGTTTGTTCGCATGGTTCGGACCGGCGAACGTTCCGGACAGTTGGATCACATGATGCAGAAGCTTTCAGACATCTATGCCAGGGAGACGGAGCAGTCCTTAAGCGGTTCAGCGGAGCCATTGAGCCCGTGATGGTAACCGTATTGTCAGTAGTTCTGGCTATAGTACTCTTGTCGGTATTGCTGCCCATGATTGGCATCATGTCCTCTATCGGGTAGGTGAGTTATGAGGGATAAAAGAGCGTCAAAAAGCGTGCAATATATCCTTCTGATTGTCCTGCTCATTGTCCTTGCTTTTTCTGTGGTTCAAATGGATAAGTTCTGGAAGGTAAAAGAGCAGGAGCAGCCTCAGCGCATCAAGGAGGCCATTGAAAAGGCCTGTGTTCAATGCTATGCGTTGGAGGGAAGCTACCCGCCTGATTTGGAATATCTCGGTCAGCATTATGGCCTGGTCTTGGATCATGAGCGCTATTTCTATTTCTACGAGGTTTTCGCGTCCAATATCATGCCCGATGTGGAGGTTTATGAAAAGGGAAAGTAATTTAGGTCATTTATTCATAGAGAGCAAGAAGGGCAGAACCACGGTGGAAACCATTGCCACCCTGCTCTTGATCATCCTGCTTGGAATGGGGCTTATGGGGTTAACCGCCTCCTCGGTCAATGCCTATCAAAGGCTTTATAGGGGCAAAGAATGCTCCACCGAGCTGAGAATTGCCTACTCGTTCATTACCACGAAAATACGTCAGAATGACGTGACAGGATGTCTTCATGTTGTCCGCAATCCGATATCCAACCAGAATGCTCTGGTGATCTATGAAACCATTGATGGTGTGGACTACGCAACCTGGATCTATCACTATCAGGGCACACTCTGGGAGGCCTTTGTTCTTAAAGAGGAAGCGCCTTCCCTGGAAGTAAGCCAGGCCATTGCCCAAGTGGATGCCTTTACCATATCCTATGACCCCCAGGCTCAGGGTATCAGGCTTCAGGTGAGCATAGAGGGGCATGAAAGCTATGGCGGGCTTATCAAAACACGAACGAGAATGGGAGAAGAGCTTTGAAAAAACAGTGTCATAACGGTTTTACCTTAATAGAACTGATTGTTGCTCTGGCCCTTCTGGCCCTTTTAGCCGTTGGTGTCCTTAGGCTCTTTGTGATGGCCCAGGCCAATCATGAAAAGGCTGTGGATCTGGATCAGGCTGTGATAAAAAGCACCTCCATCATCGAGGAAACCCGTACCCGGGAGGATATTCCCAAGGAGGGAACGCGGTTTACCTTGTATTATGACGAGGACTGGAATACTGTCCTTAACCATGGGACAAATGAGAAATACGCCATTTATGTGGATATTGTCCCCCTTTCTGAAGGGAAGACGGGTAAGCTGTTTGATATGCATATAAAGGTAGTGCGATTGGTGCCCTATCCTTTGGAGAAAGAAGCCCAGCCCGAATTGTACCTTGTGTCCGATGTCTTTGAACCGAAGGGAGGGCAGAACCCATGATGGCCTTCCTCAGATCTCAAAAGGGAAGCTCAACCATACTCATTGCATTACTATTGGTAGTTTTAGTGGTATTCGGTCTGTTGAGCCTGACCACCACCGCCTCCGAATTAAAGCTTGCCAAACGCAATGCGCAAAGCCATAAGGATTTTTATGCTCTGGACTCGGAGGGCGTTAAATTTGTTTCCCGCATCGGCTATCAAGTCAATGAGGCCTGGCAAAGAACAGAGCAGAATGCACATGAAGATTTCTTCTTGGCTCTGAATGAGCTTTTAGAAAAGGAATTCCATGGGCTTCGCACAGAAGTTCTTTTAGAGGAACAGCAGCGCTTAAGAATATACAAGGCCTTTGCTCTTGAAAACGGAAGATATACCAAGTATCTTAATATTACACTGGAAATTACAGAACCCCGGTCGCTTAAAGAAGCCCATGATGCCCTGAACATTGTGGAATGGCGGCTGTGGCAGGAACCGTTTGAGTACAATAATACCATTGATCTTTGGGAAGGATTGCCATGATGGAAAAGGAAAGTCAATTTACCATAAGAGAATTGCTGGGACAGGCCTTATCGCAAAAAGCCTCGGATTTACATATTACCGTGGGTGTTCCGCCCATGATGAAGGTTATGGGCGAATGGCAGCCCATGAGCGAAAGCATATTAAAGCCGAAGGATACGGCCTTTTTGGTACGGGAGCTTTTTAAGGACGAGGAATCCTTTCTGGTCTTCAAGGCTGCAGGGGACAAGGATTTCTCCCTATCGGTCCCGCAAATGGGGCGTTTCCGCGTCAACACCTTTATGCAAAGAGGGTCTCTGGGGGCCGCCATTCGGCTGGTGCACACCGAGCTGCCCAGTCCTTCGGAACTTTTAATACCCCAATCAGTGCTGGATATGCACCAGGTCAGCAAAGGGCTGATCCTGGTCACCGGGCCTACGGGCAGCGGCAAGTCCACCACCCTTTCCTGTCTCATTGACTTAATTAACCGTAACCGAAAGTGCCATATTCTGACCCTGGAGGAGCCCATCGAATTTCTCCATCAGCATAAAAAGAGCGTGGTCAACCAGCGAGAGATCGGTGAGGATACTCAGAGCTATTCCCGTGCCCTCAGAGCGGCGCTCCGGGAATCGCCCGATGTTATTCTGGTTGGGGAAATGCGGGATCTTGAGACCATTTCCATTGCCATGACCGCCGCTGAAACCGGTCACTTGGTATTTTCTACCCTGCATACTATGGGGGCGGCCAAAACCATTGACCGTATCATCGACGTTTTTCCGCCCAATCAGCAACAACAGATCCGCATCCAGCTTTCAACGGTACTGCATGCGGTTATTTCCCAGCAGTTGCTCCCGTCATCGACACGAGGACGGGTTGCCGCCTTTGAGGTCATGACGGTCAATAATGCCATACAAAACCTGATTCGGGAGAATAAGACCTATCAGATCGACTCGGTGATTCATATGGGTGCAGGATCGGGTATGCAAAGCATGGACCGCAGCATTGCTGAACTCTATAAAAAGAACTATATTTCCCGTGAAGATGCGCTTCTCTATAGCATGAATCCTGAGGTTCTGCTAAAATACCTATCATAAGCATCTTTTTTTAAGGTTGGAGTAAGTCATGGCCTTTATCTGTGAGCAGGAGCTCTTAAATATCTATCAGCATGTGGATTCTTTATTAAAAGGGCATGGCCTGGTTTCCGAGATTGCCCTTATCCGGGACTATCTTTTAAAGATCCTGGTCAGTGAAAATGGAAAGTCTTTGGGAAAGCTTATTGTGGATTATAGTCCCAAGAAGGAAACCCATAGCTTCAGACGGGATTCGGATCTATCGGAAGATGATTTCAATCGACTTTTATCCATTCTGGGCGCAGTGGCACCCGTGAAAGAACCTAAAAAAGCCGATAAGCAGCCCTGCGAGAAAAAGCCTGCTGCGGCTGTTAAGGATGTCTCCCATATCCCTTGCCATGCCTATGTGGATGGTTCGTTTATTGACGGTCGTGTGGGGTATGGTGCCGTTATCCTGGAAGAAGGCGAAATCGTAGCTGAAATCTCTGGGCTTGTGGACACGCCCGATGCCTTCAACTCCCGCCAGGTGGCCGGTGAAATTCGGGCCGTTCTTGAAGTTCTTAAATGGTGTGAGCGCAAGGGCATTGACAAAGTTGCTATTTTCTATGATTTTCAGAATATTGAAAAATGGGCCACAGGGGAGTACCGAACCAATACACCCATGACCCAGGCCTATAAAAAGGCTGTAGACCAATGCAAGATTTCTATTACCTGGGTCAAGGTTGAGAGCCATACAGGCGTGCCCATGAACGAAAGGGCTGACGAACTGGCAAAAAACGGAGCCAGACAGCTTGGGACTGTGGGAACATGGGATGCCCCTGAGCAAATGAGCCTTTTTCCTGTGGATCCCCCAAAAACCTTGCGAGGCTGGATAGTCTATAACGGAAGCCTGGTTACCCCAAAGTACACCGAGCAGAACGAGCTTTTTATGGCGGCGGCGCAAAGGCTGGATATCCAATTGGAGCCCCATACCAATGATGCCCTGGGTGCAGCCGTCTTGAACGGGAAGCTGTCCCTGATCCCATCCCTGGAGGCTCCTGATTTTGTCCTGTTCTATGACAAGGATGTGCGGCTGGCCCGTCAGTTGGAGCTGATGGGGTTGAGACTCTTTAACAGCGCCGAGACCATCGCCCTTTGCGACGACAAAATCATGACCCATATAGCCCTGGCCAATCACGGTATTCCCATGCCCAAGACCATCTTCTCACCGCTGCTCTTTCCTGTTTGTCCCGTGGACGAGGGGCCTTTTATTGATAAGGTTGAGAAGACGCTTTCCTATCCCGTGGTGGTAAAGGAGGCCTTTGGCTCTTTCGGGGCCCAGGTTTACCTGGCCCAGAACAGGGATGAGCTGTTCGCTCTAAGAAAAAAGCTGATTCATAAACCCCATCTGTATCAGAAGTTTGTGAGCTCCAGCCATGGCAGGGATGTTCGGCTTCAGGTGGTGGGGGATGAAGTAGTGGCAGCCATGATGAGAACCTCGGAATCCGACTTTCGGGCCAATGTGAGTGCCGGAGGCAAGATGGTGCCCTTTATCCCGTCCAAAGCCTTCAGCGATTTGGCTGTGAAGGCCGCAAAGCGTGTGGGTGCGCACTTCGCAGGCGTAGATCTGCTCTTTGGGCCCTCCGATGAACCCATATTGTGTGAGATTAATTCCAATGCCCATATCAAGAACATTATGGACTGTACGGGGGTGGATGTGGCAGACCGCATCCTGCGCTATATTAAGAATAAGCTTGTCTGAAATCTTTAATAAGCCGAGAAAGGGATAACAGCCATGGCCAAGCTTCGTGGATGGCTTCTCTATACGCAAGAGGATTATGCAAGAAATGCTTCCTTTGCACAGCGATTTCTGGATAAAGGAAACAGCGGTGAAAGGACTCTGGAATTGGTTTTCAAGGATACCCTTCGCTATGGAATATCCCAGGATGGTGTCCATTTATCTGTGACTTCGGGTCAGGCAATAGCCCTGCCCGATTTTGTCATTAATCGTACCATTGATCCGCTCCTGTCCAGAACCCTGGAATATGGGGGCGTCCGAGTCCTCAATTCAAGCCGGATTGCTGAAATCTGCAATGATAAAGCAAGAACCTATCTGGAGGTATCCAGATTGGGCCTGCCCATGGTGGATACCTTCTTTATGGACAGGCAATCTTTAAAGAATAATCCGCTTCCGTTTTCTGCGCCCTATGTCTTAAAAACCGTGGAGGGCAGGGGCGGTGCTGAGGTCTATCTGGTCAGGGATAAGGATGAGGTATTCCAAATCCTTGATAAAAATCCCGGGCAGCGCTATGTGGCCCAGAGACTTTGCGGCGATCCCGGAAAAGATGTACGGGTCTTCGTCGTAGGAAAAAAGATTGTGGGTGCTGTTTTAAGAAAATCCCAGGGGGGCTTTAAAGCCAACTTTACGCTTGGGGGTACGGCTGAGGCCTATGAGCTTAATAAACGGGAGCAGGCCATGGTTATGCGCATCATCCAGCATTTTGATTTTGACATGGTGGGCATTGACTTCATCTTTGATGAGAAGGGTAATTTCCTGTTCAATGAAATCGAGGATGTGGTGGGAAGCCGCACCCTTTCCATAACCAGTGATGCTGACATTGTTTCCGAGTACCTGGAGCATATTGACAGGGTGCTAAAGGGGAGGGACTTGCCATGAAAAAGTATATTCTGGCGCTGGATCAGGGAACAACCAGTTCGAGAGCGGTACTCTTCAATAAACAGGGAGAGACAGTCTCCATTAAGAGCAGGCCCTTATAACAGTACTATCCCTATCCGGGATGGGTGGAGCACGATGCCTCAGAGATCTGGCATTTTCAGATGGAGGCTATAATTGACTGCCTTCAGGCCGCTGAGGTCAAGCCTGAGGAGATAGGGGCCATAGGAATTACCAATCAGCGTGAAACGGTGGTTCTTTGGGACAGGGAAACGGGAAAGCCCGTCCACCATGCCATTTGCTGGCAGTGCCGCAGAACCTCACCCTACTGTACATAGCTGAAGGAAGAGGGCTTGGAGCCCATCATCAAAGAAAAGACAGGCTTGGTCATAGATGCTTATTTTTCGGGCACCAAGATTAAATGGCTTCTCGACAATGTGGAGGGGGCAAGAGCGCTGGCCAGGCAAGGCAGGCTGTTAGCCGGAACCATGGATACCTGGCTGATTTGGAACCTCACCCGGGGAAGATGTCATGTAACCGATTACACCAATGCTTCACGCACCATGCTCTATGACATCAAAAATCTTAGGTGGGATGATGATCTCTTGGCACTCATGGACATCCCCTCTGAAATACTGCCCAAGGTGGTGCCCTCATCAGGCCTTATTGGCGAGACCGATGCCGAGCTTTTCGGTGTGCCCATTCCCATCTGCGGAGCCGCCGGGGATCAACAGGCGGCGCTCTTTGGTCAGGCTTGCTTTGAGGAAGGGAGTGCTAAAAACACCTATGGCACAGGTTGCTTTATTCTTATGAACACCGGCCGTAAGCCCGTGGTTTCCCGCCACCAGCTTCTCACCACCATTGCCTGGGATTGCGGAGAGGGCATAGAATATGCGCTGGAAGGCAGCGTCTTTAATGCGGGTGCGGCCATACAATGGCTTAGGGACGAGCTTAAGCTCATTGAAAATGCCCAACAGGGCGATCTCATTGCCGCAGGCATACCCGACACGGGAGGCGTATACGTTGTCCCCGCCTTTACCGGTCTTGGAGCACCCTATTGGGATATGTACGCCCGGGGAGCCATTGTGGGGCTAACCAGGGGAACTACACGGAAACATATTGTCCGTGCCACTTTGGAATCCATAGCCTACCAATCCACCGATGTCTTTAAGGCCATGATCTCTGATCTGGGAACCGGCCTCAAAGAGCTCAAGGTGGACGGGGGTGCCAGTAACAGTGACTTTCTGATGCAGTTCCAGGCTGATCTGTTAGGCATAGACGTGATTAAGCCCACCAACACCGAGTCAACAGCCTATAGGGCGGCCTGCTTTGCCGGTTTGGGCATGGGCTTCTGGAACAGCCGTGAGGAGCTAAAACACAACTATCATATCGCCAAGCTCTTTCGTCCCGGCATAAGCAGGGAGGAGGCCGACAGGCGCATGGCCGGATGGGATAAGGCCGTGAGGCGCTCCATGAGCTGGGCATGATTCTTAATATTTCAATCCTGTTTCATAAAGATAACGGTTTTGTTTTAAAACCTATGCAGGAGAGCCATTCTTCGCTATAATGGGGATAGTTATGGAACAATGATTACCAAAGAGAAAACATAAAATGGGGTGTGCCTATGCGAAAGGGATCACGAATACTGATCTCAGTCCTTGTCATATTAAGTCTGGTTGTCCTTGTGTTGGCTAATACCTCGGCCCTGGCTCAGAGCTATCCGGAAACCGTCCGTATTGGTCTGTACTATGGGTCCTCGGCGGTGTCCAGTGTGGCCTTGAGCGCAAAAGCAGAACTGGAGGTCGGGTATTACCAGAACGGTCAGTTTTTTCTTCTGTTTGCCGAAGAAGGCGGTAAGCAGGTTATTGCCAGAAAAGATACATATTTTGTGAGATCCTCCAGCGGTGTTTTAACAGAATACAATCCCAACTCAGGGCAGCCCGTGGAAGGTGAAACCATAGGGCCCTTCCATATTCAAATCGGTGATAAGCTTGTCGATTTGACCACGGCACAGAATGTTGCCAATGGCATCAGGGAGCTGGGGGTCATAGCCTATCCGGCCTATGATGGCGGTTGGGCGGTATGGACGGGCTTTTATTCCGATCAGGATAAGGCCGCGGCTGATATTCAGAATCTTGCCGCAAGCCTGGGGATTGAGGCCTTTACCGTTGTTGCGCCTGCCAGCAACCGCATCATTCTCTATAATCAGAACTTTGAACCCCGCATGATTTTGGGAACCTCCGACATTAAGTTGGCCATACGACCCGGTGCATCCAATAATCCTAAGGTCCTTTCTGTCAACGGAAAGCAATACCGGGGTGAGATTGAAATAAGACGTTTCTCAGACAGCGATATGACGGTCATAAATGTCCTCAACATTGAAGAATATCTCTATGGTGTGGTACCGTCAGAAATTGAGGCCTATTCTCCTATTGAAGCCATTAAGGCCCAAGCCGTAGCGGCCAGGACTTATACCTATATGAATATGGGGAAGAATAAGAAGTGGGATTTTGATCTTAGGAATACGGTGGACGATCAGGTCTATTCGGGCTATGACATTGAAAAACCCACCAGCAACCAGGCCGTTGATGAAACCAAGGGCAAAAAGGTCCTGTATAATGGTCAGTTGGCTTCGGTGTTCTATTTCAGCTCCAGCGGCGGTATGACCGAGGACAATGTGTATGTATGGGGAACGCCCTTGCCCTATCTGGTCAGTGTACCCGATCCCTATGAAGCAGGCAATTCCTATAATTATAACTGGTCCAGAACCTTTACGGCGGCCGATATTAAGAAAAAGCTGCTCAACAGCGGCGTGGATATCGGCGATGTGGTCTCCATGACCGTTGAGGAGTATACGCCGGCAGGAAGAGTGAACAAGCTGAAAATAACCGGAACCACAGGTTCTATTACCTACCAGAGAGAGAATATCCGACTGATATTGGGGGACAATGGATACCTTCCCAGCCGAATGTTTACCATCAGTACCAATGGTGCCTCCACTGGCGCTCCTTCTTCGGGAAATACCACGGTATCAGTGGTCTCCGCTGAAGGCCAGTCCACCCTGAATGTATTTGGCAGCAAAGCAGTTAGCGCCAACGGGATTTCGGACATTACAAGCGCCAATGGTTCTGTGAAGGTAGTAGGCGCCACAAGCTCAACAACCATCAGCAGCGGTGCTACAGTGGTGCAGGGGGATGTCTATGTCCTGACGGGCAAAGGCTGGGGCCATGGCGTAGGAATGAGCCAGGAAGGCGCAAAGGGTTTTGCGCGGATAGGATACACCTATGATCAAATCTTGAAGCATTACTTTACAGGTGTTACAGTAGAGTAGATGATAAATTTAGTATAAGGAGCTTATTTTTATGCTTTGGGCCCTTTTAGTCGCCATCCTTATCGGGGTGGATCAATGGACCAAGTGGTTCTTCTTGACCAACCAGGCGCAGTTTCATAAAGTTGAGGTTATTAAGGATTTCTTCTACCTGACCTATTTGGAAAACCGCGGTGCTGCCTTCGGCATTCTGCAAAATTTCAGATGGGGCTTTATCATTATGACCCTGATAGCCGTGGGAGCCATGATCTGGTATTTTGTCAAGAACAGGCATTGGGTGCTGAGAACCTCTCTGGCTCTGCTAATCGCCGGAGCCATAGGCAATCTTATTGATCGAGTCCTGCGCGGATTTGTGGTGGATTTTCTTGATTTCTATCCCCTCGGCTATGACTTTCCCATCTTCAATGTGGCCGATATCTGCGTCACCTGTGGTGTTATTGTGCTGATTATCTATCTGCTCTTTATCTATAAAGAGCCTGAAAAGGAAGTTACGAGCTCCCATGGATGACAAATGCCTTCAATTTGTGGTGGAAAAAGAAGATGAGGGGCAGCGTCTGGACACTTTTCTGGCCTCAAAAATTGAGAACGCCACACGAAGCGCTATCCAAAAGCTCATTGAAGAGGGCAGGGTAGTGGTTGAAGGGTATGCCCCAAAAAGCGGTCTCAAACTGAAACCCGGTATGCAAATCTCTGTGGAGAAGCCCGAGCCCGTACCCCTGTCTTTGGAGCCCGAAGATATCCCCCTGGATGTTGTTTATGAGGATTCAGACATTATCGTCATTAACAAGCCCAAGGACTTGGTGGTTCATCCGGCGGCGGGCAATTGGCAGGGAACTCTGGTCAATGCTTTGCTGAGCCATTGCAAGGACTCTCTCTCCGACATTAATGGCGTCATCAGGCCGGGGATTGTACACCGCATTGACAAGGATACCACGGGCCTTTTGGTGGTGGCCAAGAATAACGAGGCCCATTTGTTTCTGTCGGAACAACTTAAGCAGCATAAGATTATACGTACCTATGAGGCCCTGGTAGAGGGCGGCTTCAAGGAGGATTCGGGAACCATCTCGGCCCCCATAGGAAGACACCCTACCCAGCGCAAGAAGATGGCTGTTAACTGGGTTCATGGAAAGCCTGCCGTAACCCATTATCAGGTCCTGGAACGCTTCAAGGGCTATACCCATATAAGGCTCAGGCTGGAAACGGGCAGAACCCATCAAATCCGTGTTCATATGGCTTCCATCGGGCATCCGGTTTGCGGGGACACTGTTTATGGGCGACCATTTCCTTTGATGAACACCGATGGACAGGTTCTTCATGCCCGATTTTTGGAGATGGTTCATCCCAGAACTTTTGAGCATATGACCTTTGAAGCACCCCTGCCCGAGTATTTTCAAACCCTTATCAACAAGCTCAGACAGCGATAGTCAGACTGACAATCCCTTTATTAAACACATTTTTTATTGGACACGGGGTAACGCAGTATTATATAATCTTTGTTGACTACTTTGTGAGGTGATTGGATGTCAAGTGAGCATATCAGTTTTGTTGTTGAGGGGATGTCCTGCGACCATTGCGTACAGTCCATCAAGACAGCATTATCCCAATTAAACGGTGTGTATGAAGTCATGGTGGATATTGACTCAAAGCGTGTCGCCGTTGAATACGACCAGGAGAGATTGGATATTGACACTCTTAAAGGGACCATTGAAGATGCGGGTTTTAGGGTGAAATAATAGATGCTGGGTGCCTGTCCTTTTAGGATGGGCATTTTAAATATAAGCCAGTGAATTGATATGAATTGAAAGGGGTTGGTATCGGTGCATTTGCTTGGCAATCTTATTTGGATTGTGTTTGGCGGACTGGTTTCCGCGCTGTTGTGGTTTATCGCAGGTGTACTCTGCTGTATCTCCTTGGTTGGCATTCCTTTTGGCATTCAATGTTTTAAAATTGCTTCCTTCATTTTTTGGCCCTTTGGCCGGGATGTGGAGGTGGGCGGCTTCGGCATTGGCGGTTTATTGGGCAACATTCTCTGGCTCATTCTTTTTGGCTGGGAGTTGGCCTTTACCCATCTTGCTATTGGTTTGGTCTTCTGTATCACCATCATTGGCATCCCCTTTGGAAGACAGCATTTGAAACTGGCAAAGCTCGCTTTGATTCCTTTCGGCGCACGCATTTATACAAAAAGCTGGTTGTAGGAGGAGCATGTGATTGGATTAATGGGCGGAACCTTCAGCCCCATACATTATGGCCATCTGTTAATGTGTGAGCATATCTGGGAAGAGTTCCAATTGGAGAAAATCATTTTTATGCCGGCAAAGATACCGCCTCATAAAGCTGGAGCCCAGGTTGCGGGGCAGCAGGACAGAATGGAGATGGTACGGTTGGCAATCATGGACAACCCCCATTTTGAGGTCAGCGACTTGGAAATGCAGCGTGAAGGGCCTTCCTATACCGTTGACACCCTGACGACCCTCAAGGAACTGTATGGTCCAAAGCAGGAATTTGGGCTTATTATTGGCGCCGATTCGCTGGTGCAGCTGGAAAGCTGGAGGGAACCTGAAAGAATCCTGGCGCTGGCCGCCTTGATTGTAGCCTCCAGACCTGATACATTAGAAAGCAGTGTGATTGATGCCTCTGATAAGCTCAGGGAAAAGTACGGTGCACGGATTCTTCATTCTAAGCATCTGGCCATGAATTATTCCTCCACCGAAATCCGGGAGAGGGTAAAGAAGGGCCAGACCATAAAGTATTTTGTCCCTCCGGCAGTTGAGGCCTATATCTATGAAAAGGGTCTATACAAGTAAGCGAGTTTTTAAGAGTGCAGGTTTTGTGGCATGATGACATTGGATCAGATGATGGAAAAACTGAAGTCAGAGCTGGATGAAGGAAGGTATATGCATTCAGTCAATGTAATGCATACCTCGCTGGCCCTGGCCGAGCATTATAAAGCCGACTCGGAGAAGGCGGCTCTGGCCGGTATTCTGCACGACTGCGGAAAGAACTATAAAGGAGATAGGGCAAGGGAATACATTAAGCAGATTGGTTACCCGGCTGACGAGATTGAATGGGTGCAGACCAGGCTTCTCCATGGAATTATCGGGGAGCATCTGGCCAGAACCCAGTATGGTGTTTTGGATGAAGAGATTTTAGGGGCCATACGCTGGCATACCACCGGCCGGGCGGGAATGAACTTATTGGAAAAGATAGTCTTCGTGGCCGACTATATCGAACCATTAAGAAGCTTTGATGGCGTCGAGGAGATGCGCAAGGTGGCCTTTGAGGATTTGGATAAATGTGTGGTTTTATGTGCCGACAGCACCATAGAATATATTGTTAAAAAGGGGGTCCTTCTGCATCCAAGGACCATAGAAACTCGCAATCACAGCTTAATACTGCTTAAGAGCAGAAATACCGCTTGACGAATGGGATGGTGAGGTTAGTGGAATGGTATCTTTTTCAATTTGAACCCAAGTACCTGGGTATCATGACACTCAGGCTGCTGGTGGCTTGTATCCTTGGTGGAATCATCGGCTTTGAACGTGAGCATTCTCAGCATAAGCCCGCTGGATTTAGAACCCATATTCTGGTGAGTCTGGGCTCCTGTCTGGTCATGCTCATATCCCAGTTTGCCATTACGGCCTATAAGGGCACTATTGATATTGATCCCACCCGTTTCGGTGCTCAGGTGGTCAGCGGTATCGGTTTTTTGGGTGCCGGCACCATTATCAGGCATGGGGTATCGGTTAAGGGCATCACCACAGCGGCAAGCATTTGGGCCGTTGCCTGTGTGGGGCTGGCCTGCGGCATTGGCTTCTATGCCGGAGCAGCATTGGCCACCCTGCTCGTTTGGATGATTCTCATCTATTTGAAAGCCGTGGAAAAGAAGATTAACAACAAGGGGAAGCTTCGCCTGATAGAGGTGGAAGCCCAGCCGGGAAGCCCTGTCATCCCCGAACTTAATAAGCTGTTTTTGGAAAAAGGCATGAAGCTGAAGAACCTGGAGGTCTCTGCAAGTCCATTTCAGCAAAAGCAGAGGATCCATTGCGTGCTGGATGTGCCCGCTGCAGTTTGGGATTCGGCGGCAATAACCGTCAGGATCATGGAGATACAGGGCGTTATAAAGGTCTCTCTCTAGGAAGTTTTGGAAGGAGTTGCATGATTTTTGAACAATAAGAGGAAGAACATAGGACGGGAAGTCCTGGAATGGGTATTGCTGATATTTGCAGCGTTTTTATTGGCTTCTGTTATTCAGAGCGAGCTTTTCGCATTAACCGAGGTCAATATGAGTTCCATGAGGGATACCCTGATAGAAGGGGACAAGCTGATCATGAACAAGCTGGCTTATGTTGGCAAAGAGCCTGAACGGGGCGATATCATCATCTTCCTGAGGGATGAGCCGGTAGGCGGTATTGTAGGACGAGCTTCCATCTATATCAGTGATATAAGCATGAAGCTGCGCGGGGATTTCAGAAGGAACAGACTGATTAAGCGGGTAATCGGTATCCCCGGAGATACGGTGGAGATTAAGGACAATGTACTCTACGTGAACGGTCAGGAGCAAAACGAGGCCTATGCACGCGTTGATCCTATCGAGAACATTGTCTTGAATCGCTCTATGGAAAAGATCACCGTCCCCGAAGGAAAGCTCTTTGTCCTGGGGGATAACAGAGGGGAGAGCCTGGACAGCAGAAGCTTTGGTCTCATTGATCTTTCCTGGGTGGAAGGCAAGGCCATCTTCAGAATCTTCCCGTTGGATAAATTCGGCGGAATTTACAGGAATCATTAGGCGGGGATAGGCTTTGCAAAAGGCGCATATCTACATGCTTTAAAGCGAATACAAGGCGGAGTGGAAAACTTGGGAAAAGCATCCCAAGTTTTTTGCTTTTTTTTCGCTAAAATTTATTGACTTTTAAAAAAAAAGGTGAAATAATATGTACTGTTTCGTGTTTAGTAATATTAAACTCAAAGTAAGGTAAAATGGCTTTTTAGTTTAATGATATTAAACTTTTTATGGAATGGGGATAAAGGGTAAAGAGACAACCGGGTCGCCTGAATGACTATAAATAATGGCGTTCCCGGGATTTTTAAACCCTGATGCATTGGAGGGTGACCGGATGCAAATCGGTAACAAGATAAAACGGCTTCGATTAGAGTGCGGTATGACCCAGGAAGAGATAGCCGATCGCTGTGAGTTGACGAAGGGCTATATCTCCCAGTTGGAAAGGGACTTGACCTCACCGGCCATGTCCACGCTCCAGGATATTTTGGATTGCTTGGGCACCAACCTGCAGGAGTTCTTCAGTGAAGAGGTTACAGAGCAGGTAGTCTTCAATGAATCCAATTATTTTGTCAAGGAATCGGCCGATTCAAGCTATGCCATCCACTGGATTGTCCCAAATGCCAAGAAGCGTCAGATGGAACCCATTATTATTGAGATAAAGCCCAACTGCTCATCGGAAGAGGATACACCCCATCCGGGAGAAGAGTTTGGGATGGTCTTAAGCGGCAGCGTAACGCTCCATCTTGGCAAGGAGCGCTTTAAGCTCAAGAAAGGGGACTGCTTCCAGTTTAAACCCAATAAAAACCATTTTATCAAGAACACGGGCAAGTCAGTGGCCCGAGTGCTCTGGATTTCCACACCACCAAGCTTTTAACCGTGCTTGAAATGGCCGGTTTTAATCATTGGCTTTACGTATAAGCCTAAACATCCTTTAAGGGGGTAAACAGATGGGAAAAGTACTCATTGAACTTAAGAATCTTACAAAGCGGTATGGTGACATGACTGCTGTTGATCATATTAATTTAACCATCAGGGAGAATGAATTTGTTACGCTTTTAGGCCCCAGTGGCTGCGGCAAAACCACCACCTTAAGAATGATAGGCGGCTTCGAGGAGCCCGATGAGGGTGAGATTTACTTTGAAGGCAAGCTTCTTAATAATGTGCCGCCCTATAAGAGGAACATTAACACAGTATTTCAGCGCTACGCACTGTTTACCCACCTGAATGTGTTTGAAAATGTGGCCTTTGGCCTTCGCATCAAGAAGGTGCCCAAGCACGAGATCGAGCAGCGTGTCAAGAGGATGCTCAAAATGGTTGATCTTGAAGGCTTTGAAAAGCGGTATGTGGACTCCTTAAGCGGCGGTCAGCAGCAGCGTGTGGCTATAGCACGCGCCCTGGTTAATGAACCCAAGGTTCTTTTATTGGATGAGCCTCTGGGCGCTCTGGACTTGAAGCTGCGCAAGGAAATGCAGATTGAGCTTCTGGATATGCAGAGAAGGGTGGGCATCACCTTTATCTATGTCACCCATGATCAGGAAGAAGCCCTGACCATGTCCGATACAGTGGTGGTCATGAACAAAGGCGTCATCCAGCAGGTAGGAACCCCGCAGGATATCTATAATGAGCCCATTAATCGCTTTGTGGCAGACTTCATTGGTGAGAGCAACATCATTGAAGCCACCATGCCCGAGGATTTCAAGGTGGCCTTTGACGGCGTGGTGCTGGATTGCGTAGATAAGGGCTTTGAGCCCAACGAGCCGGTGGACATTGTCATTCGCCCCGAGGACATCCGTATCGTAACCAATCCTGACGAGGGAATGATCAAGGGGACCGTCACCTCTGTAGTGTTCAAGGGTGTACATTATGAGATGCTGATTCAATCGGATTACAGAGAGTATATGGTGCACAGAACCATGATGTTCCCTGTAGGCAGTGTTGTGGGTATGAATATTCAGCCTGCCGACATTCAGGTCATGAAGAGGGGTGAAGCCATTGAATAAAAAGCTGCGTTTGCTGGCTTACCCGTATTCGGTCTGGATGGGGATATTCATTGTCATCCCGCTGTTTCTGATTCTGGTTTACAGCGTGACCACGGGGGATATCCATGACGCTTCCAGCCTGAAGCTGTCAGGGGAAAGCTACAAGAAGGTTTTGGAGCCTATTTATCTGAATATTATCAAGGATTCCTTTGTGCTGGCAGCAGCTTCAACGCTCATCTGCCTGCTTCTGGGCTATCCGGCGGCCATGATCATTTCCAATACAAATATCAAATACCGGGGATTGGTGCTGGTGTTCTTTATTGTTCCCATCTGGATGAACTTCCTTTTGAGAACCTATGCCTGGATGTCCCTTTTGTCGCCCAATGGTTTTCTCAACCGTTTCCTGATGTGGCTTGGCCTGCCAAAGCTCGAGCTCATGCCGGGCCAGGGCGCCGTTCTTGTGGGTATGGTTTATAACTTCCTGCCTTTCATGGTGCTTCCCATTTATACGGTATTGAGCAAGATAGACAAAAACGTACTGGAAGCTGCCAGCGATCTGGGCGGGAATAAAATAGTGACCTTTTTCAGGGTGGTGCTGCCCTTGAGTGTTCCCGGTGTTGTTTCGGGAATCACCATGGTCTTTATGCCGGCAGTGAGCACCTTTATCATCTCGGGGCTACTGGGCGGAAGCAAGACGCCGCTCATCGGTGATCTCATTGAGCAGCAGTTCATCTCCTCGAGAAACTGGCATTTTGGCTCAGCGCTGTCCATCATTCTGATGGTTATGATCCTTATATCCATGGCGATTATGTCCAGAATAGATCAAAACAATGCTCAGGAGGGGAGGAAGGTATGATGAAGGTAGCCAAGAAAATCTATATGGGCCTGCTTTATTTGTTTCTCTATGCTCCCATCATTGTCCTCATTGTATTTTCCTTCAATGAATCCAAATCCCGTGGGCATTGGGGAGGCTTTACCCTTAAGTGGTATGCCGAGCTGTTCAGAGACAGACAGATTCGAGAGGCCCTTTATTACACCCTGTTAGTGGCAGTGTTGTCAACGGTTATCTCCACCATTGTGGGTACCCTTGCAGCCCTGGGCATCCATAATATGAGCAAGCTCGGAAGAACTGTAGTCCTCAATATCAATAATCTTCCGGTATTGAATCCCGATATCGTCACCGGTGTGGCCCTTATGACCCTGTTTATCTCCATGGGTCTGGAATTGGGGCTTGTCACCATGCTGATAGCCCATGTGGTTTTCAGTATACCCTATGTGATTCTGTCGGTGCTTCCTAAGCTGAGACAGCTTAACAAGCATACGGCTGAGGCAGCTCTGGATTTGGGCGCAACACCGTCCTATGCGTTAAGAAAGGTCATTCTCCCCGAGATCATGCCGGGGATTGTCAGCGGGGCGCTGATGGCCTTTACCCTGTCCATTGACGACTTTGTCATCAGCTTTTTCACAGCAGGCACCGAGGCGACCAACCTGTCCATCCTGATTTACTCCATGGCTAAAAGAGGCGTCAAACCCACCATCAACGCCTTAAGCACGCTGATGTTTATAACCATTGTTGTTCTTATGCTAATCATAAATAAAAAGAGTGATAAAGGAGAGAACTTGTTACTATGAGAAAGACCTTAAGCTGTATTCTGATACTGATCCTCGTTGTGGGGATGGCCGTATCCCTGTCGGGCTGTGGCCAGAAGGTTGTCATCAACGTGTACAACTGGGGTGAATTCATGGATGAAACCCTGATTGATGAGTTTGAGAAGCAAACCGGAATTGGTGTAAATTACAAAACCTATGAGACCAATGAAACTCTCCTGGCTAAGCTTGAAGCCGGCGGAAGCAGCTATGACGTGGTTTTCCCCTCGGACTATGCCGTTTCCGAGATGATTAAGCGGGATATGCTGCTGCCCCTGGATTACAGCAATATTCCAAACATCAAGTATATTGACGAGCGCCTGCGCGGCCAGGAATACGATCCTGAAAACAAGTACTCGGTTCCTTATTTCTGGGGAACAGTAGGTATTCTTTATAACAAGGATTTAGTGACTGACCCCGTCGAAAGCTGGGATATCCTCTGGAATGATAAATATAAGGGCCAAATCCTTATGAAGAAGGACGTCCGTGACAGCATAGGCGTTGCCCTCATCAGACTGGGCTATTCGGTCAACACCACCAACGATGCCGAACTGGAACAGGCAAAGCAGCTTCTTATCCAGCAGAGTCCGCTGGTGAACGGATACTATGGCGATGAAATCAGAGATCTTATTGCCAATGGAGATGCCGCCCTGGGTGTGACCTATTCCGGTGACTTTATGGACTTGTACTGGGAAGGTATTGACAATGTAGGCTATGCCATTCCTAAGGAAGGCTCTAATATCTGGTATGATTGTATGGTCATTCCCAAGAGCGCCAAGCATAAGAAGGAAGCCGAAATGTTCATCAACTTTATGCTGGATCCCGATGTAGGCTTCAGAAACTCGGAGGAGGTTGGCTATACGTCACCCAATACCGAGGTCATCAAAAGAATGCAGGAAGAATATCCCGAGGTCTTTGAACTGCCTGCTTACTGGCCTGATGAAGAGGCCTTGAGCAAGGGCGAGGTATATGTGGATCTTGGTGATTACAAGGCCAAGTATAACGATATTTTGACTGAGGTATTGGCACAGTAATGGGAACTCCGTTATTGGATATGTTAAAAGCCTATGGGGAAGGGCAGCCCTTGCCCTTCCATATGCCCGGTCATGTTCTGGGCAGGGGCTTGAACCAGGAATTGAATAGGGCAGGCAGTCTGGACATCACCGAGATACCGGGTTCGGATTGCCTGCATGCTCCTTCCGGAGTAATCAAAGAAGCGCAAGAGCTCGCCGCCAAATGCTTTGGGGCAGGCTCTACGCTTTTTTTGGTCAATGGCTCCACATCGGGCATCCATGCCATGATTAAAGCTGTGGTCAAGCCCGGCGGCAAGCTCATTATGGGCAGGGACAGCCATCGCTCCGTGCTCAATGCGCTGGCCTTATTTGGCGGTGAGCCTGTTTTCGTCATGCCCGACATGGACGAGGAAACCGGTCTGACCCTGGGGGTAACTGCAGAAGCCATTGAAAGAGCCATTCTGAACAATGACAATGTTCAGGGGGTTTTGCTGACCCGACCGAATTATTACGGGATTGCCCCCGCTCTTAAGCCCATTGTCGAAGTAACGCGTCGTCATGGAATTCCCTTGCTGGTGGATGAGGCTCATGGGGCACATTTTGTATTTCATCCCAGGCTTCCCGACACCGCCCTGGCCCAGGGCGCCGATATCTGCGTGCAGAGTCTGCATAAAACCCTGCCTGCCCTGACTCAGACCGCATTGCTCCACTGCCGGGAAGGCTATGGGAAATGGCCCGAGGTGGTGAGTGCGGCCTCCATGCTGCAGACCACCAGCCCATCATATATTCTGATGGCTTCCATTGACAGGGCCAGAGACTTGTTGGAAAATGAGGGAGAGGCGCTTTATGAAAGACTGGCTGAAAACATAAAAGTCTTTGAAAAGGCTCTCCAAACGAGGACTTTGGTTAATCGCGCCACATGGCATCATAAAAACATGGATTGGGACTTTTCTCGCCTGGTGCTCAGCTTCGAGCAAACCCGGCTCAGTGGTTTTGAGGCAGAGGCGCTTTTAAGAACCCGCTTTGGCATTGTGGCCGAAATGGCCGATCTGAAACATGTGGTACTTATTGCAACGCCCTTTCATGACCATGAGGATTTCGAGCGTCTGGTTAAAGCCCTGGAAGAGCTTTCAAGGGAGTATAAGGGTAGAAATAGTAAAAAGCTGGTCAAATGGCCTGACAGTCTGCCCGAGCGGGTTATACCCTTAGCCCGGGCCCTCTCACTGAAAGGCCGAGAAATGCCGATAAATAATACATTGAACAGGATTTGCGGAAGCCTTATCGTGCCTTATCCGCCCGGTATTCCCCTTTTGAATCCGGGTGAACGGATAACTGAGGATTGCCTGGCTTATCTGGAGGAAGTTTTATCCCAGGGCTGTCAGGTTCACGGAATCGATGAAGGCAGGATATATGTCCTTGACAACGAATGATGATGGAGTTGAAGTGTTTGAAAAAAGGCTTTTTTATTACCTTTGAAGGCAATGACGGTTCGGGAAAGACAACGCAGATTCTGCGTCTGACTGACTATCTGAAGGAAAAGGGGTTGGAGGTTGTACTGCTCAGAGAACCTGGAGGAACCCCTATTGGTGAAAAGATCCGTCATTTGGTTCTGGATAATGAAAACCAGGGAATGTGCCTGATGACTGAAATGATGCTCTATGCGGCATCACGAGCCCAGCTTGTGCATTCTGTCATTCGGCCCGGCATTCTTGCGGGAAAGGCTGTGATCTGCGATCGCTTTGTGGACTCTTCTTATGCCTATCAGGGCATAGGACGCGAACTGGGCCTGGATACTGTCAGAACTGTCAATCAATATGCCATTGGCGATTGCATGCCCGATCTGACCTTCTTTATGGATATTGATGCCGATACGGCCATGGCCAGAAGAAATGCCAAGGGTGAAGCGGCCGATCGCATCGAAAGCGAAAAAATGGATTTTCATCGCAGGGTATATCAAGGCTATAATCAGCTTGTCGAGCTTTATCCGGACAGAATCAAGAGAATTGATGTCAGTGTTAGCCCCGATAAGGTTTTTGAAAGCATTAAGGCATATGTGGACGCGCTTTTGAAAACCCTGTAGTCAGGAGGGAATTATGGCTCTTAAGGTAGATGGAGGTTCGGGAAGAAAGCCTCAGAGTATCGGTTTTAAGATGGAACGGGATACAGGGAAGGTGCAGAGCAAAAGTGGTCCCCAATTCAGCACCCATCTGGACAAGCGCTTTTCGGAGAACCAGGATGAGGAGCTTAAGAAGAAAGCCCTGGAAATTGAAAAGCAGGGCAAGCATCTGGCCGAGCATATTGATATCGCCGAATTGAAGACGTATAAGCGCCTTGTCATGGAGTTCCTGGATGAGGCGGTGAGAAGCTCGGGGCGGTTTACCAAGGAGAGCTTCCTGGATCGCCGGGGAAGGCATCGGGTTTATGCAACAGTGAAGACCATCAATGAAAAGCTGGAGCAGCTTACCCAGGAGGTGCTCAAATCCGAGAAGGACAATCTTGCCATTCTGGGCAAGATAGAGGATATCAGGGGTCTTATTCTGGATTTGGTGCTTTAAGCTAAATCCTATAAAAGTACTCGAGGGAGACGCTATGGATTTTATTGGTCAAAGAGCCATTGTGGAAGACTTTCAGGAAAAAATAAAGCACAATACAATAGGCCATGCCTATGCCATAACGGGTCCGGTGGGGATGGGCAAGAAAACCCTGACCCATTATTTGGCCAAAATGCTGCTTTGCGAGGGCGGGGAAGAAAAGCCCTGCAATCAATGCAGGGCCTGCAAAAGCTATGATGAAGAGGGAACACCCCGCTTAACCATTGTAAGAAGCGAGACACAGAGAATCCTTATTAAGCAGGTCAGAGGGCTGATTGAGGATATTGGTATACGTCCGGCCTCGGGAAGAAAGGTCTATATCATTGAAGATGCCGACCGAATGACCACCGAGTCCCAGAATTGCTTGTTAAAGACTTTGGAGGAACCGCCGCCTTATGCGGTAATTCTTCTGACCACGTCCTTTTATGAGTCCCTGCTCTTAACCATACGCTCCCGGGTGGTTCAGGTAAAGATGAAGCCCTACACTCATGATGAAATGAAGCGTATTTTGGAGCAACATGGGAATAATATTCTGGGGAAAGAGCATGTGCTGGCATGGAGCCAGGGAATCCCCGGAAGGGCCCTTAAACTCATTGATGATGACCAATTTGCGTTAAACAGGCAGATGGTCTTTCAGTTTCTTTTTCAGGAAACCGAATTTGCTCATCTTGAGATCAATCAATACCTGGCCAGGAACAAGGAGGCCTTTTTGCCCTGCCTGGACATTATGGAGAGTGTTTATCGGGATGCGCTTATGGTGCTCTGTCAACATGTTGACGGGTTGATTAATTCTGATAAAAAGGATAATATTGTAGCATATGCCCAGAGGACCGATCTTTCGGCCCTCGCTCAAAAAATTGATTATATACAGGAGATGAGGAGCAATCACAAGCGCAATATGAATTACCAGCTTGCCGTAGATATGATGACGCTGGGTGTATAATGCTTAAGATTTGCTCCCGGGAGGATTGGCAGAATGGTCAATGTGGTTGGTGTCCGTTTCAGGACCGCTGGAAAAATATATTATTTTGATCCCTGCGATATCAGCTTTAAAAAGGGCGATATGGTCATTGTCGAAACCGCCAGAGGTGTAGAATGCGGTGAAGTCGTGGTGCCCAATCATGAGGTTCCCGATGATGATGTGGTCGCACCTTTGAAAAATGTCATCCGCAAGGCTGACGAGGATGACCTGAAGCATGTGCAGGAAAACCATGAAAAAGAAAAAGAAGCCTTTAATATATGCCTGGAAAAGATACGAAAGCATGGTCTGGAAATGAAGCTTATTGATGTGGAATACACCTTTGACAACAACAAGGTGCTCTTCTACTTTACCGCCGACGGTCGTGTGGACTTCAGAGAACTGGTTAAGGATCTGGCTTCAGTATTCCGTACCCGTATTGAGCTTCGTCAGATAGGGGTCAGGGATGAAGCCAAGATGATGGGTGCCATTGGCGCCTGCGGCCGTACCCTGTGCTGCAGCACCCACTTGGCCGAGTTCCATCCTGTCTCCATTAAAATGGCCAAGGAGCAATCCTTGTCCCTCAATCCCACCAAAATATCGGGTACCTGCGGCAGGCTCATGTGCTGCCTTAAGTATGAGCAGGAAACCTACGAGTATCTGTTGAAAAAGACACCCAAGGTAGAAGCGGTGGTTCAAACGCCACAGGGTCAGGGAACAGTGGTTCAGATTAACCTTCTTAAGGAAAAGGTGAAGGTAAAGCTGGACAGCGAGCAGGGGGCCGACATTAAAGAGTACCATGTGGATGAAGTCCGTGTGGTCAAGGATGTAGAAAAACGCAATGATCAGGACGATAAGGTCCTGGAGGAATTAAAGGTTCTGGAAGACTGAAAATATAAAGCATTATGCATGGAATGTACAGAAATATGTGCAAGTAACTTCCGGCTATTTCATTGACATTAAATATGATTTGGTATACCATATTTTTGTATTCATTATACCTTTAGAAAATCGGAGGTGTTTGCCGTGGCATATTTAATTAATGATGATTGCATTAGCTGTGGTGCTTGCGAAGCTGAATGTCCTGTAAGCTGTATTGCTTCTGGTGACAGCAAGTATGTCATTGATGAGAGTGCTTGCATTGATTGCGGTTCCTGCGCCAATGTATGTCCTGTCTCTGCTGCTCAACCCAGCTAAGCATACCGTTATACATAGCATGAACAATGAAAGAGTCAGGCCATGAGGCTTGACTTTTTTTATGAGGGCACCCGGCATGGGGCAATATAATATGTGAAAGCTCTGAACAGGTTCTGGTAAGCTTCTGGAAGTGTAATGGATGGAATTATTTAGCCCTATACTCTATGCTATTGACAACGAATATTTAGATTAATAAAATGATAAGGAATGCAAAGAGGCTGAATTTAAACAGAAAAGAAGGATGTAAATGCAGATCATTATTATCGGTGACGGCAAGGTTGGATATTCTTTGGCCGAGCATTTGTCACAGGAGGATCATGATGTAACCATTATCGACAAGAACCCTGAAGCATTAAGAAAAGCTGACGAGGCTTTGGACGTAATGTGTATTAAGGGAAACGGTCTGAGCACCAAGGTTCTTCTTGAGGCAGGAGTAAGAGAGGCAGATTTGCTGATTGCCGCCACTTCCAGTGATGAGATGAATATGGTTTGCGCGCTTACTGGCAGAAAGCTGGGAGCTGCCCATACGATAGCTCGTATCAGAGACCCGGAATATGCCGAGGAGCTCTCTATATTGAAAGAAGATCTCGGTCTTGATCTGGTAATAAATCCTGAACAGGCTGCGGCCCATGAAATCGCTCGATTGCTGAGATTCCCGTCTGCAACTGATGTCGAACACTTTGCCAAAGGGCGGATAGAATTTATTGAGATCAAGGCTACTCCCGATATGCCGCTTATCGGAATACCTCTCAGGGATCTGCCTGATAAGATCATTAAGAACATTCTTATTGGCGTGGTTAAACGAGGTAATGAGATAATTATTCCCAATGGTGATTATCAAATAAAAGCTGGTGATCACCTCAACATAATAGGCAAACCAAGCGATATCTTTGATTTCAGTAAACGGATCGGGAAAAATACTCAGAAAATAAGAACCGTCATGGTTGTTGGCGGGGGCAGGATCGCACATTATCTGGGTTCTGTCCTTAAGCAGTATGATATGAAGTCCAAAATCATTGAAATAGATAGTAACCGCTGCAGAGAGCTGGCAGAGTCATTGCCCGATGTATTGATTATAAATGGTGATGGTACGGATAAGGCCCTCCTGGATTCGGAAAATCTCAGCGAAATGGATGCCTTCATTTCTCTGACAGGCCGAGATGAGGATAATCTGGTCTCGGCTGTCTTGGCAAAGAAAAGTGGTGTTAAGAAGGTTATCGCAAAAATCACCAGGATCGATTATCCTTCCATATTCCACGATATGGGCGTGGACAGTATCCTCAATCCGAAGCTGATAACCACCAACTATATATTAAAGTATGTACGCGGACTCAGTAACGCTGTGGGAAACCCAGCAGAAACAGTATACAAAATAGTGGATGAAAAGGCTGAAGTGTTGGAATTTACAGCAAATGCCTCCACCAGCTTCCTTAACACTCCTCTCAAAAAGCTGAAGCTCGTTGATGGAGTGATCATTGGCGCCATCGCAAGGAGAAACGATATAATTATTCCTCATGGCGATGATGTCATTAAAAAAGGTGACAAAGTGATCGTAGTAACCGTGGAGAAGCAGATCCATGATTTCAATCAGGTCGTCATTTCTATGAGGGATTAAGCGATGAATATCAGGATGATCATAAAAACAATTGGGTATCTGCTCATGGTGGAAGCAGGTTGTATGTTACCTTCCCTGGTGGTTTCTCTGATAAACCAACAGAATGATACCAAGGCCTTCATCATATCTATTATTTTCCTTACTGTTTTAGGGTTTATAATGAGCGAAATTCCTAGCAGAAATAATACTTTTTATGCTAGGGATGGTTTCGCTATAGTATCTTTGGGCTGGATACTAGTATCTGTTTTTGGTGCTCTGCCATATGTTATCAGCGGAGCGATTCCTTCCTATGTGGATGCCTTCTTTGAAACGGTATCGGGCTTTACTACTACCGGTTCTTCCATTCTTCGCGAGATAGAAGGTCTTCCAAAAGGAATACTGTTTTGGAGGAGCTTTACCAACTGGGTCGGAGGAATGGACGTTCTGGTAATGATGATATCAGTCCTTCCAGCGGCTGGCGCCAATACTGCGCATATCATGAAAGCCGAAAGCCCTGGTCCCGATCCCGGAAAGCTTGTCCCTAGAATAGGGAAGAGCTCGAAGATTCTTTATCTTATGTATGCGGGACTTTCGCTCATCATGGTTGTACTCCTTCTGCTGGGCGGAATGCCCCTTTACGATACACTGATCCATGCCTTCTCAACAGCAGGAACAGGGGGCTTCTCCAACCGAAATCTGAGTGTTGGGGCATACAATAACATTTACTTCGAGATCATCATTGGTATCTTTATGTTTGTGTTCGGGGTGAATTTTACACTTTACTATCAAAGCCTGAAGGGCAATCTGAAAAGTGCAATAAAAGATGAGGAATTCCGGTTTTACTTCTTCACGGTAATAGCAGCCATTATCCTTATAACCTGGAATTTGCGCGGAACAGTATTCAGCACGATTGGTGAGAGCTTAAGGCATAGCTTCTTCCAGGTAAACTCCATTATTACAACGACGGGCTTTTCCTCGACGAATTTTGACCTGTGGCCCTCATTCAGTAAAGCTATTCTGGTATTGCTAATGTTTATCGGCGGCAGTGCAGGTTCTACTGCAGGCGGGCTCAAGTGTGTCCGGTGTATGCTCCTTTTTAAAACAGTGAAGCATGAGGTCAGAAAAGTAATCCATCCGAGATCGGTCTATAACATCACATATAACGGCAAGACTGTTGATGATAGCAGGATTTCAGGAGTAAAGACCTATTTCTTTATTTATATGGTCATTTTTTCTGTAGCACTCTTGCTCATATCTCTTGACGGTTATGATATGGTATCGAATTTTACAACTGTAACAGCTGCAATTAGCAATGTTGGTCCCGGATTAGGAGTGGCAGGTCCATTTGGAAGCTTTGCAGATTATTCCGCCTTAAGCAAATTAGTTCTGTCATTTGCAATGCTGTTTGGCAGACTGGAAATATATCCTTTGCTTATATTATTTGCTCCGACATTCTGGAAAAAAGTGAATATATAAGGCAGACAAGCTGCAGGTTAGAAGTATGAATAACGCCCAAATATATGTAATAGGTAGTTCGCAAATTCTTTCTTGTCTTTGCTGCCATTATTAGGTATTTTTTATTGTGTGAATGATGGGAGGGGAAAAACAGCACCATGGCTTTTACGGTTTTTCCCGATGAAACCCTGGAAGATCTTCAGATTAAGGAACTCTTCATTATTCAGAAGAAGGAAGCCTTTCGTTTTGGTGTGGATGCCATTCTCCTTTCCCATTTTGTCAAGGTCAAACGGAATCAGCGGGTGCTGGATATGGGAACGGGCACAGGGATCCTTCCCTTACTCATTGCGGCTAAAACCGAGGCCTCCTGGATTACGGGACTGGAAATCCAGGCCGACATCGCCGCCATGGCCAGAAGAAGTGTGGAGGGGAATGGCTTAGCCCATCGCATTGAGATTGTAGAGGGCGATATAAAAAATGTCACATCCCTTTTAGGTGCTGCAACCTATGACGTGGTGGTGACCAATCCGCCCTATACCCCAGTGGGAAGCGGACTTAAGAATCCCCATGACAGTAAGGCCATTGCCCGCCATGAGCTCTATTGCACCCTCGAAGATGTGCTTAAAAATGGGGCCAGAATGCTCAAGCCCCAGGGAGAGTTCTATATGGTCCATCGTCCCGATCGCCTGACCGATATTATGGAAGGGATGAGAAGGCTAAAGATAGAGCCTAAGATACTAAGAATGGTCAGCCCCCGGGAAGGGGATGCGCCCTCACTAATTCTGATCAAAGGAATCAAAAACGGAAAGCCGGGGCTCGTCATCATGCCCCAGCTTGTAATTTATAATAAGAACGGTCAATATACCCCTGAGACACAGCGCATCTATGGACAGACCGAGAACGAGAAGCAGTGAAAGGATGAGGATGGATGGCAAAGCATGTGAAAACACCGTTAACCGACGAAGTGATTCGCGATTTGAAGGCGGGGGAAGAGGTGCTTCTGTCGGGCACAGTCTATACAGGGAGGGATGCGGCCCATAAGCGCATGATTGAGCTTATCCGCCAGGGAAAGCCCCTCCCATTTGATATCAGAGGACAGGTTATTTATTATGTAGGGCCCTGCCCGGCCCCGGAAGGTAAGGTTATCGGTTCAGCAGGCCCTACCACCAGCGGCAGAATGGATGCTTACGCGCCCGAGCTCATAGCACTGGGGCTTAAAGGGATGATTGGCAAGGGGCTGCGCAGCGATGGGGTCATTGAGGCCATCAAAGAACATGGTGCCATCTATTTTGGTGCCACTGGCGGCGCAGGCGCTCTTATCTCCTCATGTATCAAGAAGGAAGAGGTTATTGCCTTCGAGGATCTTGGTACTGAAGCCATTCGAAAGCTGGAGATCGAGAATCTCCCCTGTGTGGTGATCATTGATGCAACAGGGAGGGACAGATACAAGGAAGGGCGTGAAATGTATGCCATCAAGGAATGAGGACAAGCTGACCTTTACTAAGCGCGTCAACATCTTTTGCGGCCATTACGGCAGCGGAAAGTCCGAAATCTCGGTCAATGCTGCTGTATTAATAGGGCAAACCCATCAGGATGTTCTTATGGCTGACATGGATATTGTTAATCCCTTTTTCAGGAGCATTGACGCCAGGAATGCCCTTGAGGCCCTGGGCATAAAAGTGGCTGCGCCCCTGTTTGCCAATACCAATGTGGATGTCCCGGCGCTGGTCCCCGAAGTTTCTACTGCTTTACGCAGCAAGGAGCGGCACGTGATTCTGGACGTGGGGGGCGACGAGGACGGTGCTCGGGTTTTGGGGCGATATCATCTGGATATTCCGCAGGACGACTATGATATGTTCTTTGTTTTCAATCGTGCAAGACCCCTTACCCGTGAGCTTAACGAAACTCTGAACTATATCCGTGAGATTGAGGCGGCTTCCCGTCAAAAGGTGACCAGGCTGATAAACAACACCCATTACTTAAGTGAAACCACCGTCAATGATGTACTTTATGGGCTGGAGCTGGCAAAGGAAATATCCCGTGAAACAGGAATCCCTTTGGCGGCCACCTGCGTGATGGAAGGACTGGAGGGGGAATTGGCCTCCCGCCTGGATCATCCTGTCTTTGTCCTTAAGAAAAACATCCTCCTGCCTTTCTGACCCTATCCGTCTGTTATGGTATTAACAAACCAGCAAGAATTCGACATGAAATCTTGCTGGCTTTTTATTTATGCCCATTTTCGCGAGTTTGCCCCAGTATTATTTGGTAATATTTAAATGCGCGATATGTTGTAATGATTGCTTGGCTCCCATGTCAAATAACAACGAGATGGAGGATGATGTATGAAAAAAAGAATGATTGCTTTACTGATGGCCCTGCTGATGTTGGTGTCGTCCACTGTCATGAGCTTTGCTCAGGTCCCGACAGCTTTAGAAGCCCCGCAGAATGCTGTTGCCCGAATCAATGATGATAATCAAATCCTGCTTCGCTTCAAGATTCCTCAGAGTATATTGGCACTTGCGGAGGATAATGACGGCGAAATTTTTTATGTGGTTGACTGGAAAAAGAACAATGGCCCCTGGCATTTTGATGGTGCTATCAACGAAACCGTTCTTGGTTTGGCCGAGCAAAACAATGCCTATGGTTATGTTGGAAATGCCAAGATTGATGTTGATAATGTCACAGAGCTCTTCTTTGTATACTGGCACTTAGGGGAGGCCACCGATTTTGATTTTGTGAACAATTCCTATTCCTTCAGAGTCAGGTTTGCTTTTGCACCCTATGACAGCAGCAGTGAGAATTTCATTGTTTCGCCTTTTTCCAATGAGACCACAGTCGGGAAGGGTGCCGACGTTGAGGTGCCGAAGACCCTGGAAGCGCCAGCAAATCTTAAGGTTGAGCTTAAGAAGAACAGCAGTGGAAGGCCTTATTTCCACCTGACCTGGAGCAATCCCGCTTCGGTATCCAAGGTCAATGAAAAGCTGCCCATCGTATTTAAGATTGACTTTAAGGTCGGCAATGAAAAGTGGTTCTCTGAAACCACCAGCCATGCCTGGTGGGGAGGCTATCTCTTTGACAGCAAAATCGACTTTGATCCCATTGAAAAGGATATGGTAGACAAGATTGTCATTGAAGAGAACACCTACTATTTCAGAATACTCTATGCCTATGAACCCACTGATGGTACTCCGGTGTATTCCAGCTTCTCCAATACAGTATCCATTGGTATGACAGCCAGTGAATGGGCCAAGGCTGAGCTCCAGGAGGCCTTCGACAATGGTTTGGTGCCCGATATCCTTAAGGGCAAGGATCTGACCAAACCCATCACCCGTGAGGAATTTGCAGAGCTGGCCGTTCTCCTTTATGAAAAGGCCACAGGCAAGATTGCTGAGCCTGTTTCTCCCAATCCCTTAAACGATACCAATAACCCTCAAATTTTAAAGGCCTATGCCCTGGGTATCACCAAGGGAACCAAGGTGGGGACCTCCAATATCCCCTTTGAACCCAATACGCTGATTAACCGCGAACAGGTGGCCACCATGCTGTTCAGAACCATCAAACTTATCAGCCCCGATAGCGATTTCAGCATTGCAGGCGTCAAGGATTTCCCCGATCAAAAGGATATCTCTGACTTTGCCGTCGAGGCCACTAAGTTCATGTTTAAGCTGGGAATCATTAAGGGAGATTCCAGGGGATACTTTATGCCCAAGGCCACAACTTCTGCTCAGGAAGCGGCAGGCTATGGCATGGCATCCAGAGAGGCGGCCATTATCATGGCGAGCAGAACCTATAATGTTTACAAGTAATTGATTTGTAAGTTGCATGATTAACCGGAGAGCCCCTTCATTCCATGAGGGGCTCTCTGTTTTTTTACATCGGGCATAATCGACTTGAAAGCCTTGATACAATAGGAATTTCACAATGTTCGCCGACATGCGAATTTGTTGACAAGGGAAGAAATTAGTTTTAAACTTATTTAAAGTGATTATGCATAAACATACAGAAAATCAGTAGCTTTATGCATGTGTTTGCAAGAAGTGCTAACGAAAGCCAGCAAATTGAATTGAAGGAGTAGCAGTATGGCAAAAGTGACTTTCAGGGAGGAGCGATGCAAGGGATGCGGCCTTTGCATCAGTGTTTGTCCGAAGAAAATCATTCGTGAAAACCCGGAAAAGCTTAATGCAAAGGGGTATTATCCGGCTGAGGTAACCGATATGAGCCTATGCATCGGCTGTGCCTTTTGTGCAACCATATGCCCCGATTGCGTCATAGAAGTAGAGAAGTAAGAAGGAGGAAGCTTCAATGGGTCAAAAGCTTCTAATGAAAGGTAATGAGGTCATTGCTGAGGCCGCTGTGCGTGCAGGATGCCGCCATTATTTCGGCTATCCCATTACGCCTCAGACTGAGATAGCACATTATATGGCCAAGAGAATGCCCGAAGTGGGCGGTGTATTTCTTCAGGCTGAAAGCGAGGTTTCGGCCATCAATATGGTGTATGGCGCTGCCAGTACCGGCAAGCGTGTCATGACATCCTCTTCCAGTCCAGGAATCAGCTTAAAGCAGGAAGGTATTTCCTATGCTTCGGGCGCTGAGCTTCCGGCAGTTATTGTGAATATTATGCGCGGTGGTCCGGGTCTGGGCGGCATTCAGCCTTCCCAGAGCGACTATTTCCAGGCCACAAAGGGCGGCGGTCATGGCGATTACCATATGGTGGTGCTTGCTCCCGCCAGTGTTCAGGAACTTTATGAGCTGACAGTGGAGGCCTTTAATATTGCTGATCGCTATCGGATTCTGACCATGATCCTTGGTGACGGCGTCCTGGGTCAGATGATGGAAGTCGTTAATTTCCGCGATGAGGAAAAGATTGAGTCCAGTGATAAGAGCTGGGCGGCCTGCGGTCATGAGAACAAGAGGGAGCATAATACCATAACCTCCATTCATATTGACCCTGCTGTTCTTGAGCAATGGAATTTAAGATATCAGAAGAAATATCAGGCCATCATTGAAAATGAGCAGCGCTATGAGCTTTATAATTGTGAGGATGCGGATATCATCCTTGTGGCCTATGGCTCTGTAGCGCGTATCTGCAAGGGCGTTATTAAGGAAGCCCAGGCCCAGGGGATTAAGCTGGGGCTTCTGCGTCCTATCACGCTTTGGCCCTTCCCGGTGGAAGGCTTCGAAAAGGTTGTAAATATCCCTAAGGCCTTCCTCACTGTTGAAATGAGCGCAGGACAGATGGTTGAAGACGTCAAACTTGCGTCCAACGGCAGAAAGCCCGTCTACTTCACAGGAAGAATGGGCGGAATGATTCCCACCGTGGACAATGTCCTGTCAAAGGTCAAAGAAATACTGGGAAGATAGGATAGAGAGGAGAGTTGTAAATGGCAGTAGTATTTAAAGCCCCCCATGCATTAGTCGATGTGCCCTTGCATTATTGTCCCGGCTGCACCCATGGTATCTCCCATCGTCTCGTCGCAGAGGCCATTGATGAACTGGGCATAGAGGGTAAAACCATTGGTGTTTCTCCGGTTGGTTGCTCTTATAATAATTATCTGTACTTTAATTGTGATATGATTCAGGCCGCCCATGGCCGTGCTCCTGCTGTGGCCACCGGCGTAAAACGCAGTTTACCCGAAAATGTGGTCTTTACCTATCAGGGTGATGGCGACCTTGCCGCTATTGGTACAGCAGAAATTGTTCATGCTGCAGCCAGGGGAGAGAACATCACCGTCATCTTTATCAACAACACCATTTATGGGATGACCTCGGGCCAGATGGCACCTACAACCCTGTGACCACCACATCACCCTTTGGCAGAAACGCCAAGGATCATGGCTATCCCATCAGAGTTTCGGAAATGCTGGCAACCCTTGAAGGGCCCGCCTACATTGAAAGAGTTTCCCTGCACGATATTAAGCATATCAGGAAGGCCAAGGAAGCTGTTAAGAAGGCCTTTAAGGTCCAATTGGCCGGAAAGGGCTTTTCCATGGTCGAGATTTTATCGACCTGCCCGACCAACTGGGGGCTTGATCCTATTGAGGCCCTTAAGCGTGTAGAAAGAGAACTCATTCCGCATTATCCGCTCGGCGTTTTTGTCGGTGCAGATTTGGAGGTTTAGTCTATGTTGCTTCATGAAATCATTATTGCAGGTTTTGGTGGTCAGGGTGTGCTTTCAGCAGGAAGGTTATTAGCCTATGCGGGTATGCTGGAGGACAAGGAGGTTTCCTTTCTCCCTTCCTATGGTCCCGAGATGAGGGGCGGAACAGCGAATTGCATGGTGGTTATCTCCGATGAAGCCATTGCATCCCCCGTGCTCAACTCCTGCTCAGCCCTTATCGTTATGAATAATCCTTCGCTGGAGAAGTTTGAGAAGTGGCTGAAGCCCGGCGGCCTTCTTATCACCGACAGCTCTCTTGTACTGAAGAAGCCTTCCAGGACCGATATCAAGGTCATTGAAATTCCTGCAACTCAGCTTGCCAATGAGGTAGGGAATAAGACCTACTCCAACATCTATCTTTTAGGCAAGCTGGTTAAGGAGACCCAATGCTTCGGTGTGGAAAGCTTTGAAAAGGCGCTCTATGGTATTCTTCCCAAGCGGAAGCATCATATGATACCCGAGGAGATGGAAGTCTTTAAGACGGGAATGAACTATTAAAATAAAAGTCTCAGGGATTTGAAATCTCTGAGACTTTTTCTTAAATATCGTTAACATTGAACTTAATCTCACGAATGATCTTGATGGAAAGTTCCTCGGTGAGATCGATAATATTGCTCTTATTGAGCTTGGTTTTGGTCTTTGGATTATAAAAGGCCCGAACAACAGGGCGTGTAAGGTTGACGGAATTGTTTTTAAGGACAATGGCCAAATGACCGTTGCTTAATAAAACAATACTTCCTTCGTTATAAATGGGGACCATCCGAATGAACTCATCCACCATGGACTTATCAAAAATATGTCCCGATGCTCCAACCATGTATTCAACCGCATCGGTGGTTTTCAGATAATATTTATTGTTCTTGTCATTCATTGCCACGTCAAACTCGTCGCAAATGGTGACAATACGCGCAGAGTAGTGGATTTTGTCCCCAGCCAGTCCCATGGGGTATCCGCTGCCGTTGAAATGCTCATGGTGCATCAGGACGGATATCTTGGTGGTTGCCGAAACGTCGTTGTCATCCTTAATTATGTTATAGCCGAGGATGGGATGCTTTCTGTACTCGTTTAGCTCATCATCGGTAAACGCATCGCTTTTATTCAGCATCTCTGCAGGAAGGAGCGCTTTTCCGATATCGTGCATCAAAGCACCCATGGCAATACTTTTGACCTTTGATACAGGGAGGGACAGCTTGGTGGCTAAAGCCACAGCCATAACGCATACATTGACCGAATGGGCAAAGGTCTGCTCATCCTGCATGCGGATATCCTTAACATTCACAATATCAATATGGCGTGTAAGAATTTCATCCAGAATGGAATCCACTGTCGTACTGAGATTGTTATAGTTGATTTCCTTCTTTTGAGCCATTCTGTTCATTTCGTCACGGATAATCTGTTTGGCTCTGCTGCGCGTTTCTTCGCACAAAAGACTATGAACCTCTATTCCTTCGGAAAGCTCATCCTCTATGTAAACATTGGTAACGCCTTTTTCATAAAGCTTTTGCACAATGGCAGGCCTTAAGGAGACGCCGGTGTTTAAAAGCTTTCTGCCGTCCATGTCGTACAGTGACTGTGCCAGTACCTCGTTTCCTGTGATTTCGTCTATACTGATAAGTCTCATGCAGAACTCCTTCAAGTCAGTTGGAATAACGAGAATAATTTACCACTCAATTTGCATGGAGTAACAAAAAGCAGGATATTTTACTGTGAATTCTCACTTATCCAAATCAAGAAACTGATTGATGCCGCGATTCTTCCTCATGATGGAGAGCAGGGGCAAACCCACACCATAGGTTAATACGGCCTCGGAAATAGCAATAAACAGCATGGTCAGTAACCAGGGGTAGGTTTTGTCGTAGAGCAGATAAACATAGGACCCTACAATGACACCATTAAATATTACCGGCGGCAAGGGATAGAGGAAACGCTTGTCCCTTAATAAATAGGTGCATAGGCCGGCCAATAACGTGGCCAAACTACCAAAGACCATATCCACCAACCCAAAGCCGCCCAGCCAATTTGCCAGGAAACAGCCTATGACGAGACCGGGAACGGAGGCAGGAACCAGAGCGGGAAGAACAGTGAGGGCTTCGGCCAATCGAAACTGAACGGGGCCATAGCCAAAGGGCTGCAGGAGCAGGGTAAGGGCAGTGTAAATTGCGGCGATGAGTCCTGAGAGAACAATGGATCGTGGTGTAAGCTTCATAATACTCCTTTACTTTTGTCAGCAAAACAAAACCGGCCATTAAATCTGAGCTGCCGGAAGCTCCGTAGTTTTGGTTAAGGCTTAAAGCCTTGCCAGGATTTTGCGAACTGGCGTGGAAAATCCACGAGAAGTATTTTATCCGATAATGTACTGGTTGACAATAAAAAATAAATGGTATCAAAAAAAACGTCTTAATTGGCCCCTTATCAAATAATCATTGAATATGGATGATATGCTGTTAATTGTGAACCGTTTTTGCTATAATGATAATGTTACCAATTAGAGGGAGGAATCATCTTGGATCGCAACAGGGCCCTAGAAGAACTGATGTTACGTATTGAGAACCAGAACCTGCTTAAACACAGCTTTGCAGTTGAAGCTATCATGCGCAAATGCGCCAGCCACTTTCATGATGATCCTGACCTCTGGGGTATAGCCGGATTAGTTCATGATATTGACCTTGAAAGAGTGAACTACGATATGAGCGTTCATGGCATGATGGGCGGAGATATACTGGAAGCGCTGGATTTTGACAAGACCATTGTTTACGCTGTACGAGCCCATAACCCCAACAATCAGTATGAACGCAGAAGAAAAATTGATAAAGCACTGTATTGTGCCGAGGCCTTGTCCGAGCTCATCACAGCCTGCGCCTTGGCTGCACCCGGTAAGAAGCTTGGAAACGTGGACGTACCTTTTGTTTTGGAGAAGTTTGAAAATAGGAGCTTTGCTAAAGAAGTCAACAGGGAACAGATTGCCTCCTGCTTGGAACTGGGCTTAAGCCTGGAGCAAATGGTAGCGCTATCGCTGGAGGCCATGAAGGAAATCAGCGATGTTTTGGAGCTGTAGCAGATGCAATAGGTAATGATAAGGAATACTCTTTAACTTAAATAACAATACTATTAAGTGAAGTGACGGCGTTTGGCCGTCATCATTTTTAATACCAGCCTTATCAAAAAACTGGGTTAGTCATTGTGCAATAACCTGAAAAGGACGGTAGAGCTATGGAAATCATGGAAGAAAGAAAAAACCGAATACTCTCATTTATGCGTGATCGCGCCTATAAACCCTTGCAATTCAATGAATTGGTCATGGTGTTGGATGTGCCTGCAGAGGACAGGCCCATATTCCAGCAGATGTTGGATGATATGGAGAAGGAAGGCCTCATTATTAAAACCCGTAAGGAAAGATACGGCGTCCCTGAAAGAATGGGGCTTGTGGCCGGACGGTTCCAGGGTCATGCCCGGGGCTTTGGATTTGTCATACCCGATTCTGGGGAGGATGATGTTTTTATTCCCGCCAATGCCATTAATGGCGCCATGCATGGGGATCGTGTCATCGCACGCCTTAACAAGCAATCCTTCAGTGACAGGCGAAAAGAAGGAGAAATCCTTCAAATCATTGAGCGTGTTAACAAGACCATTGTCGGTAAATTTGATAAAAGTGAAAATTTCGGTTTTGTCATTCCCGATCATACACGGTTGACAGGGGACATCTTTATCTCCAAAGAGCATATCAATGGTGCCGAAAAAGGGCAGAAGGTGGTTGTGGAGATCATTAAATGGCCTGAGCGGAACAGAAACGCTGAAGGCCGCATTATTGAAGTGTTGGGCCATGAGGATGAGTCCGGTATTGACGTCATGTCGATCATACGTGCTTACGGCATACCCTATGAATTCCCCGAAGAGGTACTCCGTGAGGCAGAAAGGGCTCCCAAAGAGGTTTCTGAGCAGGATCTGGCAGGGCGTAGAGACCTGAGGAATTTGAGAATGGTCACCATTGACGGCGAGGATGCCAGGGACCTGGATGACGCCGTCTCCATTGAGCTTCTTCCTGACGGAAAGTATCGGTTGGGCGTGCATATTGCCGATGTTACCCATTATGTCAGGGAGGGCTCGGCTCTGGACAAGGAAGCCCTCTTAAGGGGTACCAGCGTTTATTTCCCTGATCGCGTGATTCCCATGCTGCCTAAGGAGCTGTCCAATAATATCTGCAGCCTCAATGCCCACGTGGACCGTCTGGCCTTCAGTGTCATGATGGATGTGGACTTCAGGGGAAATGTAACCAATCATGAGATTTTTGAAAGTGTGATCAGGGTCCGGGAAAGAATGACCTATACCAATGTTTACAAGATCCTTGAGGAGGACGATAAGGAGCTTAAGGAACGCTATAAAGAACATCTTGAGGATTTTAAACATATGAAGGAGCTGGCCCGCATCCTTAAGGAAAAACGGAAGCGTCGCGGAGCCGTTGACTTCGAATTCGATGAGGCCAAGGTCATTGTGGATGAGCAGGGCAAGACCGTGGACATCAAGCGCTATAAGCTGACCATTGCCAACAATATTATCGAGGAGTTCATGCTCCTATGCAATGAAGTGGTTTCCGAGCATTTTTACTGGATAGGCGTGCCCTTCGTTTACCGTATCCATGAGGATCCTGACCCTGAGAAGATGGAGACTCTCAATACCATTCTGTCCACCTTTGGATATAAGCTTAAGGGCTATCGGGATGTGCATCCCAAGGCTCTCCAGGATGTGATTCATCAGATTAAAGGAAAGCCTGAGGAGAAGGCCATCAACATGATCATGCTCAGATCTCTCCAAAAGGCGCGTTACAGCGATATCCACGACTGGCACTTCGGTCTTGCGGCAGAGTACTATTCCCATTTCACATCACCCATCCGCAGATATCCCGACCTCATTATCCATCGGATTATGAAGGAATATCTCAGCGGAAAGTTAAATGAACGCAGAATCGAACATTATAAGAGCATCCTTCCCGATATTACCAAAAGCAATTCTGAGCGTGAGAGAGCAGCCCAGGATGCCGAAAGAGATGTGATCGACCTTAAGAAAGCTGAGTTTATGCTGGATAAGGTGGGAGAAACCTTTGAGGGAATGATCTCAAACATTACAGCCTTTGGCATGTTTGTTGAGCTGGACAATACCATTGAAGGCCTGGTCCGCTTAAGCACCATGGATGATGACTATTACAACTATGACGAGCGCTCCTTGTGCTTGATTGGAGAACGTACCCGCAAGATTTACAGGATAGGGGACAGGGTAAACGTTCAGTTGGTAAAGGTAAGCCCCGAGGCCCGTCAGATTGACTTTATCCTGATTGATGAGGAGGACGAGGAGGGCGAAGTGACAGACATCGCGCCCCTTCCCAAGAAAAAGGCCGGGACTGCCAAGAAGGGCAAGGGAGGCCAGAAGGAGCAGGACAAGGCATCGATTTTAAAGCACATTGGCGCAAAGCCCAGGAAATCCTCGGGTAAGAAGAAGGATGCCAAAAGCACTTCGGGCAGAAAGAAGAAGGGACAGGACTGAACCAGAAGAAACGGTGTAACTTTATCGCCGAAAAAAGCTTGACAAGATGGTCATAAGCCGTTAAAATAGTTTTTGTTCGGTTTCGGCCGAGAAGTGTGGCCCCTTGGTCAAGCGGTTAAGACACCGCCCTCTCACGGCGGTAACAGGGGTTCGAGTCCCCTAGGGGTCACCATTTTCTTCATAACGCTGGAGTAGCTCAGCTGGTAGAGCAGCTGACTTGTAATCAGCAGGTCGGGGGTTCAAATCCGTCCTCCAGCTCCAACCAAAGACCTTGATAGCATAACGCTTTCGAGGTTTTTTACTATTATATAAGCATAGCTTACCATGCATCGTAGTGATACAAGGCAGGGTAAGCTTTTTATTTTGCTTGATACAGGCATAATATGGGAGTGCCAGTAAAATTATTATGCTCTGATTAATGAAAAGTGCTTTGGTAAAAGCGTTATCAGTCCTGAGAAAATCTACGGTTATTACGTTCAAAACCGCAGTTGTTGCATTATATCGAAAAATTAAAATAATACTTGATTATTTTTTGACAATCTTTTATTGACATAGGTCAACGCCTACTGATATCATAGAATTGAACTGGTCCGACCAGTTAGCATATCTGATGATATATAGCATAGGGGAACGGTTTTATGAATGCTGAAAGAAGAAAGCCTGTGCTAACCAACAAAGAAGCCTTTGTCAAAAAGGTCAGTAAAGAAATCCTTTCAGGAAAATGGAGGACCGGTGATAAGCTGCCCTCTGAACGTGAGTATGCGGCTGAGACGGGCTTTGGAAAAACCGTTATCCATTCTGGTTTTGAGCAATTGGCCGCCATGGGTCTGGTGGATATTAAACCCAAGTCCGGAATCTACGTTGCCGATTATATGAAAACCGGCAGTATTGATACCCTTAATGCCATTATTAATCTTAGAGGAAATGAATTGGGCCGGGATGTTATTGAGGCCATTCTGGATCTGCGCCTTGCCATTGAGGGCATGGCTTTACGTGCCCTTTGCAGCAGAAGAAGCGATGAGGATATCGCCCATTTGTGTGCTATGACCGAGGAACTCAAAAAACGTTCTTCGGCTATGGGGGAGGAAGAATTGGCTGAAAGCTTCTTTCTCTGGCACCGCGAGATCTGTATCCTCAGCAGAAAAAGCGTTCTTACCCTTTTTATGAACACCACCCATGATGTTTCCATTGCGTTTTGGGTGAATTATATCAGGTTGTTTGGCATAGCCTTTGCCATAAAGCGCCTGGAAAGGTTTATCGAGCTTATCCAGGCTCGTGACGGCGAAGGGGCTTATCAGTTGCTGGCTGTGGGTATTGCTGAATACCTGGCCAAACTGGAAATGTAATGATCCATATGGGCTCCATGTCAGAGGAAACGAAGTTTCTGACGTTAATGAACTATCATCATATGTGAAAGGATTGACGATTATGAGCGAGCAGACCAAATCCAACATGCCCCTGGACGAGAGCAAGCTATCCTTTGAGATTCCCCGGACCGATGTGCCCCGGGAGAAGATCATCAAGCTGGGCAAAATGATCACCGACCGTCTTCCTGCGAAGCTGAAGGGCGTTACAGGTAATGATCCGGAGTATTGGGGCCTGGCCGGTTTAGTAACCGATGAGATGGCTGATATTGCTCTGAAAATGGGCGTCCGTAAACCCAAGACCCTTCCTGAGCTTGTAAAGCTGACCGGCAAGGATGAAGCCTATCTGGAGAAGATTCTCTTTGACATGGCCTATATTGGTCTCATTGAATATAACTGGGAGAATCCCAGACACGAAAAGCAATATGTACTTCCCCGGTTTGTACCCGGCAGTGCGGAGTTCTTTAATATGCGAAGGTCACAGATTGACGAGCATCCCGAGGTAGCCGCCTTTTTTGAGCGTATGACCTTCCTTCCGCTGGAAAAAGTCACACCCATGGTGCCTCCCGGAGGGGCGGGCATCGGTATGCATGTCATACCGGTTGAAAAGGCCATTGATACTGAGCATCAGTCGGTGAGCGTGGAGCATATCTCCTATTGGCTTAAGAAATATGAAGGCAAATACGCTAAGAGCATGTGCTCCTGCCGTGTCAGCCGTGCCAAGATGGGTGAGGGCTGTGGTGACGATGCAGAGAGCTGGTGTATTGCCATAGGGGATATGGCCGACTATATCGTTGAGACCGATCGCGGCCAGTACATAACCTATGATGAAGTGCTGGACATCCTTAAGCAGGCTGAGGATAACGGCTTTGTGCACCAGATTACCAATATCGACGGTGAAAACAAGATTTTTGCCATCTGTAACTGTAATGTCAATGTATGCAATGCTTTACGTACGTCACAGCTTTTTAATACGCCGAACCTTAGCCGTAGTGCCTATGTGGCCAGGGTTAAGACTGAGAATTGTGTGGCCTGCGGCCGTTGTGTGGAGCATTGTCCTGCCGGTGCGGTAAAGCTTGGTCAGAAGCTGTGCACCAAGGACGGCCCCATTGAATACCCACAGGTGGAGCTTCCCGATGAAACACCCTGGGGACCCGAAAAGTGGAGCGTAGATTACCGGGATAAGAACCGTATCAACTGTTATGATACGGGTACCGCGCCCTGTAAGACTGCCTGTCCTGCGCATATTGCCGTACAGGGCTATCTAAAACTGGCTGCACAGGGCAGATATCACGAGGCTCTCCAACTTATCAAGCGGGACAATCCATTCCCGGCAGTGTGCGGACGAATCTGCAACCGCCGTTGCGAGGATGCCTGCACACGCGGTACAATAGATCAGGCCGTGGCTATTGATGAAGTCAAGCGATTTATTGCTCAGATGGATTTGGACGCCAATACACGCTATATTCCAGAACCTGTCATTCCTAAGGTTGGGGGCGGATTTGAAGAAAAAATCGCTATTATCGGTGCCGGTCCTGCCGGAATGAGCTGCGCCTACTTCCTCGCTGAAAAGGGCTATAAGCCAACGGTGTTTGAGAAGGAATCCCGTCCCGGCGGTATGCTGACCCAGGGTATTCCGTCCTTCCGTCTGGAGAAGAATGTGGTAGACGCTGAAATTGAGGTCTTAAGCCAAATGGGCGTGGAGTTTAAGTGCGGTGTTGAGGTGGGCAAGGATATTACCATCGAGGAGCTGCGCCGTCAGGGCTATAAAGGCTTCTATATTGCTGTTGGCCTCCAAAGCGGCGGAAAACTCAATGTTCCCGGCGGAGACAGCGAGGGTGTTGTCTCGGGAATAGACTTTATCAAACAGGCCAACCTCTCGGGTGATACCAAGCTCAAGGGCAAGGTAGTCGTCATTGGCGGCGGGAATGTTGCCTGTGACGTGGCCCGTACCGCACTCCGCTGCGAGGCTGAGAGTGTCAGTATGTACTGCCTTGAGGCCTATGATGAAATGCCCTGCGGCGTTGAGGAGCGCACCGAGTGCGAAAAAGAGGGGATTACCATCCATACCGGCTGGGGGCCCATGGAGATTCTAACCCGTGATGGAAAAACTTCCGCTATCAGGTTTAAGAAATGCCTGTCGGTAAAAGATAATGAGGGACGTTTTGCACCGACCTATGATGATACTGTAACTGAAACCGTTGAGTGCGACGTGGTGCTCTATTGTATTGGTCAGAAGGCAGACTGCAAACAGCTCTTGACGGGCACCAGGGTTGAGTTGAATGCCAATGGCATCATTAAAGCTGATCCTGTGACCTATCAGACCGCCGAGCCCGACATCTTTGTGGGCGGTGATGTGTATACCGGTGCCAAGTTTGCCATTGATGCCATAGCCGCAGGCCGGGAAGGTGCCATATCCCTGCACCGCTATGTGCGGCCCAACACCAGCCTGACCATTGGCCGTAACCTTCGCCAGTTTATTGAATTGGACAAGGACAATATCGTCATTGATCAAAGCAGCTTTGATAACTCACCCAGACAGCAGATTGGCTATAACGAGGCCCTGGCAAAGACCTTCAGGGATGATCGTATCGGGTTTACTGAGGAACAGGTGAAAAAAGAAACGGCCCGCTGCCTTGGCTGTGGTGCATCAGTCGTGGATGCCAACAAATGCATTGGCTGTGGAATATGCACCACAAAATGCGCCTTCGATGCCATCCACCTCCATCGTGAACGGCCCGAATGCAGTACCATGGTTCGTTCCGAGGACAAGATGAAGGCCATCCTGCCCTATATGCTCAAGCGTGCCATAAAGATTAAGTTTGGCAGAAAGAAAGGCAAGTAGCATGCATGAACTGGGAATTATCTTTCACATTATTAAAACCGTAGAGCGTGTGGGGGTGGAGCATAAGCTTTCGTCTGTTTCAGCGGTGAGCCTTGAACTGGGTGAGGTATCGGGTGTGGTACACAAGGAGCTTCTGGATTGCTGGAAATGGGCTGTGAAGAAAACGGAGCTCTTGAAGGACGCCGTGCTTAATATCGAGACCATACCGGCTCGGACCCTATGTGAAAGCTGCCAAAAGACCTATGAGACGGTACAGTATGGACGCGTCTGTCCATGCTGCGGAGGCCAACAAACCTATCTTGTACAGGGCAATGAGATTAACCTGAAAGAAATTGCGGTTTGCTAAACGGAGGAAAACACATGGATAAAGTAAGAATCATTGAAGTCAAGGAAAGCATCTTTGCGGATAACAATAAGGAAGCCGATCGTTTGCGTGCCGAATTGAAAGAGGAGAAAACATTTTTACTCAACCTCATGTCCTCCCCGGGAAGCGGCAAAACAACAGTGCTCATGCGTACCATAGAGGCGCTTAAGGAGCAGCTTAAAATTGGTGTGATGGAAGCGGATATTGATTCTGCAGTGGATGCTGAGAAGATCGCCACCACCGGTGTCAAATCCATTCAGCTTCACACAGGGGGCATGTGCCACCTGGATGCCGCCATGACTGAGCAGGGCTTGAAGGAGCTTGGTACCAGGGATTTGGACTTGGTGGTGCTGGAGAATGTAGGGAATCTTGTTTGCCCTGCCGAGTTTGATACCGGCGCGGTTAAGAATGCCATGATTCTCTCGGTGCCCGAGGGACATGACAAGCCCCTGAAGTATCCGCTCATTTTTACGGTATGCGATGTGCTGATTATTAACAAGATTGATGTGCTTCCATACTTTGACTTTGATTTGGACAAGGTCAAGGAATATGCCCATAGGCGCAATCCCAATCTTAAAATCTTCCCGGTTTCAGCCAAGACGGGGGAGGGCATGGAGGCCTGGACCCAATGGCTCAAGGAACAGGTTAATGCATGGAATCAGACCGTATAATGAACTGTGAATAAGAACTGATACACCCCAAGCCCGGTACTCCGGGTTTGGGGTTTTTGCTGTCTGGCAGGATTGCTCCATTGCAATGGGAAATTATTGACAAACGATAATTTTTAAAGCTATAATGAAGTAGAATTATCGTAAAACAATAATTAGAGGAGCAGCCATCATGAAGAAAAGAACACTTGCCATTCTACTCGGCTGTGAAGCCGTACTTTGCCTTTTGCTGCAATTTGTGGGTGAGATTCTGCCCAAGGTCTTTACCACATTACTGGCCTTTCCTTATGAACAAATCGGAATGGGATTAAGAGCACTATCACTCACAGGAAATTTTGGAAACCTACTCGCTATTGCCTTGTACGCTTTCCTTTGTCTTTCACCCGTTTTTATGCTGATGCTTTTGAAAAAGAAGCGCCTGCCTTATCCAGAAGACTATCTTCTTATCCTATTGAGCCTTGCATTGTTTGCCACCATTTATTTCATGATCAATCCCAGCATGCTTGGCCCGCTTATGGGTAGTCTCTGGGGAGTGAACATGGGCAAAGCAATCCTTGGCGGCATGGTCTATTCAGTGCTCATCGGATACATCATTTTGCGGGTTTTGAGGCTCTTCTATGAGGCTGAAATGACCAGTCTTCAGAAATACCTCTCGGTACTGCTCTGCGTGATGAATATGCTTTTTGTCTACTATGTATTTGGTGCCTGCATTGGCGAGCTCAAGGAATCCTTTGCATCACTTCTGGCCTCAAACACCGGAAACGAGCAAAACCTGGGAATGACCTATATCTTCCTTGTCCTGAAGTATCTTGTCAATGTGCTGCCCTATGGGCTGAACATAATAGTGGTATTTGCTGCGCTCAATCTGCTGGAAGAGCTGGGTGCGGATCGCTATTCTGATACGGCCGTTACCGCTGCGGAAAAGCTGTCACGCCTTTGCGGAATCAGTCTGGCAACCACCATTCTTTCGCTTATCCTGTTTAATATCCTGCAGCTTGTCTTTATAAAATCGCTGTTTGTGATTAAGGGCACGATACAGATACCTTTTACTTCTGTCGCCTTTATCCTGGGCGTACTCCTGCTGGCACAGTATATCAAGGAGAACAAGCAGCTTAAGGATGACAATGACATGTTTATTTAAGGGGGCTGCACTATGGCGATAAGGGTTCATCTGGAAGATGTTCTCAAGGCACGGGGTATGACCTCCAAGGAACTGTGCGCCTTAGTGGGTATCACTGAGGCAAATCTGTCCATTCTCCGCAGCGGCAAAGCAAAGGGTGTTCGTTTTAATACCATCAATAAGATCTGCTATTATCTGGGCTGCGATGTGGGAGATATCCTGAAATTCGATGGAAATCTGGAGGAGGATGAAGATGATTAAAAGAATGCTTGCCCTATGGCTTGGGGTCATTATAATGTTTGTTCTGCCAGGCAGCAAGCTTGCCCGGATGGAAGCAGAAGAATATGAAAACGATAATTTTGACAGGCTGATTGGTGTTTTTGTGACCAATGAGTATCTCGATCTGTTTGATTATGAGAAATATTACAACGATAATATGGCGAAATTATTCGATGGAGAGACCATCCTCATGAACGACAGCGCGTATCAGGGGCGTTTGTATGCCATAGTCGATGCACAAAACCATAATATCACCTTTCCTGGCATTGAAGGCACCCTTTATGCCTGTGCTCAGTTTCCCACACCCGAGACAGTCAACAACTTTACAGCCCTTCAAACCGATGAAGCCATCAGTGAGGGAGATACATCGGTTCATGTCAGCGATGATGAAGTAACCATAACCATGAACGGCACAATCTATGCCTCACCGGACAGCTCTAATGTTTCCATGTTCCCCAATCCCGTTTACCAGAGTGAGGATGGACGAATTTATGCCATGTCGGGCACAGGTACATTCTTAGGGGGCGATCTGATTGGCTCACAAGTAACCCAGACTGTTGAGAAAAAAGTAAACATCACAGAAAACGGGAAGAGTAAGAATGTTAACACCGTAATAAAGATGACGCTGGCTGTGATGCTTCCTCCCGAGAGCATCGCTATTGCAGAAATGGATAAAAACAACGCCGTCCTTTCTCGTACCGAGCATACACCCGGTATGCTGCCCGAAACCCTTAAACCCCTTTCGGAAACAGAGTTCCTGATTGTTGAAGTCCATAAGAAGAATCAAGAGGGAAAGCCAGAGGTTTCACGCACCCTGTACGATAAAAACAGCCAGACCATAGAAACCTTCTACAGTCGGGAGGATGGTATTTTAATCAAGCAGCATACGCAGATTGATTGGCAGAAGTGAGGTAAATGAAGCATGGTCATTGGCGTGATTTCCGATACCCATGGGAAAATGCATGAGAACGCCTTGAAGGCACTTAAGGGAAGTCAGCTTATTATCCATGCCGGAGATATTGGCAGTCCTCAGATCTTAGAGGCGTTACAAGCTATAGCTCCCGTCCATGCTGTCCGAGGCAATGTGGACAAGGACAGCTGGGCCATGACACTGCCCCTTACCGAGGCATTGGAGGTTGAAGGAAAGCTCCTTTATTTAATTCATAATATTGATATGCTGGATTTGGAGCCTAAGGCAGCCGGTATTGATATGGTGATTTACGGCCATTCCCATAGCCCCAGGAAGGAAGAACGCAAGAGCGTTTTGTATTTCAATCCCGGAAGTGCGGGGCCCAGGCGCTTTAGGCTCCCCATCTGTCTTGGGAGAATTGAGATCAAGGACGGCAGCATTGAGACAAACTGGATTGATTTAGAAAGGTAATGCCATGCTTTTTATATATGTAGATAATAATACCAACAAGTTTTGACTATTAGTTATTTCAATTAACACCTTTACGGAGGCGAAAATATAGAATCAGTCTACGTCTATTGAACATGTCCCCACACTTCTATTTATATGGTTCACATGCCATTTTGAAGTAGTTGATCGTTTTATAAATAAAATGTGTTATAATGTGGTAAATAATAATTAACTTTTCTGTAATGAGGTGTCGTATTGAACAGTATAGTCCATATTGTTACCTTAGGGGCTTTGTTACACGATATCGGGAACATTTTCAGTTTCACTGGTACTGACCAAACACAAACACATAGCAATTTAGGTGCAGACTTTATCAATCAATATACTACTGACACACGAGTTATTGATTGTATCAAGTACCACCATAGGCAGGTGTTGGAGAAAGTTAATTTGGATCCAGGGAATCCTGCTTATATTCTGTCTATAGCTGATCAAATTGCTATGGTTGGAGATTCATATTTGGTAGATGCCTTTCAAGATAATGTTAAAGAGAGCCGTCTGCTGAAGTCAATTTTTAACTTACTTAATGACAGAGTAGGCATAAAGTCATACTGGCCTCGTACACTTGGAAATATTATCTATTATCCTGAAATCATTGAAAATCCAAACTTATATCAACATTATTCTTGTTTACTAGAAAAATTTAAAAAGGATTTTCAGTATTTTTTATTAAAACCTGAGTACATTAATGCACTAATAGAGCTATTAGAGTCATGTACATCCTATATACCTGCATACGCGCATTCTGAGCAAGTATCCGACATCTCATTGTACGATCATTCTAAACTAACTGCAGCACTGGCTGCCTGTATTGCTCTTTACCTAGAAAATAAAGGTATAACCAATTTTAGGGATGAGATATTTTATCAGATTGAAAACTTTTTCGATGAAAAAGTTTTTTGCCTTTTATCCCTTGACACCTCCGGCATCCAGCAGTTTATCTACACCATATCCTCCAAAGGCGCGCTCAAAGGGCTGCGAGCCCGTTCCTTCTACCTGGAAATCATGATTGAGCATATTGTCAATGAAATTCTGAACCTCAGTTCTCTGTCCAGAGCAAATCTTCTCTATGCAGGGGGAGGTCATGCCTATATCCTTTTGCCAAATACAGAGAAAATACTCTCTAACGTGGAACAGGCCATGAAAACCATCAATAGACGGCTGATGAAGAGATTTGGCACGCGCTTATTCATAGCCTACGGATTGCAGTCATGCTCGGCCAATGAATTTATGACAAGGACCTGCGATTCGGAAAGCTATTTTAGTATCTTCCGTAGCGTTTCAGCTCAGATTTCAGAGATGAAGCTTCGCAGGTATTCAGCAGATGATATCAGAATGCTCAATGGCGGTATGATGGAGGCTGGAGAAAGGGAGTGTTCTGTTTGCGGTTCATCAAGCCAATTGAATAATTTTGGTGAGGATAATATTTGTGAGATGTGCTCATCTCTTGCAGATATCTCAAATGAACTTGTCCGGGATGATTTCGTGCTTACCGTAATGTCATGTAAGCCTGCAGGCAAGTACCTGCCGCTTATTTCTTCTGGCGAAGTTCCATTATACCTAAAACCTATGGCTCTGAACGATGTAAAGGAACTTTTGTGTAGAGACCCACAGAAAGTTGTCCATATCTACAGCAAAAATACCTTCCAATCCGGTCTTCCAAAGGCAACCAGACTATGGATGGGGGATTATGCCTCAAAGAATGACGATGGTTCTCTGAAGACCTTTGAAGAACTGGCCAAATGTGCGGAAGGCATTAAGAGAATAGCGGTTTTAAGAGCTGATGTGGATAATCTTGGCGCCTCCTTCATTAAAGGCTTTGTCAGGGAAACGGAACCCGAAAATAAATTCAGGTATGTTTCGATTGCCAGAACCTCAACCTTATCCAGAAGCCTTTCCATGTTTTTTAAGTATCATATTAACCATTTGATGGAGCGACCTGTTTACTCATTGACCAAAAAGTCAGGTAGGAGAGATCTGGTCATTGTCTATTCAGGCGGGGATGACCTATTCATTGTCGGTGCATGGGACGAGGTGCTTTCAGCGGCCGTTGACATTCAACAGGCCTTTGACAGATACACGGATGGCGCTCTTTCCCTTTCGGCAGGCTTTTCGCTTTTCCCGGTAAAGTACCCTATCAGTCTGATGGCAAAGGAAACTGCAGATCTTGAAGACAGAGCAAAGCAGCATAAACATGCGGGAGGTGCAAAAAACGCTATCTCTCTGTTCGGCCTGGAGCCTGAAGAGGGGTTTCTCATCGATAATCATACCTATTCCTGGAAGACTTTTATCGATAAGGTATTGGGAGAGAAGTATCAAACGGTTCAATCCCTTTTTGACGCCGGCGGAGACTATGGTAGTTCATTTCTTTATCAAATCCTGTATTTATTGAAGCAGGCTGAAAAAGAAAGAATCAATATCGCACGTTTAGCTTATATGCTTGCGCGACATCAGCCGGACGACAAAAGTGAAAAACTCAAATCGGTTTATAAAGATTTCTCCGTCAAAATACATGGCTGGGTTATGCATCCCGATGACAGAAAACAGCTGATAACCGCTATCATGCTCTATATTTATGCAATGCGTGAGAATAAGGAGGGAGATACCGATGAGCTATCATAGGAATTACAGAGAAAACAGAAACGATAAATACAGGTCAAAGCATCAGCCGGCTTACTATGAAAGCACTGAAAATATTAGTCAGGAACTTTTTGAGAAACCGGATGCTTATGTATCTTATGCAGATACGGTCATACAAGAACTGCGAAGCCAGGAGGATGGTAAAAAATTTTCAACCTCAAAAATAAGGAACATTCTCTCCATGGTTACTGATATCTATAATGATATTATCAGACAGTCTGATGATAAGCTGAGCAATGAAATACAGGATCGCATTACCAGCTTAAGAATACGGCTTGTCTATGAATGTGGCCGGGAACCGAAAATTATCCGGCCCTTCGTTGAAAAGGCCAGGCTGTTGGATTGGATTTCCTTTATTGGTGACAGTCGTGCGAGATTTATTCATTTTTCCCGCTATATGGAGGCTCTTGTAGCCTACCACCGATATCATGGCGGAAAAGACTAAGGAGGTATTTTCATTATGTACGGAAAAATCGTTATCAGATTTAAGATGAAAGTGCTCACAGGCATGCATATTGGAGGTTCCTCGGTTTTTTCAGCCATAGGTGCGGTGGGTAGTGTGGTAATCCGTGATGCATTAACCGGAGAGCCAATGCTTCCTGGTTCCAGCATAAAAGGAAAAATGCGAACCCTGCTGGTCAAGAAAATTGAGAATGATTATTTATTACCTGAAATTTCTGATGACCCGGAGGAGATAAAACGTCTTTTTGGTTCGACTGTAGAGAAGGATAAAAAAGAATACTCAAAAAGTGCTAGGTTACAGTTTTCTGATGCCTTCTTAATCAACGGAGAGTTTCTAAAAAAGAAGGGTGGTATAACCGAGATTAAGTTTGAAAACGTTATTGATCGATTAACCGCCAAAGCAAACCCACGACAAATTGAACGTGTGGTACGCGGTGCCGAGTTCGCAATCACGCTGGCTTATACCATGGAAAAGGGTGATGAAATCAAAGAGGACTTTGAAAATATTGCTGAGGCTTTAAAGCTTGTATCCATGGACTATCTTGGCGGCCATGGAAGCCGCGGCTACGGGAAGGTTGCATTTTATGATTTTGCATTGGAGGTTAAGGATGGTCAATGCCCTGTGGATGCCGTTGAGCTATTAGACATATTGAAGGGAGTAGAAGGGTATGCCGTATTCTCTGTATAAGCTCCATTTCGCTACGGGGCTTCATATTGGAACCGAGCATGGCGGACCTTCCTTGGATGATGGAAGAATGACCATCCATTCGGACACCATATTTTCCTCACTTTGTTGTGAATACGCCCAAAATGGTGGCCAGCCCGAAGAGATCTTTCAGTGGTTTGAGGATGAAAGGATCGTTATATCGGATGCGTTGCCTTTCTGCAGGGACGAATACTACCTCCCAAAGCCGATGATATATTTCAAGAATTTAAAACAGGAAGGGAATCCGGAAAACAGAAAAGCATTCAAGTCCATTGAGTACATACCCCTTTCAGCGTTTGACGAATACCTTGGACACATATCCGGCCAGGCTGAAATAGTGCCGGAAGAACTCAAATGCTTTTTTGGCGCTTTGACATCGGGCACAAGGGCTTCCATAAGAGAGGAGCCCCAGCCATATCAGGTGGCGTATTGGAATTTTGCGAAGGATGCCGGGCTTTATGTTATTGCAGAATGTAAAGATAGCGGCAGTCTTGCTTTATTTGAGCAGTTGCTCTCTTTTGTTGGACTATCCGGTATGGGTGGAAAGCAGTCATCGGGGCTGGGAAAGTTCAATGTCATTAAAGAAGATGTACCCGCCCCACTGCAGGAGATGCTTGCTGATACTGACGCTAATTATCAAATGTTGTTGGGGACAGCTTTGCCTTCGGATCATGAGCTTGATGAAATCCTTTCAGACGGTTGGTATATGGCGGCCAGACGCGGAGGATTTGTAAGATCCGAAACCTATTCGCAAATGCAACGAAAGAAACGCACCCTTTACATGCTGTTGCCTGGATCATGCTTTAAACGAAGATTCAGTGGTGAGATCTTCGATGTTTCCAGTGGTGGAGCTCATCCTGTCTGGCGTTGCGGGAAAACATTATTTGCGGGGTTAAGAGTATGAAGCTTGGACATCTTGAAAACTTTCAGATAGAACTTGAAACGCAGTCACCGATATTTATCGGCTCTGGGCGAATGTTGACCAAGAAGGATTATATTTTTGATAAAAAAAACGGCATTATCCATATGGTTGACTTCAGCCGCTTTATAAATTACTTAAAAAAGCGGTCCCTCCTTGAAGCCTATGAGCATTATATGCTCGATCCTTCTCAGAGAAATATGATCTTTTTCCTGTCCAATCATCATGTCAGAATGGAAGATTATTGCCAATTTACCGCATACTCCATCCATGCCGGGGAGGTTATGTACCATGAGAAATTCAGAGGGGTTTCAACTTTTATAAAGGGCCCTGATGGAAACCCTTACATACCCGGTTCCAGCTTAAAAGGTGTTTTACGTACAGCAATTGCTGCCAAGCTTATTGAAAATGGCTGCTTTGAAGGTATCGTTAATGGAATGGAGGAAGCGGCTCAAAACTTTTATGATAGAACCAGATATATGAGTACAGAATCAAATAAATTAAGTGAGGAGATTTTTCACAAACTCGATATACCTTTTTCTCAGGAACATAACCATGAGGGCAACCAAGAAAGTGAAGCCCGACAAGATGATGACGATAATTTGTCCAATAATGAAATACTCAAAGATTTTATGAGAGGAATTCAAATCAGCGACAGCCAACCCATCAGCTGCGAGCGCCTGACGATTTGCGGTAAATATGATATCAGACCGGATGGCTCAGAAGAAGTTATTTCAACATACAGGGAATGTCTGATGCCCAATACAAGGGTGAGTTTTTCTCTTACGCTGGATCATACCATTCTCAAAGAAGTTGGTATTGATATAGAATTTATTAAGCATGCTCTTAAGAGCTTTTATAAAAAACAGCATGAGAGCTTCAAAAGGTATTTCTCACATCTTCCTGACGCTATAAAAAATGAAGACCTGGACTGGTCCGAGAAAATACCTGTCATTTTAGGCGGTGGCTCAGGTTATGTAAGCAAAACCTTGATCTATCCGCTTGTTAAGGACAGGGAGAGGGCGGTGAAGCTTTCTGGAACCATCTTGTCAAAACAGTTTTCGGGTCATGCCCATGAAAGGGATTTAACCAGGTTTAAGGTTTCACCCCATATGTTTAAAGCTACAAAATTTAATAATCAATATTATGAAATGGGGAAATGCACCATCAGTATCAAATCAGTTGTGTGAAGATGTCTGGCTGCGGGGGTCGCATATGCTTCAAAAGATCGTTTTGCATTGTGTGAGCACAAAAGAAGAAAAACCATCCTATCACTGGGGCTCCTTATTGCATGGCGCTTTAGTGGAGCTTCTTCCTGAGGACATGGCTCAGGAGCTTCATGATATTAAGCTCAGACCTTTTTCCCAGTATGTCAATCCGCTTGATGAAAACAGGCTGGATTGGCATATCGGACTTTGGGATGATAAGGTATCTGAACAGATTATCAAGGCTGTTATGCCGTTGACGGAGATTTATATTAAGAGTAAAAACATTCGTCTGAGTATAATCGGTACTGAGCGGAAAGCGCTAACTGAGCGCGATTATGTAGGCCATTTCTTTAATACAGATGAACCTTGCAGAAGATATCTGCTTGAATTTATCACACCTTGTACCCATAAAAGCAACGGCAGGTATGTGCTCTTTCCGACCTCTGAATTGATCGTTCAAAGCTTAAGTGCGCGCTTCAGCGCTTACTCCCGTGAATATGACCTTGATGACCCGGAAGTTCTGGCTCAAATCGCTACCAATATTTCTATTTCAAAATATGCATTGCGTTCGGCGCAGTATTCTCTGGATGGCAGCAGAATTTTGGGCTATAGAGGGAATCTGTCCCTATTTATTCACGGACCTGCTCAGCTTGCTCGTCTTGCAGGAGTGATTCTGTCCTTCTGCGAGTATGCAGGCATTGGCATCAAAACTGCTCTGGGGATGGGTGGATGCCGTATAAATCAGATCACGAAGCAGCAGGCATGAATCAATAAACTGATGCATAGGAGGAGTTATATGAGTGAGTATGTCTTATTCTCACCTGTGGGTTTTTCTGATCCAACGCGTGGCTATCATGACGGTGCCATGATACATATTTGCAGGTATTATAAACCGCAGAAAGTTTACCTTTTTTTGTCGAAGGAAATGTGTGATTTTGATGCCAAGGATAACAGATACGAAGTTTATATTAATAAACTTTGTCAGGCACTTGGCTTAACCTGTTCGGTGGAAAAAATTAAGAGGCCAGATTTAACTGATGCACATGAATTCGATATATTTTATGATGAGTTTACAGTAATTATTGAGCAGATCCATAACAAATATCCGAAGAGTAAAATTCTGCTAAATGTATCATCTGGAACGACTCAAATGAAAAGTGCTTTGAATTTAGTCAGTAGTTTAAGCAAAAGACCAGTGATTGCCTTACAGGTAGCAGGACCTGAGAAAAAATCAAATACCAGTTCTCCTGTTAGCGAGAGCTATAACATTGAGGAAGAATGGATAAAGAATAGGGACAACTATGAGGAAACCCGCACAAAACGCATCCTGAAACCGGACAATAAGATGTTGAATGCGCTTTTGAAGCGGGACCTTGTCTCCAGTCTTACTGCTGCATACGATTATAAGGCTGCTTCGTTAGTGGCCGAAACCATCAGGGAATATCTTGATCCCAGAATGATCCATATTGTAAAGGCAGGTGAACTGAGGAATATGCTCAAGATAGAGGAGGCAGACAGGTTAGCCAAAGCTGCCGGATATGATCTTTTGCCAATCAGGAGTGAGGATTACTCAAAAAAAGCCATGATCTGCTTTGAGTATATTCTCTCGCTTAAGTTAAAACTGGCCAAGGGGGAGCTTGCTGACTTTGTTCGTGCTGTTTCACCCGTTTTAACCGACTTGTTTGAGCTTTACTTGGAAAAACAGTGCGCCTTAGCCATTGAAAGTTATTATAGGATTGATGGCAGAGGGGGCAAAAGGCGACCGATTCTCGCCCGAGATGCACTACCAAGAGAACTTCAGATCGTTCTCGATGAAGCTTTTAAAGAAGGATATAGGGATAAGGAGCCCAGTGCTGCTGTACTGTATCCGTTTATTCAGGCCAGGGGAAGAAAAAAAGTAATTTATCTTGCACGCCGACTGAGAAATTTCGAGGGTGATGTACGCAATATTGCAGCCCATGAAATTGTTGCTGTCACAGAAGAATGGATAAAAGAAAAAGTCGGGTTGGGTACAGCAGACATATTGAAGATGCTACAGGACTTTTTGAGCTGTTGCATATCATTCCCGCAAGACTATTGGAACTCCTATGATGAACTGAATAGGGCGATTGACGATATTCCCATTCCAAAAAAATCGCCATTCTCAGAGCAGGATTAATCCTTTGCTGGATTGGATGTTTTATTAAAAGATATGCTATTTGACAGATGTATGGTTTTTTGCCCCTGTCAAGTAATCCTCATCCAGGTGCGAATCCCAAGTGCACATAAATTTGCCGGGTTATTCGCACCTGGTATTACAAGCTGGTTTCTGAAGTTTTTATGTAGTTCTGCTCCTTGAAAAATTAATAGAAATTTGTCATCCGCATTTTGGGGTTTAAAAGCCTTGATACATCTAAGTTCTACATATAGGCAGTCGCAATTCGTACCCGCGAGGGGACGGAAACCGACCTTTTGGGCGGGTAACTCGGTAAAGTTTTGTCGCAATTCGTACCCGCGAGGGGACGGAAACTTCAGAAAATCAAGCAACTGTGCCGCCCTCTGTAGTCGCAATTCGTACCCGCGAGGGGACGGAAACTTAACCAACCCGTTGTCACCACTTCACCGCTAAGTCGCAATTCGTACCCGCGAGGGGACGGAAACATGACCAGGCGATTGCGTTCTGTGCGCGCGTGTGGTCGCAATTCGTACCCGCGAGGGGACGGAAACAAAGTAAAGGCGGCTACCTTCTTCGACCTTTTGGGTCGCAATTCGTACCCGCGAGGGGACGGAAACACTATTAAAGGTGATACTGCCGCCTGTTGCCGTGTCGCAATTCGTACCCGCGAGGGGACGGAAACCTGACTTTTCCGAGAGCGTCTATAGTCTGATAAAGTCGCAATTCGTACCCGCGAGGGGACGGAAACATTTTTATTATAATCAAGGTTTCCAGCATTTTCGTCGCAATTCGTACCCGCGAGGGGACGGAAACCTCCCAGGTGGCGGACAATAGTTGCCCGTCCCTGTAGTCGCAATTCGTACCCGCGAGGGGACGGAAACCAGAGTTTTTTATTCCACTACCAACCCAATCTGGTCGCAATTCGTACCCGCGAGGGGACGGAAACCTTTTGCTGAGAATAACTCTATGCCATCTATCGTGTCGCAATTCGTACCCGCGAGGGGACGGAAACCCTGCTTTACTTTTAATGCCTTTTATTAATACTTGTCGCAATTCGTACCCGCGAGGGGACGGAAACGATAGGTAACTTAGATTTATACATTGTGGAATACGTCGCAATTCGTACCCGCGAGGGGACGGAAACCTATTAACATCATTAAGTGTCATTCCACTTTTTAGTCGCAATTCGTACCCGCGAGGGGACGGAAACACCGCCTTGATATTAGATTAAATCACTATGGTATTGTCGCAATTCGTACCCGCGAGGGGACGGAAACATTCCAGAGCGCAATAGTGCCGACAGGGGCTTTAGTCGCAATTCGTACCCGCGAGGGGACGGAAACTATTGCTATATATTATTTGGGCTGCCTCTTCTAGCGTCGCAATTCGTACCCGCGAGGGGACGGAAACATATCTAACATCCCCTTGTTAAATTTAAGGGGGAGTCGCAATTCGTACCCGCGAGGGGACGGAAACCATTAGGTCCTCGTCAAGTCTTACGGATGATGCGTCGCAATTCGTACCCGCGAGGGGACGGAAACTACAATTGTCTTTTTTGCGCTGTCAATATATGCGTCGCAATTCGTACCCGCGAGGGGACGGAAACTTCTATTGCTATATAATATGGTTCGTCGTGTAAGTCGCAATTCGTACCCGCGAGGGGACGGAAACCCTCTCACAACCTTACTTACAGACTTAGGGATAGAGTCGCAATTCGTACCCGCGAGGGGACGGAAACCATTAAGCTTGTGTGTGCTTGACACTCCATATAGTCGCAATTCGTACCCGCGAGGGGACGGAAACAACTCCCGGTTTCGGTACCGAGGGCTCCGTTGTAGTCGCAATTCGTACCCGCGAGGGGACGGAAACAAGGTTAAAAAATACAAAGGACTTAATGAAACAGGTCGCAATTCGTACCCGCGAGGGGACGGAAACTCAAGCGTGCCGATGCCCACCCTATGTATGACGGGTCGCAATTCGTACCCGCGAGGGGACGGAAACATCAAACTTCATTATCTGCCCATCAGTCGTACCGAGTCGCAATTCGTACCCGCGAGGGGACGGAAACTTTCCTGCCGTTTAAGGCAAATAAAATTTACTTTCGTCGCAATTCGTACCCGCGAGGGACGGAAACTCTTATCTAATAATGAAGCATATGGAACTGAAGAGTCGCAATTCGTACCCGCGAGGGGACGGAAACGTAATGGGAACCAAAGTTCTAATTCTATGTAATCGTCGCAATTCGTACCCGCGAGGGGACGGAAACCGCAACTCTCCGGCATCTCCAACTCCAATATCGCGTCGCAATTCGTACCCGCGAGGGGACGGAAACATTTTTAATAAACTCGCAGCACCATAGTTTGTGTGTCGCAATTCGTACCCGCGAGGGGACGGAAACTTGCTATCCATATCGCCATATGCCACACTTCCGCGCCGCAATTCGTACCCGCGAGGGGACGGAAACTGCTATTGCTTAAGTCTAATATGTCGCATACATCCTGTCGCAATTCGTACCCGCGAGGGGACGGAAACGCTTATGCGTCTTTACTGCTCCCATCCTCACTCAGTCGCAATTCGTACCCGCGAGGGGACGGAAACTCTAAATAGCCAGAAATACTATCACGTTCGGCCTCGTCGCAATTCGTACCCGCGAGGGGACGGAAACTGAACCATCCTGCGCATGTCCTCTCGTTTGACCTCGTCGCAATTCGTACCCGCGAGGGGACGGAAACATCAAACTTCATTATCTGCCCATCAGTCGTACCGAGTCGCAATTCGTACCCGCGAGGGGACGGAAACCAATCACCGCTGTTGCGATTACCGCTGTTGCAATCGTCGCAATTCGTACCCGCGAGGGGACGGAAACCATACAGACATAAAACGGGGGCCTAGTGTAATACGTCGCAATTCGTACCCGCGAGGGGACGGAAACTCTGGGCAAGGATCTTGGACTGGTCAAGAAATTCGTCGCAATTCGTACCCGCGAGGGGACGGAAACGAGGACGATAAACGAAAAGCATATCATTGCATTCGTCGCAATTCGTACCCGCGAGGGGACGGAAACTTTAATTCTCCGAGAGGAACTGATTCTGTCTTAGTCGCAATTCGTACCCGCGAGGGGACGGAAACTGACAAGGAAAGAGGGGTATAAGCGCTTTCTCGAGTCGCAATTCGTACCCGCGAGGGGACGGAAACCCCTTGCTGTCCATGATAGCCTGGTCCATAGCCGTCGCAATTCGTACCCGCGAGGGGACGGTAAACGTTTTGAATTTTATGGTAGGAGTTGATCAAAGAGTCGTTACCAATTCTTTAGGGGATGAGGGATTCATAAGATTAGCTTAGGTAAGGATTGGTAGAGCTAATATACATATTGCTCTGCTGAACATATGAACCTGTCATTCACAGTAAAAAAGACAGGTTTTTTGGCCTGTCTTTAAAATAGTATTTAATTATGTTCACTCAATCATTGGTCAAATCCCCGTTGCCGCTGACGGGGATGACCTCACCCAAATAAGTAGGAAGGGGCTTAAAAATAGCCATAAAGAAATCCTTGAAACGGGCCAGAATCTCACGGGCCTCCCGGTATTCCTGACCATAATACTCCCTGGGGTCGGATGGAACACCATAGGCCTCAAGGCCCAGAGCATTGGCCACATAGAGGGCTCGGTAGAGATGATATTCCTGGGTCACAATGATGATCTTTTTAGCCTGGAAAATGTCCCTGGCCCGGTACATACTTTCGTAGGTGGAGAAGCCGGCGTGATCCATAAAAATATCCTGGGAGGGTATGTCATAATCCATGGCAAACTGCTTCATGGTATTGACTTCATCATAATCCTTTTGTCCATGATCCCCGCTCATCAAAAGCTTTTTGGATGCCCCGGCCTTATACAGATTAATACCCTCCAGCAGCCTGTCGGTGAGCATGGGTGAGGGCCGGCCATTAATAACCCCTGCGCCCAATACAAGAATGCAATCAGCATTGAAAGTTGAGGCTTCAGCAGCGGTAATGATTTGATCCTTTACCGCGGCCTTCACGTAATAATTGATGGCAAATAGCGATGCAAATGCTGTTATTTTCAAAAGACAAGCAATGATAAATACACGCTTTATAATCTTTAAAGCTTTTTTCTTTGGTTTCTCCATGGATACCTTAACACCTTTTCTTTTCGGTTTTATGTAAATTTTATCACAGGTTCAGGAATGGCTCTACATCCTATGGATTCTATTTTCTTTACAGTCCATCGATAAAGCCTTTTATCTCTTGAACATAGCGATCTATCTTCAAAAGTAGGGCTAAGTGGCCGCCGCGCATATCGGTAATGACCCTGGGCTCAGGTATTAGATGAATAAGGGCCTGTTTAATAGGGAAACCATTGGCCGTAAATCTGGAGCTTTTGCTGAGGGTATTTTTGTTTGAAATTTTCAAATGTACTCATGGATGCTGCACCTTCCAATCTTTTGATCTATCATAAAATATGATACCATACAATCAGGAAGAAAACTTCCTGTAATAGGAAATGGATATGCTGGGTTACACTATCCACATATGGAGGAGGATCTTTTCATGGAGAAAATAAGATGGGGGATATTAGGCCCCGGTGCCATTGCTCATAAATTTGTACAAGCCCTTTTAACCCTTGAGGATGCCCAGATAAAAGCCGTAGGCTCAAGGGATATTCATAGATCCCAGGAGTTTGCCAAGACCTATGGCATTCCTAAAGCCTATGGGAGCTATGAGGAGCTGGTTAGGGACGATCAGGTGGATATCATCTACATTGCAACGCCCCATAGCGCGCATAAGGAAAACATGCTGCTCTGCCTTAATGCAGGAAAGGCCGTGCTTTGCGAAAAGTCCTTCACCATCAATGCTGATGAAGCCCGGGAGGTTATCCGCCTGGCCCGTGAAAAGAAGCTTTTTCTCATGGAAGCTATGTGGACCCGCTTCCTACCCGCCATTAAAAAGGTCCGGGAATGGCTGGAACAAGGCTTCATTGGAGATATACACCTTCTGAAAGCCGATTTTGGCATCAGCAAGGGCGGCGGACCCCATAACCGATTGGTGGATCCGGCCCTGGGCGGCGGTGCTCTGCTAGATGTAGGAATTTATCCTGTATCCTTTGCGTCCATGATCTTCGGCAAACAGCCTGAAACTATCAAGAGTCTGGTGCATTTAGGGCCTACGGGGGTGGATGAGCAAAGCACCATTCTCTTTGGATACGAGCAGGGCAGGATGGCGAGCCTTTGCTCGGCCATTGAGACCGAGCTGGTCAATGATGCCTGGATTTATGGCACCCAGGGCTATATTCATATTCCGGATTTCTTCTATGCCAAAAAAGCTAAGCTTTGCTTACGAGACGGCCGAATCGAAGAATTTGGTCCGGAATTTGAATCCACGGGCTATCAGTATGAAGCCATGGAGGCCATGGACTGCCTCAGAAATGGTGCTTTGGAGAGCAGCATCATATCCCTGGACGAAACTGTGGCCATTATGGAGACCATGGATAAGCTGCGGGCCCAATGGAACCTCAAATATCCCATGGAAAAATAGAATGTAACATACTAAAGGAGATGAAGACATGGATCTTAAAGCACTGTTTAAGATTTCCTACGGACTTTATGTGGTAGGTGCCCAACAGGATGGCAAGCTTAACGGATGTATTGTCAATACCGTGATGCAGATTACTGCCGAGCCCGTAAAATGTGTGGTGGTCGTATCGAAGGAAAGCCTCACCCATGACTATATCATGGCCTCAAAGACTTTCTCTGTCTCAGTCCTGGGGCAGTCAGCCCCCATGGAAACCATTGCCCACTTCGGTTTTAATTCCGGAAAGAAGATCAATAAATTCAGGAGCTTTCCCCATACCCTTGACAAGAACGGCAACCCAGTGCTGGCCAAGGACACGGTGGTGGGCCTGACATGCAAGGTCTTTGAGACGGTTGACGCCGGTACCCATACCCTGTTTATGGCCGAGGTGGAGGACTGCTGGGAGATAGGGCAGGATGAGCCCCTGACCTATGACTACTACAGGAATCATAAAAAGGGCACCACACCCAAGAATGCGCCTTCCTACAATCCCTCAGCCTATGCGGACCAGGCAGGAAAATACCGGTGCAAGGTTTGCGGCTATGTCTATGACGGTGATACACCCTTTGAGGAGTTGCCCGATTCCTATATCTGTCCTGTCTGTAAAAAACCAAAGAGCTTTTTTGAACGCATTGAAGAATAATTTGACTGGTTAGCATAAGAAAAGTGGTTCTACGTCAATTGTTGGGGTGGAACTAGTAAAATGAAGTAGCTTATGCTTT
>JAKIML020000131.1 GCA_022702935.2 Bacillota bacterium | reverse complement strand
ACGTACGGTTTGATGAGGGGAAAGTGGGGCATCAGTCCCACTGACCTACTCTATAATAAATCTGTTTCATAGAACATAATAAAAAGGAAATACTACACCTATCACTAACAAAGGGAAGGTGTATCGGATGGACTTGTTCAGAAGCTATCAGCTTGTGGAAACCCAGGACGGCTATGATCTGATTTTATACCTGGACACCGGCATGAATGATGTGGAATTCGCCACCGAGTTTGGGCGAATGGATGAGGATAACAAAAAACGTCTGAATCAGAATATTGTTGACTATATCAAAGAGAAATTCCCCAATATAAAGATTAACACGGTCAAGGTGATGGCCGGAACCTTGCTCCTCTCTTCCTTTTTATTATCAGCGCCTGTTTTGGGGCATGCGGCTACGACGCCAACCTCCAGTATAACCCAGACCCAAAGCGCTTATAACTATAATGTAAAAATCTCAGTGAACGGAAGCCTGCAAAACTATAAGAACCGTCCTTTTATATACAACTATACCACATATGTACCCCTCTATGACTTTGGAAAGACCATTGGGGCCAGTGTCTGGTGGAACAATACCTCCAATACAGTCGGTATTAATAAGAACGATACCATGATTGCCTTTGTGCGCGGCTCATCAAAAGCTCGGGTGAATGGGGTTCAGGTCTCCATGCCCTCGTCCATTGTTATGGATGATGTGACCTATGTACCCGTCCGATTTGTCTCTGAGAATTTGGGGTACCAGGTGAACATGGACAGTGCCACAGCCACCGTGAACATTACCAACAGGGCAGTGACGCAGTCCAATACTTACACCGTTGTCTCGGGGGACAGTCTGTGGCGGATCGGCCAAAAATTCGGGGTTTCAGTGGATAGCCTGAAAAGTGTCAACCATCTGACCAGTGACACCATCTACCCGGGACAGAAGCTTACCATACCTCCGGGAACCACCACGCCAACACCATCCCCAGCTCCGGCTCCCACAACCAACAACACCCAGTGGCCAGATGTGACCTATGTGGTCAAGGCCGGTGACACGGCCACTTCCATAGGCAAGAAGTTCGGTGTTCCGGCATCCGATATCCTTAAATATAATTACATGGAGGCCGGTGAATGGTTCAATGAAGGGGAGAAGATTGCCATATCGGGGTATGCGCCCAGGGTCTATACCGTCAAGGCGGGGGAGGCCGCTGCGCCGGCTCGCAAGGGCAAGTCGGTGGACTGGTTTCTGGAAGGTCAGTATCTCATAAAACGGGGGGATACCTTTACCATCACCGATGTGGATACGGGAAGGCAGTTTAAGGTCAAGATGATAGGCGGGTACAACCATGCCGATGTAGAGCCCCTGACCACTGCAGATGCCAACACCATGAAGTCGGTTTTCGGAACCTGGCAGTGGACGCCCAGAGCGGTAGTGATTTATCACAATGGCATGAATCTGGCGGCTTCCCTCTCAGGCATGCCCCATGGGGTGGATACCATTGAAAATGGAGTTAATGGGCATTTCGATCTCTATATGAAAAACAGCACATCCCATAGCAGTACCACCTCCAAGGTCTATATTCAACAGCATCAGAACATGGTGGCCAAGGCGGCCGGTCAATAATTTTGGACAGATAGACATGGGTGTTTTACTTCTTGATAAACAGAGACGGTCCCCTTTGCTTTGAGCAAAGGAACCGTCTTTTTGCGTTTAAATATACTGTAACCACGCCATGGGTGTCCACATATTTTAGTGTAGGGAAAA
>JAKIML020000099.1 GCA_022702935.2 Bacillota bacterium | reverse complement strand
AACACGGGCGGCAGCGGCTCGGATGGTTCAAACAGCCAGGCTTACACAGAGATTTCCAATGAAGCGATTAAAAAGCTCATAGATGAAGTCGGACGCGGGAACCGGGTATGGCTGAATGCACGGGGTACGGGTGATGAGACACGATTTGTGTTTACCCTCCCGGCTGACGGCATGGCATACCTGGCGGTCTTAAGCGGCTCACTGGGTCTTTCAACGCCACTCTTTGATGTGGTGTTGGATGCCGGTGCGGTGGCCGATCTTGCAGGAAGCAGCAATGCCCAGATCCGTATCGTCATCGAGATGGTGGACGGAAATCCGTCGGTGACCATCTTAGTGGATGGTCAGAGGGTGGAGATTATCAACGGCTATCTGATAGTGTTTATGGATATGGAGGATACGGGCAGCGGTACTGTTGCGGTCATCCATCATGAGGATGGCTCCACAAGCCTTGTTAAGCTGTCCTGGGCAGGCGGCGGCAGAATGGTCATTCCGCTAAAGGGTTCCTGCGTATTCAGTATTATGGATAATACCCAGTCCTTCAACGATATTCAAAACCATTGGGCGAAGGGATATATCCAGTTTGTGGCCGCAAGAAGCCTGTTCCAGGGTACGGGAGCCAATCGGTTCAGCCCTGCTCTGGGTATGACCAGGGGCATGATTGTTACGGTATTAGGAAGGCTCTGTGACGTTATTGCCGAGCAGTATACGGGCCAAAGCTTTAAGGATGTGGATCTTGATGCCTTCTATGCCCGTTATGTGGAATGGGCGGCCCGGAACGGCATTGTCCGCGGCAACGGCCAGGGTTCATTCTTTGCCGATGCCTATGTCACCCGGGAACAGCTTGCCGTCATCCTGTACAACTTCCTCCAATACCTGGGCCTTGAACTCAATGAACAGAACAGCGGTGAACATTCCTTTGCCGATGCCGGCGATATCAGCGGTTTTGCAAAAGAGGCCGTTATGGCCATGTACAGGGCCGGTGTGATAAACGGCAAGAACGGTAATGTGTTTGACCCGCAGGGCATTGCCAGCAGGGCCGAGGTTGCGGCCATGCTTGAACGACTGATTAGGGCGATTAAGTGGTAAACTAAGCTTAATAAAACCCATTCTGGTTAAAAGGAGTGATCCTATGTCCTGGACTTGCCCCAAATGCGGCCGGGAGTTCGCCAAACTTAATCAAGAGCATTTTTGCGGTGAAAAGCCCACAACCATAGAAGACTATATCTTGGCACAGCCCCGGGAGATTCAGCCCCTGTTAAATTTGGTGCGGGAAACACTGCAAAAAGCCATTCCTGATACGGAGGAGCGGATCTCGTGGAGTATGCCCACCTATTGGAAAAAGCATAATATCATTCATTTTGCCGCTCACAAAAAGCATATTGGGCTATACCCCGGCGATAGGGCCATTGAGCATTTTGCCGACCGATTAGTAGGGTTCAAAACGAGCAAGGGCGCTATTCAATTCCCTTATGACAAGCCATTGCCGCTTAAGCTCATTGCCGAGATTGCCCAATGGTGCTATGAAACAGGGAGCCATACCTAAAGCCCTAAGCCAGGCTTAGGCCTGTATCAGAAAGAATTGCCTATTAATGCAGAGAAGAGGCGGAATTATCAGGCTTTGAGATTCCTCCTGAGCTTGAGGAGGAGGGGCGTCAAATTTTAGCCGGTGAGATCGATATCGAAGAGTACATTCGGAGAACTATAGAGAAATATACCAAAGGATAAATGTGGTATAATAGATATAGGTGAGGCTGACACCTTAAAAATCCGAAAGTAGAGCCAGGTTAGTGAGACTGGCAGGTTGGCGGGCAACGGAAAAACCCGAAGGCAGAGCCAGGTCAGTGAGACTGGCAGGTTGGCGGACAACGGAAAAATCAGCCATAACAATTATGCGAGGCGGGGAAACCCCGCTTTTTTTCTGGTATGAACCAGGGATCCCTCAATTTCTCTTAATCAAGATATTCTTGACAATGATAGACTATTATAATAGTATAGACTATAAAGATAGTCTACGTTAATTCCGTATGGAATCAGGAAGGGGGGAGTACCCTTGGAAATCAAGCTTTCGGAGGGGGAGCTTAAGCTGATGGACCTGCTTTGGGAAAGCGAGCCCGTCAGTGCCAAGGCGCTCAGTCTCACGGCCAACCAGCGTTACGGCTGGAATAAAAACACCACCTATACCGTCATTAAAAAGCTTGTGGATAAGTGTGTTATCCAGCGCACCGAACCCAATTTTATATGTACTGCTCTGGTAGACCGGGAAAAGATCCGCAAGGCCGAGACCCAATCTCTGATCAAGAAGTTGTATAATGGCTCAAAAAGTGCCTTGTTTTCATCCCTGCTGGAGGACGACGACCTGTCTGAGGATGAGCTGGACGTATTGAGGAAGATGATAGAAAAGCGGTGAGGCCTTTGCTGGATGAAATCTTTTACTGGGTTTTAAATATGAGTATTATGGGTACGTTTGCAGGACTCATTGTTTTACTTGTGCGAAAGGTACGCGCTTTGCCGCGATTTGCCGCATATTTGCTCTGGCTTATTCCGGCCATTCGCTTTTGGGTTCCTTTTGGATGGGCCAGCAAGTATAGTCTGATGAACATAATTTCCGGGCTTGCCTCCAGATCGGTTCGCCTTTATAGGGAACAACCCCTGTCGGAATTCACCTATACCAATTTTGTCATGGCTGCAGAGGATTACTTTCCTATTGAGTATAAGACAAAACAACTTGAAAGCGTGTTTGAACTGGTTTCGGTAGTATGGCTTATCATGGCTCTTGCTGCCCTCATGGCCTTCATCTTTTTCTATGGGAGGGCAAAAAGGGAGATAGGGGGTGTCATACCCCTGGGCCAAAACCAGTACCTTTCTCATAAAGTCCATTCCCCGGTGGTATACGGTATTATAAAGCCTAGAATCATCCTGCCCGAGGGGATACGCAACGAGGATCTGCCCTATATTCTGCAGCATGAGCGCATTCATATCCGCCGCCTTGATAATCTGTGGCGGGTATTGGCCATAGCAACAGCCTGTATTCACTGGTTCAATCCCTTGATTTGGCTGATGCTCAAGGCTTTCTTTGCTGATATGGAGCTATCCTGTGACGAAAAGGTCATAAAAAGGCTGGAACCTCAGGAGCAGAAGGCCTATGCCCTGGCTCTGGTTAACTGTGAAGTCCATAAGAGCATGCTGGCCTCGGCTTTTGGAGGCGCCGGATTAAAAACGCGCATCGAAAAAATCCTGTCCTATAAAAGAATGACTGTGTTATCCAGTTTTTGCTTTTTACTGTTTATTTTGTGGCTGGCCGTGGTTTTGCTGACCAACACGGCTGTGTGAGGAGTGGTGATGATGAAAAATAAGTATGGGGTATTTTATTGGTCCTCTCTGGTATTCCTGCTTCTTGTTTCTTGCTATCCGATTTATATGGGTGTTAAAACCCTGCTCTTTGCCATTGAAAAAGGTGCTGTCAGGTCCGAGGATTATCCTAAGTACATCATTCCTTACACACCTATTTGCATTGCGCTCATCATGGTTGCCGCCCTCTATCCTGTGATATATAAGGTGTTTAAGAAGTATGCGCTGCCCGTGGGTTCCGTATTGGGCCTGGGCATCTTTCTTGCGGCCGAGACAGGCTTTGAAAAGTTCAGGGTTATAGAAGGGTATACAGTGCTGCCTCTGGAAAGCTGGCAATACAGCCTGTGCATTGCAACTCCAGAGGTGCTCAGGGCCATAGGGGAGCCCATCTACGCTGAAAACAACCCCGCCTTCAAGGTGCATTTTTACATCATCGCCATGATTATCGTGCTGACGGTCATTGGCTTAATCCATGGCTTCACCCGCATGATTAAGGAAAACGATACATCCCGAAAAAAACCCCTCATCGCCCAGGCCGTCTGTGTGACCGTGTTTGTAGGTTTGTGCATCCTGGCTTGCTTTACAGCCTTTTACCGGAATGGAACCCTCTACATATCAGCCATCTCAGCCTTCCTGATGAGTCTGTTCTTTATTGTCTTCGGCGTGACCTTTGGCGTGTATCTGGGCTGTATATTCTATGGCCTTAAACGCTTCTGGTCGGTGATGCTGCCCAGCCTTGCCGCCGTTGTGACAACCCTTGCCATGTACATGGGAGAATTGGTTCTGATGAATGGTGTTCTGTTCAAATATGGCCGGGGCTTTTTCTTTAGCCCCATTGGCACCCTCCCTTTTGCCGCCGTTGACTATCTTGTCATGCTCCTCTCGGGTTTGATTTCATGGCTCATTCTTCGCCTTCTTAATCAAAAATCCTACGGGCAGAAAAACTGAGCATAAGGAAAGAGACCGATGGACGGTCACTTTGCGGGGGTAGGGTGCCGGTAGGCTTAAAGCCTTCCAAGGAATAATTCTTATTGAGGGAGAAGGGGGCTTTCTATAAGGGTGGCAAATTGGAATCTGTGGCAATGCCCATCATTCACCGTTGTTTTCCCTTTGACAAAATGAACATGCTTGCCATTACCCACATCAATGGCGGGACCCGTCACATCCTCCAGCTCATGGAAGTGATCGGCGTAGTCCGTCTTTGCCAGGATCTTGTGAATATGATTCCTGTTTGAGGTGGGTATGGCTTCTCCGGTAATACCGGCAAATCGATGATTATGCCTTTCATCGCCGCCCTCGGCCAGTCTCGTACTGCCTAAAAACTCATGCACATGCTTTTGCTTTTCCTTACGCTGTTCCTGAGTATTGGCATTTTCAACTGAAGTTGTTTTACGGTTCCCAATAGTGACCCAATCCGGGCAGACATCCCAATTGTGATTGAGAATGGGTCTTGCTTCCTGATTTCTGAATCTAACCCATTTAGGACAAACGTCCATGTTATAACGGCTCATCAAAGAACATCCTTCCAAAGGTTGTCATTGTACATACTATGCGAAAAAGGGCAGGATGTTCATCCTACAGGTTTTATTATCTCTGAAGATGTTTTGAACAGATACATCGAGAGGCATGTCCATATGCCTTTTTTGCTTGACATTTCAAAAGCAAAGATATTATCATAAAGCAAAAGTAATCTTTTTCGCCGTTGTCATTAATAAGATGTGATAAATGAGGATAGGTTGAGAGAAGCTATTCAAGAGAAGAGAGGAGACATGACATGCGTAAGAACGTACCCTATCGCGTCTATTTATCTGAAAACGAGCTGCCTGAGAGTTGGTACAACATCCGGGCTGATCTTAAAAATCTGAGTCCCTATTTAAATCCCCAGACCAAGAAGCCTGTTGCTCCCGATGAGATGCTGGCTATTTTCCCAGAGGAACTCATAAAGCAGGAGATGTCTGATGAACGTTATATTCCCATTCCCGAGGAGGTCAGAGAGCTCTATCGCGCCTTCCGTCCGTCGCCCCTTTGTCGGGCCCACAACCTGGAGAAGCTTCTGGATACCCCGGCACGTATTTATTACAAGTATGAAGGAAACAACCCATCGGGAAGCCATAAGCTCAATACGGCCATTCCCCAGGCTTATTATAACCATAAGGCAGGTATTAAGCGCCTTGCCACTGAAACCGGTGCAGGACAGTGGGGGACAGCTCTGTCGGTAGCCACCCAGCTCTTTGGTATGGAATGTACCGTTTACATGGTCAAGGTCAGCTCCCTGCAAAAGCCCTACAGAAAGCTGCTCATGGAGGCCTATGGCGCCAAGGTTCATCCCAGCCCCAGCAATTTGACCGAGGCCGGTCGTGCAGTACTTTCGAAGGACCCCGACTCCATGGGAAGCCTGGGTATTGCCATCAGTGAAGCCGTTGAGGATGCTGCTACCCATGGCGATACCAACTACGCCCTTGGCAGTGTGCTGAACCATGTCATTCTGCATCAGACCATCATTGGGCTTGAAGCCAGGAAGCAGATGGAGAAGATAGATGAATATCCCGATACTGTTATCGCCTGCTGTGGCGGCGGCAGTAACTTTGGCGGTATTGCCTTCCCCTTCCTGTATGATAATCTTAAAGAGGGAAAGAAGACCGAGATTATTGCTGTTGAGCCTGCCGCATGTCCCACCCTCACCAAGGGTAAGTTCGCTTATGACTATAGTGACGTGGCCCATCTGACGCCCATTGTTCAAATGTATACCCTGGGCCATGGCTTTATGCCCCCCGGAATTCATGCCGGTGGTCTGCGTTACCATGGTGATTCGGCTTTGGTCAGCCAGGCTTATCATGAGGGGCTGATAGGAGCCCGCGCCGTGCATCAGACCGATGTGTTCAAGGCGGCCATCCAGTTTGCAAAATCCGAGCTCATCCTGCCTGCTCCCGAATCCTCCCACGCGATAAAGGTGGCCATTGATGAGGCCCTGAAGTGTAAGGAAACCGGGGAGTCCAAGAGCATTCTGTTCTGCTTGAGCGGCCATGGCAATTTCGACCTGAAGGCCTATGAGGAGTTTACCTCCGGCAGACTGGAGGATTTTGAGTACCCCGATGAACTCCTGGAAGAGGGATTCAAGACCCTTCCCCAGGTTTAATGGAATTGACATTTTTAAGTACTTTTAAGGAAAGGCATGCTGGTGGCATGCCTTTCTTTATAGTGTGATAATCTTTCTTATCTGTGGACATTGCTGTGTGCAATATATGAATAAACATTTAGGAAGAAAGAAAAAGGTCAAATGTTGCGAGGTGTAAGATGCGACTTATCAAAAGGATTGCTATCGCTCTGGGCATTTTGCTTGCTGCCGCACTATTAATCATTATAAGTGCAGTGGTTATCATGAACCAGAAAACCAAGACTTTGAAGACGGACATATCTTATCTCTATACAAGTCCTGAGTACGCTCAGCCCGTTTCTGTGGAAAATGTGCCGGTTATCACCCAGCAGATCTCCTGCGGCTATGCCGTCATTGAGATGTTTTCGACCTGGAACGGGAATGGAATTACCGAGGCCTCCTTGTTCAATCAATATGGTAAGGTGGTTACCTCCACCGGCAAGTCCTTTTGTGATGAAATGAACAAGCAGTTTCCTCAATATGAGACCAAACTCTACAGCTATTTACACGACCATGAATTGATTGAAAAAGCCTATGCCAGTCTGTCCAAAGGGATGCCCGTCCCCTTTGCCTGGGCAGCAAAGTTGGATGATGTCTGGACGCTGCATTATTCCATCATTGTGGGCATGGATATTCCCAATGACAGGATAACCGTGGTCAATCCTTATGGATATACTGAGGAACTGACCCTGAACGATTTTCTTGACAGAACCAGCTATCGCGCTTTTAAAGATATACCGATATTCTATACATTAGGATTTGCTTTTGGCTTCTTTGAGAAAAACACCATTTTCATTGTCCAATGACATCAAGGCTTCGACCATATCTATCACATTCCTGGCAATATACGGTTTCTTTATTTTAACTCTTATGGCATTACGTTAATAATAGCTTTTATAGCGGCTTTGAGATATAATAGTTAAATAATAAAAAGCGTCATGCAAAAGGTTGCATAGCGGAAGAGGCCGATATGGACATCGTAGTTGTTAACGGGAGCCCGAAGGGAAGGTACAGCATAACCCTGCAGACCGTTCTTTTTTTGGAAAAGTTGTATCCTGAGCATCGTTTCCAGGTACTGAATGTGGGTCAGCAGATTAAAGCTCTTGAGAGAGATTTCAGCTCTGTCACGAGTGTATTGGAACATGCCGACCTGATCCTTTTTTCCTATCCCGTTTATACCTTTATGGCGCCAAGTCAGCTTCACCGCTTTATTGAACTGTTAAAAGCCCATGAGGTTGATCTGAAGGACAAATTTGCGACTCAGATTACCACATCCAAGCATTTCTATGATGTAACAGCACACCGCTACATCCAGGATAATTGCCAGGATTTGGGTATGAAGTTTATCAAAGGGCTCTCAGCCGATATGGACGATCTGCTCACAGAAAAGGGCAGAAAAGAAGCGCTGGATTTCTTCGGTTATGTGCTATGGTGCATGGAAGAGAACTGTTATGAGCCCATGCCCGTGCATCTGCCGCATAATGAGCTGGTGCCGGTGAGCATACCAAAGGCCGCTGCGTTACATACCAAGGGGGATGTGGTTATCATCACCGACTGTCAGTCCGATGATCAACCGCTCAAGGATATGATTGCCCGATTCCAGGCAGTGTTGCCCTGTGCAAGCCGTGTAGTCAATATCCGTGAATACCCGTTTCAGGGTGGCTGCTTAGGTTGCTTTAGCTGTGCCGTATCAGGCAGGTGTGTTTATAAGGATGGTTTTGATGAGTTTTTGCGCAGTGACATTCAGCGGGCAGATGCCATAGTCTATGCCTTTACCATCAAGGACCATTCCATGGGTTCGGTATTCAAGATGTATGACGACAGACAGTTCTGCAATGGTCATCGGACCGTTACAGCGGGCATGCCCATAGGGTACCTGATCAACGGTCATTACAGTGCGGAGAAGAATCTGCAAATGGTTATCGAGGGGCGCGCCGAGGTGGGGGGTAATTTTCTGGCCGGTGTTGCCACAAACGAAACCAGTCCTGAGACAGCCATTGATCAAATGGCAAAAACTTTGGCCTATGCCATGGCGCATAGGTATGTACAGCCCCGGAACTTTTATGGCATAGGCGGCCTGAAGATTTTCCGCGATATGATTTATCTCATGCGCGGTATGATGAAGGCCGATCATCAATACTATAAATCCCACGGTTTGTACGATTTTCCGCATAAGAAAAAGGCGGACATGCTTAAAATGTATGCTGTCGGTGCCCTGCTTTCCTCCCAGAAGATTAAGGCGAAAATGGGGAATAGGATGAACGAGGGCATGATTGCACCCTATCGTAAGGTACTGGATAAAACCATGCGCCTGAACCGGTAGGGCTATATACAAAAGAGAAACTAAAATCTGTAGAAATAGAATAGAGGTAGATAGATATATGAGAAGAAGTTTAAAGTTCAAAATTGTTTTGCTCATGAGTTCTCTTTTAGTGGCTGTATGCATCGGGCTTGGATTCATGGCCTATCAGGACAGCTATAAAGCCCTTTCCACCAATATTGAAGAGATGCTGCCCAAGGTGGCCATGGAGGCCTCTCGAGTTGTTGATACCAAGATTACCGGACGTATCAATACATTGGAGGTTTTGGCTGCTAACAGCGAGTTAGTCAATACAAACACTCCCGAACCTGAAGTGATAGCCCTGCTTAAGCAGGTCACCGAACGCCAGGGTTATAAACAGATGGGGTATGCAAAGGCCAATGGAACCATTGTTTACAACACCGGTGAAAGAGGGAGCATTACTGAAACCAGTTACTTCCAGAAGACCATCCAGGGAGAGGCTGCCATTGAGGGGCCCATGCTGAATCCTAATGGTGATGGTATTGATATGATCTATGCCGTTCCCGTAAAATCGGGAGATGGTAATGTGGGCGTGTTGATTGCCATAGCCGATGGTTACGAGCTCAGTGAATTGGCTAAGGAGATCATTGTAGGCCATACCGGCAATGTGTTTATATCGGCCAAAAACGGCAAAACCATCGCCCACTCCGATGTGGAGATTCTTAAAAACATTATTGAAAGTAAGACCAGTGAGGTGGACGGTGTCTCATCGGCTACCACCAATGCAGGCAGCGGTGAAGCTGATGCGGTTTCTTCGGCAACAGTGCCCAATCTGGCACAGAACAGTATGGGGTTTGAGAATTACACCAAGGTTCTGGCTGAAATGGTTAAGGGAGAATCAGGTTTTGGTGAATACAGCTACAATGGTGTACCCATGTTTCTGGGTTATGCCCCTGTGAGCATTGCCGATTGGTCGGTGGCAGTGCAGGTGGAAAAATCCGAGCTGATGGCGGGTGTTAACAACCTTGTATGGGGGATTGGATTGACCTCCCTGGCCTTTCTTGTGTTAAGCATTATCGTGGTCTATTTCTTCACCAAGGGCTTAACAAAGCATTTGGAACGTCTTAAGGAATATACCGTCCGGGCGGGTGCGCTGGATTTGTCCTTTGAAATCGCCCCCGACCTTCTTAAGCAAAAGGACGAAATCGGAGAAATGTCCAAGTCCTTCAGCAGCTTTATTGTGAATGTGCGCGAGATGGTCACCAGGATTATGAAAGAGACCAAAAATGTCAATGAAGCGGTGGCCGCCTCCCATCAGAATATATCCATCCTGTCGGAAGCACTGGCCGAGGCCTCTGCCACTGTCCAGCAGGTTGCCGCGGGCATGACCGAGACCGCATCCTCCACTGATCAGATTGCCGAAACCTCGGCAGAGATTGAGACTGCTGTGGAGACTGTAGCCGAGAAGGCTGAGGAAGGTGCTATCTCTGCCAATGAGATCAGCAAAAAGGCGGAAGAGTTGAAGGCCAAATCCATGGCCCTCCAGGAGGATGCTGAAAAGAGACATCAGAGCATTAAGGAGACCATGGACATCGCGCTGACCAAGGCCGATGAGGTTGAACGGTTAAGAGCATTGGCGGATGTTATCATGGACATCTCCTCCAAAACCAATCTTCTTGCGCTGAATGCAGCCATTGAGGCGGCACGGGCAGGAGAGACGGGCAGGGGCTTCGCCGTTGTAGCCGAAGAAATCAGAAAGCTTGCCGATGATTCCAAGAATACCGTTGGTGAAATACAGAATACCCTGAATGTGATCTTCGAATCGGTGCAGAGTCTGGTGGATGCCAGCCGCAGTGTGGTGGAATACCTGGAGACCAAGGTTGTGGAAAGCTATAAGGATTCGGTTGTTGTGGGTGAAAACTATGACAAGGATGCCATGTATATCAATGAGTGGGCCACCGACTTAAGTGCTACCTCTGAAGAGCTTCTGGCTTCCATTAAATCAGTATCGGCCACCATTGCAGAGATATCCAATGCCAGCAATACGGTTTCTGAAGGCACCAATCACATCGCTGACGAAATTATGAGGATTAAGGCGCAGGCCGTGGAGATCGCCCATGAAACCGATCTGGTTAAGCAGAGCTCGAAGGATCTGCAGGCCCTGGTGGTGAAATTCAAGGTTTAGAAGATGGCTGGTGGAAGAAATCCTTATTCTCCACCAGCATACGATGTACGGGAACAGTAATGGGGATGCCCAATTCTTCGAAGATACGCAGGACCCGGATGTTCACATCCTCGGTGACCTTAAGATAGGTGATAAACGAGGTGGTCTTGGTAAAATAATAAATCAGCACCTTCAACGTGGCTTCGCCAAAGCCTTGAAGGTTTACTGCAATGACGTCCTGATTGACATCGGCATGCCCCTTAAGCATATCCCTAATCCGCTGAAGCAGCAGTTCTATCTTGTCCAGAGGGGTATCCAGGGGGATTTCCAGGGTATAGGAAACCTTGCGCTTGCCCATCTTGGACCAATTGGTGACGGGCTCATTGCTCATGACCGCGTTGGGGACGGTGACCAGAGCATCGGAAAAGGTGCGGATTTTCGTGCTTCTGAAGCCCAGCTCTTCCACTGTCCCCTCCACTTCTTCGGTCTCGATCCAGTCACCGATTTTATAGGTTTTGTCCAGCATAATGGTAATGCTGCCAATCAGGTTGGAGGCAGCGTCCTTTGCAGCCAGAGAAATGGCCAGGCCCCCGATGCCCAGTCCTGCTAAAAGGCCGCTGACGTCAAAGCCCCATTCCTTGATGATCATAAATATCTCAAGAACCACAATGAAGGTCTTTAAGGCCTTTCTGAAGAATGCCAGCAGCATGGGGCTGGCTTTCTTTTCGGTTTTGTTAAGAGTACGCTCCAAATGCCACATGAGGCTGCCCGAAGCACGGTACAGGAACCAGCAGACCAGAATAATAAAGACGGTTCGATAAACCTTGTTAATAAAGCTTAGCAGGGACGGGGGCGGGGAAAGCACCAATAGGGCAGTCCAGATGCTTGTAAAGAGCACTAAAGCATTGGCGGGCTTATCCAGAGCTTGGATGATCATTTCGTCGAGCTCTGTTTTTGTCTTTTTGGCAAGTTTAAGAAGGATGCAGATAAGCCATCTGACAAAGAGGCGTCTGAATAATATGCCCAATATGACGATGGCCAGGGCACAAACCACACGGAGCAGGGGACCCTCTAAGTGTATGATTTGCCCGATTTTTTTAATGACTTCATCCAAACTCATCTTCATTCACTCCCACACCTAGCTCTATTATAGTAGGATTGCGGGCTTATCATTCATTGAGGCAATGGTGTCAATACGTTACCACGGGTATCAGACAATTGGATGGGTTAAAGGTATATAGTTATGAAAACGGCGCTTTCGTTCATGTCATGGTTAACCGCGGAAGTAAGCAATCGCTATGATGATAAGGAGCACGGCAATGAAGAAAAGGAAATGGATTATATTTGTCATTGTGATAGGGGTCGTCGCAGGGTTTGCCCTTATTCTTGCCAATGGCCGAACCAAAACGGATTTTCCCGTAAAAACAGCAAAGGTCGTCAGGGAGAATATTCAGTCAGTGCTGTCCACCAATGCGCTGATACAATCCCAGAAAACTAAAGAGTACATGGGCTCTGCCCAGTATACCGTGGAGAAGGTCCATGTAAAGGTAGGCGACAAGGTTAAGGCGGGGGATATCCTTTTAAGCTATGACACCACCGATTTAACCCTGGCCGTTCAACAGGCGCAACTCCAATTGGATAATGCCATTCTGAATAAGGCAGAGTTGACAGCACAACAAGAACAGATCAACAAGGACATTCTTGAACTGGAGCAGCAAATCTTTGCCTTAAGCGGAAGCACCGATCCCCAGGACATGGCTGAGCTTCAGACACTGATACAAAAGCGCAAGGCCATACAGCCCATAGCTCAGGAGAAATTCCGGCTTATGGACAACAGCATTGAGATGGCGAGGCTGAACCTTAAGTCTTCCCAGGATAAGCTTGACAAGGCACTTCAGGGGATTATAGCAGAATTTGACGGTGTGGTGACTGAGGTCAATGCTCAGGAGGGAGCCCCCCTGTCCATGGCTCAGGCCGCTTTTGTGGTCAAGCAGTTGGACAACCTTAAGGGCATTGTCAAAGTGGGCAAATACGATGCCGAAAAGATAAAGCTGGGACAAAAGGTCACGCTGACCAATGCCAACAGCACCTATCAGGGTGTGGTGTCCTTTATTGATCCCGTGGCTAAAAAGGAAATGGGGGCAGCAGGAGAGGCCATGCTTCAAATTGAAATCTCCATCGACAAGCCCGATGAGTATCTCAAGGTGGACTTTGACATCAGTGCCGACATCCTTATCGCTGAGGCACAAAATGTGCTGACGACTCCCATGGAATGCCTGTTCTATGATAAGAACGAGAAGACTTATGTCTATGTGGTCAAGGATGGAAAAGCTGTTTTAACACCGGTGACCATTGGTATTCAGTCCGATACTAAGGCGGAGGTACTGGATGGACTTTCAGAGGGTGATGATTTGGTGGTCAATCCCTCGGATCTATTGACCGATGGTACATTGGTCACGGTTGTGGGTGAAGCGGAATGATAAAAATTACTGATCTTGTAAAGACCTATAAAACCGGTGATATCGAGCTTACCGCCCTTAAAGGGGTTTCCCTTCATATTAAGCCTGGAGAATATGTTTCCATTATGGGGCCCTCGGGGTGCGGGAAATCCACCATGATGAATGTGCTGGGCTGCCTGGACAAGATGAGTTCGGGCCAGTATCTTCTCAACGGCAAGGATATCTCCAGATTGTCCGATAATGAGCTGGCCGATATCCGCAACAAAGAGATTGGATTTGTCTTTCAGTCCTTTAATCTCCTGCCACGCATGACCATTCTTGAGAATGTGGAGCTGCCCATGGTCTATGCGGGTGTTCCGCATAAGGAAAGGCGGGCTAAGGCTTTGGAAGCCTTGAGCAAGGTGGAATTGAGCGATCGCATTCACCATAAACCCAATGAGATCTCGGGCGGCCAGAAGCAGAGGGTGGCCATCGCCAGGGCTATTGTCAACAGGCCTTCGGTCATTTTGGCCGACGAGCCTACCGGAAATCTGGATTCAAAGGTTACTGAGGAAATTCTGAGGATAATCCAGGAGCTCAACGACGAGGGAACCACCATACTCATGGTGACCCATGAGCACGATGTGGCCCAGCATTCCAAACGGATTATCCGAATGAAGGACGGCAACATACTGGACGATAGTCCGGTGGAAAACCGAACCATACTGTAGGGAGGCCCGGCATGAATATTTTCGAGAATATAAAGATGGCATTGGACAGTATCCGCTCCAATAAAATGCGCTCCTTTCTGACCATGCTGGGTATTATTATCGGTATCAGCTCGGTGATTGCCATTGTGTCCTTAGGGCAGGGAGGCCAGAACTCCATTACTTCTGAGTTTGAGAAAATCGGAGCCGCAACTGTCAAGATCACCGTGAACACGTCCAAGGCTGAATGGAGCGATTGGATTACCTTTGACGATGTGGAGAGGATCAAGGAAAAAATCAACAATGTGAAATATGCGTCCATGTCCCTGACCATGGACGGGGTTCTCAGAACCGGCAAAAAATCCTTGGATGCCTATTTCATCGGCGGAACCGAGGACATGGTCAAGATAGAAGGACTGACCCTCCTGGACGGACGGTTCTTCAACCGTTATGAGTATCAAAGCGGCAAAGCGGTGGCCGTAATTGATGAGAATTCTGCCAAGCGGCTTTTCGGCACCAAGGACGTGGTGGGGAGAACTCTGGAAGCGGGGCCCCATGACAGTATGCGCAAGGTTACGGTAGTAGGCCTTATCAAATCACCCTATGAAATGTTTGCCGATATGATCCCTGAGGACCAGTTTCCTGTTATCGCCTATATTCCGGCCACATACCTGGTTAATCTCTACTCAGAGCAAAAGGCTGTTTATCAGATCTATATCATGGCCGATTCCAAGGATAATGCCAAAACGGCCGGAGAGCTTACAGTAAGGTTTCTTGAAAACCGTCACGGCAACCGCGATCGTGAGGTTTACAGGGCTGAAACAGTGATGCAGCAGATGGATCAGATCAATCAGGTTATGAGCATTTTCACCACCTTTGTGGCAGCAGTGGCCGCCATTTCACTTCTGGTGGGCGGTGTGGGCGTCATGAATATTATGTTGGTTTCAGTGACCGAGCGCACCCGTGAGATTGGCATTCGAAAGGCCATTGGAGCAAAAACTAGGAATATCATGTTTCAGTTTCTTACCGAATCGGTGATTATCTCCTGCTTAGGGGGCACCATTGGCCTGATTTTGGGACTGGCCGGGGCCTATGGCCTGGGACAGTTGGCCGGTATAACGCCTGCTGTTTCTCCGCAGACTGTTATTGTGGCTATTCTGTTTTCCACTATGGTGGGTGTGTTTTTCGGCATCTATCCCGCCCGAAAGGCCGCCAAGCTTGATCCTATCGAGGCCCTGCGTTATGAGTAGACTAAATGGGATATAAAGAATCCATACCCACCAGCATATTTGGACGCATGGTGGGTATAATTTTTGTGTCTTTTTTTGCAGTACGCCATAAAAACTGTGATAGAAAACATACCAAAAAGCAATTTTTTTACCTTTTCGATATCCAATGAGATTTGATAAAATTAACCAAAAGAGAAATTAATAGATGTCGGAGGAAATCTTCATGGAAAATCAATATTATATGCAAAGGATTACTGAGAATATTTCCAAGATTATTGTTGGCAAAGAGGGGCCGGCACGACTGCTGGTAATTTCCCTGGCCGCATCCGGACATGTATTAATTGAGGATGTCCCCGGCATCGGGAAAACAACCATGGCCTTCGCCCTGGCGAAATCAGTGGGGCTTTCCTTTAACCGTATTCAGTTCACCCCCGATATCCTGCCCTCGGATATCACGGGCTTTACCGTATACAATCAAAAGACCAATGAGTTCGAATACCGTTCGGGCAATATTATGAGCAATGTCATTCTGGCCGACGAAATCAATCGTACCTCACCCAAAACCCAGGCCAGTATGCTGGAGGTCATGGAAGAAAAGCAGGTGACGGTGGATGGAACCACCTATAAGGTTCCTGAGCCCTTTATGGTCATTGCTACTCAGAACCCTGTTGAATACATGGGAACCTATCCGCTGCCCGAAGCACAGTTGGATCGTTTCCTTATGAAGATATCCATGGGGTATCCCGCCAGGTCGGAAGAAGTCAGTATTCTATACAGATTCCAGCACCATAACCCGCTCCGTGACATAGAAGCGGTGGTCACGCTGGAGGAGCTTCTTAAGATCCAGAAAGCCGTCAGAGAGGTCAAGGTGGTGGAAAGTCTGGCTGGCTATATTGTGGATCTGGTCACAGCCACAAGAAGGCATGAGCACACCCTGTTAGGCTGCAGTCCCAGAGCCTCCTTAAGCCTCTTCAGAGCTGCTCAGGCTGCAGCCCTCTACGATGGACGGGATTTTGTCATCCCGGAGGATATTCGGGATTTGGCTGTTCCCGTTCTCAGTCACCGTATCCTGTTGAAACAGGAAGCCAAGCTCAAGAGAGTCACCAATGAAAGCGTTATTAATGATATCATTGAGCGTCAGAAAATACCGGTCTTCAATAAGCAACCCAAGTAAATAAGTCCTTTTTTCAAGGTGGGGGATGGTCCCCATGGAACACGACGTAAGGGGAAGAAGGAAGCATGAGCACCATACTTATTACCTTTGAGGATGAGCCGTCGTTAGGGAAAAAAGAAGCTGTCAATACCAAGCGAAATATTCTTCGCTATATCGCAGTATTGTTTACCTGCCTCACCTATGCCTACTTTTTTGGAGGGTTTTTTCCCTATACACTTTTGTATCTGGTCCTGGCGCTGCCCGTCATGTCTCTGGTGCATCTTTTTATTGTCTGCCTTTGCTTTAAGGTGAGTGAACGGCTCAACAACAGAATCTTTATGAAGGGCGAGTATGCCTCATATCAACTTATTCTTCAGAATGCCTCATTCTTTTATATGCCCTATGTGACATTACACATGTATATGGAGGGGCAGTTCATCTGCAAGAACCTTAAGAGCATGCGCATTTCACTGCCGCCCTTTGCCACCCGGGAGTTCCAGTATGATATGCTGCTGGCCTTCAGAGGGAAATATGATATTGGTATCAAAAGTATTAAAATTAATGACTTGTTAGGGATGTTTTCCTTTACCATACGTACCCTGGAGAAAAAGACCATTCTGGTAAAGCCCCGAATCCTTGATATTGCAAACCGGGATATACCCGTGGCCCTGATATCGGAAGGAGAAGTGGCCTCGGGTGTCCAGGAAAACGGTAATGACGAAATCAAGGATATTCGCAAGTATGTTTACGGAGACAGTTATCGCAAGATCCACTGGAAGCTTTCTACCAAGCTGAACCGCCTTATGATAAAAGAAACGCGAAATGAGCTGGACAATGATGTTCTGGTGCTTCTGAATCTGCAGCAACCTGAAAAGATGGATGAGCGCACCCTCATAGAAGAGGATTGTCTCATTGAGGAAATTGTCTCCCAGGTTAATTATCTGCTCAAGCGGAGTATTCCAGTGAAGCTTTGCTATCATAAGGATCAGCCGCTTGTTCTCCGGGCTTCGTCAACCATGGAGTTCCAGGGTATCTATCAGTTCCTTTCAGAGGTTAAGTTTAGTCAGGCACTCAATGATTACGAGTATCTGGAGTATTTCACCGAGAATGAGCATACCAGCAATCTGGTCTACCTGTTTACAGTTCAACTGGATGGGGATTTGATAAGCAAGTGCCTCCATATCAGAAACAAGGGACTGGATCTTGAACTGTTCTATATTCGCATTAAGGGCACTGAAGAGGATGAGGAAGCCGCCCGTGAGCTTGCCGATATCCTGATTAAGAGCAATATTCGCATGTGGAAACTTGAACCGGCCGTTTTGGAGGGCAAATCGTGCCATCGTGAGATTGAGCCCGAAAGGCTTGTCAGGGAGGTGGAGGTCTGTGAAAGCAAAGCTTGATGGATGGGCCAACCTCCTGATAGGTTGGGGCTATACTGCTGTATTTACCTTGCTTATTGCCCATATCCCGTATAATAAGCCGCCGGTACTTGAGATATTGCTCATTTCTCTTGCGGTCTATCTGTTTATTAACCTTGTTGCAAAGAGCCGTGCGGTTACATGGCTTCTCCTTGGAGCCTCGGCCGCAGGAGCCGCTGTCGTTACCTTTGTATGTTGGGTGGACACACCCATCTCAAAGCCTGTGCTCTATATTGTGGAGGGCGTCCTTGATCTGTGGTATTGCATCACATACAGCTTTCCTGTTAAATACCCACAGATGCTGGTCTTTGCGCAGATTTCAACCATTATTGCGGCCATTGTGGCTTCCATAGTGGTGGTGCTGCTCTATTTGCGCTACTTCAGCTTCTACCTGATGACGGGCTGCTCCCTGGCCCTGGCCATCTTTTCATGGATCATGTCAGGAAAGGAAAACCGGCTGCTTTTTGGCGTCCTGTGCACCCTGACCATCCTCGCCTATATACGGCATGTTTATAAAAGCAGGAGTAAATTGGGGCTGGTGCCTGAGGGCCTGCCCCTGGGAACCATGCTGGTCTATACCTTGCCCTTGGCCTTGCTGCCCGTTATTATCATTTCCTTTATTCCCAAGAATAACTATCCTATTCAATGGCCCTGGCTTGATCAGAAGATTATGCAGGCCATCAACTATTATGAGCAGCGCTATAAGACCATTGATATGGATTTCTTCAGTCTGGCCTCCACGGGATTCAGTGGAGGGTCCAAACGCCTGGGTGGTCCTGTAAGACCCAATAATGTCATTGTTATGGAGGTTAAGGCCGACAGGCGCACCTATCTGCGGGGCGCGGCTTATTCCTGGTATGAGAATAATACCTGGATTCAGACCGCCAATCTGGACTGGTATTTAAATCAAAGCATTGATTATATGAATCAGCACGAGGATTTCTCCAAAAGCTGGCCCAATATTCCCGTTGAAAAACTTTTCTCCTATGCCAGTGAAGAGGACAGGGAGCTGCTTACCAATCTGGCGGCAGGGAATCTTACCGATATCCTGTTTTCCAACGATTCTCTTGAAATCAAGTATCGGAATATGACGACGCAAACTGTCTTCATGCCGCTCAAAACCATTTTCCCCATCCACAATATGGATGATTCGACCATGAGCATTGTTCAGGATTTGCATGGCATTGCCAAAAGCCAGGAAAAGCTGCCCACCAACAGCAGCTATAAGCTGGACTATATCCAGCCCATGTATGGTGAGCCGTTGCTGAAAAAGGCCTTAACCTTCAGTTACAAGGGGTTATATGCACAGGCTGCCAACATACTGGCGGAGGAAGTGAACAGCCTGAGAGAGAGGTATAGATATAGCCAATGGCGTTCCTCCTCCTATGTTATCGATCAGGAAAATGCTTTGTTTGAACGCATCAATATCCTGGATGAGCTGAGTTCCCAGGCTGCCAACATTCGTCATGAATACACCCAGTTAAGTCCCGATACCCCGCAAAGGATCAGGGAACTGGCCTTTGAAATCACCAAGGACTGTAAGAACGATTACGAACGTGTAGTGGCCATAGAGCAGTATCTGCGTAACCATTACACCTATAACCTGAATACCAGCTATGTTCCCGAGAATATGGATTTTGTGGACTATTTCCTGTTTGAGGACCCCCAGGGCTATTGTACCTACTTTGCCACTGCCATGAACGTTCTGCTGCGGTGCCTCAATATCCCGTCCCGCTATGTGGAAGGCTATGTACTGCCCGAGCAAGCCACCAATGGAATTTATGTTGTCTCCAACCGATATGCCCACGCATGGGTGGAGGTCTATTTTGAAGGGTTCGGGTGGCTTATCTTCGAGCCCACCGCCGTTTATGCCAATTCCATGAATTACAGGGTGTCCAATGAGGTCCTGAGCGCCGCAGCCTATAATATACCCACCCTGGAGGAAATGATGGCACGCTATCGTGGCTATGCAGACAGCTCCGATTATTTGCCCATGACTCCTATCACTGATGTGGAAGCTGCTCCGGCCAATAACGCCCTGAAGGCCGTACCATGGATTCTGGCAGGGCTTGTGGTGCTGACGGTCCTCGTCAATTATGCGCTGATGCTCATCGGAGGCCTTCGCATGAAAGGGTATGGCAGCGGGAAAAAGGTGATGAAATGCTTTGCACTGATGTTAAAATGGCTTTCTCACCTGGGCTATCAGATGAAACCTGGTGAGACCATCAGGGAGTTCAGTGAGAGAATGGATCAGCTCTTTATCCTGTCCCGTACCAAATTCAAGGATGTTGCGCCTGTCTTTGTCAAGGTATGCTATGGGGGAAGGCCGGTGTCAGCCGAGGAGGTTCAAAAGGTCGAGAGCCTGTTTAACGATCTCAAAAAGGCCGTCCTTAAAGATCTGGGCATTAAGCGCTATATTCCCATTCGCTACATGATCATGGGGCTGTAACACCAGTTTGCCTATAAAATTGGTAAATTATCTATGATTGGTATATACATTTACCTGGGGCAATGCTATGATAAACATATATAATAATTATGCCACGGTTTAATTGCCCGGTTAAGAATCAAGGAGACATGTTTTAATGAACGAAACCCTCAAGCTCGTCAATATTGTTGAAGGAAAGCCATTGTATCGCGCAATGGAGATAAATAGTCTAAAGGATATGCTCAATAAATGCAGAGTTAAATATGGTGACAAAATTGCCTTCAAATACCGTCATGAACCCAAGGATGAAACAGTTTGCAAGACCTATTCCGAGTTTTTCGACGATGTCAATGCCCTGGGCAGCGCCCTGGTGAAGCTGGGCCTGAAAAACAGCCGCGTTGCCATTATCGGTGAGAACCGCTATGAATGGGTGGTTTCCTATCTGGCTGCTGTAAATGGGGTGGGGATTGCCATTCCACTGGACAGACTTTTACCGCCCAATGAGATTGAGTCCTTGCTGGAACGGGGCGAAGTGGATGTTCTGGTTTATTCCAATGCCTTCTCTGATGACATCAAGGCCATTGCCCAGCGCAACAGCCGTCTTAAGGCTCTCATCTGCATGAATGCATCGCCGGAAGAAAATGAGGATTCCCGCTTCCATGCTTTTTATCAGTTACTGGAGCAGGGTCAGCAATTGCTGAAGGATCACTATGCTGAGTATACCTCCATAGAAGTGGACCCCACAGGCATGAGCGTTCTTTTGTTTACTTCCGGGACTTCCTCCAGCTCCAAAGCCGTCATGCTGAGCCATAGCAATATCTGTGCTGACATTATGAGTCTTGGCGGCGTGGTACGCTTTGAACCTGGAGAGTCTGTGATGTCCATTCTCCCCATGCACCATACCTTTGAGAACACAGCAGGCCTGTTGTTCCCGCTCTATCTGGGGATGACCGTGTCCATCAGCGATGGTCTGAAATATATCAATAAGAACTTGACTGAGTATCAGCCCCATTGTCTTGTGGGGGTTCCTTTGATATTTGATAAGTTCAAGAACCGTATTATGGAAGAGGTTAAGAAAAAGGGGCTGGATAAAAAGGTTCAGGCCCTGATGAAGACCGCCAATGCCATTGCTCATTTGGGCATTGATCTCAGGCGAAAAATCTTTAAGAAGCTTTTAGAGCCCCTGGGCGGAAAGCTTCGGGTTATTGTTACCGGCGGTGCAGCCATGGAGCCCAAAACAGCCAAATGGTTTGAGAATATTGGTATCAGGGTTTACCAGGGCTATGGTCTTACCGAAACGGCTCCGGTGGTTGCCGGTGGCTGCGACAGGGTTCGAAAGATCGGAACCTGCGGACAGCCCTTGCCCGGTGTGAAGCTGGCCATTGCCAATCCCTCACCCGATGGAACGGGGGAGATTGTGGTACAGGGCAAAAATGTTATGCTGGGTTATTGGAAGAATGAAGAGGCTACTGCCGAAGCCCTTAGGGGCGGCTGGTTCCATACCGGAGATCTGGGAAAGATCGATAGGAAGGGTCTTTTGCATGTGACGGGCCGCGTTAAGTCCATGATCGTCCTTAAGAACGGGAAAAAGGTCTTTCCTGAAGAGCTGGAATCCCATATTAACGAGCTGCAGTTTGTCAAGGAATCCTTAGTATGGGGTGAGGCTACTGCAGACGGGAATGTGGAGATTTGCTCCAAGATAGTGCTGGATAAGGAGAAGATCCTGGCTATGGTTCCGTCTCCCGATGATGAGAGCAGTATTCGAAAGCTGCTGGATAAGGCCATTAAGGATATCAACAAGCTCATGCCTGTCTACAAGACGATACGCTATTACGTCTTTGGCTATGAGGAGCTGATAAAAACGACCTCCATGAAGGTTAAGCGCTATGTGGAGCTGGATCAGATAAGAAAAACCCTCAATGAGCTGGCCATGAATATTAAGATTATAACCGGACGAAATATTGATAAGCTGAGAGAGATGCTTGCGAAAGGCGTTGAAAGCTATTAATCCAAGGGTGGAGTATTCTACCCTTTTCTTTTTGATTTTTAGGCGTTTTGAAAAGAGGAATAGGGATTTTGATAGATTTTTAAATATTTTTTTGCAACTTGCCTTGTATACAAAAAACAATTGTAATATAATTTTTTTGTTGGATTATGGGGAATAATAAATAACTGTGGAAGCGTTGAAAGGAGTCTGTCAATTATGAGCCAATTCTTAAACACCATTACTGAGCGTGCCAGGATGGATAAAAAGACCATCGTTCTTCCTGAGAGCACAGATATTCGTACCATTCAAGCCACTGCCATGATTCTGGAGCAAGGATTCGCCAATGTTATCCTGGTTGGGGATGAAAACCAAATTAATGAACTCAAGGGAGACCTTAATATAGAAGGCGCAGCCATTGTTAATCCTCTGACTTCGGATAAGTTTGAGGATTATGCCAATACCCTTTACGAGATGAGAAAGAACAAGGGCATGACATTGGAGCAGGCGCGTGAAACCATGAAAAACCCGCTCTACTGGGGTGTTATGATGGTTAAGAAGGGAGAGGCCGACGGTATGGTGGCAGGCGCTATCAATTCCACAGCCAACACACTGCGCCCGGCCCTTCAGATCTTGAAAACCGCACCCAATGTAAAGCTGGTTTCTTCTTTCTTCATCATGTGTGTTCCCAACTGTGAATTTGGACATAACGGTATTTTCTTGTATGCAGACAGTGGTCTGGTGGAGAATCCCAATGCTGAAGAGCTTTCTGAGATAGCCGTTTGCTCTGCCGCCACCTTCAAGAACCTTGTGGGCGCTGAACCCAAGGTAGCCATGCTTTCCTATTCCAGCTACGGCAGTGCCAAGAGTGAGCTGGTAGATAAGGTTGTTGAGGCGACAAAGCTCGCCAAGGCTAAGGCTCCCGATGTGCTGATAGACGGTGAGCTCCAGGTGGATGCGGCCATCGTTCCTGAAATTGCCAAGTCCAAGACAGCCGCCAGCCCCTTGAAGGGTGAAGCCAATGTGCTGATTTTCCCTGATCTTAACGTGGGTAATATTGCTTACAAGCTCACTCAGAGGCTTGCAAAGGCCGAGGCCTATGGTCCAATTACCCAGGGTATTGCAAAACCTGTCAATGACTTATCAAGAGGCTGCTCGGCAGAGGATATTGTTGGTGTTGTCGCCATCACTGCTGTACAGGCTCAGGGTATATAGAATAAAAGGGGGATAATTTTAAAATGTTAATCTTAGTCATCAATGCAGGCAGCTCATCACTCAAATATCAGTTGATTGACATGAGTGATGAAAAGGTACTGGCCAAGGGTTTATGTGATCGCATCGGTCTACCCGCGTCCATCATCAAGCACAAAACCTTTGATGATCGTTCGGTTGAAAAAGAGATTGAGATGAAAACCCATAAAGAGGCCATTGAGAACCTGATTAAGGTACTGACCGACAAGGAATGGGGCGTCATTAAATCCCTGTCCGAGATTTCTGCCGTAGGCCATCGTGTGGTTCATGGCGGTGAAAAGTTCTTTAAGTCAGTGATTATAGACGATGAGGTAATGAAAACCCTGGAGGAGTGCGTTGAGCTTGCTCCCCTTCACAATCCGCCCAATATTACAGGTATTCGCGCCTGCCAGCAGACCATGGAAGGAGTACCCCAGGTGGCTGTGTTCGATACAGCCTTCCATCAGACCATTCCTCCCAAGGCTTACATTTACGCACTGCCCTATGAGTATTATAAGAAATATAAGCTTCGTAAATACGGCTTCCATGGCACCAGCCATAAGTATGTCTCTGAGCGTGCCGCTGCCCTTTTAGGCAAGCCCTATGATCAACTGAAGCTGGTAACCTGCCATCTTGGCAATGGCTCCAGTGTTGCCGCTATTGACTGTGGAAAGACCGTTGACACCTCCATGGGCTTTACACCTCTGGATGGTCTGGCTATGGGCACACGCTGCGGAACCATTGACCCCGCTGTGGTTACCTTCTTAATGAACAAGGAAGGCTTGACTGCTGAGGAAGTGGATGCCGTCATGAACAAAAAGTCCGGTGTACTGGGTATCTCAGGTGTCAGCAGCGACTTCCGTGATCTGGATACTGCCGTGGACGAGGGTAATGAGCGTGCCGCTCTTGCTCTGGAGGTCTTTACCTATAAGGTGAAAAAGACTATTGGTGAGTATGCCTTTGCCATGGGCGGCCTGGATGCAGTCATCTTTACGGCAGGTATTGGCGAAAACAATCCCAAAATCCGCAGAATGGTTTGTGAGAACCTTGATTTTGTGGGAATTTCCATCGATTTGGAGAAGAATGAGGTCAGGGGCAAGGAGCTGGATATCAGTGCTCCCGGTGCCAAGGTAAGAACCCTGGTCATTCCCACCAACGAAGAGCTTGCCATTGCCAAAGAGACGAAAAAATTGATTGTATGAAGGTTGACAACAATAAAGCTGCACTATAGAATGAGAAGGTAAAGGGCAGACCCTTTACCTTTTTTAATATATTTTCAGTTTTTTGGTGCTTTAAGTAAGCATCCCGAGTCCGGGTTCAGGTCCGGTCTTTAGAGAGAAAAAGCCTACATATTCGGAGGTTGGATGAAATGAAGGTATGCAAATTTGGCGGGACATCCATGGCCAATGCTGAACAGATAAAAAAGGTCTGTTCCATTGTCACCAGTGATCCGGACCGACGCATTGTTGTGGTTTCAGCGCCTGGCAAGCGCTTTGATTCCGACACAAAAATCACCGACATGCTCATTGACTGTGCCAACAGATACTTGAAAAACGAGGATTATGAAACCGTTCTTAAGGCCATTGTTGAGCGCTATGCGGAAATCGCAAGGGATCTGAAGCTTAACGAGCAGATTACCAAGGATATTGAAAATAATCTCATCACCCGTGTTTCCCTCCCGTATAACTCATCCGAGAAGTTTATGGATCGCATGAAAGCCGCAGGTGAGGACAATGCGGCCAGGCTCGTGGCTTTTTATCTTGAAAGCCAGGGGATCAAGGCCCAATATGTGAACCCCAGGGATGCAGGACTATTCTTAAGCGATGAATATGGAAATGCAAGAGTGCTTCCTCAATCCTTCAAAAATCTCACCAGGCTGAAGGATATGGAAGGGATTATTATCTTCCCCGGCTTCTTTGGTTACTCCCTGTCGGGTGAAGTGGTCACCTTCCCCAGAGGGGGCTCGGATATCACCGGCTCCATTTTGGCTGCTGCCCTTGAGGTGGATGTGTATGAGAACTTCACCGATGTGGATTCGGTGTTTGTGGCCAATCCCAAGCTCATTAAGGATCCCAAGCCTATTTCTGAGCTTACCTATCGTGAAATGCGGGAGCTCTCTTACGCAGGCTTCTCAGTGCTTCATGAGGAAACCCTGGAACCTGTTTTCCAGAGAGGTATTCCTGTCAATATTCGTAATACCAATAATCCTTCGGCACCCGGTACTTTTATCACGCCCACCCGAGACAACCATATGAACCCCGTGGCCGGTATAGCCGGGGACAAGGGCTTCTGTTCCATCAATATCAATAAGTATATGATGAACCGTGAAATCGGTTTTGGCCGCAAGGTGCTGCAGATTCTGGAGGAGGAGTTTGTGCCCTTTGAGCATATGCCTTCGGGAATTGACGATATATCCATCATTATTCGTAAGAAGTATATGGATGATGAGAAGAAGAGCAGAATCATGGAAAGAGTGGCCAAGGAGCTCCGGGTGGATTCCATCAGCATTGAGTATGACCTTGGGCTTGTAATGGTGGTTGGTGAAGGTATGAAGCATACGGTGGGCATCACCCATCGCATCGCCAAGGCACTTGCCTTAAATGGCGTCAACATCCGCATGATCAACCAGGGCTCTTCTGAGGTCAGCATTATGCTGGGGGTTTGCGAGGATGATGTGGATAAGGCCATCGTAAGCATTTATGATGAGTTTTTTAAGTAAGCCTTCAGGCAGTTCAGAGTTCATATGACAGTGTGATACATATTCAATCAATGCCTGTCCGGTTATCGGGCAGGCTTTGTTTATAAAAAACGATTCAAAAGTATTAAGAATGAGATTTCGTGATGGAACGATGGAAATCAAACCTTTATATCATATGGATGACACAGACCATCTCCCTGATGAGCTTTAATCTGGGCTTACCCTTTATGTCCTACTATATTCAGGAGCTGGGGGTTACAGAACCAGACCTCGTCAAGACCTATGTGGGGCTATTGACGGCTGTGTCAGGCATCAGCGCGGGGGTGATGGCTCCTGTATGGGGCAGGCTTGCCGACAAATACGGCAAAAAGATGATGCTGCTTCGGGCCATTGCAGCCGGCGGTCTTGTCATGCTGGGCATGGGCTTATCCACCAATGTGTATCAACTTCTGGTTTTAAGATTTCTCCAGGGAGTATTCACAGGAACCATCACTGCCTCGGCAGCACTGGTGGCCTCATCCGCCCCTGAGAACCGGCTAGGCTTTGCGCTGGGTTTTTTATCCACCTCTACCCAGATCGGGGCCTGTGTGGGGCCTGCCTTAGGCGGGATGGTGGCCGAATGGCTGGGCTATCGCAACAGCTTTATATTCGGCGGTACCTTGCTGTTGATGGACTTTTTGCTGGTACTGATCCTGGTTCGGGACAGCAGTAAGATAAATAAACCATCCATCAATGTCCTTAAGGGGGATGGGGAGAAGAGCATGACCAAGGGCAAGCCCTTCTTTGGTCCCTGGCTTTTGGTAGGACTGGCCCTTATCCTTATCATTCGTCTGGCCACCAATGTATTCTCTCCCTATATGGCCATTTTCGTCCAGGAAAGTCTGGGAACCCTGGATGGCGCATCACGGATTACAGGGCTCATGAACGGGTTTATCGGCTTAATGACTGGGCTCTCAGGATACATACTGGGTCGGTTAGGTGATCGGGTCAACCGATACAGGCTGCTTATGACCTGTGCATTGACCAGTTTGCTTATCGCCATTCCGCTGTTCTGGTCCACAGGTGTTCTTATGCTTGCGGTGAATTACGGTTTGATGATGTTTGTGCTGGGGGGGATTGAGCCCATTGTTATGTCGGTTTCCAGTTCCAGGCTGCCCAGCAATCAGCGGGGACAGCTCTTTGGCATTCAAACCTTTGTCTCCAGCTTTGCCTGGGCTGCTTCACCCCTTTTAGGGAGCCTGATCTCGGTTTATTTTTCGGTAAAGGCCATTCTTTTGGTTATTCCGCTCATATTGCTGGCCCAACTTTTAATCATTCTTTTCTGCGGGAAGAAATTGCTTTATTAGTTCAATGTCGCTATAATAGATATAATTTATTCCATGCGCATGGAATAAAGGTGCCCATGGGGCACAAAATTGTAGTATGGTAGGAGATGACACATTATGATTCTAGTTTTGAAGCCTGGTGCCAGCCAGGAACAGAAGAACGAGTTAGTACGGCACATTGAAGAGATGGGCTTGAATGTCCATGTCTCTGTGGGTGAGGAAACCACCATTATAGGCTTGGTGGGAGATACTTCCAAGGTCAATGCCTATACCTTTTCCTCTTATGACATTGTCATTAATGTCCTTCGCGTCACCGAACCCTTTAAGAAGGCCAACAGAATGTTCCAGCCCTTTGATACCGTCATTGATGTCAATGGCAGAAAGATTGGCCAGGGTCATTTTGTCATTATCGCCGGCCCCTGTTCGGTAGAAAACGAGGACCAGATTGTGGGAATTGCGCGGGACCTCAAGAAAGCAGGGGCCTCCTTCCTGCGGGGCGGTGCCTATAAGCCGCGCACCTCTCCCTATAGCTTTCAGGGGCTGGGGCTGGAAGGGCTGGAACTGTTGAAGATTGCCCGAGCCGAGACCGGCCTGCCCATTGTTTCTGAAATCATGTCCACCGATGTTCTGGATCGCTTTGTGGAGGATGTGGACATCATACAGGTGGGCGCACGAAATATGCAAAACTTTGTTCTGTTAAGGGAGCTGGGGCGCACCCAGAAGCCTGTTCTGCTTAAGCGGGGCCTTTCGGCCACCTTGGAGGAATGGCTCATGTCGGCGGAGTATATCTTAAGCGAAGGCAATGAGAAGGTAATTCTCTGCGAAAGGGGTATCCGCACCTTTGAAACCTATACGCGCAATACCCTTGACTTGAGCGCCGTACCCGCCATTAAAAAGCTCAGCCACCTGCCCGTTATTGTAGACCCCAGCCATGGCACAGGCAAGTCCTGGATGGTGGGGCCCATGTCCAAGGCCGCTGTAGTTTCGGGGGCAGATGGGGTGGTCATTGAGGTTCATAACAATCCCAAGTGCGCATTATCCGACGGGGAGCAGTCCATTACGCCCGCCGAGTATGCCTCCATTCTTCCAAAGCTCAGACAGTATGTGGCGCTGGAAGACAGGCATCTGGAGGTCTAGCCTATGGAAAAGGTGCAAGTGAAATCCCGCGATAAAACTTATGATATTCTCATAGAATCAGGACTCTTTCAGCGTCTTCCGGAGATTTTCAAGGTAAGATACCACGGCAAAAAGCTGGCTGTGGTCTGTGATACCCATATTTACCCCCTCTACGGGGAAAGCTTCGTCCAAAAGCTTCGCCATGGGGGCTTTGATGTAGTGCCCATTATTTTTGAAGCAGGTGAGAAGCACAAGAGTTTGGAAAGCCTGACCCAGATTTATGCATGTCTGGCCGAAGGCCTGTTTACCCGAAGCGATATCCTTATCGCTTTGGGCGGCGGCGTCACCGGGGATATGACGGGGCTGGCCGCGGCGACCTTCTTAAGGGGCATGGGCTTCATCCAGATTCCCACCAGTCTTTTGGCCATGGTGGATTCCAGTGTGGGAGGCAAGGTGGCTGTTGACCTGCCCCAGGGCAAGAACCTGGTAGGGGCCTTTTATCAGCCCGACGCTGTTTACACCGATCCCGACTTTCTCTTATCACTGCCCGATAATGAACTGATCAATGGCATGGGAGAACTTATCAAGGCAGGCATGATTCGGGACGCACAGCTTTTTGACACCCTTGTGCAGCTTGCCGAAGGGCATGGGGCTGATACCAAGGGAGTCCTTAACCCCTCTTTGCGTCAGCGTCTTAATGAAAAGCTGGAGTATCTGATTATGCGGTGCTGCCAGATTAAAAGGGACATTGTGGAGGCCGATGAGTTTGATAATGATCTTCGTCAGCTTCTCAATTTCGGTCATACCCTGGGCCACGCCATTGAACGGGTACAGAACTATCAGGGTCTGTCCCACGGTGAGGCTGTGGCGGTGGGCATGGCTGCCTTCACCCGTATGACCGAGGCCATGGGGCTCACTGTAAAGGGCGAAACCGATAAGCTCATCCATGTCCTTAAGCTTTACGGCCTTCCAACCTGCGTTCCTGATCTTTGCAAAGAAGAGGTGCTTAAGGCCATTCGTATTGATAAGAAAAATCGGTCCGGCATGATAACCATTGCCTACATAGAAAGAATCGGCCTGGGCAGGCTTCACAGCATGAACCTTGAGGAGTTGGAGGAGAGAATTGATGGCGTCCTTACGCATATTTGCAAAGCCTCTTAAAGGCAAGGTTTTGGCTCAGCCTTCCAAAAGCATGGCCCACAGAGCCATGATCTGCGCAGCCCTGGCCAAGGGGGAAACCCTTATTGACAATATGGTTCTGTCCGATGACATGCAGGCCACCATGGGAGCTATTCGTGCTCTCGGGGCAGAGCTCACCCTGTCCGACAGCGTGCGCTTCAAGGGCAGGAAATGCCTCCGTGTTCGCGGCCAGGGCTTGGTGACCCTGCGCGAAAAGACCATTGATTGTCTGGAATCAGGGTCCACCGCCCGCTTTATCATGCCCATCACCAGACTAACGGCGGATGAAGTGACCCTTGTTGGCCGAGGAAGGCTTGTGGAACGTCCTTTCTCCCTCTATCAGGCGCTGTTTGAAGCCAGGGGGATTGTCTACAGGGACAATCAGGGAAGGATGCCCATTACCCTGTCAGGCAGGCTGGTTCCCGGGGAGTATGTTCTGCCCGGCAATGTGAGCTCCCAGTTTATATCAGGGCTGCTCTTCACGCTGCCGCTGCTGGAGGGGGATTCAGTGATTAAAATCACTGAGCGCATCGAATCAGAGCCCTATATCCATATGACCCTTCAGGTGCTTGAAACCTTCGGCATCCAATGTGAGTTTAAGCCAGCCGAGCAAGTCCTGCACATTCCCGGAGGCCAGCGTTATAAACCCGTTTCTGAATACATTGTGGAGGGGGACTGGTCCCAGGCAGCCTTTTTCTGCGTACTGGGCACCCTTTCTGATGAAATCACCATTGAAGGTTTAAATCCCCACTCGCTTCAAGGGGATAAGGTTATTCTGGATATCCTTAAGGCCATGGGCGCCCAGCCCCGGGTGGAGGCAGAGCGTATAACCTTCAAAAAGGAAAGGCTTACGGGCATGGACATCGATGTGTCCCAGTGTCCCGATCTGGTGCCGGTATTATCAGTGGCGGCGTCCCTGGCAGAGGGGCGAACCCATATCAAGAACGCCGCCCGGCTTCGTATCAAGGAATCGGATCGGCTGGCCACCACCTGCCGTGAGCTGTCAGCCCTGGGAGCGCGCATCGTCGAGGAACCCGAGGGACTCATTATTGATGGTGTTCCCGGATTGCATGGAGGCAAAACCCATGGTTCGGGGGATCACCGCATTGTTATGTCCCTGGCCGTGGCTTCGGCGGCCTGCCAGGAGATTATAGACATTGAGGGCAGTGATGCCGTAAACAAGTCGTACCCGGAATTCTGGGAGGACTTTGTGGCTTTAGGAGGAAAGGTAGAAGCCTATGAGTAGTATTTTCGGTAAGAATTTAAAGCTATCCATCTTCGGAGAATCCCATGGCCCGGCTATTGGCGTGGTTCTGGATGGACTTCCTTCGGGGATTCTCCTGGATTCTGAAAAGATTTCCCAGGAAATGGCCAGAAGGAGACCCAGCAAGGGTCCCCATTCCACCAAGCGGCAGGAGTCGGATCTGGTGGAGATATTAAGCGGGGTTCATCGTGGGAGAACCACCGGAACACCGCTATGTGCCATGATCAAAAACCGGGATGCCCATTCGGTGGACTATGGAGATATAGAGCGGCTTGCAAGGCCCGGCCATGCTGATTATTCGGGCTTTGTCCGATATAAAGGGTTTAATGATATCCGCGGCGGTGGGCATTTCTCAGGACGGCTTACAGCGCCATTGGTTTTCGCAGGGGCTGTGGCCCAGCACATCCTGGATGAACAGGATATTACCATTGGTTCCCATATTGATACCATCCAGGACATGAAGGATATTGGCTTTGACAAGGCTGGCGTGACCAGGGAACAGCTCCTGGCCTTAAGGACCATGGATATTCCAGTCAATGATCTGTCCTGCCGCGAGGCCTATCTGGAGATCATTGAGGAAGCCAGAATGGCCACCGACTCGGTGGGAGGGATTATTGAAACAGCCGTGGTAGGGCTGCCCCCAGGATTGGGTTCGCCCATCTTCAACAATGTGGAGGCCAATCTTTCGGCCATGCTTTTCTCCATACCGGCTGTTAAGGGCATAGAGTTCGGGGAGGGCTTCGGCATTACCACCCTTCGGGGCAGTCAGGCCAATGATGCCTTTTATATGGACAGTGAGACGATTAAAACCCAAACCAACAATAACGGGGGCATCAACGGCGGAATTACCAACGGTATGCCCGTAGTCTTCAGAGTGGCCATAAAACCTACATCTTCCATTGCGTTGGAGCAGGACACCGTGGATATAAGGACCATGGAAAACGCGAAATTAAAGGTTCGGGGACGTCATGACGCCTGTATTGTACCGAGAGCTGTTCCTGTCATTGAGGCGGCCACTGCCTTTGTGCTTTGTGATATGCTTATTGGGCAGTTTGGATTGGAAGCATTCTGTGAAGGAAGTCATGAGCCATGAAGGATAAAAAAACGGATTGGGGGCTCACCCCCCTTGAGAAGCTGCGGGAAGAGATGGACGCTCTGGACAGGGAGCTGTCCCTGCTCCTTCAAAAGCGTCTGGATTTAGTGACCAGGATTGCGGACTATAAAAAAGAAAACCATATTCAGGTTCTGGACAGGGGGCGGGAGGAAAAGGTCATTGAAAATGTACTTTCAGTGCTCCAAAACCCTCAATATGCCCAGTGCCTGAAATTGACCTATGAAGGGATAATGGCTCAGTCACGGGAGTTTCAGACAAAAAGGCTTTCATCTTCATCAACATCCCCAAAGAAATATGCCCTCATTGGGGAGAAGCTCTCCCATAGCCTTTCGCCCAGGATTCATTCCCTTTTCTTTGAAAAGGCCGGGCTCAATGCCACTTATAATTTAAAAGAAGTCCCCAGGGATCAGTTGGCGGGGCTTTTAGACAGGCTGAAGGAAGAAGGCTATGCAGGCATTAATATTACCATTCCCTATAAAACCGAATTAATGAGCGCTTTGAATTTTATATCCGATGAGGCCAGGAATATTGGTGCTGTCAATACCATCCTCCTCGGGGAGGAATATAGGGGTTATAATACCGATTATTATGGTTTTGGCATGGCCCTGGACCATCATGGGCTATCCTATGAGGGCAAGCGCTGTGCCGTTCTCGGAAGCGGAGGGTCATCCCGGGCAGTCATTGCCTTTCTGAAGGACCATGGAGCCTCAGAGATTCATCTTGTCACCCGTAATCCCCAGGAGGCAAAGCAGAAGTTCCCGGATCTGCCCTGCACTGATATTAAAGCCTTTACGGCCTCTGGTTTTGATTTGGTCGTTAATACTACCCCGGTGGGCATGTCCTCCCACAGCCAGGCCTCACCGCTGACCGAGGATCAGTTGAAGGGGGCAGGTGCTGTTATGGACCTGATCTATAATCCCAAGGAAACAGTGCTTCTGAGTTACTGCAGAGCATTGGGTATCCCATGCGCCAACGGCTTGTTCATGCTGGTGGCCCAGGCCCTGTGCGCCCAGGAGATATGGCAGGGGTACAAGGTCAGCCCTGGAATGATTGAAGAGATATATGAGGAATTGAATCGCTCATGAAAAGGAATATTGTACTTATTGGCATGATGGGCTCAGGGAAAACAACCCTTGGAAGAAGACTGGCTGAGGTGCTGGATATGCCTTTTGTGGATGCCGATGAGGAGATCGAAAAGCGGCATGGCACCATCAGAAAGCTCTTTGAAGAAAAAGGCGAGGCATATTTCAGAGCTATCGAAAGCGAAATGGTGAAAACCCTGGTCCAAAAAGAACACATAGTCATTTCCACCGGCGGCGGCGTGGTTCTTCGTCCCCAGAACATGGAGGCTTTAAAGGCCACGGGGCTTGTCTTTTATCTGGTACGTCCCATTGAGGATATCTTGCGTACCGTGGACGTGTCCAACAGGCCCCTTCTGAAAAACGGAACCGACGTTTTATTTAGGCTCCTGGAAGAGAGGGACCCCCTTTACCGAAAATACAGTGATTATGTTATTGATAATACCGATATGGAGAAGGCGGTTTCAGCCATTGCGGAGATCTGGAAGAATGGGGTATAGATAGGAAGATCCATCATATATTTGACACAGGGTATAAATTTCTGGAGATAGCGTTTTGAAGAAAACTGATATCCTGTATCTTGTGCTCATTATGCTGGGAATCTATTTTTTTTCAACAGAGTTCCTTCAAAATAAGCCCGCTGCCGATGTCCCGGTTGTCCAGGAAACGGCTCGGGCTGTTGCAATGAAGGATGACGCTTTGGAAGTGAGTACCCTGCCCTCCATAAATGCCCGTTCCGCCATTGTGATAGATTTTGAGACCGGAAATATCCTCTATGAAAAGAATGCCTATGTGAAACGGCCCATGGCCAGCACCACCAAGATTATGACGGCCATTGTAGCTTTGGAGAACTGTTCCTTGGACGAGGATGTGGTCATCAGCGGCAAGGCGGCCCATATGGGCGGCTCGGTGATGGGCATCAAGGAAGGGAGCACCATGAAGCTCAAGGATCTCCTCTATGGCATGCTGCTTTGTTCGGGCAATGATGCCGCTGTGGCCATTGCCGAGCATGTGGGAGGAAGCATAGAGGGCTTTGCGGAGATGATGAACCAAAAAGCCATCGAAATAGGTGCATATTCCACCAGCTTTTCCAATCCCCACGGCCTGGATGCCGAGAATCATTATACCACTGCCTACGACCTGGCCAAGATTACCCGATATGCCTTGAAAAACGAGGTTTTCAATGAGATTGTAAGGACCCGGGAGTATTATTATAACGGCAGAGTCTTAAAGAACACCAACGAAATGCTGACCGAATATGCGGGAGCCGATGGTGTTAAAACCGGTTATACGGGGCTTGCCGGACGCTGCCTGGTCACCAGTGTCACCAAGAATGATATGCGCTTTATCTCAGTGGTTTTGTTCTGTGACTCCAAAAGCCTGAGAACCTCCAGCAGCAAGCAGATTCTGGACTATTCCTTCAGCCATTATGGCCGTGTCAATCTCCTCAGCAAGGGGCAGATTTTGGGAAGCGTAAGGATAAAACGCTCAAGAACGCTGCAGGAGATAGAAGTTGCGGTCTCAGATAACCTTAACACAGTCATTTATAACGGACAGGAAGATACGTTATATACCCGTGTATCCCTGCCCGAGGAGCTTATAGCCCCTGTTAAACAGGGAAGCATTCTGGGCACTGTCTCGGTCTATCAGGGGGATAAAATCATTGCTGAAACTTCTTTGATTGCTATGGGCAGCGCTGAGAAAATGGAACTATTGGACTATATCGCCTATGTTTTGAGTCATTGGCTCTTTATGACGGGTTGATGGTCCTGGAGAAACATCTATCTTAATGAATAATTAAAGCATTTGTCCTGCAATGTGTATATAAATGCCCCATTTCTCCGAGGGCATTTATTTTTATTGTCTTTTTTGTATGAGGTGATGGGCTTAAGCAGAGATGCCTTTATGTTTCTGCAGATTTGCTATTTTGTCGGTCACCAGACGGCGCCGCTGCCTGTTCATCAGTGAGATAGTCAAATTCTTAACATTTTCTTTGCAATATTCAATAACTAAACTTGCAAATTCTTATGATCTGTCATACAATAATGAGAGATAAAGATAAGTCTTTCTGATTACTGTGGTTTTATTTTTGGAGGGTTTATTAAATGTGTGCGTTTGAGGGTTTATCAAAGGAACAACTCATTGAAAGAAAGCAACAAGTGCAGTCGGCCTATGACCAATACAAGAGCCAGGGACTGAAGCTCGATATGTCCAGAGGAAAGCCCTGTTCTGAGCAATTGGATCTCTCAGCGGATCTTTTCAAGGATACCAATAACCTGTTTTCTGCGGATGGCACCGACTGTCGCAACTATGGTCTTTTGGACGGTATCAGGGAAGCCAAGGCGCTCTTTGCCGAGGTCTTCGGGCTCTCCGAGGATGAACTTTTCATTGGTGGAAATTCAAGCCTTAACCTGATGTATGATCTGGTTTCCAAGGCTTTTATCCATGGTCTTAACGGTTTTGAAAAACCCTGGTGCAAGCTGGATAAGGTAAAGTTCCTTTGTCCTGCGCCCGGCTACGATCGCCATTTTGCCATCACCGAGCTCTTCGGCGTTGAAATGATTATCATTCCCATGACCAAGGAAGGCCCGGACATGGATAAGGTGGAGGAGCTGGTGGCTCAGGATGAGAGCATTAAAGGGATCTGGTGCGTGCCCAAATACAGCAATCCTACGGGGATTACTTATTCCGACACGGTGGTTAAGCGTTTGGCGTTCATGAAGACCAAAGCACCTGATTTCAGAATTATCTGGGATAACGCCTACGCATTCCATCATCTCTATGATACCCCCGATACCCTTCTGGATATATTCTCTGAGTGCAGAAAGGCCGGCAATCCTGACCGTGTCTATATGTTCAGCTCAACCTCCAAGGTCACCTTCTCGGGTGCGGGTTTGGCTATTATGGCATCCAGCAAGGAAAACATCGCTCATATTAAGAAGCAGATCGCCATTCAGACCATTGGCCATGACAAGATCAATATGCTCCTTCATGTCAGGTTCCTCAAGAACGCTCAAAACCTTGAGCAGCATATGAAAAAGCATGCACAGATTCTGCGTCCCAAGTTTGAAGCAGTGACTGAGATCCTGGAAAAGAATCTGAAAGGAAAGGGCATAGCAAGCTGGAATAAGCCCAATGGCGGATACTTTATCAGCCTGGATGTTCTGGAGGGCTGTGCCAAGAGAACTGTTCAGTTGGCCAAGGAAGCGGGTGTGACCCTTACTCCTGCCGGGGCTACCTTCCCTTACGGAAAGGATCCTCAGGACAGCAATATCCGCATTGCGCCCACCTATCCTCCCATGGATGAGCTAAAGAAGGCTATTGAAATTCTAACCCTCTGTGTTGAACTGGCTGCCCTGGAGAAGGTATTGGCATAGGGGACAGCAAACAATACATAGATTCTATAACGCTTGAAACAGCACGGTATTAAGGTGAATGAGCCATCTCGTTCACCTTATTCCTTGTCTAAAGTGATTTATGGTTTTGAACATCACAAACCTGTCAAAATTCTGTCAAAATTCAATTTCACTCTGGATTTTTGCCGTGTTTCGATATATAATATTCTCTGCACTTATTAATTCAATACAATAAGATATGATGACGCTTTAATATCAAGACATCATGACGACGTTATATACCAATAGGAAGCCGGAGGATACATAATTTGTCCAGGAATATCTATGAAAGTCCATTTAATGCGCGTTATGCAAGTCAAGAAATGCTAGAGCTGTTTTCTCCTGATACCAAGTTCAGAACATGGAGAAGATTATGGATTGCTCTGGCCGAATCAGAAAAAGAACTTGGGTTGGACATCACAGATGAACAAATTGAAGAGCTCAAAGCCTTCAAAGACGATATTAACTACGAGCTCGCCGAACAAATTGAGAAGGAAACCCGACACGACGTCATGTCCCATGTCCATGCTTATGGGGCCCAATGTGAAAAAGCAAAGGGCATTATACATTTAGGAGCCACCTCATGTTATGTAGGTGACAATACCGATGTCATTATCTATGCCGAGGCCCTGAAGCTTGTCAGGAGCAAGCTCCTGTCGGTGATATCAAAGCTGTCCCGTTTTGCAGAAAAGTATAAGGACATGCCCACTCTGGGCTTTACCCATTATCAGCCCGCCCAGCTTGTTACAGTTGGCAAAAGAGCATGTCTGTGGATTCAGGATCTGCTTCTGGATTTAGAGGAACTGGATTTTACCCTGGATCATCTCAGATTGCTGGGAAGCAAGGGAACCACCGGTACCCAGGCCAGCTTCTTAGCGCTCTTTGATAATGATCATGAGAAGGTTAAGCGTCTGGAGAAGCTTATTGCGGAGAAACTGGGCTTTACCAATGTAATGCCTGTTTCTGGTCAAACCTATTCCAGGAAGCAAGACTCGCGCATTCTCAGCACATTGAGCGCCATTGCTCAAAGCGCATACAAATTCAGCAATGATATGAGGCTTCTTGCCAATCTGAAGGAGCTGGAAGAGCCCTTTGAAAAGAAGCAGATCGGTTCCTCGGCCATGGCCTATAAGCGGAACCCCATGCGCAGTGAGCGTATCTCTTCATTGGCACGCTACGTCATTGTCAATGCTTTGAATCCTGCCATTACTGCCTCCACGCAATGGTTTGAAAGAACTCTGGACGATTCGGCCAATAAGCGAATCGCTATTCCTGAGGCCTTTTTAGCCATTGATGCCATACTCAATATCTATAACAACATTGCAGACGGAATTGTTGTCTATCCCAAAATCATTCGCAGGAGAGTCATGGAAGAACTGCCCTTCATGGCCACCGAAAACATCCTTATGGCGGCTGTCAAGCGCGGAGGGGATAGACAGGAGCTTCACGAACGCATCCGTGTTCACTCCATGGAAGCTGCCCGAATGGTCAAAGAAGAGGGGAAAGCCAATGATCTTATTGAGAGAATCGCTGGCGATCCTATGTTTGGCATGAGCCTTGAGGAACTTAACGCGGTTCTTTCTCCCGAGAATTACATTGGCAGAAGCAGTCAGCAGGTTGAGGAATTCCTTAACGAGCATGTTCGTCCCATTCTACAAAAGAATCAAATCCAGGAAAAACACATTGAGCTGAAGGCATAACGAAGCACATAAAAAATAGCAATAAGCCATTAGACCTATTGTTATTTTCTCTGTTATGTTGTAATATTGTCATGTCATCCTTATATATTGCCATAAAAATTCGTTGGAGGTTCATGGTATGGTTACCATTAATAAATATAGCAACGTTCCGTTATACTGCCAGCTCAAGAACCTGATTGTCGAGAAGATTGAAAAAGGTGAATTTGTAGCTGACTCGAAAATTCCATCCGAACAGGATTTTTGTGAGCAATATGATATTTCCCGTCCCACAGTGAGACAGGCTATTAATGAATTGACGGCCAGCGGCCGGCTTTATAAGCTCAAGGGCAAGGGAACCTTTGTCTCTGCCCAAAAAACCTATATCCATGTGAAGGATTATACGGGCTTTACTGACTCTATTCTGGACAGCAAGAATCTTTCTGAAAAGAATATTCTGTCCATTGAAACCATTGATGCTCAGGAGCATCCCAAGCTCTCAGAAATTTTTGGCGCCAAGGCCGATGGACGTAATGAATTTGCCGCCATTACCTATACCAATAAACTGAGCAATGATTTGGTTTCCTTAAGTGTTTCCTATATTCCCTTAAGCCTGTTTCCTGAGATCTGCGATGATATCCAAAGCAACAAGGATGTTTTGCGCGGCAAGTATCCGTTGATTCCCAACAGCTCCAAGAGCATGCTGGATATTATCAGCACCGACCAAAGGGATGCGGCCTATTTGCAGCTTCAGCCCGGTCAGCCTTTGATTCGTATTAATAATGTGCTTTATTCCAAAAGCGGACAGCCTGTGGAATACATTGTGACCAAGTATCGGGCTGATAAAACCATGCTCCAGTTTGAAAATCATAAATAAGGTGATGGAAATCCAACCGTGAAAATATGATGATCCCTCTATACGGCGTAAAATGCGCCCGTATGAAGGGATCATCTTTTTGTGTTTATGAGACCGTGGAAATAAATGGAGACTGTCTCAAGACCGACAGCGATAAGCCATCCGACCTACAACCTCACATTACAGCATTCATCTGCTCCTGCTTAAGGCTTATCAGATGAGAACTCCCTGGCTTCTTTGCAGGAGTAAAAAGCTCATTGATAATGCTGTATAATCTCCTGCCAGATATTCAAATAGAAGCTTTGCCCGGCAGCATCGGGATACTCGGGGATGTTGCCCAGGCGCCATAGGGACAGGCCCTTGATGCCAAACATCTTGGCCAGCTTGATTTTAGCGGCCACACTTCGCTGATCCTCGTACCAGATGATGTTGTCCGTCCCGTCCTCGGTGTTGTAATACTTGGCATATGGATTCTGGCTTAAGTTCGAGTAATTGATGGAAACTCCCTTCAAAAAGCGCTGATAAAGCTGCTCATAGGTGGGATGATATGCAAAGCGGTGATCCACCTTGCCGTTCTTCAGTTTCCATTGGGAGGTATCCATGGAAAGCTGGAGCCATACCTTGCTCACATCCTCCACGCCCGTTACCGGGTCGGTGATGCTTTTCAGGGCATAGTACACTTCGTCCAGAGGGGTTACAGGGGTATCGTTATAGCCCATGGCTCTTTCGGCATCGGTTAAAGCGGTGGCGTCATAATCGTGGGCCATGAGAATTACGCGGTCGGCAAGCTTGCCTATGGTCCTGTAATCATAGCCGTCATAGCACTCCAGGCCCGGTCTTCTCATAGGATGAACGGTCACATACAGCTTTTTGCCCGCCTTGGTCAGCTCTGCTTTAAGCTCGGTCAAAAAAGCGTTATAGGCGCTTTTCAGGCTTTCACCCTTAAGTCCTTCAAAATCCGAAACCAGGCCGTCAAAGCTGGTCTGTGAACCATGCTTTTCAGTAAGGATGACTTGATTGACCATGGCGTTAATGACCTGCTTGCGGACCTCGGGATTGGTGATAATGAACTCAGCCAGGGGAACATTCCTTTGGGCGGCCTCATCATAGACCATTTCTTCCTTGACAAAGAACATCAACTGTCGGGAGAGTCCATTTTGCTGAGCCTTGCTGATAACTTCACTGTACTGGTCGGGTATGTAATAGTCATTATCCTGTCTGTCGGTGTTTATTATGACGGTTTGGGCTGAGGAATCATACTCAAGGCGCGCCCAGCCGAAGCTGACCGAATCCAATTGAGAGAACTTGTCCATCTGACTGGATGAGCTGATGGCATAGAAGGCATGGAGCTCGTTGAGGGGCGCATTGAGCTTGTCATACATTCTTATCATCATGGCAGCCGCCTGTTCACGGGTGGCCGATTCGGAAGGTGCAAAACGCTGTTTGTCCACACCATTGATGATGCCAAGGTCCTTGCCAATGGTAATATAGCCCGCGTGGCTTACCACATCCGGAAAAGGCTTTCCAAGATAACTCAGTTGATTGGCCAGGGTATCATAGCCCAGGGTGCGCACAATCATCACGGCCATTTCCTCTCGGGTGATGGGATCATTGGGGCGGAAGTTATCACTGTCTTTAACAATGACACCGTGGGTCCTGGCGGTTTCGATGGAGCTATAAAAATGATGGGAGTCAGGCAAATCCTTAAAGCTTTGGGTCTCGGGCTTTATCAGCGCCCATCCCATAAGCCGTACCAGAAAGGTGACAAATTCGCCCCGGGTTATGGTTTTGCCCAGGCCGAACTGGTTGTTGCCTATGCCTTGTGTGATTTTCAACTCCTTTAAACGCAGCACCTGCTGATAGGCCCAGTGATTTTCCGGTACATCTGAGAAATTGACAGTCTCTGCGTTTGCCTCAAGGAGGGGCAGAAAAAATCCGGAGAGCAGGGCTGCAATAACAATGACTGAAAGGATTCGCTTTAATGGCATTGCTCATCAACCTCCATGATTGCTTTGAATCATTATACAACCTCTGGATTGAAAAGACAAACCATGAGATTTTATGGTATCATTTAAAATAACTGGTCGAATCAATGAAAAAGGCGGTATATGGAAAGATAGAAAGGTGCTTAAAGGAAGTTAAAGTATTTGCCGAGCTGGATGGCAATGTGGCCTCTGGCATTATTTTTGACAATGAGGGTCATATGATCGTCGGAAAGGACAAGGAAATCTTGAGAATCAGCCCTAAAGGCGAAGCAACAGTCCTATGCAGCTTCAGAGAGATTGAGGCTAAGAAGCACTACTACTTTGAAAGCCCTCTGGTTTGGGACATGGTGCTCGCTGATGAGGGCGTCATCTATGCGGCAGCTCAGGACAGAATACTGAAAATTTCAAAGGATGGCAAATTTGAAACACTGATTGAAGGCAGCTTTGATGGTTTTCTGGGCATCAGTGGCCTTGAGTGTGACAAAGAAGGTAACCTTTATTTTACCCATGGTGGTCATATCATGAAGCTGACTTTAGACGGCAAGACAATCGATTGGTTCGACGGGAAAAATATAGGGCTGGAATCGTTATTCTCTCTGAGATTTGACCTGGAGTACAGGAATCTTTATGCCACCGATTTTTATACCAGCTCACTTTACAGGATTCCTCTGACAGAGCGGGGAGGGGCTGAATCTCCTGTTCTCATCATCCAGGAGCCCATTAAAGACGCAAAGCCCTATGGTGCGCCATTGAATATGGTTTATGACAGGAATGGCAATCTCTATAGCTCACTGGATTGCAAAGCACAGATTCTGAAGATGGATGCTGAAGGAAACCTGTCCTTTATTCATCTTAATGCACCTGTGCAAAATCATTATATCGCCTTTGGGGGGAAGGGCTTCGATGATAAGTCCATATACTTTACAACCTATGACGGAAAAACGATTTATCAAACGGATATGTGTCAGCTCGGTCAGCTCTGTATGGAGGATTCAGTGAAAAGATATGGGCTATGGCGCTTAAGTCCATAGCCCGACTTTATGCTCAGGTGTTGGCCTTCTGTTATTGCATGCCTTGTTTCATGCTCTGGAATTTTTGTGCGGCATTCTGAACATCGGTCAGATTGGCGTTTTTGGTGTTATACCAGCCCTTCTGACGCATGGCATCGAAGATTTGGAATTGAATCTGCTGCTTTTCACTCAGAATCTTAACAAGCTCACTTCTTAAGTTCTGACAGGTCGACTCGGCTAAATAGGTGCCATAGGCTGTTATCACTTGCTTCTCGCTGCTTAAGGCGTCATTCATGATTTCCTGTTCGGTAAAGACTGCTTGATGCTGCATAGATCTCCCTCCTTACTGTTGCTGCTGCGCAGGCTTATTATGGCTGTTCAGGTAATTGAACAGAATATCAAAATGCTGTTTGTGAAGCTGGGCCGCTCTGCTGCAGATATCCTTAAGCTGGGGATCGTTCACGCTCTGTGCGTACATATCCAGCTTCTTGTAGTACAGTGTTTCATAGTTCATCATATCTTCCAGGATTGTGAGGTTTTTGCTGGTGAGCATGGACTGGTTCTGCTGGTTTTGCTGCATGCCGGGATTTTGCTGCACCTGCTGCCCTTGATGTTGATTGTTTTGCTGCGTAGTATTCATGTAATCCACCTCCGGATATTAAAAGTGTACTAGACGTGAATATTCTTCTCAGGTTGCACTCTTTTTATGAATAAATTTAATGGGGTATTTTGAATAATTACACTGAGACAGGGCTCATTTTTTCCAAAAATGAAATTTGAACTATAAAATATCGAATATATCGCCATCCCGTCCAATATACTTATACTGACCGAATGGGTCATGCAGTTGCATGTACCGATATACTGAAGGGGGATTGGCCGTGGAAAGTTTGTACAGCATATATAACGATATTGCTGAGAGGACAAAGGGTGATATATACATAGGAGTTGTTGGACCTGTCAGAACGGGAAAATCCACATTCATAAAGAAGTTTATGGATACTCTTGTGGTGCCCAATATCAAAAATCAATACGAGAGAGAAAGGGCTGTTGATGAAACCCCACAAAGTGCATCAGGAAGAATGATCATGACCACCGAGCCCAAATTTATCCCCAATGAAGCTGTCACCATTACCATGGATGACAATGTGACCCTCAAGGTTCGTCTGGTGGACTGCGTGGGCTTCATGGTGAAGAGTGCCATAGGCCATATGGAGGATGAAATGCCCCGTATGGTAAAGACACCATGGTCGGAATATGAGATTCCTTTTGAGGAAGCAGCGGCTATTGGAACCCGGAAGGTCATCAATGATCATTCCACCATTGGTATAATGATTACGGCCGATGGTACGTTTACCCAGTTTTCCAGAAGCGAATACCAGGAAGCAGAGGAAGGCGTGGTCAAGGAGCTGAAGGCCTCTGGCAAACCCTTTGTCATTCTCCTGAACAGTGCTTCGCCCGAAGCGGATGAAACCAAGGAACTGGCAAAGGAACTCAGCAATAAATACTTAAAGCCGGTTATTCCTGTGGACTGCCTGAATCTGAACAACCAATCCATCAACAAAATCATGAACGGCATCCTGATGGACTTCCCGGTTAAAGAGATCTGCTTCAATCTGCCGGGCTGGATTCTCTCCCTGGACAATGATCACTGGCTCAGAAAGGAAATGTTCAATGCCCTGCGGGAATCCTTTATAGACAGATCCACCGTTCAGATGGCTTATGATTCGGCTGAAAAGCTTAAGAATTACAACTTCCTGAACAAGGCTGCCATCAATAATGTAAAGATGGGCAGCGGCGAGCTTTGCATGGAGATTAAGCCCGCCGACGGACTGTTCTACAGGATTGTGAAGGAGGATATTGGTCTTGAGATTGACGGCGAGCAGCGGCTGTTCTCGGTGCTGAAGGAGCTCTCCAATATTCGTGAAGAGTACAGTAAGGTGGAGGCTGCTTTGGCTGAGGTCAGAACCAAGGGCTATGGTGTGGTTACCCCGCGTCTTGAAGAGCTTACTCTTGAGCCGCCGGAAATTGTGCGCCAGGGAACAAGGTTTGGCATTAAGCTCAGAGCCAGCGCTCCCTCCATCCATATGATCCGCGCTGATATTGAGACCGAGATTGCGCCCTTGGTCGGCACTGAGAAGCAATCGGAAGAGCTGGTGAACTACCTGCTCAAGGAGTTTGAAGGTAAACCTGAAAAGCTCTGGGAATCCAATATTTTCGGAAAATCCCTTCATGAGCTTATCACCGAGGGGCTTCAGAATAAGCTTTACAGAATGCCGGAGGATGCACAGCTTAAGCTTCAGGAAACTCTGCAGAAAATCATCAACGAAGGAAGCGGAGGCCTTATCTGCATTATCCTTTGACAGACCAATGCCAAGGAATCATCTAAAGCCCTTTTTGGGCTTTTTATTTTATATTCGGGTCGGATAAAATGGTAGGGAATACGAAGTATTAAATTTTCCTCATCAAATAAAAAATTAAAAAGCTAAAATTGAGGAAATTAAGCCGTTTCAATGGATTTTTCATGAAAAAAAGTGGTATAATATTCATGAATTTTGATAAACCCCGAAAGGAGAAAAAGTATGAAAGACGATGTAACCACTGAGAAAAAAAGAAGGGGAAGACCTAAAAAGAATGTTGCAGCAAATGATACAGTGGCAGCAGTTGAGGTAAAACGGGGGCGCGGACGTCCGAAGGGCTCATCCAATAAGAAGCCGCTTAAGAATATAGATGCGAAGAAAGATATTAAGAATCTGACCTATAAGCCTGTTAATGTGTGGGATAACCCGAAGTTCAGCAGGCGCAACATCATGTCCTTCAGCGAGGGCTATAAGGCCTTTATGAACAAGGCCAGAACTGAACGTGAATTTATCCGTGAGGCCATTATCATGGCTCAGGAAAGGGGCTTTGTCAATATAGACAGCCTGGGCGATGCCAAGCTCAATCCTGGGGACAAGGTGTTCCGTGTTGTACGGGATAAGCTTATGCTCCTGGCAGTTGTCGGACGTAAGCCAGCCGAGGAGGGAACCCGCATTGTAGGTGCCCATGTGGATTCGCCCCGCATTGATATCAAGCAAAATCCCCTCTATGAAAATACTGAAATGGCATTTTTCAAGACCCATTATTACGGCGGCATTAAGAAATACCAATGGGTGAGCATTCCGCTGGCGCTTCACGGTGTCATTGTCAAGGCCGATGGAACAGTGGTCAATGTGAATATTGGTGAGGATGAAAAGGACCCTGTGTTCACCATTACCGATCTGTTGCCCCATCTGGCCAAGGATCAGTATGAAAAGAAGCTCAATGAGGCCTTCCAGGGCGAGAACATGAATGTTCTTATTGGCTCCGAGCCCGTAGGTGATAAGGATGAAAAGGATCGGGTCAAGAAGAATATTCTTTCACTGCTCCATGAGAAATATGGCATTGTGGAAGAGGACTTGATTTCCTCAGAGTTGCAGGTTGTTCCGGCCTTCAAGGCGCGTGATGTGGGTCTGGACAGAAGCATGATAGGGGCCTATGGCCATGATGACAGAATCTGTGCATATCCTGCCCTCATGTCCATCCTTGAGACCAAGAACCCTGAGTATACAGCCATTTGCTATTTGACTGATAAAGAAGAAATCGGTAGTGTGGGTAATACCGGCGCCGAATCCAGAGCTTTGGAGAACTTTGTGGCTGATCTTTGTGCCATGACTACCAGCGGCACCTACACCGATCGTCTGGTGCGGGCCTCCCTGGATCGCTCCAAGATGCTTTCTGCCGACGTCAATGCGGCTGTGGACCCCAACTATGAGGGAACCCATGATAAGATGAATGCCGGTTATCTTGGAAAAGGTGTGGCCATCATGAAGTTCAGCGGCTCCAGGGGTAAGTCGGGAGCCAGCGATGCCAATGCCGAGTATCTGGGCGAGATCCGCAAGCTCCTCAATGACCATCAGATTCCCTGGCATATCACCGAGCTGGGCGCAGTAGACAAGGGCGGTGGCGGAACCATTGCCATGATGATTGCCAACCTGGGCGTGGATGTTATTGATATCGGTGTTCCCGTTCTGTCCATGCATGCACCCTTTGAGGTTGCCAGTAAGGCCGATCTCTTCGCAACCTACAGAGCCTATTGTGTCTTTCTTCAATAATAAAGAATAATGATTCAGTCAATGGAGGATGAGGGATTCATCCTCCATTGATTCTATAAAGGCTTATTATCATCGATTGGGGGTTCAATAACGCCTATGGAATGCAGAGTGGGCTGTGCAGCCTGTTGCATCGTCATCAGCATATCTTCAAGTATTCCCGGTATGCCTGATGGTAAGCCTGCGGGCATTCGATGCGTCCAGTTGACGCCAGATAATAAATGCAGGCTCTTTGGCAAACCGGAAAGACCCCAGGTCTGTATCAATTTCAATCCCTCCCAGAAAACCTGCGGAGAGACCAATGAGGATGCCTATCGTATTCTTGCCGAGCTTGAAGAAGCGACCAAAGCCTGATAGCGCGATGTCTATGGATTTCCGGTCTTCTCCTTAGGTTTGATGGAGGAGAGGGGATTGCTCTGCACTGCTTGCCGGAGATGTTCTTCATCGATATGGGTGTAAATCTCTGTGGTGGCAATGCTCTCATGGCCAAGAATGGCTTGCAGAGCCCGTATATCCACGTGGCCATGCTTATACATGAGGGTGGCGGCCGTGTGTCGGAGCTTGTGAGGGGAGTATTTATCGGGATCCAGGCCCGAGGCCTGTATGTACTTCTTAACCAGATATTGTACGGTTTTAGGGCTGATGCGGGTTTTACGCTCGCTTAAAAACAAGGCCTTCGGGTCTTTTATATTCATCATTTTGTTCCGTTTATCCAAATAAGCGGCAATAGCGTCCTTGCAGGCCTGATTGAGATAAACCGTCCGTTCTTTATTGCCCTTACCAATAACTGTAAGTGTATCGCCGCGGATATGGTTGACATTGATGCCAACAAGCTCCGAGAGCCGCAAACCGCAGTTCAGAAACAGGACCAGAATGGCAAAATCCCGTTCCACGTTTTTTTTGCCGTCAACGCTGTTGAGTAATTGGACGCTTTCATCCAGGTTCAAGTACCTTGGCAAGCGCTTGACAATCTTGGGTGAATCCAGCTCAGCAGCAGGATTATATTCGATAAACTTAAGCTTGGTATGCAGATATTTATAAAAGGACTTTAAAGAGGCGACCTTGCGGGCACGGGTTACGGCCGTATTGTCACGATCCCGGCTGACAAAGGCCATATAGCTGTAGAGGTCGGTTAAATCAATCTTCTTAATATCATCCAATGAAATGTCATTGACCTGAATATCCTCAAAATCCTTTTCATTGGCGTTGTATTTAGTCACCTTAATATATCTGAAAAAGGTGCGCAAATCATAATAGTATTCCTGAATGGTTTTTATGGATTTATTTTTGATGGTGAGCATGTAATTCAGAAACTCAACAGCAATGTCAGGCATGTCCTTAAAGTCTTGCACCATAATAAGGCCTCCAGGATAATGAGATTCATAATGTTCTTAATGTCCAATGTTCTTAGAATGCATAATCAATAGCTTCATGGGTATCATCGGATGTTTGGATTGAAATCCTTACCAATATTATACCACAATACTCCACTCTATTAAACAAAATTTTTATTTTGTCTAATGTGAGGTCTCTTTAAAGAGAGCAGACAGTGTCTGCTCCCCTTATTACAAGCCCTTCTTCTAGTATTGGTGCGATTCAGATTTTGGTAATGCATCCTCACATGGCTATTCGCTTACTCGTTTACCATAGCCTTTTGAATGGTTTGCTTCCTTTTCATGATTCTGTTGATGATTTCACAGCTTATTATGGTCAGAACGTTGCAGAGCACTACAAAGTACGGGAAAATGCTCATTCCTGTAATGGCGGTTATGCCCCCTAATAGCGGCGGCAAAAACGTCGTTCCTGTATAAGCCAGTGCCATCTGGTATCCAATGATGGTTTGTGAATGCTCGGCTGAAAAACGAACGGGTGTTTCGTGAATCATGCATGGGAACACGGGTGCATAGCCCAGCCCAATCATGATAAAGCCTATAAACGAGAACCAGGACGGCAAAGGCAGCAAAACGAGCAGTATTCCGGTCAAAGACAGGCCCTGCCCCAGTCTGATGAGTTTTTTATTGCTCAGTTTGAGCGTAATAAACCCGCTGATGAAGCGTCCTACGGTGATTCCACCATAATACAGTGAAACCCATTGGGCTGCGACTGCCGGTGACAGACCATTTATTTGAACAAGAAAGCTGCTTCCCCACAGCCCTATGGTGGATTCGGCGCCACAGTAGAATAAAAAGGCGGCCAGTGCGAACTTTACACCCTTGATGCGCAAAGGCTTAGCCGATTCTGTTTTCTTGCCTTCATCTTCATTCGGGACAACATTGCTTGAAACAGGATGAATCCTGCCCCATAAAGGCAAGGCTAAAAAGAGTATGACAACCAGAGCAAACTGGATCATGGACACGGTGAAATAACCGCTTCGCCAGCTTTTCTGTTTGTCTATCATACCCGACATAATCAGAGGACCAATGGTTGCGCCTACGCCCCAAAAGCAATGGAGCCAACTCATATGATGCGCTTTATAATGGGTGGCCACATAGTTGTTTAAGCCGGCATCCACCGAGCCTGCGCCCAGCCCCAGCGGAATGGCTAACACAATAAGCCAGATAAGGGACGGTGCAAGTGAAAAGCCTAAAAGGGCTGAAGCCGTCATCAGGCAGCTTATAAACACCACCCATCCCGTTCCCAGTTTTTTGACCACAACCCCGCTCATAAGACTGGATACAATGGTCCCGCCGGAGATGACCATGGAGACCAGTCCGGCTGATTCCGAAGGGGCGCCAAATTCAAGGTGCATGACAGGCCAGGCAACGCCAAGAAGCGAGTCCGGAAGTCCCAGGCTGATAAATGCCATATAGATAATACATAGAAATAAAGTCGCCATAGTAATAATCCCTAGCAATCGAGTAATGTTGTATGGAATAGCTATGCTGTCATTCACTGCGGGTGACGGCCAGCCTTCCATTCTCCATGGGCCGCATCAAAAGCAGCAAGCGCTGGTTCTGGGGCGGCTCATAAAGCCATGTACGGTGTTCATCCTTGGGGATGATCACCGGCATCCTGTCATGGAGGGTGCGGATATCCTCGTTGGCCTCAGTGGTCAGGATGGTAAAATGGGGTTTTATAACGCCCTCCCTATCCTTGAAGAACCAGTAAAGCCCTGCAAAATACATCATTTGCCCATCTATCAAAGTAATATAATGCTTGATACGCTTCTTGCTCTTTTCTTCTTCCGGTGCATCCTTCCATTCAAAGAAACCGCGCGCCGGAATCAGACACCGTCTGGATGCAAAGGGCATCTTGAAAAGAGGCTTTTCATGAACGGTTTCAGCTCGGGCATTAAAGACAAGCTTACCGTTCTGCAAGGGAAACCCCCACTTAATAATGTGAACGTCCTCCCCCTCCCGGCTCTCAGGCGAGGCTTCAGCCTCTGTCTTCGCCGGCGTTATCACCGGTGCATAATCCCCGGGGTACATTTCCCCCGCTTTTTTCAGCAAATCCTTTTCAACCTTATTCACCAGGGCTGCAAAATCGTCCAAGTCCTTTTCAGGAACATAAAAACGTCCGCACATGGAAAATCTCCTACTCCATAGATTTGATTATGTATATTCCTGACGTCAACGATTCTATTATAAATCACCTATAAGTAAAAAGGAATTAAGCATGTTATCTGCTTAATTCCATTCCTGCCTCAAATGAATCTGATTTAATCAGAGCTTTATACTTCCATGATCTCGGCGATCTTGCCCTCGACGATTTTATCAATTTTCTCAATATAATCGTCGGTGATCTTCTGAATATCCTTCTCGGCGGTCTTTAAATCGTCCTCGGTGATTTCCTTTGCCTTCTCACGCTTTTTGAAGGTTTCAATGGCATCACGACGAATCTGACGAATGGCTACCTTATCACGTTCACCGAGCTTCTTGACTTCCTTAGTCAGTTCAATTCTTCTTTCCTCAGTGAGGGGCGGGAAAACAAGACGAACAACCTTTCCGTCATTGTTGGGGTTTAATCCCAAATCCGAGGTCTGAATGGCTTTTACAATATCATTAAGGATCTTTGCATCCCAGGGCTGAATCACTATCTGACGGGCCTCGGGAACCTGAACATTTGCAAGCTGTGGAATGGGTGTGGGTGCTCCGTAATAATCAACGGTTATCTTGTCAAGGAGATGCGGATTGGCTCTGCCAGCGCGAATGGATGCCAATTCATCCCGAAGAACATTGAGTGTTTTGTCCATTTTGTTTGTAAATTCAGAATAATTCTTATTCATAATTCAAACCTCCCTGGCAACAAATGTACCAACATTCTCACCCTTTAAAACCTTCAGAATGTTTTCCGGCTCTTTAATACTGAATACCATAAGCGGAATATTATTCTCCATGCAGAGAGTCGTAGCTGTGGAGTCCATAACACCCAATTGACGCTGTAATACTTCCTGATAGCTGATGCGGTCAAAACGAAGTGCATTTTCATTGAGCTTGGGATCGCTGTCATAAACCGCATCCACATTCTTGGCCAACAGGATAACCTCGGCCTCGATTTCTGCGGCTCTCAATACGGCAGCGGTATCGGTTGAGAAATAGGGATTTCCGGTTCCACAGGCAAAGATGACTACCCGTTTCTTCTCCAGATGTCTGACGGCTCTTCTTCTGATATAGGTCTCTGCAATTCTGGGCATCTCTAAAGCGGATTGTACTCTTGTGGGTACCCCTCTGTTTTCCAGAGCGTCCTGCAAGGCCAAAGAATTCATGACAGTTGCCAGCATTCCCATATGATCGGCGGTGGTTCTGTCCATGCCGGTGCTGCTGCGGCCGCGCCAGAAGTTTCCTCCACCTACGACAATGCCAATTTCAACGCCCATTTCCCAGCATTCCTTGATCTTGTCGCTGATTTCGGACAGGATTCCCTGGTCAATTCCCATACCTTTCCCCGATAGGGCTTCTCCACTTACTTTCAACATAATACGCTTATACTTTAAACTCATAATGCCTCCGTATATATATTAATTTCGTTCTGCCCTACCTGAAGAAATACTGTTTAACGGTCAATCATAGGCTAAAGAGTACTTCGTAAAATCCGTATGCTTGTATATAACCAGCAAGAGTTGAAGGGCCTAATGGTTGGCTATTAAGTACAGTGACGGTACTAAAAGGGGTATTATGATGAATGATCAAAATACCCCTTGGTAAATTACTTAATTTGTTTCATAACCTCTTCGGCGAAATTCTCTTCTTTCTTCTCTAACCCTTCGCCCATCTCGAAGCGAACAAATCTTCTGATGTTCATGTTCTCACCGATGGTTGCAATCTTTTCTTTGAGAACCTGCTCAACGGTTTTGTCGCTGTCCTTGATGAAGGGCTGTTCCAAAAGACAAACTTCATTGTAGAACTTTTCGATTCTGCCCTGAACCATCTTCTCTGCGATGTTAGCGGGCTTGCCCTCGTTGATGGCCTGAGCCTTGAGGATTTCCTTTTCCTTTTCAACTTCGTCGGCAGGAACCTCTTCCCTTCTCACATAACGGGGGCTCATAGCTGCAATCTGCATTGCAACATCCTTAACAAAGGCACGGAATTCTTCATTCTTGGCTGCGAAGTCGGTTTCAACGTTTACTTCTACCAGAACGCCGATACGGCCGCCGCCATGAATATAAGCTTCAACAACACCTTCGGAAGCGAGTCTGCCGGCCTTCTTAGCGGCTTTGGCAATACCCTTTTCACGGAGGTATTCAATAGCCTTCTCGATATCCCCATTGGTCTCGGTAAGTGCCTTTTTGCAATCCATCATACCGGCACCAGTACGTTCGCGTAAGTCTTTAACCATGCTTGCGCTGATTTCCATAAAATAACCATCCTCCTATACTGTGTTAAGTAATCCTTACTCGGCAGCTTCCTCTTCTTCGACCTTCTCAACCATTTCAACAGGTTCAGCAGCTTCGGCTTCGCCCTCAACCTCAGTTGAAACTGCAGCAGAGCCCATTTCACCCTGTTTAGCTTCGATAATGGCGTCAGCGATCTTGGAGCTGATGAGCTTAACTGCTCTGATTGCGTCATCATTGCCGGGGATAACATAATCCACTTCGTCAGGATCACAGTTAGTATCAACAATGGCTACGATGGGAATACCGAGCTTTCTTGCTTCAAGAATAGCATTTCTTTCCTTCTTGGGATCGACAATAAACAATGCAACGGGAAGCTTCTTCATCTCAACGATACCGCCGAGGTTCTTTTCCAGCTTCTCCATTTCCAGCATCAACTTGCTGACTTCCTTCTTGGGCAGTACATCGAAAGTACCATCGGACTCCATCTTCTTGAGTTCCTGCAGACGATCAATACCCTTGCGGATGGTCTTAAAGTTGGTCAGCATACCGCCGAGCCATCTATTGTTAACATAGAATTGACCGCAACGTTCAGCTTCCTCTTTAATGGCGTCCTGAGCCTGCTTCTTGGTTCCGACAAAAAGAATGTTTCCGCCTTCCATCACCAGATCTCTGATGAAGAAGTAAGCTTCGTCGATTTTCTTAACAGTCTTCTGGAGATCGATAATGTAGATACCGTTTCTTTCGGTGAAGATGTACTCCGCCATCTTAGGGTTCCATCTTCTTGTCTGGTGACCAAAGTGCACACCTGCTTCAAGCAGTTGCTTCATAGAAATAACTGACATGATAAAATCCTCCTTGTTTTTCCTCCGTCGTCTTCGTCTTTGAAAAGGACTTATGATGCTCATCATAAGCACATCTAATCAAATCCGACGGCGTGCGTATTAAATACCCGTAACATTATAGCACGGGTTATTTTCATTGACAAGTATTGTCTAAAAATATTGGTTTATTCGTGGCTGGGGTTTCTTTTAACAATGATGGCCGCCTTGGTGATGGCGGAAATGACGTCAACCTCAAACTGAATCTTTAAGTTATTGATCTTTGAATAGATTTCACCCTTTTGAGTGACGATATACTGCGGAGGCAAATCATTCAAGGCCTTTGCGGCAATATCAAGCTTACAGCGCTCGCAATGGCACATGTTAATATCCTTCAGAATATCGTCCAATGCGCCTATAACAATCTCTTCCATGTAATTTTTCATCTGGTGCATGGTACAGCCCTCCCGCTGTTGTTTTCTTTTAAAATTTTAGCATATTGTGACATAAGAATACACTAAATCTTCTAATATTTATCCTTAAATTCTTTCTTTCTCAGGAAGGGCTTTTCAAAGATTCTCTTAAGGCGGATGGGCCAGGGCTCTTTTGGATCAATGGGTTTGATGAGAATGGAGTGGATTCCCTTGAGATTGCCGCCCAGGACATCGGTGAACAATTGATCGCCGACAATGGCTACCTGTTCCTTGGCAAGGCCCATTTTCTCTATAGCCAGATTGAAGCCTCGGCCTAAGGGCTTTGAAGCTTTGTAGACATATTCGATGTTAAAGGGCTTGCTGAAAAGCTCCACCCTTTCCTTTCGGGCATTGGAGACGATGACAGTTTTGATTCCCTGATTGTTGAGAGATTTAATATAGGAAATGACCTTTTCATCAGCTTCCTTGGTATGAGTGGCCACCAAAGTGTTGTCGATATCCAGAATGAGGCCATAAATCCCATGCCTTTTTAAGTCATCGGCGGTAATGTCATAGATTGAGTTGATATAAGCGTCTGCCGTTAAGAGCTTTTTCATTTTCTCCTCCGTGTGATTTACTTTTATTAGCTTACACCAGAATGCCTATTTCCGCAATGCGGTATGGCTCATAACGAATGGTTCTGCATGTCATACGGCAATCTTATTGTTTCAATTACCAGTATATAGTATAATGATATAAAAATTTAAGGAGGTATCTTCATGAAGCCCTCTCAAATCATAGCCAAAACCATACCTTTTATGCTCATCAGATTGGCGGCTTATTTTATTTTCTTCGTGGGTATTTGCATCTATACCGCCATTGTGGTGTGGATAATTGGTGCCATTGAACCCGAAGGATTCTTTGCCTTTGTCTTCTTTGCTTTCTTTGCAGGCGGCGGCTGGTATCTTTACCGGTTAGCAAGGGATTACATAAGCTATATGATCAAGGCAGCGCATGTGGCGGTTGTCTCTGAATTGGCTATATTTGGCACAGTACCGGAAGGCATGAGCATGTACAAGCATGGTGTGGATAAGGTTAAGAAACACTTTGCCGCAACCAATGTACTATTTGCTGTGGATAGGCTGGTCAGCAGCACCGTTAAGCAAATCCAAAGGGTTTTTGGAGGTATTGGTGAATTCCTGCGTTTTATTCCCGGCGTTAAGAACCTTATGAGAATTATCAACCTGTTCGTCGATATTATCCTTAATTATGTCGATGAGTGCATTATGGCCTACATTTTCCTGCATGAAGGCCAGAGTGTTTGGAAGAGCGCCGCCGATGGTGTTGTTCTGTATGCACAGAACTGGAAGACCATTCTCAAGACAGGTCTTAAAGTATTAGTCTTTTTATTGATATTCTTTGTTGTGGCCTTCTTCCTTTTCAAGGGTGTCTTCTTTGGTATCTTTGAAAGCTCCGATGGGCTCGGTGTTCTGGCTTCCCCCATCTCCCTGCTGATGACCTATGTCTTTGTATTGGTCTTAAAGTGGGCTGTTCTGGATTCTGTTATCATGATTTACATGATGACCAATTACTTAAAGGTTGCCTATGGCGCACAGCCCAGCTATGACCTCTACGGCAAGCTGCAGAACATGAGCAAGAAGTTCGCAGAACTGTTTGGCAAAGCTCAGCAGCCCGATCCTCAGGTTTAACTATTAAAGAGATATATTGAATACTCATCACTCCGTTATAAATGAGGCCCACCTTTTTAAAGTGGGCCTTTTTGCTGCTTTATTTAATTCAATTGCTTTTCAAAAGTCTCTTTATCGGTGACGGGTGCCTGGCAGGCAAAGCCCTCGCATATATAAGCCTTAGTCCGTTCCCCTTCCTTCCCATAGGCTTTAAGGAAGGGGGCGAGCGCCTCCATCTCCCCATCCCCCGGCCGATAGAACAGGGAGACCGTGAAAGGCCTGAAGGATTCATGTAGGATATTCATAAAGGGTTCAGCTTCTTCCCTTCGTGGTGAAACCAGAACCACCTCCTGGCCTTTGGAAAGGCTAAAGAGCAATGCCATTAGGGCGAAGCTGTAGCCTATGGGATATCTTCTGAGCTCATAGGAGAAGGCCCTGAAAAGCTGATGGGCTCGCTCTTCCAGGCTGCTGTTTCCCGTAAGCCTTGCCAGCCTGAGGAGGTTAAGTGCAGTCACTGAATTGCCCGAGGGCGTAGCGCCGTCATAGATTTCCTTTGGCCGGGTGATGAGAGCTTCACTGTCATTGCCATAGATATAAAGACCTCCCTGTCTTATGTCCCAGAACAGATCCATGAGCTGGTCTGTCAGGGCCAGGGCTCTTTTCAGATATTGGGGCTCATAGGTGGTTTCATAGAGCTCAATGAGCCCATGAATCAAAAAAGCGTAGTCATCGGCAAAGGCCGGATTCTTAGCTTCTCCGTCACGATACCGGGCAAGAAGCCTGCCCTCTTCATTGAATAGATGGCTCCCGATAAAGGAAACAGCCCTTGCTGCCGCATTTGTAAAGCGTTCATCCTTAAGAACCCTGCCGGCAAGAGCCATGGCGCCAATCATGAGGCCATTCCAGCCCGTCAGGATTTTATCGTCCTTAAAGGGATGGATACGTTTCTCCCGATGGGCAAACAGCTTTTCTCCTGAGGCCTGGAGTTCCTTAAGCGCTTCAAAGGGCAGATGGTTGTTAATCAGATTGGGAATGCTCCTGCCCTCAAAGTTCCCTTTATGGTTTATATCATAGTTCAGGCAGAAGGCTCTTCCCGCCTCTTCGCCCAGCACCTGACTGACTTCATCGGGGGTCCAGAGATAGAACTTCCCTTCCTCCCCTTCGGAATCGGCATCCTCAGCGCTATAAAAGCCTCCTTCGGGGGATGTCATATCCCTGAGAACATAGGTCAAAACATCCCGGGCGATAATTCCATACTTCTCCTTATGGGTTGCCTGGTAGGCCTCCAGATAGGCCATGGCCAGAAGCGCATTGTCATAGAGCATTTTCTCGAAATGGGGCACCAGCCATTTCTTGTCGGTGGAATATCGACAGAACCCAAATCCGATATGATCATAGATGCCCCCTTTATACATGGCATCCAGGGTTTTCTCCACCATTAAAAGTGCCTGGGGCTCCTTATTTCTCTTCCAGTACCGCAAAAGGAACATCAGGTTATGGGGTGTTGGAAATTTGGGCGCGTGCCCAAATCCCCCGAAGGTTGCATCAAAATGCCTTTGGAATTCACGAAAGGCTGTATCGAAGATGTCCTCTGTAATTTCCGCATAGCCGGATTCACTTTCTTTGCTGATATGCTCCAAAATCTGCTGGCTTGATTCCAATAATAGATTGCGCTTGGATTGCCAGGCATCCTGCAGGGTTTCAAGGATGGTGATGAGGCCTTGCATGCCCATGCGATCGTTCCTGGGGAAATAGGTACCGGCAAAAAAGGGCTTTTGATCGGGGGTCATAAAGATGGTCAGGGGCCATCCTCCATGGCCGGTGAGTGCCTGGCACACATTCATGTAGATATGGTCAATATCAGGCCGCTCCTCCCTGTCTACCTTTATGGGTACATAATACTGGTTGAGAAGCCGCGCCACATTCTCATCTTCAAAGCTTTCCCGCTCCATCACATGGCACCAGTGACAGGTTGAATAACCAATTGAAAGGAAGATGGGCTTATCCTCTGCTTTAGCTTTCTCAAAAGCTTCATCACACCATGGATACCAATTAACCGGATTATAGGCGTGTTGAAGAAGATATGGCGATTTCTCATGCACTAATCTGTTGGGGACATGCTTTTTATTTGCTGTCATGGCACCACCTATTTTGAATCCAATATTATATGACTGATTGATTAATATGCCCAAATAGAAAAGGTAATATGAAAGTACGGCTTAAAAAAGATAAAACTATGATAGTGTCGGAAGTGAGGACAAGAATGTAATAGAGCTATTTGTTGAAGAACTGAAAATAACAAATAATACAAGAACTCCGGGAGACATTGGTGTGGTTCAGAAAGAAATAAAGGCTTCAGCACTGAGACTGTCCCGAAAATTGTGTAAACCTCCATTACGGTGTAGAATGGAAGCACC
>JAKIML020000093.1 GCA_022702935.2 Bacillota bacterium | reverse complement strand
TGGCTCCTCAAGTTGGACTCGAACCAACGACCCTGCGGTTAACAGCCGCATGCTCTACCGACTGAGCTATTGAGGAATGTTAATGCGCTTTATTAAAGCGCAGAACATATTATATTATACTGAGATTGCCAATGTCGGTCAAGAATTTTTTACAGGGCTCACTAAGGGCTATTGGCGGTTCAATAAAAGAATCTGAAGTGCCATATACCGCTTCAAAATACCTTCCACCTGACCCGACGCATCCTCCAGGAAAAGCTGATAGAGGTTCTTATCTTCAAGGACATAATTGGCCTCCAGAAGCCTTGCGCATATGCCATTGAACTTTCTGAGCACATCGGGGTCTGATAGAGTATTCAGATTTCTGTCCTTAGCCAATGTCAGCTTAAGCAGGGAAGGGATTCGGGACAGATAGTTTTCCTCGGAGCTCTCCAGCCCCAGCAGCATCTCGATATCGATATCCAGCTCATGGATAATCCTCAGGATAATATCCAGTTTGGGGTTGGTTTTTTTGCCATTCTCAATCTGTGACAGATAGCCTGCCGAAATGTTTATCTTCTTTGCAAATTCGGCCAGATTATATCCCTTTTCTTCCCGCTTCGCTTTGATGATTTCGCCAACCTTGATTTCCATGAATCTCCCTCATACCAGCTTATTTTTATCCCGGACAGCTTAATTATTCCTCGACAACAACGCGGTGGTAGGATTTCTTGCCTTTTCTTACGATGAGCTCACCCTCTTTGAAGTCGGCCTCGGTGACAATCTTGTCAAAGGTCTCAACCCGCTCATTGTTGAGGCTCAATCCGCCCTGCTGGATAAGGCGCTTGCCCTCGCCCTTGGAGGGGATGAGTTTTGTATTGACCAAAAGATCCAGGATTTGAATACCGCCGGACAATTCCTTTTTGGGTATGCTCACGGTGGGCATGTTTTCGGAGGAGGTTCCCTGTCCGAACAAGGCTTCGCTGGCGCTTCTGGCCTTTTCAGCCTCGGTTTCGCCGTGGACGATCTTGGTCAGCTCATAGGCCAGAACCTTCTTGGCATCATTAATCCGCGCATCCTTCCAGGTGGCCATTTCCTCAATCTGATCCATGGGAACAAAGGTCAGCAGTTTGAGGCAGTTGATAACATCGGCATCATCAACATTGCGCCAGTACTGGTAGAAATCATAGGGACTGGTTTTGTTGGGGTCAAGCCATACGGCACCCTTCTGGGTTTTGCCCATCTTCTTGCCCTCACTGGTGGTCAGAAGCTTGAAGGTCATACCGTAGGCTTCTGCTCCTTCCACACGGCGAATGAGATCAATACCGCCCAGGATATTGCTCCACTGATCATCCCCGCCCAACTGAAGCTTGCAGCCATAGTCCTGATACAGCTTCAAAAAGTCATAGCTCTGCATGAGCATATAGTTGAATTCGATAAAGGAAAGCCCTTTTTCCAGGCGGCTTTTAAAGCATTCAGCCGTCAGCATGCGATTGACCGAAAAATGTACCCCTATATCTCTTAAGAAGGAGACATAGTTGAGCTTAAGCAGCCATTCACTGTTGTCAATCATCAAGGCCTTGCCCTCGCTGAAGTCCACCAGACCCTTCATTTGATCACGGAAGCAGGAAGCATTGTGAGCAATCTGCTCCTGGGTCAGCATTTGCCGCATATCGGTTCTGCCCGAAGGGTCACCCACCATGGCCGTTCCGCCGCCAAGAATGGCAATGGGCCTGTGGCCGGCCTTCTGCATATAGGACATAACAATAAGCTGCAGCAAATGGCCAACATGGAGACTGTCTGCGGTGGGATCAAAGCCTATATAAAAAGTAACGCTTTCACTTCCAAGAAGCTCTCTGATTTTATCCTCATGGGTGGTTTGAGCAATAAAGCCTCGCTCTTTCAAAGTATCAAAGACATTTGTACTCATGGTCTCTTCCTCCAGTAATAATGGATAATAAGGCGCATAGGTTACAAAAGCAGCCCATATACTAAAATCAATTTTTTACTCATAGCATATTATTATATCCTTTATACGTCAATGTCACAAGGGAACAATTACTCTGAAAATTGCCCTTTTAAAAAATTTTTTTGAGGAATATTGATTTGTGCTATAATAGGAGTGCATGTTTCGAATTAATTTCGGAATCACATGCCTGAAGCATTACGGGTTAATGCTCTTTTAAATCAGGAGGTACGTTATGAATGGAAGCTTTAGGGGCTCCGGCAAACCCAAAACACCTGCCGATGCGCCCACTAAAACTAAAAAGGATGAAATTACTCCACTTAAAATAGTTGTTAAAGCCTTTTTTACAGCTCTGGCCATCGTATTCTCCCTGTTTCTTATAGCAGGGGGCGCAGCCGCAGGGCTTGTCTGCGGAGGTGCCTTTGGCATTATTAAAACTACCCCCATGGTCGACCCCAGAATATTTAAAAACATCGGCTTAAATTCTTATGTCTATGATGCTGAGGGCAATGTCATTGCCGAGCTTAAGCAGGAAGAAAACCGTGTCTGGATTGATTACAACGATATACCCAAAACGCTGATTAATGCCTATATTGCTGTGGAAGACAAGCGTTTTTTTGAGCATGAGGGCATTGACTACAGGCGTATTGCCAATGCCGGCATCACTTATGTCAAAAAAATACTGGGTGCCAATGTGGATATTTCGGGGGGCAGCACCATCACCCAGCAGCTTATTAAAAACCTGACCAAGAAGGATGACGTTACCCTCACCCGAAAGCTTCAGGAGCAGTGGCAGGCTTTGCAGCTTGAAAAGGTTCTCACCAAGGAAGAGATTCTTACCCATTATCTTAATAATGTTCCCATGGGTGGCACCTTCTATGGCATTGAAACCGCTGCCAAGGGCTATTATGGAAAGGATGTCCGGGAGCTTTCCCTGGCCGAATGCGCCAGCCTTGCAGGCATCACCAACTGGCCCACCAAATACATGCCCATTAATGAGCAAAATATCGAAAGAAATTTAACCCGAACCAAGATGATTTTGGGGCTCATGCTTGAGCAGGGAATGATCACCCAGAGCGAGTATGACGAGGCCATCCAGGAGAAGATTGAGTTTAAGTACAATCCCGAAGCCGGGAAGGTGATGCAAACCAGCAACCAATCCTATTTCGTGGATGAGGCCATTAAAAGCGTCAAAAACCATATGATGAAGACCTATGGCTATACTGAGCAGGCCGCTATTGACTTTATCTATAACTCGGGCCTTCACATCTATACCACCATGGATCCCAAGATTCAGAGTGTTTTGGATGAGGTCTTTACCAATCCTGAGTATTTCAGCGCTGAAAACAAAAAGGCCTCCGGTCCCCCGCAGGCTGCCATGGCCATTCTTGACAAGGATGGTTATGTGCGCGGTATTTACGGTGGTCAGGGCCCCAAGGAGGGCAGCGTCTTTAACCGCGCCACACAGGCCGAGCGCTCGCCGGGTTCCTCCATTAAGCCCCTGCTGGTCTATGGCCCGGGTATCGACAGCAAGACCATTACTGCTGCAACTGTAGTGGACGATGTCAAACAGTACCTCTTAAACGATAATCCCAACAAGGAATGGCCTAAAAATGTAGAAAATATTAACTATGGTCTTACTGGTGTAAGAGAGGGTATCTATAAGTCCAGAAACGTTGTGGCCACCCTGCTGCTCAGGGATTATGTGGGCGTGAACAATGCCCTCAACTATCTGGCCAAGATGGGTCTGGACCGAAAGAATGAGCAGTATCTGTCCATTGCCATGGGTGGTTTCAGCAAAGGTATGACGCCTTTGCAGATGGCCGCAGCCTACACCACCTTTGCCAACAAGGGTGTATATACCTCGCCCATCTTCTTCACCGAGGTCAAGGATAATGAAGGCAAGGTCATTCTCTCCACCAAACCAGAGAGAACCCAGGTCTTCACCGAACAAGCCGTCTTCATCATGGACAGCATGCTTGAGGATGTTGTCAAAAGAGGAACTGCTGCAGGTCATATTTCTGTTAAATATAAAAACGAAAATGACAAGACTGTCACCATCCCCACTGCAGGTAAAACGGGTACCACCGACTCCAACAAGGATAAGTGGTTCTGTGGCTTTACCCCCTATTATGTGGGAGCCACCTGGTATGGCTATGATACGGCAGTGGAATTGGTGACCGCTGAACGCAATCAAGCCATGATCATATGGAATGCCGTGATGAACAAGATTCATGAGGGGCTTCCTTCGGTTCCGTTCTTTGAAGCCACACCGCCGGGCATTGTCAAGCGCACCATATGTATTGACTCGGGAAAGATAGCCACTGACATATGCAAGGGCGATCCCCGGGGCGGACACGTCAGAGAGGAATACTTTATTGAGGGCACCGAGCCTTCCTACAGCGATACCTGCACCGTCCATGTCATGGCAACGGTTTGTGTTACCCATGAGGATGCCTACGGCAAGTACCTGCTGGCCAATGAGTATTGTCCTCCCGAAACCATCCGTGAAAAGGTCTTTATTAAGAGACCTGTAGAATACAAGCCCAAGAATCCCAATGATAAGTATCCTGAAGACTATAAATATGAGCTTCCCGAAGGAGAGTACTGCCCTGTTCATGGCCCCGGAACATTGATTCCGCCGCAGCAGGAGGAAGTTCCTCCGCCCATCCCTCCCCAGGAGGAATATATCCCGGTTCCCTGGGATGATATTCCTCAGGGTACACCCTCCGGCGATATCGGTATGCTGGGTCCCCTTCAGGAGGATATCGGAGAGCCCATTGAGGAGGAAGACTGGGGCAGTGTGGATTGGGGCAGCAATCCCAATGCCTGGAACTAGACAGGTAAGCCTCTTAAAATATTAAGGTTATCTCAAAACAGTAAGTTGGCCATGGTGTTCTCATCTTCTGGCTGTCCTCGTCGCAGGAAGTTGTTAATGCTCCTGCGGAGGCTTATCAGATGAGAACCTCATGGCCTTTTTATAACTGTCCAGTTTTAAGACAGCCCCATTTTTTATTACGTTAAACTTCTTTTCTTACGCGTCCTCTTCCGCCTTAGGCGCACGGGGCGGCTTGGGTCCGAAGAATTGATAGTAATAGCATAAGAGTCCGCCGTTGTAGAGCTTTCGGTTCTTATCGGCCTTGCGCCCGAAATACCGCTCGAATTCCGGGTCGGCGTTAATCACATAAAAGGACCAGGTTGGAAGCCTTTTGAAGCTCTCTCCCATTTGCTTATAAAGTCTTTGGTTGTCCCTTTTCTCCCCGATACGTTCCCCATAGGGCGGATTAGTCACAATAAAGCCGTACTGGGCCTTTGAAGAAAGATCCTTTACATCCCGGGTCTGGAGATGCACTCTGTCAGAGACACCGGCCTGGCGGGCGTGATAATTGGCCATGCTGATGGCCTCAGGATTGATATCATAGCCTTGAATGGCAATGTCTGAGGCGGGCCTGATAAGATCCTGTGCCTCGGACAGCACCCGATACCAAACCTCCTTGGGAATATTGGGCCATTCCTGACAGTCAAATTCCCGATCCAAACCGGGAGCCTTATTCATCTCCATCAAGGCCGCCTCAATGGGAATGGTGCCCGTTCCACAGAAGGGGTCAATCAAGGGCTTGCCGGGCGCCCAGCGGCTAATCAGAAGCAGAGCACTGGCCAGGGTCTCCTTTATGGGAGCCGTGTAGCCCAGGCTGCGATAGCCCCTCTTATGGAGCCCGGTTCCCGAGCTGTCAATGGCCAAGGTGACCTTATCCCTGAGAATGTTAAAATCAATTCGGTATTTGGGGCCGGTCTCGGGGAAGATCTCAAGCTTATAGACCTTCTTAAGCCTTTCCACAATGGCCTTTTTGATAATGGACTGGCAATCTGAAACACTCATGAGAGTGGATTTGACACAGCCTCCGGTGACAGGAAATTGGGCGTCCTTTGGCAGCCAGTCCTCCCAAGGCAGGGCCTTGGTGGCCTCAAAGAGATCGTTAAAGGTGGTGGCCGTGAACTCGCCCATCAGAACATAGACACGCTCGGCGCTCCGCAGCCATAGATTGGCCTTGCAAAGGTCTTCAAAGTCACCCTCAAAATAGATCTTTCCGTTATCGGTAAAGGTGTTCTCATGACCAAGATGCTTGAGTTCTCTGGCCACAACCGACTCAACGCCGAAGGTGGCCGTTGCAAATAGTTTTAAAGGTTTCATGGTCTCTCCTTAAGCTGAAAGATTAGTGATTAAAGGGCGTTCGGCTATACTAAACCTTTATCAGGTATGGAAGACCGAACCGCCCAGGAACTCTCTTAAAATGGAGTTAGGAGGCACCAGGTCCGAAGGAACCGACACAAAATAGCTCAGGAATTCTATCAAACGTCTGGCCTCCGCATACTGGGGCATATCCCTGGTGATGGCCTGAAGCAGGGGCAGAGCTACCGGTTTTATCATCAAAAGCTCATAGATCAGGGACGAGTTGAACATGGCATCGGCCTCTTCCTGGAACGGGAAGATGTTCCGCTCCTCACCCCGTCTGACACTGGGCCACATATCAATGGTTTGCGGCGCAGGCGTTCCACGGTAACGATTGTCCCTGACAATACGCCTTAAGAGGCGTAAATCGGTGGTAGGGATACGGTTATGCTGGTCAATGCGCATGGAGGTAATAGCGCTGATGTAAATCTTAAAGATATTTTCGTGCTTCACATCCCAGGTCAGTCTGGGGTTCAGGGCATGAATACCTTCAATGACAAGAACCTGACCATCCTGTAGCTTCATCTTCCTGCCATGATACTCCCGCAGCCCCGTTTTGAAGTTAAAGCTGGGAAGGTCGATTTCTCCGCCTGCCAGCAGGGTGTTTAAGTCCTTATTGAAGAGATCCAGATCCACCGTCTCCAGGGCCTCGTAGTCGGGCTTGCCTTCCTCATCCCTGGGCGTGCGGGTTTTATCCACGAAATAGTCATCGGTGGAGATATTTAAAGGAACGAGCCCGTTGACCCGAAGCTGAATGGACAGCCTTTGGGCAAAGGTGGTCTTTCCCGAGGAAGAGGGCCCCGCAATCATGATAATCTTTTTCTCGGGCTGCTGCTTGGTTATCATATCAGCAATGCTGGCTATCTTCTTCTCATGCAGGGCTTCGGCAATAAGCACCAGCTCCTTAATCCGGTTATCCTCAGCCACATCATTGAGCCTGCCCACGTCGTCCACCCCCAGAATCTTAAGCCACTGGGTGTACTCGGAAAAGACATTAAACAGCTTTCTGGGCACGGGCACATTGGGAAGTGTTGTGGGTTGCTCCTTTTTGGGCATGACCAGAATAATGCCCCCATTATCAGCCTCCAGCTTGAACAGGGTCAGATAACCCGTACTGGGAACCATATAGCCGTAGAAATAGTCCTCAACATCATCCAATATATAAAGGGTCACATAGTCCTTTTCCCGGTTTTCAATGGCACGGTGGCGATCCTCCCTGCCCCGCTTTAAGAAAATCTTGCGCGCATCATCAATGGACACAATGACCTTCATGAACTTCTTGTTGGCCTCAACCAATTCCCACATGCGCTTTTCAATTTTCTCCACATCAGCGGCTGTGACACCGCCCCCTAAAATCTCGAAGAAAAGGCCCCGGCTTACCGAGTGTCGAATCTCTATCTCCTTATCCGGAAAGATATCATGAACCGCCTTTATCAAAAGAAATTTCAGGCTTCTTGCATAGATTCGGATCCCATCCTCACTGGACAGATCCACAAAGTTAATGGTGCATTCCTGGTCCAGGGCGTAAGTCAGCTCACGAATCTCATTGTTAACCAGAGCGGCCACAATGGGTGCACCATTCTTGCCCTTCTGCCCCTTTACCAGTTCCTCAATTTTGATCCCCTTTTCAACCCATTGCTCATTTCCGTTGAGATTGATGCGTATTTCTTGGTCTGCCATAGTCTCTGTCTCCTTACACCATGTTTTACCATTATTCCTATTATCCTATATTCCAGCTCTTAAGGCAAGCCAAACACGCGATATACAGCCTTATTCTATCCCGCAGAAGCTTTTTTATAGCCCTTCAACAAAATAGGCAGCCATGTCTCACATCTAAGAATGCTTGTACATAGTATATAGCAGAAACATGCTTGGAGGCTTCAAATTCATGGAGAACCTAAAATTGACTACGATTTATTCTGGCAACAACTGTACTGGTGAATCCATTGTGATCCCCGTCATGCCTGTAAAGCCGGAACTATCCAATGCCTATGTGCCCTATCAGCTCTATGGCAAGATTCTGCCGGCACAGGAAGCATTAAAAAAAGGAACCGTATTCCCCGAACTCGTTAAGTAAGTGCTATGGACTTTGACAATGGAGGTGTTTTTGCGTGGACGAACAGACAACCTTGTTGGAGCAGATCATGGCCTACGATTTTGCTCTCTACGATTTACAGCTTTTTTTAGATACACATCCGTCGGATGAGAATGCACTGAGAGATTACAAAATGGCTCTTGAACAGTCAGAGAACTTAAGAAAACAATTCCAGAGCAAATATGGACCGCTGAATGCGAGATATCTTCCCAATACTACCTGCTGGCAATGGATTAACGATCCCTGGCCGTGGGATTATAAAGGAGGCATGAACAATGTGGTACTATGAGAAGAAGACACAGTACCCTATTAACATCAAGAAACCCGACCCCCGAATGGCTGTAGCCATACTGACTCAATACGGCGGTCCCAACGGTGAATTAGCCGCATCCCTGCGTTATTTAAGTCAAAGGTTCTCCATGCCCACCAAGGAGACCAAGGCCATTCTGAACGATATCGGCACAGAGGAACTGGCTCACTTGGAAATGATCGGCAGCATGGTTCATCAATTGATGGACAAGGTGTCCCCCCAGGAGCTGGAGAAGCTGCACGTAGACACCATGTATGCCATCCACGGCCGGGCAGTCTACCCCTCCGATTCCAATGGTGTCCCCTTTACAGCCGCATATCTTGAGTCCATGGAGGACCCCATCGCCAACCTTAATGAGGATCTTGCGGCAGAACAAAAGGCCCGTGCAACCTATGAGTACCTGCTTAAACTGACTGATGACCCCGATGTTATTGATCCTTTGCGTTTCTTAAGAGAACGGGAAGTAGTGCATTACCAGAGATTCGGTGAAGCCTTAAGAATTGTCCAGGAAACCATGGGTAAGAAAAAGTTCTATTAATTAATGTTTTTTAGCTCCTCCGGTAATTGCCTTCACAATTGCGTGTACTCCATAATACGCGATGCAGTTACCTTTTAACATCATACATAACCTCATTCAACCCACCTCAAAGAAGAAGCTTGGATCACCCATCAGCCCAGGGTTGTCCAAGCTTTTTGCTATACACAGGTTTTTGCCCCCTGCAATTAGCAATCAATACATTCTCTCAGCCAACGAAGATATTACCATATCAACTATTTCTTTAATCCGATGAGCATCTACTTTTTCAAGTGTATCCTCTTCGCTATTGATTATTTTCGAAAGGTTTGTGTCTGTTGGCTTATCTATCATCAACACTGCCGGAATGCCTTCCTCGGCAAAAGAAGTGTGATCGCTTTTATAATCCTTACTTTCAGTAATCTCAATGTCAGACCATGCCTTTGATGCAGTAAGCAGATCCACCGCTTTGCTTCCGGTATGGTCCCAAATATATAGATTTAACTTAGCGGAGCCATTATATCCAATGGTATCCATATTGATATTGGCGATGATCCTGGACTTTTCTTCATCGCTAAGATCCTTCACATAATTCTGTGAACCTCTAAGAAACCACTCTTCGGCACCAAAGAAGACAAACCTGATCTCATAATTACCGCTATAAGTTATTAACCTCGAGAGTTCCAGTAAAGCAGCCGTACCGCTGGCATTGTCTAGAGCACCAACCCCCATGAAGCTATCGTAGTGAGCTGATAAAATAATAATGGGTGCCTTATTACCATTACTAGCAGTACGAACAGCACATACATTTTGTGTTTTTATATCGTACGATTCAGTAGGCTCCACTCTTATATAAGCCAGGCTCATAACTCCACTTTCATCTTTTTCTTCTTTACTTTCGAAATAATACTCTTGCATAACTGGTGCATAGCCCGCAGCCTCTAATTGCTTCATTATATACAAAGCGGCATTGCGTTCCTCTTCACTCCCAGCAGAACGACACACTTTCGCAATCTCCAAGATATCTGTTTTTATTCTCTCAGTATCAGCTCGCTCAAACTCGATCAATTGAGTGGATGGAGAAGCAAGAAACTCCTGCGATACCTCGGGAGATGCTGATATATCAGTCAGATTTATATTATCTTTTTTGCATCCAGAAAGTAGCAAAATAAGTGTTAGAACAATCACTATAATCTTTCTCATAATCAATACCAATGAATTATTTTAATGACTAAATAGCGCTCACAGCCCCGATATAGGCAATTATCAGAGTAGCAGTAAATAAAACTGCTACTCTGAATTACATATATCATTTATGGTAGGTCAACACCTTCAACATATTGACCATATACCCATCCTTCTTTACCTGCATATGTTCCATCGTCGACATGTACTTTAAACCATGTTGTATCCCATGTTTTTGGAGTAACAGGAATCGGTGTAAAATCAAGTATAGTTAACATTGTACCCTTAGATAGTGTACATATTACTGAGTAGTTAGTTCCAGGGCCTGATCTGAGATTAAGAGCAGATGCTGTCACTCTAAGTGTTCCACTAATGAGCTGTATTTTAATCTGACCATTTGGATCTTGTAAATCCTGATTTGAAGCGGCATAAGCATAAGTTCCTGTAGATACGAGAAGCACTATGGCACATAAGATTGCAAAACACTTTTTCAACATACTTTCTCCCTCGCTTTTTTAAAATTTTAACGAATCAATGTTAGGTAAATGAAGTAAACGACAAGTACTCTGCGCTGTTTTTACATTCTTAATTCATAATCCTCACCCCCATCAACATTGCACCGCCGTTTTTCCTTTTTTTGTAACATTATACCATACATTTTAAAATAGTGATTTGTTTTGTAATAAGTGCGGTTTTTAATGTAATAACTGCGGACATTTATATAAAATATTAATACAAAGCGCTCTTATCCAGTTAAAGTAGCTTAGAATCTCATGTTAATACAGATATTTGCTTTAAGTATATAACCAGTATTTAGGAATCCATATAAACTGTCAGTGGCCGGTGGCACATCTCCGTGGCTTCCAAAGTAGGTTACTTATCACTGAAAACATCATGGTACTGAAGAGCTTGCGCATCTTGAAATGATAGGCTCCATGGTTCATCAGCTGATGGACAAGGTATCCCCTCAGGAGCTTGAGAAGCTTCATGTGGACACCATGTACGCTGTCCATGGGCGTGCTGTTTTTCCCTCCGATTCCAACGGTGTTCCCTTTACTGCGGCCTATATTGAATCCATGGAGGTCTTCCTCCACCGCACTCTCCACGGGAATCAAAAAGATTAATAAAATAAGAAAGGGTAATGTATGATTAAAAGGCTTTTTAAAAACTCCGATTACGGGTTTCCTTTAGTTTCAGTCATTCTATTGGTTACTTGCTGTATTGTCACCATTCCCACCGCTTTTCAGCATGAATTGTACTACGTCTTTGCTATGCAGAGTAAGCCTTTCTTCTTTTGGCAAGCTTTCAGTGGAATCTTTGAACATTCCATGGATAGATGCCATCGTTGCCGGGCAGAATACGACCATAAAAAAGCCGCCACAAAAATGGCTTTTTGGCTTAGTCGTATTACCCTTGTTTATGGCGACACTTCTTTTTTTATACTATAGGGGTCATCTTGATGGATTATTTATAAAGCCTATGAGCATGTCCTCTCATGGCACAATCCAAGAGGTAAGAGATAATAATAACACTATTGAGGTAGTTTTTGAGATGCCGGTCACTGAGTTCAGCAGTGTTTATACTTCAGGGTTCGATGTCTCAGCAATCACCTATTCTGATGATAAAAAGACCCTTTATTTGACGTTCCCGGACGGAATCAATCACCCTTTCAATGCTATCCTTCGTTCGGCCTATAGTATCGATGGGCGAATTGTCAAGGATGTTGTGATTGAGGTTAAAGAATAGATCTATTCCACACGCATAACGCCCCTTCTTTGTTCAAACAATATACCGGATACCATAATAAAGAGGTGCTGGCACTTGAATGAAGGCTTGGTGGTACTTGTTCGCTCAATTATTGGCTTTTTTACGCTTCTCATATTCACACGTATCATCGGCAAGGAGCAGCTCAGCCAATTGACCTTTTTTGATTATGTCCTGGGTATAACCATTGGCTCCATTGCTGGTACTTTAACCACCGATTTATCCAGCAGAGCATGGCCCCATTGGGTTGGCTTATTGGCTTGGTCTGCCTTGGGCTATCTCATGGAGCTTATAACTCTCAAGTGGCACTATGCCGCCAAGATGCTGGAAGGTGAGCCCGTCATCGTGATCATGAAGGGAAAGATCATGGAAAAGGTATTAAAGAAGGCCAAGTACAGAGCCTCTGACATCCTGGCACTGTTAAGAAACCAAGGGGTGTTTGATCCTAACCAGGTTGAGTATGCCATCATCGAGCCCAATGGTCAGCTTTCCATCCTCAAAAAGCCCGAATTTCAGCCTGTGACACCCAAGGACATGAATATTCAGGTACAGGATTCAGGTATCAGCACAGAACTGGTTTACGATGGCATCCTGATTGAGGAAAACCTCCGACAACTGAACAAGGATAAGGATTGGCTGATGAATGAGCTAAGACAACATGGTGTTTACTCACTATCAGAGGTCTTTTTAGTAGCGCTTAATTCAGAAGGCAGCCTTTATATCGATAAGTATGAAGATCATTTAACCAAGGTTACCGATATCGGTGACTTCAAAGGTCCTTTCTAGGGACTGGAAGATGATTACTATGAGAAAATTTATGGTAGCAGCAATTCCCATTGCAACGCTCATTCTTTTTATTGGCATTATGCTAAGCGGGGATTTCCTTAAGAGGCCGTTAACCCAGAAGGATAATATACCCCAGATGATACAAAGCATTTCAGACAATGTTTTAATGGAGCAATGGGATGAGGCCGAAAATGGCACCAAAGAGCTTGAAACTGCATGGAAAGCAATCGTCCATCGCGTTCAGTTCAGTTCTGAACGCGATGAAATCAATAATTTCGGTACCTGTCTGGCACGGCTTAAAGGTACCATGAAGACTCATGATAAAAACAGCGCAATCATGGAGCTTAGCGAAGCACTTGATCATTGGAACAATTTGGGACGTTAAAAAAGATGCCAGCATAAAGTACTGGCATCTTTATCATTCTGTCCCTGTTATGCGATCACTTTTTTGGATTAATGGTCATGTCATCTAGGCTATACGTTTTACAGTAGCGATGTTTCCTTTACCTTCTTCCCTAAGGCCAAGGAAAATGCCTATAGCTCCCGCTCCTGCGAATAATAAGCCCTTTAGCAGGTTGCCTATGACGATAGACCTGTATTCAGACTTTTCCTGAACTAATGTAATATGATAATCCACAACATCTTTGAACTCTATGTTAGTGAATCCTTCTTCTTCAAATAACTTATACAATTCAATGGTATCGCCTATGAAATGAGCAACCACCACAACAACAATAACTAAAATAAGCACTATCCATGCCTTACCTTTCCCTGGTTTGCCACCCATGATTTCATAACCTTTCTGGGCAGCAAAACCGATGAGAATCCCCAAAGCCGCGACCACATATCCCAAAAGATAGACAATCACCCATGGAATAGCCCCGATGATGGCACCAAGAAGCGCTCCAACAAAGCCACGGCCATAATTTTTCTTTTCGCTATGGAACTCTTGTGCGGCCTGACCTATTTTCTGACAGAAGCTTTCAATACAGCCATTATGCATGTAAACAACAGCCTCATTCACCTGAACCTTTTCAGTCCCGCCAGATTGATTACAATACCAGCACACTTCACTTCCCGGGATTCCTAGCTCTCGCATCAGCCTAATCCCATCATCCATAAGCGCTTTCAGTGTTTCTCCAATAGTTTTATGATTTTGAACTGTGATACTTACATTGGATGGGTGAATGGAATGGCTCACAATCCGATTCTCTTTTTTGTTCTTTTCAATGAATTCGACAATCTGTTGCATGCGTGGATCATTTTCCGTTAGCGCCACACCTATCATGAGGGTTTTACTCTCGTTGGTCTCTCGTAAGGTAATCATGTAACCGTGATAGTTGCCAAAGAATCGAGAATTCTTGTCCTCTAACCCCAGGGAATCAGCCAATTCCTTTAGGACTTTACTAGCCATAATCAAATTCTCCTTTAATTAAACTTGATTCAATATAATTTCAGGTGAAGATTGAACCGGGGTGTCGTCTGGATGTCGAAAGAAATAGAAAAGAAAAAGGACCGCATACCTATATTGTATGCAGTCCTGAACTAACGGTCAATTACTTATTTTTCAGATTGAACCAAGCAGCCAGTCCGGGATATTCAGCCACTTCACCCAGTTCTTCTTCGATTCTGAGAAGCTGGTTGTACTTGGCAACACGGTCAGTTCTGGAAGGAGCACCAGTCTTGATCTGTCCGGAGTTGGTAGCTACTGCGATATCGGCAATGGTAGCGTCCTCGGTTTCACCGGATCTGTGTGAGGTAACAGCGGTGTAACCAGCACGATTAGCCATCTCAATAGCCTCGAGGGTCTCAGTCAGGGTACCAATCTGGTTAACCTTGATGAGGATGGAGTTGGCAACGCCCATGTCGATACCCTTCTTAAGGCGCTCAGTGTTGGTAACAAAGAGGTCATCGCCAACAAGCTGAACCTTCTTGCCAAGCTTCTCGGTGAGGAGCTTCCAAGCTTCCCAGTCTTCCTCAGCAACACCATCTTCAATGGAGATGATGGGGTACTTGCTGCACATATCTTCCCAGAAAGCAACCATTTCTTCCTTGGTCATCCACTTGTCGGTCTTCCACCAGTAGTACATGCCTTCCTTGCCCTTAGCCTTAGCTTCCTCATACATTTCGGTAGAAGCAGCGTCAATAGCAATACGGAACTGCTCGCCGGGCTTGAAGCCAGCCTTCTCAACAGCTTCCAGGATTACCTGAATAGCTTCTTCGTCGGACTTGAGGTTAGGCGCAAAACCACCCTCGTCGCCTACTGCGGTGGAGTAGCCCTTGCTCTTTAATACGCTCTTTAAGTTATGGAATACTTCTGCACACCATTGGAGAGCCTGCTTAAAGCTTTCAGCGCCAACAGGCATAATCATGAACTCCTGAACAGTCACAGAGTTGTCAGCGTGCTTACCGCCGTTGATGATGTTCATCATGGGAACGGGCAGAATCTTTGAATTGGTTCCTCCGATGTATTGATAGAGGGAAAGGCCCAGAGCCTCAGCCGCTGCCTTTGCTGTTGCCAAAGAAACGCCCAGAATTGCGTTAGCACCAAGCTTGCTCTTGTTAGGAGTTCCGTCAAGGGCGATCATGGTTCTGTCAATAAGAACCTGATCAAATACGTTCATACCTACAATTTCGGGAGCAATAACATCGTTAACATTGTCTACAGCCTTTTGTACGCCCTTGCCCAGGTAACGACCCTTGTCACCATCACGCAACTCAACGGCCTCAAAGGCACCGGTTGATGCTCCGGAAGGAACAGCAGCACGACCAATAAATCCGCCTTCAACAATAACTTCTACTTCAACAGTGGGGTTGCCGCGGGAGTCAAGAATTTCTCTTGCAAATACGCTTTCAATCTCCAAATATTGCTTCATATAATAAACTCCTTTCTATTGTTTGTTAAATTAATAACCACATAATAGCATACATGAAGATGGCTTCCTTGTAAAGTAATCAGGCATATTTCATAAGTATTTTTTACAGCAAAAACGGATTTAAACCACAAGATTTTTGGCTTCGACAAACCATCCCGAAAAAAGAGAATAAATTACTATTTGTGAAGTATGGGCGAAACCTTTTTATAGGTGAAGAATGTCAGTATGGAAATGACCGTCACCTTAAAAAGATTAAAAGGAACCACACCAAACAGAATCAGGCTGGGAAGGTCCTTAATCCATCCATTGTTGCCCATCTGAACAATCTTATCCAGGGACTGTGCTCCTGTGATGTTGAATTGGTTGGCAAAAATCTCCACATACAAAGGAATCAGCACAAAGTAGTTGGCAAGGGCAGCCACTACAACCATGGATAATGAGCCCACTATCAGGCCTATAACAGCCCCTTTGATGGTTTTGCGCTTTTTGTATATCAATGCTGCCGGCAGGGCAAAGGAGCAGCCAATAATGAAGCTGGCAAGCTCACCAATGCCACCAGTGATGGATGAGGTAACATGCACCAGATTTTTAACCAGCTCGATAAAAACAGCCGCCACAGGTCCTAGCGAAAATCCGCCCAGCAAAACCACCACTCCACTGAAATCAAGCTTCAGAAAAGAGGGGGTTAAGGGTATCATCAGCTCAAAAAACATAAGCACAGAAGACAACGCCGCCAGCATGGCCACCTTAACAAGATACTTTATTTTGTTGTTCATTAATCCTTCCTCCCGGTAAACCAAATTTGGATAGGGCAATGTGGAGGTCTTAAGGATTTTCTGCGCGCATCAAAAATCCCTGAAGACCACAAATCTCCAGGGATACCTATAACCAAAATACACACATCTTCTTCCATCCAGACTATACTGTCGGCTCCGGAATCGCACCGGATCGGCTTTCGCTCGCGGGCTAATGGCCTAAACCATATTACCGCCGGTAGGGACTTTCACCCTGCCCTGAAGATTATACATTATTCAATTAATGCTATTATACCGCCGTCATTGCAAAAGTCAATAGGTCTTAATACACCTTCAGCGCGAATACGGGACATGCACTTGCACAATAGCCGCACAGGACGCATCTGTCATGTTGTATAGTAAGCTTTTTGTCCATGATGGACAGGGCATTTTGCTTGCATCGCCGGGTGCATTTCCCGCAGGCTTCACACCAGAAATCCACATGCAGCGCTTTTTTATTCTCAGGCCGGTAATCGGCCATACACTTTCCGGCCTCGGCCACATTGTCAAACAAGGCCACATTCATCTCAACCTCATCAATGCTCTGCATCCCCACGGCAATGGCATCAAGATATGGAATGGAGGTGACAAACTCAAAGCATTCCTGAAAGGAATGGAGAAGGTTTCCGCCGCCAAAGGGCTTCATGCCATAGATGGCCTTGCCTTTTTGGTATGCTTGCTCCAAAGCCTGAAGCATCTGCTCCATACTTCCATCGCATATGCCCAGCCCGGCCTTGTTGGTGATGGGATGGATGACCTCAATCTCCGGAATGTTTAAGGAGGCCTGAACCGCGGCAATATGATGGGTTGAAATGCCCACAGCTTTAAGAACGCCCTGGTCCTTAAGCTCCAGATAGTATTCAAAAGCCTCCCAATGACCACGAAGGGTATGCTCGCTCTCCTGTTCATGCATGAGGAAAATGTCCAGGCTGTCAAGCTTAAGTGCCGTCAGGGCCTTATCCACCGTTCTTTTAGCCTCTTCGCGGGAATAGGCATAGGACTTGGAGGCGATAACAGGGCGTATCCCCGTCAAATCCATGGCACGCCGAATATGATCATAGGTTTGGTAAAGGTCGGCCGTATCAATAAAATTAACACCACGAAGAAGGGCATGGGCAATAACCTCCGCACCCTGTTCAATGCTCAAATTCTTTTGAAGGGGGCCGATGACCAGACCGCCGAAGCATAGCCTTGACACTGTGATGCCCGTGCGTCCAAGCTTTCTGTATTCCATCCCAATCCCCTTTCTATTCATCAAAAACTTAATCATAAGAAAACCCGCTCATTAAGCGGGTTTGTGGTTCATCATTGATTTTCCTGAAGATAATACCTGACGAGCTCCTCCAGAATCTCATCCCGTTCCAGCCGTCTAATCAGGCTTCTGGCATTATTATGGCTGGTGATGTAGGTCGGATCGCCGGACATAATATAGCCAACAATTTGGCTGATAGGGTTATACCCCTTTTCGTTCAGCGCCTCATACACCTTGAATATGATCTCCCGGGTTTGATTGGTTTTATCATTATTAAAATCAAATTTCATGGTCCCAGAATACATGAGCAATCACCAGCTTTCTCTAACCATTGTGAAACGTAATCTTTTGATAACCTTATAATAATATATAAAGGGCATTAAATCAAGTTTTGACACAAAACCGAAACCTCTTTGTAAGATTAATCCAATGTTCCGCGCATTCGCTCCCCCTCAATGGATAAGAGTCTTGTCTTAATTATTTCCCCGGCGCACGGATTTTCTACCTCCACAGCCACAGGAATATAGTTTGCGGTAAGCCCTTCCATGTCTCTGGGACTTCCCTTAATGGGCTGTTCCATGAGCACGGACATTTCCCGTCCTATGTACTGACCAAAGATCCTTTCTCTCATTCTTTCGGCCAGTGCAATCATATCTCGGCTTCTCTGATCCTTGATGGCGGCATCCACCTGGTCAGGATACTTGGCTGCGGGAGTGCCTTTCCGCGGCGAGTACTTAAACACATGAATCCATAAGAACTCCATTTCCTCACAAAAACGATAGGACTCCAGGAAATCCTCCTCGGTTTCGCCCGGAAATCCCACCATGATATCAGTGGTGAGGGTTACATCGGGAATATGCTCTCGTAAAGCCTTGACGATACCCCGATAGTCCTCGGGCGTGTACTTCCGATTCATTCTTCTAAGCGTCCTCTCGCAGCCGCTCTGAAGTGAAATATGAAAATGGGGGCAGAATTTGGGCAGGCTCTTGATGCGCTGAATAAAATCCATGGTCAGGAACATGGGTTCCAGTGAGCCCAAGCGGATTCGCTCAATCCCTTCTATGTCATGAATACGATATATCAAATCACCCAGACCAGCACCATTCTTATCATCCCCATAGGAGGTTAAATGGATGCCTGTGAGCACCACTTCCTTATATCCCCTTTGGGCAAAGCCCTCGGCCTCATGGATCACATCTTCAAGGCTCCTGCTTCTTACCGGACCGCGGGCATAGGGGATAATGCAATAAGAGCAGAACTGGTCACAGCCATCCTGTATCTTCAGAAAGGCGCGGGTGTGCCCGTCATAGGCTTCTACGGGCAGCTCTTCATAGACCGACAGGCTTTTTCTCTCGTTGACCAGTGTAACAGGTCTGTCGCCTGCTACGTTTTCCACCAGCTCCACAATCTGGTGCTTCATATTATTGCCCACCACAAGATTGACCCCCGGGATTTTAGCGGCTTCATCGGGTGAAACCTGGGCAAAGCATCCCACGGCGGCAACAATGGCCTGGGGATTCAGGCCATGGGCGCGCCTGAGCATTTGACGCGACTTTTTATCACTCATGCTGGTCACCGTACAGGTGTTGACGATATATACATCGGCATATTCGTTTTCGGGAACGGTCTCATAGCCAGCTTTTTGAAAGAGCCTTTTCATGCCCTCGGTTTCAGAGGTATTGACCTTGCAGCCCAATGTAATAAATGCCACTTTCTTTTTTTCTGACATTCTGTCTCACTTCCCTAAAAATGTTACATACTATACATAAACTCTTAACACTTTAACCATTGACTATGGTTTTCTATGGTAATAAACTTATAAATGTGTTGATTGCATAATAAACACTGAAAGGCGGTGTAATAAGCCAATGAAAACATTCAACATTTTACTAAAATCTATTAATGATGTGAAGGATTTTGTGAACATCGTCAATAAGTATGATTTCGATGTTGATCTCACATCGGGCCGGTATATCGTTGATGCCAAGTCCATTATGGGAATCTTCAGCTTGGATCTTTCCAAACCCATCAAGGTTGAAGTTCACAACGATAACGCCGACGACTTTATCAACGAGATTAAGGGAATCATTGTCGATTAACCCTTACTCTCTTCTTTTTATCACGATAACACAAGCCTTGGCCTCAGTAAGCCTGGGCTTTTTTGCTTTCTATGTGCTTTCTTGTCCGTTCCCCATCAAAGTATAATCATACCCAGCACCGCTGTCAGAAGAATAATCAGGATGGTGTCCATCTTGAGCAATACTGCGGCCAGTATGGACAAAACGAAGATTACGAAAGCTCCTGGATTGATAAAAAGCGGGAGGGCCAGATCCACAAAGGATTCATAGGCAAAGAAAATGGCCGCTGACGCGATAAAGGCAACGGTGACGGGTCGAATCCCTTTCATGCAGGACTCCACCAGCCGACTCTCTTTGAATTTCAAAACAAAATGGGCCACTAAGACCACAAGAATTAAGGATGGCAGCGATACTCCAAAGGTTGCCATCACTGAACCCCAAAAGCCGCCCACACGATACCCCACATAGGTGGCCGCATTAACTGCAATAGGACCGGGGGTCATTTGGGAGATGGCCGCTATATTGCCGAACTCTTCCACGGTAAGCCACCCAAGGCTTAAAAGCTCCTTCTGGAGCATGGTTAAAATGGCATATCCTCCGCCAAAGCCTATGAGACCTATCTTGAAAAAGACCAAAAACAAACTAATGAGTATCATGTTTTGCCCCCCTCAGACCATAGTAGAGATAGCCCAGGAAAGCTCCGGCCAGAACAATATAGACGATGCTCACATCAAACAGGACCGCTAAGATAAAGGCCACAAGGGCAATAATGATGCCAAAGGCGTCCTTTAACGCTTTCTTTGCCAGATTGACCACTGAAACTGCTATGACACCGGCAACCCCGGCCTTTACGCCGGTTAGCGCTTTATTGACCCAGACATTCCCGCTTATGGTGGGAAAGAGCAAGGCAATGGCCAGAATGGTAATAAAGGACGGGAGAACAACCCCAAAGGCTGTGCATAGAGCACCCATAAGCCCTGCGATACGATAACCTACATAGATGGCTGAATTTATGGCAATGACGCCCGGAAGGGACTGGGATATGGCAAAGGCGTCAATGATCTCCTCTTTATTGATATACCCTTTCTTATCGACAATCTCCCGCTCTATGACCGGAAGCATGGCAAGGCCGCCCCCAATGGTAAACGCCCCCACCTTGAAAAAAGTGAAAAATAAATCCAGAAGTATTTTGAAACGCGTCTTTTTACTTTCTTTCTCTGCCACGTGCTGCACACCTCAATTCTGCTAAAGCAAGAGGTATTATAACATACTTCTATCATTCCTCCAAATGATGACTTTTTATGAAATCCTCCAGCTCTTTGATTCGGTTTTTATATCTCATCATTTTGGAATAGATTATCCAGATAATAAAAACAAGGGTAATACCGCACAGTGACCCCACCATGTCCAGCTTCACATCCAGCCATTGGGGCGTACGTCCTGCCACAAAGCTTTGGCGGAATTCATCCAATAAGGCTGTCAGCGCGCAAAGGGCTATGGCTGACAAGGCTGAGAACCGTTTTCTGGGAAAGACCAGGATTAAAAAAGTAGCGGCCGTCATTCCCAGGAAGAAAAACTCTACAAAATGTCCTACCTTCCGCAGGATGGCATTTAATGTACTTGTCCAGAAGACATCCCTTCGATCAATGGTAAAGTGCCTGCCTATAAAATTCTCTATTTTTTTAGCCAGCCATTGACTTGTTCTATGGGACTCTTCGCCGGTTTTGCTGGTAAACCAGACAATGATGAACACCGCTGCTACCAGCAGGATCAAAGTAGCGATTTTCAGAATACGCTTTTGCTTTTTATTCATTGATGCTTCTCTCACCCATTATAGGTTTTATTCAGTACCCCTAATTCTATCATATGTCTTTTGGCATAACCACCTTTGTTGACCCAAATTTAGCCATATGTTATGATAGATTCAATTATTAAACTTATTTTCCTTTCTTTCTATTTCATGAGTTAACGGGGGAGCTATGAAGAAAATAAGTGTATTGGGTGTCATTATTGCACTCGCTGTTTCTCCGCTGTTCAGAGGACTGTTCTTTCCTCTGGAATCTTCGATCTTTCTGACGGTGATAGCCTTATTGGCCGTTCTCTACTTTCTTGCCAAACTGACCTCAGGAGGGTCCCTGCAATTTAACCCCTGGCTTGCCATTCCCGGAGCCCTGCTGATAGCGGCCTATGGCTTAAGTTTTATTGCTGCTGTCAATGTGCGTGAGAATATTAAGGCCATCATCCAGTATACAGCGTATTTTATTGTGTTCGTAATTTTATACGATTATTATCAGGACAAAAAGGAAGCCTTGGGGTCCTTATTGATGCCTTCGGTGGTAATAACCGGGTTCATAGCTGCAATCATTGGTCTAGAAGCCCTTTCCAAGGCCTTTCCGTTTTTAAACGACACCCTCCATGAGGACAGGGTGGGCTCAACCTTTCAATACTATAATGCCTCCGTCATCTATTTTGCGGTGTGTCTTATCTTTACGCTTACCCTGATGAACACCGCAAAAAGCAAAATCCTCACCCTGCTTCTGTCCGGTGTGGGCAATACCTTGCTTTTGGCCCTGCTTCTCACCGGATCAAAAGGAGGATATCTGGTTGGCGGACTCACCTTTATCCTGGTAGTTTTGCTTCAGCCCCAGGGGCACAGGATACGTACTTTAGGCTATCTGGCGGCATTAAGCATACCGGCCGTTCTTTTTATGTCCAAGGTTCAGGGACTAACCGGTTCCATGGACTATATGTCCCTCACCCAATGGCTGGTTCTCTCTTTTATCCTGTCGTTAGTGTGGAGTAGTACAATAAAAGTGCAGTCGAGAAACACCCTCAAAAGAGATAGAATAGAAGAAAACGAGGGGAGTCCGAGAATGAGCACATACGCTAAACAATTTAAAGAAGAGGCCGTACGACTGTCAGATGAAATAGGCGTGAAGAAGGCGGCGGATCAGCTTGGAGTTCCGTATTACACCTTAGCCGACTGGCGCAGCCAAAGAAAACAACACGGTGAAAAGGCATATGTGGGAAGCGGCCATGCTCGGGTAGCTTCGGGAATGAGCCAGCGCGAAATTGAGCTTGAACGCGAAAACGCCGAGCTATGCCGTGCAAATGAGATACTCAAGGATGCCCTTGGTTTTTTCGCGAAAGACCGGAAGAAGTAAAAACAAGCCGCCTTTATCAGTATATCAACGTCAGGCGGAAACGGTGGACTGTAAAGGTGCTGTGCAAGGTTTTGGGCGTAAGCGAATCCGGATATTACCGCAGTCTGAGGAATACGGATAAACCGAAGCGCCGGGAGCTTCTTCTGGTCAAGATAAAAGAAATCATTAACCAGCACGAGGATAACGACAACTATGGCGCTCAGCGTGTGCACCTGGCGCTGACGCAGATGGGCGAGGCTGTCAGCTACAGCACCGTCTACCGGCTCATGAAGGAAAACGGAATGCTGAAGAAGCCGAAGAGCCATCCGAACGGCATAACCCGGGAGGATGCGGAAGCTCAAAAGAGCGAAAACTTGATACAACGCGATTTTTCAGCCGCCGCCCCGGATCAGAAATGGTTGTCCGACATAACCGAAATACAATGCTCCGACGGAAAGCTCTACGCAGCGGTGGTCTTGGATTGCTTCAATGGTGAAATCGTCGGTCTGGCGATGGATGACAACATGCGGAAGGAACTCTGCATACAGGCTTTTGAGAATGCGTGCAAAGCCAGAAACGCCCGAGGCATGATTTTTCACAGCGACAGGGGCAGCCAGTTTACAAGCTACGCTTTCCGGGAAAGCCTTTCGAAATATGGCGCGGTTCAGAGCATGAGCGGCACTGGCCGCTGTTATGATAACGCCAGGATGGAGAGCTTCTTCGCCACATTGAAAAAGGAGAAGCTGTATCGGCTCAGGACCGAACGATTTCCCATGGCTTATGTCAAATCTGTCATCTTTCGGTACATTATGATCTACTACAACAGGCAGAGAATCTATACGTCAAACCCGTGCGGCTGGCCACCGGTAGTATACAGACAACGGCAGCTACGCCAGGCGGCAGCCTAAACGCTGTGCTCCACGCCCGGCTGTGTCAAAGTGGAAAACAGCGTTTACCACTTTGCTCACAGCGCTACTGCTACTACTGATGATAACTTACCTCTGCTGGGAAAAATCAATTTTGGGTGTTTTCAAGCTGCACTTTTCTTGACAAGTCCATATCAAGAATGATTTGTTCTACGTTTAAGAACGCCAATCTATTATGCTTATGCACAAAGCTCACCTTCTTCACAGAGACTCTTTAATTTTCTGCTGTACTGAAGAAGCTTCTCATGAAATGTGGTCAAAAGAGTTGCATTACATATTATACTAACTTTTATGTTTTTTATCTATATTGATGTTACTAACATCAGGTAGATTTTTATCCCATTTTTACAAAATAATTTGTACAATTTTTATCATGGACAAAATTCAATTATTTCCCGGGGCTATGGATGTGATTAAAGAAAGGATATACGTCAAAAAACCGCAAATCCAAGAGGATTGCGGTTTTTGTGGAGCCACCAAAGGGACTCGAACCCTTGACCCGCGCATTACGAATGCGCTGCTCTACCAACTGAGCCATGGTGGCTTATGATAAACCCACACATCAAACAGGGACATGCCGCCAATCATGACATTCATGCCGCGGAATGTCCCCGGGTTATTATTCTACAATCAGAATGCGCTCTTTGTCAATATGTAGCCTTATCTGAAGCCCTTTCTCTTAAGGAAGGTGGGAATTTCGGGACCCTCCGAATCCTCATCGACCAGTATGGGCTTCTTGGCGGGTTCTGCACTCGCAGCAGGCTTCTTGGCTTCAGTTCCAAAAAGCTGGCCGGGGCGCTTGAGATCCGCCTTATCAAAACCAGTGGCAATGACGGTAATAATCAACTCGTCCTGGAGGTTATCATCAATGACAGCACCAAAGATGATATTGGCATCGGGATCCGCCGAGGCCTGAATGAGTTCGGCGGCCAAATTGACTTCCTGCAAGCCCAAATCGGGTCCGCCGGTAATATTGAGCAGAACGCCTCTGGCACCGTCAATGGAGGTTTCCAGAAGGGGACTGGAAATGGCCTGTTTTGCAGCTTCCTCAGCCTTGTTCTCACCGGTTCCACGGCCAATACCCATATGGGCAAGCCCTGTATCCAGCATAATGGTCTTCACATCGGCAAAGTCCAGATTGATAAGTCCGGGAACGGCAATGAGGTCTGAAATACCCTGAACACCCTGTCTCAACACATCGTCAGCCAGATTGAAGGCCTTCACCAGGGGCATTTTCTTATCGGCAAGCTGGAGGAGTCTGTCATTGGGAATGGTTACCAATGTATCCACAACGCTTTTGAGGGCTTCCACACCGCTTTCGGCGTGCTGCATACGCTTCTTGCCTTCAAAGAGGAAGGGCTTGGTGACCACACCCACAGTCAGTATTCCCATCTCTTTGGCAATCTGAGCAATAACGGGAGCAGCTCCGGTTCCTGTACCGCCGCCCATACCGGCAGTTACAAAGACCATATCGGCATCCTTGATGGCCATGGCAATCTCATCACGGCTCTCATTGGCAGCCTTTTCACCAATCTCAGGATTGGCGCCTGCCCCGAGGCCCTTTGTGAGCTTATCCCCTATTTGAATTTTCGTATTGGCTTGTGAAAGAAAAAGGGCTTGCTTATCGGTATTAACAGCGATGAACTCTACACCGCGAAGACCTGCCGCGATCATGCGATTTACGGCATTGTTTCCGCCACCACCCACACCAATAACCTTAATGCGAGCGAAGCTATCCATATCAATGTCAAACTCCAACACTTCTGTATCCTCCTTAACGAGTCTTCCTACGTAAATATCCAAGAATAGTACAAACCTAATATCATTATTATATAACAAACAGGACTAAAAGCAATCACTTATTTTTTAAAAAATACCAGTTCCCATTCTATATATTGAGGTCAAAGACGGTAAATTTTACAAAACAACCACATATATAGTGTTACTTCACGTCGTCCACCTTAATGAGCTTGCGCCTGATATTGCCGAAGTTAAGAAAGATGCGATTACCAAAGGCAAAGATGGCCGCCAGGTGTATCTGAATGCCCAGCTTGTCCCCGATATAAGCCAGCAGAGCAGCCAGCAGAGAATTACCGAAAAAGCCTGTCAGAAAAACCTTGATATTGAATTTCCCTTCAAGGGAAGCGGAGAGTCCGCCCAACACCGAATCAAGAGCTGCCAGTATGGCCACGGCAGCGTAGTTGGAATACTCTGACGGAATATGGAACGGGAGAAAAATACCTATGAGCAACCCGGCAATAAGTCCTAATAATGGTACCATGGGGCGCCTCCTCGTTTATTGATTTATTGCGGAATAAAGCTCGGGTTCTGGTTGCCCGAGAATTCCAGTCTACCCGTATCAGTGGAGCTTATCTTTTTAAAGAATATCTCCTTGGTAAAATCAATGGTGTACTGAAGCTTGTCCTCCGGGTTGAATCGAACAATAATCCTGTTATCCAGAGAGAGAAGGACATTGTTCCTATCAACCATATCGATCCAGTCAAGAATGTCAAAGAGCTTGAATTCTGTATTTCTGTCCGAAGTTTTTATGGCTTCAATAATATTAACGCCAATCTTTACAAGCTCGATATCCCTGGCCTCCAACTGCCCGCCCAGCGTGTATTTGGTAAACTCTATGCCTCTGAGCTCGGCAAGCTCATGATGCGTCCTCTGGGAATTGGATTCCAGAACATAACCATCACCATCTACGATGAGAAAGCTGTCCAAATGCTTGATGGTGGCTGCAGGCTGTCGTTCGGTAACCTGTATGACAACCTTATTGGGAAAAACTAAATTGACGCGGCAGTCTTTAATGTAAGGAAGGGATTCTACAAGGCTTTCACTGTCAATGAGCCTCAGCTCCAATGCTTCGATGGTGAGCCTCAGCTTTCTAAATCCGTTTTCCCCCAGCAGGATTCCCGATGCCTGCCGAATTTCATCAGGGGTGTAGCGTGTGGCGCCCACCACATCAATAGCCGTAATATTAAACAAGGGCGCATAGAGCAGCACCAATAGGATCAGAGCCAACCCTACAATAAATATCAGTATCTTGAGTCTTCTTTTCGCACGCCGCATCCTCTTTTTCATTGGTATCTCCAAGCCTTTGAATCATACTCATTATACCAACTCAGCCACTAGTCTTCAACTCTCCTGATTTGCGCACCTACCTTGGACAGTACCCGTTCTACTCTTTCATAGCCCCGGTCAATATAGTTAACGCCGGAAATACGGGTTTCGCCTTCAGCCGTCAAACCCGCAATGATAAGGGCCGCGCCGCCTCTTAAGTCTCTGGCCTCCAAATCGGCTCCTCTTAAGGTATCAACACCACGGATAATGGCGGTTCTGCCCTGGACACTGATATCGGCTCCCAGCTTCAAAAGCTGCTCGGTATAACGGAAGCGATTCTCGAAAACGGTCTCTACCACCACACTGGTTCCTGAACAACGGGTGAGGAGGGCTACAATCTGCGGCTGCATATCGGTGGGAAATCCCGGATAGGGCGAAGTTCTGACAAGGTCCAGGGGCTTAAGTCTTCCCTCTGCCTCCAGGGTGACCACACCGCCCTGATAGTGTTTGATTTTGCACCCACAACGTTTCAGACAGTATAGGATGGAGCCAATATGATCGTAATCCACACCTGTTACCACCAGACTGCCTCCCGTTGCCGCCGCCGCTGCAAGATAGGTCCCGGCCACAATGCGATCGGGAATGATTTTATGTGTGATTTGCGTTTTAATCTCAGATACACCGTGGATCTTGATGACCCCGCTGCCTGCCCCGGAAATCATTGCCCCCGCTTTATTGAGGAAGGCCTGCAAATCTTCGATCTCCGGTTCCTTTGCCGCGTTGCGTATCAGGGTTTCTCCCTCGGCATAGCACGCGGCCAGCATAATGTTCTCGGTGGCGCCCACACTGGGGTAATCCAGCAAAATCTCGCAGCCCTGAAGCTTTTTCGCTCTGACCCTGAGCATCCCGTGATTGAGACCATCCACCTCGGCGCCCATTTGCTCAAGAGCCCTCAAATGCATGTCTATGGGCCTCATCCCAATCTCACAGCCGCCAGGATAGCTCACATGCACCTCGCCGCAGCGCGCCAACACGGCCCCAAGAATAATAATGGATGATCGCATACGCTTAGCCAGTACCTCGGGAATGGATGAGCTGGTTAATTGGGATGCATCAACCTCGATTTGGGACCCTTTTCTTTTGATCTTACACCCTAAAGCCGACAGTATTTCATTCATTGTTAAGACGTCGTCCAACTCCGGGCAATTCTCAAGTATGCTGGTACCATTATTCAAGAGCGTAGCGGCCAGAACAGGCAGAACAGCGTTTTTAGCTCCTGGCACCTCTATAATGCCGCTCAATCTTGAACCTCCGGCAATTATGAGATTGCTCACGCAAAACACCCCCGGAAGCAAAGTAATGAACACATTGTATAATATGCTTCCGGGAAAATCCTGTTACAAAAGGGCTTGTTTACCACGCTTCAGGCTTTGCGACTCATGACTTCCTTCAACAGTGCATAGAGCGCAGCCGAGGAATCCTTTCTGCTCAGTTTTCTGGCGGCAGCCGACATCTTCTGGCGAAGGTCCTTGTTAGAAATGAGTTTTTGGATCTGACCAAAGAGAATCTCTGCATTAAGCTGGCTTTGAAGAATCACTACAGCAGCGCCTTTGCTCTCAAGGGCTCGGGCGTTGTGCTCCTGGTGATTTTCTGCCACATAGGGTGACGGCACCAGAATGGATGGAACCCCCAGCGCTGACAACTCGCTGACGGTAATGGCACCGCCCCGGCAAACAGCCAAATCGGCGGCCGCCAGGACTTCCCCCATGTTATACAGATAAGGCTCTATGACAATATGGGGGGGCAGAGGCTTCTTAATCTCCCCCATCACTTTTTCATAATGCTTCATACCGGTGGCGGCAATGAGGTGAAAATTCATCTCCTCTGCATGGGCGTTGACCATGTCTCTGACACAGAGGTTTAGATGTTCAGCCCCAAGGCTTCCCCCGAAGATGACCACCAAGGGCCGGTCAGCAGGGATGCCCAGCTTTTTTCGGGCTGCCTCCCTATCCTGCATGAAGAGCTCTGCACGCACGGGATTGCCGGTTAAGGTAATTTTGGCCTTCCCTTTAAAACGCTGGCGGGCCTCCTCAAAGCTGATGGCCACCGCATCCACATAACGGGCCAGTATTTTATTGGTGACGCCGGGGAAGGCATTTTGCTCATGAATCAGGGTGGGAATTTTCTTTAAGGCCGCACTCAGTACCACTGGTCCGCAGACATAACCTCCCGTACCAATGACGGCATCTGGCTTAAAATCCTTGAGAATGCGCCTGATGGCACTAAAGCTCTTTATGAGCCTGGAGACGGTTCTGAAAGTGTCCATGGACAGCTTCCTTTTAAAGCCGCTGATTTCAATATATTTTATAGGAAAGCCCTCACGGGGAACCAGCTTATCCTCAAGACCGTTTTTGGTTCCCACAAAAAGAATCTCCGCATCGGGCTCGTTTTTCAGAATTTCCTTGGCTATGGCCAATCCGGGATTGACATGGCCCCCCGTCCCTCCACCGGATATTAAATAGCGCATCTTAATAATCACCAACTTTTCGTTTTGTAAGGGTATGATTGACCGCGGGGTCCGCCTTGCCGCCTTTATGCAGCGTAAGTATGGTGGTTTGGGAGCCCTTTGAAATATTGAGAAGGATGCCCACAGAGGACATGAGGAAAACCAGTGAGGAGCCGCCAGCGCTGAAGAAGGGCAGGGGCATACCTGTGGCGGGCACCGTTGAAGTTACTACCGCAATATTAATAATGGTCTGCAAGGCTATCAGGGAAGTAATGCCGCCGGCAATAAGGCTTCCCAGCATATCGGGAGCATTCATGGCCACCCTCATGCCCCTCCAGATGAAGAGCAAAAAGAGCGCAACCACCGTCAGCGATCCCACAAATCCCAGCTCCTCGGCCAGGATGGAGAATATGAAGTCATTATGGGGCTCGGGCAGGTAGAGATATTTCTGAAGGCTCTTCCCCAACCCTCGGCCAAAGACCGATCCCGAAGCAATGGCATACAGGGAGTTAACTACCTGGAAGCCGCTTCCCTGCTTATATTTAAACGGATCGGTAAAGGACAGCAACCGCTCCATACGATAGGGCTTGCTCATGACAATCTGCCATCCCAGTACAACAACCGGCAAAGCCAAAAGGACAAAATGGCTCACCCGCGCTCCTGCCATGAAAAGAATAATGACAGCTACTGCGGTAATGAGTATGATGGCACTCATATGGGGTTCCAGATACAAGAGTCCGTCAATAACCCCCACCACCAGAAGGTAGGGGACAAGGCCCGTGAAAAAGTGTTTAAGCCTGTCGGCATTCTTGGAGAGGCTGAAGGCTAAAAACAGGATTAACGAGATTTTTGCCAGCTCGGAGGGCTGGAAGGACATAGGCCCGAAATTAAACCAGCGATAAGCGCCGTTGATATTGCTGCCTATGCCGGGAATACGCACCAGGATGAGCAAAACAATACTGATCACCATCAGAATAGGGGCACTGGATGCAATCCTTCGATAGTCCAGTTTCGAGAAAACCAGCATGCCCGCAATACCCAGGGCACTCCAAATCAGCTGGCGGATGAAAAAGTAAAACTTGTTATTATGGTAGTAGAGCGCATTGTAGGAGCTGGCGCTGAATACCATCACTGTACCCATGCCCAGAAGAACCAGTACGGTGAACAGAAGCCAGAAGTCGTATTCCCTTTTTTCCATCCTATCACCTCAAAAGCAGAAACGCTATAACGCTACTTAAGATTGTTACAAGTGTAAATATTGTTACCACCTTAATCTCACTCCATCCTTGATGCTCAAAATGATGATGGAGGGGGGCCATTTTAAAGAAACGCTTGCCGCCTGTCTTCTTGAAATAACGCACCTGTATTATTACAGATAATGTTTCTGCTACGTAGATTATGCCAGATAATCCCAAAAATATAGGGGTGCCTGTGAGGATGGCCACTGCAGCCAGGGCACCGCCCAGGGCCAGTGAGCCCGTATCGCCCATAAAAACCTTTGCGGGGTGAAGGTTATACACCAGAAATCCGAGGATGCCCCCTGCCAGAATGGAACAGAACAGACGAATATAGTCCCATTCACCGCTTAACATGGTGACGACAGTAAAGAAGAGCAGTACAACGGTGGTGACCGAACCAGCCAGTCCGTCCAGACCATCAGTAAGATTCACCGCATTGGTAAAGCTGACCAGAACAAACATATTGAAAGGAATCATGACATAGAGGGTTGGATAAATGGGCGAGCTAAAGCCCAAAAAGGGAATAATCAGCGAATTTCCCCCCGCCGTATAGGTTACCGCATACCAGGTAAACACCCCTGATACCAGCAGCAAGCCAAGCATTTTCTGTCTTGGTGTCAATCCTTCATTTTTCTTTTTGACTATTTTCAGATAATCATCCAGAAATCCCACTACAGCAAAGCCCAGGGTAACCAGAACCAGCCATAGAATCCGGATATCACGAAAGCTGAAGTAGATGCCCAGAATGACGACGGGTATGAGAAAGATGGCGCCGCCCATGGTGGGCGTCCCCGTCTTGGCCTTATGGCTTTGAGGGCCTTCCTCTCTGATGACCTGGCCGAACTTCAGTCTTCGTAAAAATGGAATCAGCAGCTTCCCTGCTGCCAGTGCAAGGATAAAGCTGATAAAATAAACAAGCACCTGCTGCGGGATGGCCTTCAGAAAATTCAGCATGTCTTTTCTCCTTCCTCAATGAGCGCCTGAACCAGCAGATCCAGCCTCATTTTTCTGGAGCCCTTAAACAGAAGGACATCCCCCTTCTGCATGAGGGTTTCAATATAGGGCTTTGCTTCCTCTATGTTCCCAAAAAGCATGGTGGTGGTTCTGGTTTGCAAATCCTCATTGGCACCCTTCACATACCATTGAGCGTAGGAGCCAATGCCTATGAGGTAATCGATACCCAGGTTAGATACATATCTGCCAATGTCCCGGTGGGCCTGCTCGGTCCAATCTCCCAGCTCCATCATATCTCCCAGCACTGCCCATTTGCGCATGTCCCGTCCAATGTCGGACAGCACATCCAGGGCAGCCTTAATTGAACTGGGGGCAGCATTATAGGAGTCATTGATGAACTTAATACCGTCCTTATCCACAATGGCAAGGCGCATACGCTCGCCTGAGTAACTCATCAGGCCCGCCTCTATTTCCTTCTCATTCATGCCCAGGGCTTCGGCCACGGCGATTCCTGCCAGAGCATTATGCACATTGTGCATACCCGGTGCGGGCACAAAAAGGCTCATTTCTCTGGTGGGGGTTTTCACCTCAAAGGAAACGCCCTGTTCCCCTTTTGACAGCAAATCATAGCCCCAAATATCAAGCTCCTCGTCGATACCGTAGAAAAGGGTTTTTTGTGGGAGCAGGCCTCTTAATCCCGACAACAGCTCGTCATCACCGTTTAATATCACGGTGCCGTTCCTGCTCATGCCATCCAGGATTTCCAGCTTGGCCTTCAGGATGTTCTGGCGTGTTCCCAGTCTTTCAATATGAGAAATACCAATGTTGGTGATAACGGCAATATCGGGCTTTACGATATGGGACAGAAGGCTTATTTCGCCAAAGCCCCGCATACCCATTTCAAAGACCGCAACCTCATGTTCCTCATCCAGCTCCAGCACTGAAAGCGGTAGACCAATTTCATTGTTGAAATTGCCCTTGGTCTTGTGGACCTTGAATTTGGCTGACAAAATGGCGGCAATCATTTCCTTGGTGCTGGTCTTGCCCACGCTGCCTGTCACAGCGATGACAGGGATATTAAACAGCGCACGGTATTCTGTCGCCAGCCTGCCCAAGGCCTCCAGGGTGTTATCGACAAACAGCGCGGGGACATGGTCAGGGATATCCCTTCCTTCCTCGGCCATGACCAGGGCAGCGCCATGCTCTACGGCCTGTGCCGCAAAATCATGGCCGTCAAAACGCTCACCGGCAATGGCCACAAAAAGAGCCCCTTTCTCAAGGGTTCTGGTATCGGTTGAGACCTGACTGACAACAATATCGGGGGAGGCCTTGAGCCTTCCCTTCACCATTTTTGCCAATTGTTCCGCATTCAAAGCTTTCAAGGGTTTTGTTCACTCTCCCTTAGTATATTCTCAACAATTTCCCGCTCATCGTAGTGAATGGTCTTATCCTTAAATATCTGATAGGTTTCATGGCCCTTGCCCGACAGGACAATGACATCCTGATCCCCGGCATGCTCCATGGCATAGCGGATAGCCTGTGTTCTGTCCTCAATAACGATATACTCACCCTGGGTCTTCTTAATGCCTTCTTCAATATCCTTAAGAATTTGTGACGGTTCCTCTGTTCTGGGATTATCGGAGGTAACGATGGTAAAGTCCGCAATTCTTCCCGAAATCTCGCCCATGGCCGGACGCTTGGAGCGATCCCTGTCGCCTCCGCAGCCAAAGACGCTGATAAGGCGTCCTTTCACAAAGCCCTTTACTGTGGTCAGAATATTTTCAAGACTATCGGGGGTGTGAGCATAGTCTATCATAACCGTATAGGGTTTACCCGGTGTGGGAACCACCTCGGCTCGGCCGGGCACCTGTACATTGAGAAGCCCCTCCTTGATTAAGGCAGCATCAACACCCTTAAGCCCACATACCGATATGGCAGCCAGCGCATTGTAAACACTGAACAAACCGGGCACCGACACCTTGATATGATCCTTAAACCAGGGGGTATCCACATCAAATTCAACCGAATTGGAGTGGGTAACAATATTACTGGCGCGTACATCGGCATCATTTTCTATGGCATAGGTCAGTATGGGACAGGACGCCTCCGCAATCACCCTCTGAGCATGGGTGGCATCCTTATTAACAACCCCCTGCTTACAGAGGTTAAACAGCATTTGCTTGGACTTAAAGTAATCCTCCATATCGGGGTGTTCAAAGCCTCCAATATGGTCCTTGGAGAAATTGGTGAAGACGCCAACACTGAAGGCGCAGCCCGTCACCCGATGGAGCTTGAGGCCCTGGCTGGATACCTCCATGACCACCGACTGAGCGCCCTTCTCCTTCATCTTGTCGAACATCTCCTGCAGATCATAGGACTCGGGAGTGGTTCGACGGGCGGGAATCTTCTCCGTACCAATGCAGTTGGCGACAGTTCCGATAAGCCCCACCGTCTGCCCCTGTTTCTCCAGAATGGAGCGAATCATATAGGTGGTGGTGGTTTTACCCTTGGTTCCCGTAACTCCAATCAAATCCATGGACTGGGAAGGGTTTCCAAACCACTGGGCTGAGATGACGGCAAGGGCCTCCCGGGTGTTTTCCACCTTGACCACAGTCACGTCCTCCACTAAGGATACGTCCTTCTGCACAATCAGAGCCGCAGCGCCGTTATCCACCGCCTGCTGGGCATACTGATGCCCGTCAGTGGCAAAACCGTCAATACAAACAAAGAGATAGCCGGGCAGGGCCTTTCTGGAGTCATAGGTCACCCCGCGTATATCTATATGAAGATTGCCTTTAGCTTCAATGATGTTAAGGTTTCCCAATAAGTCTTTTAAAAGCATGCTAAACTCCTCCATAAATTTATCCATTAGATTATATCCCTATATGAGCGAGGTTACAACTATTCCCGAAGGATGCCCTCAGTCGCCGATCATTTCAACAAAGCTGATTTCCACTACTTCACCCTTCTTAAGCTGAGTACCTGCCGGGTACTGCTGGGCTGTGACCAGACCGCTGCCCCGGATTCGGATGTTGAGGCCTAACTGCCGTAAGGTTTCGGTGGCCTCGCTCACCGTCTTATTATGGAGATTGGGCATGGTAACCGTTACCTCGGGTTGGTTCTCAGTGTACAGAATAACGGTGGCCGATTGAGGCACTGAGAAGTCGGCTTTGGGGGTCTGGCTGCGGACAATGGCATTCTCATCGCTTGCGTTGCCTTCCACAGTATATTTCAAACCAAAGGCCTTGAGTTTCTCCTCGGCTTCCTTAATGGTGAGACCAGTCACATTGGGGACATAGACCTCCTGGGTCATATCCTTTTTATCCTTTTCGGTGTATACCCTTTCAACCTGCAGGTATTCCAGGATCTCCTCGGTCAATCTTCCTGCCACAGGTGCGGCCAGAACACCACCAGTTCTCAGATTCATGGCAACCTGGGGATGATCGAGGACCACAAGAACGCAGACCTGGGGTTTATCGGCCGGAGCAATGGCGCTGAAGGAGACAATATAGCGCCCATCGGTCTTGGTAGTCAGGGTTTCAGACGTACCAGTCTTACCGGCAATACGATACCCGCTGATATAGGCATTTTTACCGGTTCCTTCAGCCACAACCCCCTCCAGAATTCCCCTCAGGGTTTGGGAAGTCTCCTCGGAAATGACCTTGCGTACGACCTGGGGTTCAAATTTCTTGATAATATTGCCTTCGCTGTCGCTGATCTGCTTAATAATGGTGGGCTTCATAAGATTACCGCCATTAGCAATGGCCGCGTAGGCTGTAATCATCTGAATAGGGCTAATCTGGAAGCGTTGTCCGAAGGAGGTTACGGCCAGGTCAATTTCCTTAGGATCGGCATGCTGATTCTTCCGGTATTCCTCATTGGAGGGCTCACCCTGGAGCTCCAGCCCCGTTCTTTCCTGGAATCCGAATATCTTAAAATACTTGTAAAACTTATCTATGCCCACCTGTAACGCAACATTGACGAAGACCGGGTTGCATGAATTATATACAGCATGCAAAAAGTCCTCCGAACCGTGCCCCCCTTTTTTCCAGCAGTCTATGGTGTGGCCGGCCAGAGATATAGGTCTGCAAACAGCAGGTGTTGATAATGAGACAATCCCTTCCTCCAGAGCCGCTGCCGCAGTAATGGCCTTGAATACCGAACCAGGCTCATAGGTGTCCATGACAGCCTTGTTTCTGAAAACAGTCTGCCAGAGGTACTGGCTATCCTCAGGATCTGAGAAGCCGCCCCAGTCGGTGTCCTCGTAATAGTCGGGCATGGCATCGGGATCATTGGGATCAAAGTCGGGCTTGGAGGCCATGGCCAGTATTTCTCCTGTATTGGGGTTCATGACAATGATGGTCCCGCCCCGTTTCAAATTGTAATCCAGCATGGCTTGGTCCAGGGCCTTTTCGGCATAGTGCTGGATGGTCTCATCAATGGTCAGATAAACATCATAACCGTCAATGGCGTCCACATAGCGTTCATTGGAGAAGCTGATCTGCCGTCCAAGGACGTCCACTTCATTCATGATTTTTCCGGGGACGCCCTTCAGGGTGCTGTCCAGCACATATTCTATGCCGCTTAAGCCCTGGTCGTCCACACCGGTAAAGCCTAAGATATGGGAGGCCAGTTTTCCGTTGGGATAATAACGCTTTGAATCCTCGTCCACATAAATACTCTGAATCTTGGCATTGGACAGATAGTTTCTGACCTTGGTTCCCACATCCCGGTCAATCTTTCTTTTAATATATTCGTAACGAGAGTTCATGTTAAATTTCTTCATAATGGTCTCGGCATCCATATCCAGATACTGAGCCAGATTATTGGCTATCTCCCGAAGCTTATTCTCATCGCTCTTAACCTCATCACGGAGGCCTATGGGATTTACAGATACCGTATCCACCGAGGCACTGATGGCAAGGCCCTTGCCGTTTCGATCATAAATGGTGCCCCGCTTGGGATTAATCTGCCTTTTCTGGGTCTGTGCAAGATAGGCCAGCTTCTGATACTCCTCGCCCTTGACAAACTGTATATAACCCACACGATAGAGCATAAACAGGAGCAATCCCGAAAAAAGAAGCAGCAAAAAAAACTCGCGCTTCTTAAGCTTGATGGAGGTCGGCTTATCCATAACCTCTTTCTTGCTTTTGTCCGACGGACTGCGGCCGCTGCCTGAACTCTTGGTCGAAGATCTCTTTAAGCTCTTCTTTTGGTGGTATCTACGGTCCTTCATGCTGATTCTCCTGCAAAAAAAGGACGATAGACTGATCTTTTGGATATTAAAACCAACTATCAATCCATAGTCCTATTCTTTTCTAGTGTAATATATATTAGCCAGCACGAGCTTTCTTGTCTCGTTCATAGTAAATTTCCATTTCAACTTTCCGCTATGGAAAGATGGACTTGATGGCCCCAAGGAGACTATCCACCAGTGAGGTGTTCTTGGTGGTTTCATTGATATAAGCCTGATCCATCACCACACTGTAATTGTTCTTGGGGACATTGACCAAAACTATCTGATAGTGTTCGGGCTTATGCATTCCCAGCTTTGTCTCAGCCACCTGCTTCACCCGATCCAGATTAATGCTTGTCTCAATCTCAACCTCCAGCTTGCGGTTTTCATCCCTTAACTGATTGTATTGTTCAGTCAGGGTCCCCATGTAGTAGTTGAGCTCTGCAATGGCGCTAAAGCGGTAAATGATGATGAATGCGATAACAACAACACACAGAATGCCCAATATCATTTTGGCTTTGGGAATAGCACTTTCGGTAGGCAGGGGTCTTGCCGCCGGCTGCTTTTGCACCCGCTTCTGCTCTGCGGGGCGTTCTACGCGTTCGGGAAGCTTTGGAGCAGCACTGCCATAGATATAGGGATTCCTTCTCTCCACGCCTTTGCGCCTCCTTCTTTTGTAGATTCTTCATTCAATAAATAATTGTCCTATAGCATTTTTGGGGTCTTTAAAAAGACCCCTCATGACTTAGGCAATATCAACTTAAAATCCTTTGTACCTTCTCGCTTTTTCTTTAGTAAATTTTCTCGTAATCTTTAGTATTTCATCCGTCATTTGTACATTAAAATTTCATCTAAAGTAAATTAAGTTTCTTTTGTGCATCTTTAAAGTCTTTTGTATATAAGGTTAATAGCTTTTAAATGTGAGTTTTGGGGCAGTATCTTAAAAATCTTTTGTATCTTGGTTTTCTTATCCTTTGTACTTCGTTAATCTTATCTTTTGTGTTTCTCTGCTTTTCTTCTTTTGTAAAACCCTTTATCGCTAAATAAGTTTGTTGACTAAAACTGTCTAAAGCCTTTCTGCCACCCTCAGCTTTGCACTGCGTGCCCTGGGATTGTCCGTCAATTCCTCCTCTGACGGTGTTACTGGCTTACGGGTAATGATCTTAAGCTTGGGTGTAAAACCGCAGACACATTGGGGAAAATCTCTGGGACAGGTGCAGCCCTGGGCTTGCTCTTGAAAAGACTTTTTCACAATCCGATCCTCCAGAGAGTGGAAGGTGATAATGGCCAGCCTTCCTCCGGGGCTTAGAAGCTCCACCACCTGCTTTAACAGGTTTTCCAGCACCTCCAGCTCCCGATTGACAGCAATTCTGATGGCCTGGAAGGTCCTTTTTGCAGGATGGGGTCCCTCCCGTCTGGCTGCAGCCGGTATGGCCGCCTTTATAATGTCCACCAGCTCTCCGGTCGTGTTAATGGGTTGTGCTTCCCGATGCCTGACAATGAACTCGGCAATCCTTGCTGACCATTTTTCCTCACCGTATTCACGGATGATTCGGGCCAGCTCCTCCCGGCTCCATGTGTTCACCAGTGTACGGGCGTCCAGGGATTGGCTTTGGTTCATTCTCATGTCGAGGGGTGCATCGTGCTGGTAGGAAAAACCCCGTTCCCCCTCGTCCAATTGGTGGGAGGAAACGCCCAGATCCAAAAGCACGCCATCAACTGAATCTCTTTTGTACTTCTCAATCACTCGTCCTATGTTTTCAAAGTTCGTATGCTCTATGGCAAACTGACCATGGGTGTCTATCCTTGATAGTTTCATGCGGGCAGCTTCAATAGCATTTTGGTCTTGGTCTATTCCTATTAAAAGGCCCTTCGGCCCAAGACGCCTTAATATCTCGGAGGAATGTCCTGCCCCGCCCAGGGTTCCATCAATATAGGTCCCGTCCTGGCGAATATTCAGGAATTCTATGCACTCCTCCAGCATAATGGGTTTGTGTTCGAACTCCATGACATTTTTCCTCGTTCCCGGTTAAAAATCAATGTCCAGGGATTCAAGCAACGCACCGATGTCTTCCACTTCAGTATCCTTCGCATTCTCTGCACTCCACAGCTCAATGCGGTTAACGGTTCCGATAAATACGACTTCCTTCTGAAGCTCTGCCTTTTCACGTAGTTCCTGGGGAATCAAGATGCGTCCTTGGCTGTCCATGTCACAGTTCGTAGCATTGGAGCAAAAATGGCGGATGATCATTCTGCTGTCTTTCTTAGATGTGGGAAGCTGCTGAAGCTTTTCAACAAATTTCTTCCATTCATCAATGGGATAAATGTAAAGACTTTTGTCTTCAGCGCCTCTGGTGAGTACAAAGCGATCGCCTAAATCGCCACGGAATGCCGCAGGTACAAACACACGCCCTTTTGCGTCCAGTGCGTTGGTGTACTTGCCTATGAGCATCCCTCTCACCTCCACCACTTTGATCCACTTCTCACCACTTCACTAGTATTTTACTCCTACTATCGACACCCGTCAACCCAAACATTAGTCCCACAGGCGTAAAAAAAGAAGGCCTTGGGGACCCAAAGCCTTCTTCATTTTCAAACCTTATTTTACAGGTACAATATATTGTATTATTAAATCCTTCCTTCTACAAAATGTATCTTAGCCCGGTTCATTCTTTCACGAAATTGTAACACAATTGTAATATTTCATGCTTCGAACAAGGGCTTCTGCCGCCGCATTGAAATACTCATAATGACGCCAATGGCAATATAGTTGACCAAGATGGAGGAGCCCCCATAGCTGATGAATGGCAGCGGAATGCCTGTTACGGGAAGCATTCCAATGTTCATGCCGATGTTCTCGAAAAAGTGGAAGAAAAACATAGCCATCAGGGCAATCACCACATAGGAGCCATACTTGTCCTTGGCATAGCGTGAGATATAGAGGCAGCGCAGCAGCAGAATGAGAAAGAGCGCCACGATGATGGTGGTTCCTACAAAGCCCCATTCCTCACCAATGACGGCAAAAATGGAGTCGGTGGCCGAAGCAGGGACATTTTTGGCCGCCTTCTGGGCCCCGGCCTCCACACCGGTCAGGGTGCCCGAGCCAATATAACGGATGGACATGAGCACCTGATAGGCTCCGGTTCTGGCATAGGCCTCGGGATTGAGGAAGGAAAGGATGCGCTGCATCTGGAAAGGCTCCAGCACCTTTTCAATGACGCTGAACCACAGTACGGGCAGCATGACAATCAAGGTCCCCACTAAAATGAGGATGGTGCGATAACGGATGCCCGCAACAAAGATGACACAGGCCAGCATAAACATATAGACCACCGAGGTGCCGAAGTCGGGCTGTAGAAGCACCAGACCCACCAGCAGCCCTGAGGTGGCGATGAGCCACAGATAGTTCTTTCCGCCTTCGCCCTGCTTAATTCGCTCAAAGAAAACCGATGAGACAATGGCCAATGTGACCTTGCCCACCTCTGAGGGCTGTAAGGATACCGGGCCCAGATCAATCCATCCCTTGGTACCCGTCTCCTCAAGCCCCACACCGAATAACAGTACATATACCAATAGCAGAACAGTCCCTATGTAAGCCGGGATACTCAGGACCTTAAAATCCTTGTAATCCAGCAGCATTATCAGCACCATGCAGGCAATACCTATGAAGGAGGCTACGAGCTGCTTGGTAAACAAGGAGGGCTGCTTTAAATGTCCTGCCACACTCTTGACGGCCACAAGACCGCACACATTGATCAGGAGTACTGTGATAAGCAGTATCCAGTCTATATTCTTAACCAGGGAAGGTCCTTTGTTTTTCTCTATCGTAACCATAAATCATCCTTACTTTACCTTTAGCGGAAAAAGAGGCGGATTTCCCCACCTCTTCTGCCGCTGTGCTTTTATTGTTCATCCACTGTTATACTGTCAGTTTCCTCATTATGGTTCTCCGATTCCTCAGAGGTTTTTAAAGTCCCCTCTGTTGAATTATCGGGCGCCTCCGAAGGGTTCTCAGGTTCAGGCTGAGAGGTTTGGGATACACTCTCGGTTTCATCCGTCTCCTTCGACTCAGTCTTATCTTCAAGATTGTCAGTTTCATGTGCCTCATTCAGGGACTCCAGCACATCCGCATAGGGGCTCGGTGCCAGAACCTCATCCACAGGCTCCTCTTTTTGGGAGCGTCTGAAAAGGAGGATAATCCAAATCAGAGCACCAATAAAGACGAGGGCTGCAAAGACCTGATTATAGCGAACATTCTCGGAACCAAACTCATCCACTCTTAAAAATTCCAGCAGGAATCGCACCAGGCTGTAGAACATCAGGTAGGAAGCCAGAACGCTGCCCCTGACTTTGCGGTTCTTGCGGATTCTTAAGAGAATGAAGAAGACCACAAGGTTCATGAGGGATTCATAGAGGAAGGTGGGGTGAACCAGTAAACTTCCGTCAACCCCCGGATCGGGATAGGCTTGAATTCTGTTGCCCGTCATGCCCCAGGGCAGGTCGGTATTGGAGCCGTAGAGCTCCTGATTGAAGAAGTTGCCCCAGCGGCCAATGGCCTGAGCCAAGGGTAGATATACCACGGCAAAATCACAGAGATCCAGGGTGTTGATCTTTCTGGCCCTTGTGAAGAAGTAAGCCGTGAGGACGGCCCCGATGATGGCGCCATAAATGGCCAGCCCTCCATGCCATATCCTTACAATTTCAATGAGATTGTTCTTATACTGATCCCAGGTAAATATCACAAAGAAAAGTCTGGCAAAAATAATGGAAACGGGCAGGGCCCACAGGAACATATCCAAAAGATCGTCTTCCTTGATATTAAAATGTTTGGATTGTCTTAAGGCCAGGGTTAAGGCTATCATAATACCCAAGGCGATAACAATGCCATACCATCTAACCTCGATATTCCCTATGGTGAAGGCCACCGGACTGACATCCAGATGTATGCCCAGCTTGGGAAATTCAATAAAATCGGCCCCCATACGCTATAACCTCCAATTCATTTTTACTCAGCTTTTTTATTCTACCATAAATTACGCAAAACCCAAAATTGAATTTGACAGAGATCAGTCTTGCTGGGGCAGGATGACCGATAAGGCCGGAGAACCTTTGAACACCTCATGGAGCACTCTGTTGACATAGTCCAGATCCAGTTCCTCATAAATTCGTCCCGTATCCAGATAGCTTGTGGCATTAAAGAAGGAATCCATCATCTCCCGCGCTATATTGTCCACCGAGTTGAGGCTTCTGATGAACATCCCCCGGTGAGCGCGCTTAATACGATCAAAGGCTTCCTGACTTATTCCCTGGGTGGTCAATGTCTGAAGGGCTTCAGAAATGATACCCGCCGTCTTCTTAGGATCGGGGGATTGCCCGCCCCAGGCCACAAAACCATATTCCTGTTCCACCGAAGCCTCAAAGCGGAAGGAATCATTGATGAGTCCCTCATCATAGAGACGGGTATAGAGATCCGAGGTTCGGCCCATGGCTTCAGTCAGAACTATGCCCAGAGCAATACGCCGCTTGATGATGTCGCTGCCCGTAACTCTTACATTATCCTTGATGCCCATATAAAACAGCGGCATGGAAACGGCCAGCTTCTGCTCCTTATAGTCCTTGTTGAGATGATGCGGTTCCTCAGGGTATTTCTTCTCGACTGTCCCTTTGTCCCTGAAATGAATCTTTTCATCCACCATGGAAAATACCGTGTCGGGATCCAGATCTCCCACCACAACCACCACCATGTTGGAAGGAGAATAGAAGGTATGATAGCAGTCGTAAAGAAGCTCCTTGGTTATCTTGGCAATGCTCTCCACTGAGCCCGCAATCTCAAGCTTGACGGGATGATTGACATAGAGGCAGTCAAGGAGATTAAAGAACACACGCCAATCCGCATTATCCTCATACATGCGGATCTCCTGACCGATGATCCCCTTTTCCTTCTCCACATTTTCATCAGTCAACCAGGGCTTTTGAACATAGTCCAACAGAAGCTTGAAATTCTCCTCAAAAAGATCGGTGCAGGAGAAAAAGTATACCGTCTGGTTAAAGGAGGTAAAGGCATTGGGGGACGCGCCCAAACGGGAGAACTTATCCAGCATGTTTCCGTCCTCCTGCTCAAAGAGCTTGTGCTCCAGGAAGTGGGCAATACCGTCGGGAACCTCAATCTCCTTATCCCCGCCCTGAACCTTGAAGATATTATCAATGGAGCCGTAATGGGTGCCGAACATGGCCGACTTTTTATTATAGCCCGGCTTCCTGACCAGCAGGCACTTAAGCCCGCTCTCATGCCGGTACTCATAGAGGGTTTCCCCCAGATGCTCATAGTTTATGGTTGAATATTTCATTTGGCTCCCTCCCCGCTGTTATTGCCATTTGGCTTAAGAAAGTACACCGTATCAAGCTGAACCTTCTGGGCAACACGCACCACCTCATCAATGGTCACGGCCTTGAACTTCTCGATCATGGATTCAAAATCCTCCCCGCTCTCGGTGAGATGCTGGCTCATGAAGAAGTCCACAATGGCCCCCTGGCTGTCCTGCATGGATTTCATTCCCGTTTCCAGCGAGCTTAAGGTGGCTTTTATCTCGTCCTGGGATATGCTGCCCTTCTTGATGTCCTCGACTTGCTTGAGGATAATCTCCTCGGCTTTATTCCGGTTACTGGCTTCAATTCCGCTCATGATCACCAGAAGACCCTTGTATTTTTCAATGACCGACTGGGCGTAATAGGCCAGGCTCGCTTTCTCGCGCACGTTCTGGAAGAGCTTGGAGTGGGGATCACCGCCCAGTATGCCGTTGAGCACAACCAAGGGAAAATAATCGGGCGAGGTGGGCTCAACATGGGTCCGAAAGCCCATACAGAGCTTACCCTGACTGATTTCCATGCTCTCGTCCACACGCTTGACATCTATAACCTCTTTTTGGGCGCAAACTGGCTCCACCTTCTTAATTCCGTCCCTCCCCGACACCGGGAAAGCATCAATGAATCGCTGCACACTTGCGTCATCTACCTGTCCCGAAATATAGACATAGGCAGGATAGGTTTTCATCATCTCCCCATACAGGGCATAGGTATTTTGGGGTGTCAGAAGCAGGGCGTCCTCCTCGGTTCCGTCCTCAGGAATGGCATAGGGCTCTCCGGCACACATCTCCTCAATGCAACGTGAGAAGGAGAAGCGCATCTTGTCATTGACCCGGCTGCGAATATAGTTCACCAGGTTGTCCCGCTCCTGGGCAAACAGTGACCGTTTAAACCCGTCCTCCTCCACCAGCGGGTTTTCCAGCATGCAGAGCAAAAGCTTGCTACATTCGTCAAAGAGCTTTTCATTTCCAAAGGTATATTTGTCATTGATATGGGACATATGAAAACCTATGAACTGCATTTCACCCTTTTTAATAATGCCACCGTCCAAATCGGCGCCATAGAGCCTTTCCAGTTCCAGCTCCAGTTCCTTGACACTGGGAAAGCTCTTGCAGCCGCGCTTCATCATTGCAGGCAGCAGGGCGTTGCCGCTGGCTCTTTCTTTTTGAAGGCGGTCAACAAAAAACAGGTCTACACGTGTGGTCTTAAATTTATCAGAGTTGATGCGATAAAAGGTTATGCCATTTTTTACAGCAAGCTTCTCTGCCGTAGTCTTTCCGGCAGGTGATGCCATGATAAATCCCTCCCTTGTCATATACAAGGTATTTTTTCTTTTTACTGCTATCTTATACCTTTACGCACAGAAGTCAACGCCTTCCTTTATAAACCTGAACGGATTGTATGGCTGAGTTGCCCTTCTCATGACGATTTGCTTATGGTAAGATATTGAAATAACCAATGTGAATTATTTTCTAAAACGAGACTCTGACTGGGGGGCGCCCTATGCTTTTTTTGAGCCTGGAACATCAGATTTTGCTTGTGGTGGTGCTTATCTTCTCGTCCTATCTTTTCACCAATGCCCTGCTGCTGCGCCATCAGCCCGCAAGCCTGCGGGCCTTTGGCTTTATCTTTATACTTCCCCTTATCCTGACCATAATTGCTTTCTTTACGGCCACCTATCAGTGGGAAAGCGCATCGCGCCTGATGGTCCTGGGACATCTTTTCCTCATCCTTTTGTGCACCCTTGTCTTGTTGCTCCCCGATAAGTCTAAAGCCATAAAGGTTTTCTATCTGCTTCCCTTTGTTATGCTCATAACTGCTCTGTCCCTGAGCAGCTCCCCCTTATACCAGACAGGGTATCATATCCTGTGCTGTCTGGCTTTTGGTTTGGTGCTCATCCAATGCGCCCTGATTTTTCATTATGTCATTCAGGGGAACAAGCCGAAAATGCTTCTCCATATAGGACTCTTTATGCTGTCCACAGGCCAGGGGGTCTGGTTGTGGCTCCAGGAACCCACCCTGGAAACCGTGCTCATTATGGCTGTGGGCTATGTCCTGTGCACATCCTATGTTCATAAGAATGCTTTAGGGGCTCTATACAAGGACTACCGCGCCAACAAGGAGACCCTGGATCGTATGAACGCCTCCATCCATGCTGAAGTCCTGCGTCGTGTCGAGGAGATTGAACGCTCCAACAGAAAGCTGTTGGAAATCTCAAAAACCGACAGCATGACCGGGCTTTACGTGAAGTCCGAGGTCATCAGGACCCTGGAGTCCCTGCTGGAACGTACACCGCGGGGTAATCTGTCGGTGCTTATGTTTGATATTGACAAGTTCAAGCAGATCAATGACAACCTGGGACATCAAATCGGCGATCGGTGTATCAGAACCGTGGCCAATCTGGCTAAGACCTCCTTCAGAAATGACGATATTGTGGGTCGGTTTGGCGGCGATGAGTTTATTGTACTCCTGCCCGGTACCAGTCCTGCTAAGGCCTATCTCATTGCCGAACGATTCCGGCAGCTTGTTCAATGCAAGTCATCCCCTCAGTTCACTGTTTCTATAGGCATTGCCAGCTATCCCGAGGATGCCGGTTCCTCGGGGCTGCTCATTGAAGCTGCTGACAAGGCCCTTTATATGTCCAAGCAGAAGGGACGTAATCAGATCACCCTCTATTCCTCACGGCAGACCAAGGAATAAACACCACTTATTAGAAATTCATTAGAGGATCATTAAACTACGGCAAAGTCCCTTGTATACGCCCTCGCAGTTTGATATAGTCCTAGTGGATTTCACAAAATTGACCAGGTGGTGTTTATGGACAAGACACAGTTTCTGATGACCCTGTACGACGCCCTGGAGGGGCTTCCAGGCAATGTCAAGGCCGATATTATGAGCCATTACCAGGAGATTTTCCGTTCGGGTATGGCGAAAGGCCGGACCGAGGAAGAGATTGCCCAGGAGCTGGGAGATCCGGTTACCGTAGCCTATGCCGAAAAAAGCAGAATGGGCTTCATCCAAAGCCGTCCCAGAAAAGCGAGCTTTCTGGGCTTTTGCATGAAGGGCCTCGGGCTGCTGTTCTTTAATCTGGTCGTGGTGCTGGGCCCTGCTTTGGGTGGCCTGGGTCTGTTGATAGGATTATGGGGTGCGGCAATAGGCCTGAGCGTAAGTGGCATTGCTATCCTTGGCGGAGCCTTTTTCACCTTCCGCTTTCCCTTCGGTCTGTTTGCGCATGGCCAGCTTTCCTTCTTAACGGTTATTTCGGCCTCGGTATTTTCATTAGCCCTGGGCCTGTTGCTTGGCATGGGCTGTTTGGCCATGACCCGCTGGAGTTTCAAGGCATTGGGTCGTTACATTCATTGGAATCTTAGAATACTTTTTGGGAGACAGGGATCATGAGACTGAGAAAAATAGCCGCCTGGCTGCTTATCACTGTTTTAGTGTCAGGGAGTATGCTGGCATTGGGGCTTTTGGCCGACATCAAAAAAGCAGGAGGATTGGGCCGTATGACCTTTGGACTTGGAAAAACCTATGAGATCGATATTTTTCAAGAAGTAGACTTAGACTCTGCAAAAAGGATTGAGATTCATACCCTGGTATGTGACGCTTATGTAACTAAAGGCCCATCGGATAAGGTCAGCGCTTCATTGAGCGGAAGGGTTGTCACCACCAATGAGGGGGCCGTACCCACCCTGAGGGTCAGCCAGAAGGGGGATGTTATCACCATCTCCGAAAGACGGTCCAGAGAAAGCCAGTCCCTTATAACCTGGTCCTTCTCCACCAATAACCTCAGACTGGATATTACACTGCCTGAGAGCTTCAGCGGTGAAGTGATCGGTAAAGGTTCTTCGGGAAACTTTACAGTCTCCGACCTGTCCCTGGAGAATGTGAACATTGCTATTACTTCAGGAGATGCAAAGCTCATGGGCTTAAACCTTCAAAAGGGACTTAAGCTGTCCTGTTCTTCCGGGAATATGACAGTGCTTGATGCTAAGGCAAAAAGTGCAGAGATTAACTCCAACTCCGGGGATAAGATACTTGAAAACCTGAATCTTGAAGAAAAGCTTTATGTTCATTCTTCCTCAGGCAGCACAAAGCTCAAGGATATCTTCTGCAATCAAATCATTATAGAAAGCAATTCGGGGGATATATCGGGTGAAAGAATCCACGGTCAGCAAATACACGCCGATATTCGCTCGGGCAAGGTAGACCTTAAGGATATGGAGGGCGGGGCCCAAATCACCTCTACTTCCGGGGACATCCATATCACAGCCCTGAAGCCCCTGGAGTCCTATCAACTCTCGGCCAGAAGCGGGAACATCACCCTCACCCTTCCTGACGACACCGGCTTTACACTGGACTCACAGGTAAGTTCGGGGAATATCAGTTGTGCCTTTGATTTATCCAACAAGATCAAAGAAGAGAAGCATCTTTCGGGCAGCTTCGGAAACGGGGAGGTTCTTATCAAAGCCGATACCTCCTCGGGGAATATCACCATTAAGAAACGATAGGCATGGATTGTCTTTAAACAGTTAAAGACCATGGTGTTCTCCTCTTCCAGCTGTCCTCGTCGCAGGAAGTTGTTCATGCTCAATCTTGCTCTCGCGGGGGGCGCTGGCAATCGCGCCCTCTAGGTCGCATAGCCGAGCAGTGAAGCGAAGCGTAACGACCAGGCCAGGCGCCTGCCGCTAAAAGCGGCATCCGGCCGCTTTTACCCCACTCGAGCTGCGATATTCGCATGACATCATTCAACTGCTCCTGCGGAGGCTTATCAGATGAGAACCCATGGCCTTCTGTTATTGGTCCATTATTGTGGAGACCTCTGTTATTATGCTGTTTTACAATTGCCAGCTTTCCAGATACCTTTTTTGTTCTTCGGTCAGTGTATCAATTTGAATGCCCAGGCTTTCAAGCTTCTTTAGGGCAATGGTCCTGTCAATGGTCTCAGGAATATTGAAGACCTTAGGTGCCAGCTTTCCTCTGTTTTCGAGGATGTAGAGAGCGCTCATGGCCTGGACGGCAAAGCTCATGTCCATGATCTCGGCGGGATGCCCGTCACCACAGGCCAGGTTCACCAGACGCCCCTCCCCTAAAAGGTACAGGGTGCGTCCATCGGCCAGGGTATAGCCCATAATATTCTTCCGAGATTGCTGAATATGGGTGGAGACACTCTCCAGCTCAGGAATATCTATTTCCACGTTAAAATGTCCGGCATTGCAGAGAATCGCTCCGTCCTTCATCTTCGTAAAGTGCCGGGCCGTGATCACCTTTTCGCAGCCTGTGACAGTGATAAAGAAATCACCATGGGACGCCGCCTCATCCATGGTCATAACCTGGAATCCGTCCATCACAGCTTCAATGGCCTTCACCGGATCAATCTCAGTGACAACGACCTTGGCACCCAGACCCTTGGCCCGTAAAGCCACACCCTTGCCGCACCAGCCATAGCCCGCGATGACTACCGTCTTGCCGGCAACAATGAGGTTGGTGGTGCGGGTGATGCCATCCCAGACCGATTGGCCGGTTCCGTAGCGATTGTCAAAAAGATGCTTGCACTGGGCATCGTTAACAGCCATCATGGGCACCTTAAGGGCTCCGTCCCGCTCCATGGCCTTCAGCCGGATAATCCCGGTGGTGGTCTCCTCACAACCGCCCCATACCTCGGGAATCAGATGACTGAGCTTGGTATGAAGCATGGAAATGAGATCGCCGCCGTCATCGATGATAATGTTGGGACCATGCTCCAGAGTCATCTCAATATGTTTCTCATACTCCTCGGCTGTGGCATTGTACCATGCAAAGACCTCTATGCCGTCGGCCACCAGACCTGCTGCCACATCATCCTGGGTAGACAGCGGATTGCTGCCGGTTACAGACATTTTGGCACCCCCAGCCGCAAATACCTTGGAAAGATAGGCCGTCTTTGCCTCCAGGTGCACCGAAAGGGATATCTTGACGCCCTCAAAGGGCCGGGTCTTCTTAAACTCCTCTTCAAGACCGGAAAGAATGGGCATATTGCGCTTTACCCAAGCTATCTTCTGCCGGCCCGATTCTGCCAGGGAAAGGTCACGGATTGCGTATCTCATCATTACCTCCATGCAAAAGCCATCATTATAGCATGATATTCATCACTATTATACCCGTTGATTCAGATTTCGTCATCCTCTTCTTCCGACGGGATGTACTCCAGAATATCGCCGGGCTGACAATCCAGGCTTTTACAGATGCTGCTGAGGGTTGAAAAACGTATGGCCTTCACCTTTCCGGTTTTCAGATTGGAGAGGTTCACTATGGATATGCCCACCTCCTCCGCCAATTCTGAAAGCTGCTTCTTACGATCTGCAAGCATTCTGTCCAAACGAACAATTATTGCCATATTACCTCCTTGCGCCTAAACCGTAGCGTCATATTCAGATTTAAGGAAGCGGCCGTAATTGAAGATACCTGCCAGAAGCAGAACGAGTATGCCTGCAAGCAGATAGGGAATATTGGCCGAATAATTCATTTGAATGTTTTGAATGTTGAACAGCTTCAGTAAATGATTCATCAGAAAAATTTCTGCCAGGTTAACCAGAAAAGCTGCTGCAATCAGATCAAAACCAATTACCGAGAGGCTTTTGATGTTTTCATCGCAGAAGGGATCTCCCTCCTTCACCCTTTTCAAAATCTTCACCAAATATCTTATACCCACCAGCAGCATCAGGCCCAAGGGGACAGTCCATAGCAGGAATATCTGAACAAATCCCTTAATATTGACCGGATCCGGAAAGCTGGTCTTGAAATAGATGGCATTATCAAAGGTAAAACCAAAGCTCTCGCTGTTTACCCAAAAAAGATCCTCGGGCAGAATGAACTGGATAAGGAAGCCTGCTGCCGCAAGCACCACCACTGCAATATTGAGCCAGTAAAGCACGGTAAAGATAATATACAGAATGTTGGCGGTTCTCTGGGCCCTTTCTTGACGCATTGTCATATTCTCACAACCTTTCTTATGATACTTTAATTATAGCGGAGTTTTTACGTTTGTCAATTATTTTTTAACGTTTTTCATTAAATATGTAATGTTTATCATATAGTCATCCCATATCGGGTATGAAGCGCATAGAAAGCACAAAGGCGCTTCAGGAGAAAGCTATGTGTGTCCCAGGCAGAAGGCGGCATACAAAAAAGAGGCTTTTTCAGCCTCTTTTATCAGTTTTCCCTATTAAAATGTTCATAGACTTACTGAGAACAGCCTCTTTATTACCAGTGGGCAACAATGTCGCTGACCAGGCGGGAGAACTTCTGTTCCACCTGTTTTCCGGTGGCTATAACCTCTTCATGATTAAGGGGTTGATCCAGAATGCCCGCGGCCATATTGGTGATGCAGGAAATACCTAAAACCCTCATCCTCATATGCCGGGCCGTAATCACCTCGGGCACCGTGGACATTCCCACAGCGTCGGCTCCCAAAGCTCTGAGGGCCTTTATCTCAGCGGGAGACTCAAAGGAAGGCCCTTTGCAGTAAGAGTAAATCCCTGTTTTCAGATCTATGCCCAGTCTTTGAGCCGACTCTAAGGCTGTCTTCTGCAAGGCCTTGTCATAGGCCGCAGACATATCGGGGAAGCGAGGACCCAGTTCATCCAGGTTCTCTCCCCTTAAGGGGTTCTCGCAGAACAGGCTGATATGGTCGGTGATGAGCATCAAATCGCCGGGAGCAAAGCCTAAGTTGACCCCGCCCGCGGCATTGGTCACCAGGAGATTCTCCACCCCCAGACGTTTGAATACGCGGATGGGATAAACCACAACCTCCATATCGTTGCCTTCGTAATAGTGGAATCGCCCCTTCATGGCCACAACCCTTCGCCCGTTTAAGGTGCCGAAGATGAGCTTACCCTCATGGCCCACCACCGTGGTCTGGGGAAAATGGGGAATATCCTCATAAGGGAATTCCTGTTTTCCTTCAATCAGCTCAGCCAGCCTTCCCAGGCCCGAACCGAGGATAATGGCTATCTCAGGGACTTCATCCACCTTATCTTTAAGATAATCCACCGTTTTGTCCAGTCTTTTCATCATATCCTTCATAAGTATTTCTCTCCTTGCCTCAGTTTCAATAATCTTAAGTTGATCCAAGCCTCTTTCTTCTATACTTACCCAAAAAACTTAATCCATCATCCCCGATGTGGTTTTCTACAAGCCGAAGAGGGACAACTGGCTGCTTTGTTCAAGGCCTGACAGACAGCCGTGGTTCTCAAGAATCTCAATCACGGCCTTTGAAATCCCCGATTTCATTTTCAAATCGTCAATGGATATAAATTCTCCGTACTGATTCCTGGCCTCCACAATATTGCGGGCAGCGGAAGCTCCCAAACCCTGAAGGGCTGTAAAGGGCGGAAGCAGGCCATCCTTGGTAACCTGGAATTTGGTGGCGTCGGATTTATACAGGTCCACGGGCAGGCACTTAATGCCCCTTACATACATCTCCTGGGCTACCTCCAGCACGGTCTGCAGGTCCTTTTCCTTATTGGTGGCATTATTCCCCTTGCGCTCAATTTCCTCAATGGTCCGTTTTACCGTGTCCAGTCCCCTGGAAACGATATTGGCATCAAAGCTGTCGGCACGCACCGTAAAATAGGTGGCATAGAAGGCCTCGGGATAATAGACCTTAAACCAGGCAATACGGAAGGCCATCATCACATAGGCAGCCGCATGGGCTTTGGGGAACATGTACTTAATCTTTTTACAGGACTCTATGTACCATTCAGGCACATTCTTTTCCCGCATAAGGGCCTCGTATTCAGGGGTCAGGCCCTTGCCCTTACGCACATTCTCCATGATCTTGAAGGCCGTCAGGGGCGGCAGATCGTTCTGGATCAAGTAGATCATAATGTCATCTCGGGTGGAGATAACATTGGGCAGGGTGGTAATCCCCTCCCGGACCAAATCCTGGGCGTTGTTGAGCCATACGTCGGTACCGTGGGACAGCCCCGAAATACGAATCAACTCTGCAAAGGTGGTGGGCATGGTATCCACCAGCATCTGGCGCACAAACTTGGTGCCAAACTCGGGCACCCCAAAGGTGCCCACCTTGCTGTTAATGGCTTCGGGAGTGACCCCCAAGGGCTCGGTGCTGGAGAAGATACCCATGGTCCTTTTCTCGCCAATGGGAATGGTCTTGGCATCAATGCCTGTCAGATCCTCCAGCATTCGGATAACGGTGGGATCGTCATGGCCCAGAATATCAAGCTTCAGGATACGGCCGCTGATGGAATGGTAGTCAAAATGGGTGGTGATAATATTGGAATCGGGATCATCGGCCGGCCGCTGTATGGGCGTAAAATCAAAGATCTCCTTATGATGGGGACAGACCATTACACCGCCCGGGTGCTGGCCCGTGGTGCGCTTGATGCCGGTGCATCCTCCGGCAAGGCGTTCAATCTCAGCGCGGGGTCTGACCATGTTCTTTTCATCCAAATACTTTTTTACAAAGCCATAGGCCGTTTTCTCAGCAATGGTGGCAATGGTTCCTGCACGGAAAACATAACCCTCCCCAAAAAGCTCCTCGGTATATTTATGGGCCCGGGGCTGGTAATCCCCCGAGAAGTTCAAGTCAATATCGGGCTCCTTATCACCGTCAAAGCCCAGGAAGGTTTCAAAGGGAATATCATAGCCATCCTTGATCAGGGGCTTGCCGCAGTTGGGACAGTTTTTGTCGGGCAAGTCGAAGCCACAGGCGATATTCTTGTCCTTCTCAAAGAACTCGGAATACTTGCATTCACCGCATCGATAATGGGATGGCAGGGAGTTAACCTCTGTAATACCGATAAGATAGGCCACAAAGCTGGAGCCTACCGAACCTCTGGAGCCTACCAGATATCCGTCGTCCAGGGACTTTTTAACCAGCTTCTGGGCAATCATGTACATCACCGAGAAGCCGTTCTTGATAATGGAGTTAAGCTCCCTGTCCACACGGGCACGCACCAGCTCGGGCAGCGGATTACCATAGAGCTCGGTGACCTTCTCCTCGCTCATGCGCTTAATGTCTTCCTCTGCCCCCTCGATATGCGGTGGGAAGGTGCCGCTGGGAATGGGCTGAACCACTTCAATGCTGTCGGCAATCAGGTTGGTGTTGGTAACCACCACCTCATAGGCCTTTTCTTCGCCAAGATAAGAGAACTCCGCCAGCATCTCCTCGGTGGTTCTGAAATAGATGGGTGCCTGATGGGAGGCATCCTTATACCCCTGTCCGGCCTGGAGGATCTCACGGTAAATGGCGTCCTCGGGATCCATAAAGTGTACGTCACAGGTGGCCACCACGGGCTTGTTGAGCTTTTCACCCAGGCTCACGATCTTTTTGTTAAAGTTCCTTAAGGCCTCCTCATCGGCGGCCAGGCCCTCACGAATCAAAAAGTTATTATTGCCAATGGGCTGAATCTCCAGATAATCATAATAGTTGGCGATACGCTCTATTTCTTCTTCGGTCGCTCCCTTAAGGATGGCCTGGAACAGTTCGCCGGCCTCACAGGCACTGCCTATGATCAGACCCTCACGGTATTTTTCAAAGAGGGACTTGGGCACCCTGGGCTTCTTATAAAAGTATTTCAAATGGCTTTCAGAGACAATGCGGTAGAGATTTTTAAGGCCGGTCTGGTTTTTGACCAGAATGACGGCATGGTAGGTCTCACTGTTGCGGTAATCAATCTCCCCATTGGCATTGAGCTTCTCGTTGGCAATGAAATAGCTCTCCATACCATAGAGAATCTTGATGACCTTGTCCTGCTTCTTCTTAAGATCATTGGCCGTATCCTGAGCTTCCGGATAGGCCTGAACCACGCCGTGGTCGGTGATGGCTATGGCGGTATGCCCCCACTTGGCGGCCCGCTTAATCAGATCCTTGGCGGATGAAACCGCATCCAACTGACTCATCTGAGTATGTAAATGAAGCTCAACACGCTTAACGGGAGCCTTATCGGTACGGGTTTCCTGCTGAACCGAAACAAGCAGGATGTCCCGGGTCAAAATCACCAGTTCCTTGGCAAACATATCATACTGGGCCTCACCGCTTAAACGGATGGTTTGGCCCTTCACCAGCTTTTCCTTGATGGTCTCCAGCTCCTCTTCCTTGGGAAAGAGCTTGCAGGTCACTGAGGAAGTGTAATCGGTGATGTCAAAGGAGAACAGGGTTCTTCCTGTCTTAAGCTCCCTTAGGTCGGTCTTAAGGATGGTGCCCTCAATAGTCACCATACCCGAGTTAATGTCCACCTGGCTCATCTTCATCACCGGGCCTTTAATACTCCGGCCAAAGATGAGGTTGGGATCAGCAGGTCCCTTTTCTCTGGACGCTCCTGATTTCTGGGCTTTATATTTAACAAAGCCATTCTCACTCTGATTTAATGACGCCTTGCTCTGGGCCTGGGTTTTTACGTTCTGGGGCTCGGGTCGGGCCGCCATGACCTCAGCCACCACCCGAGCCTCTGCTTCTTGTTTCTCGGTCATATAGTCCACCGGTGTCAGGAGCATGGGGGCGTCAATAAAACTGGTCCGCACCTCACGCATGAAGAGGGCTTCCATAGCCTCCTCCAGGGTTCTTCCCACCCCTGCCGAGGACAGAATGGCCGAGGACTGGTTCGCAAGCTGAACCTTCATAAGTCTTCCCGACAGGCTGTAGCTGGCACCCTCAAGAAAGTGGGCCATATGAGGCTTCTTGCTCTTTATAAAGCTTTGAATGAGCTCAATCTGCCAATCCTGCAATTCTTCATTGATATCGCATTTGAATCCCGGATGGACCTTCACCCGGACCTTAAAATGCTCGGAAATGGCCCGTTCCAGTCGGCTGAGCTGATCGGGCTTGACGCAGTCATGGCATTCTATGGAAAGATCGATTTTTTTATCGGTCTTATGGTAGCATAAACGGGTGATAAAGGACTTGGCAAACGCATCATAGAGCATTTCCTTCTCCATGACGCCTTTGAACGCCTCGCAAAGCGAAGACTTTTTGAGAACGTCTTTATCCATGAGGTACTTCCTTTCATTTTGTGTTCTATATAAATGCTTTCGGATAATGCTAAAAGTTTCTCATCTTATTGTAGCACATTGTGGGCTGGGATGGATGACGAATTGATATTATGGATCCCCCTGTGATATAGTCCTATTATACCATGGTTTTCCATATCACAGAGGAGGTTATGTGATGACCCAGCCCATTTCACTCCCCCGCTCTACACCTGAAGCACAAGGCGTTCGTTCAGAAGGCCTCCTGTCTTTTCTCAAAGCTGTAGAAGAACACGGCATTGAGCTGCATAGCTTCATGATGGCACGCAATAATACAGTGATAGCAGAGGGCTGGTGGGCACCCCATCATAAGGACCTCCCCCACATGGTTTTCTCCTTAAGCAAGAGCTTTACCGCTACAGCCATTGGCTTTGCTTTGACAGAGGGGCTCCTGACCTTGGAGGATCCTGTTGTCAACTATTGCCGGCCAGATTTGAGGGAAGGCCTTGATGAAAAGTTTCACAGGTTAAAAATCAAGCATCTTCTGACCATGAGCACAGGGCAGGCCAAGGAGCCTCCGGCGCTTCAGAGCCCTGACGGGGATTTGGAAAAGGGTTTTTTTGAGGAACCCCCGGTCTACGAACCCGGGACACGGTTTCTCTACAACAGCGTTGCCTCCTATATGCTCTCGGTCATTCTCACCCGGGTGACAGGCCAAACCCTCAACGAATATTTAAAGCCCCGTCTTTATGAGCCTTTGGGTATTACCGAACCGGTATGGGATACCTGTCCCAGGGGTTTCAATACAGGCGGCTGGGGACTGAATTTAAAAACTGAGGATATTCTGAAATTCGGTCTGCTCTATTTGAATAAGGGATGCTTTAATGGAAGACAGCTTTTGCCCTCCGCATGGATCGACGAGGCTACCCGCGTGCAAATCACCAATGGAGATGACCCATCCAGCGACTGTGCCCAGGGCTATGGCTATCAGTTCTGGCGGTGCCGACATCAGGCGTACCGTGGTGACGGGGCCTTTGGACAATACTGCTTGGTTTTCCCGGACCAAAAGACTGTGATGGCTGTTACCGGAGCCGTCCTGGATATGCAGAGCGTCCTGAACCTGATTTATGATCATTTGCTGCCAGCCATGACCCATGACAGCCCCCTGCCCGAGACCCCGTATTCCAGAGAGCTTCAGAATACCCTGAAAAACCTCTCCTATGCACCACTCAAATTCATGGCCCATTCAGAACGAGAAGCATCTTTGAATGGACAAAGCTTTGCCTTTTCAGCAAATCCCATAGATTTAAGAAGGATAAGCTTCTCCTTTAAGGAGAATACCCTCGCCCTGACCCTGGAGCATGGACAAGGAACCTCGGTCTTCCTTGCCGGTCGGGAGCATTGGTCCTGCTTCACATTGCCACCCTTAAGATTCTCTGCCGTTGTTGTTATGACGCTCATAGGTGTCGGCAGCTATACCTGGGAGAATGACAGCACGCTGGTCGTCACCCTAAGATTTTACGAGACTCCTTACCACCTGACACTTCGGTATAGTTTCAGCGCCTGTGGGTTGACACTGGTCGCCACCCCGAATATGAGTATAGAGGGCAACAGCTTCTTCAGCTTTGATGCAGTACAGGCCTAATCATGAAAAAATAACTGTTTGCATAACTATAGAGTATCGTTTGACTAAAAAGCAATTCCCTCGGAAGCCTTCGCTCCAGAGGGAACTTTTTTAGTCATAAGTTATACGTATCCATACTTAATCCACAGGGCCTGCTTCGCTGAACGGGAATATCCGTATCCAGCACCGCCCAACAACCCGGTTTTTATTGACGGCACCAAAGATTCTGCTGTCCTTGCTCTTTTCGGGTATGCGGTTGTCGCCCAGCACATAGAGGCAGCCTTGGGGGACAGTCATGTCGGCATAGAGGGAGCCTTCTGCCCACGTGGTTTCGGTATTGATATAGTCCTCTTCCAGGGGTACACCATCCACATAAACCTTTCCGTCGGCAATTCTTACATGCTGGTTTTCCATAGCGATGATACGCTTTATGGCATATTTCTGTTTTCCGTCTAACAGCTCGGGTATCTTAAGCACCACGATATCCCCCTGCTTTAAGCTCCCGAAGCGCTGAGTGATACTCTCAATAATCAGAATATCCTGACTCTTTAAGGTGGGGTTCATGGAGTTTCCTTCCACGATGGTCAGCCGACCCAGGTAGATAATGATGATCAAACCCAGAACAACGGCCAGAAGGATATGCAGCACCCAGTCCCATATTTCTTTGATCAGCTTCTTGTTCACTTTGGTTCCACCGTCTTGATGCTAAGCTCGTCAAGCTGTTTGTCGTCCACAAAGTCGGGGGCATTGCTCATCAGATCCGAGGCATTCTGCACCTTGGGGAAAGCAATGACATCGCGAATATTATCGGTCTTGGCAAGGAGCATGACCAGTCTGTCCAAACCAAAGGCAAGGCCGCCATGGGGCGGTGTGCCGTACTTAAAGGCCTCCAGCAGGAATCC
>JAKIML020000036.1 GCA_022702935.2 Bacillota bacterium | reverse complement strand
ATCTTCAAGAAAAAGAGCTGCTTGTCTTTTTCTTGAATTATACAAGTTAATGGCTGCATTCCTGACAATAATAACAACGTAGCTTTTAGTTTTGTGACAGGAAATTTCTCCCACCTTGTGGAAATTTTCAATGATTTTTACAAAAGCGTGATGCACAGCGTCTTCCGCAAGGCTCTCATCGTTCAGAATACTGTTGGCCACATGAAACATAAGCTTTCTGTATGTAAGGTAAAGTGATTCAAATTTACTCTTATCTTCTTCGCCATCAAGCATGGCCAGGTAAATCAAGAGCATAGGGTTCCCCCCTCCGTCATACGTATTGTACAATAAGGCTGTGTTCCAAGCGTTCCCTCTCCCAGGCTTGTATTCTCCTCCCCCCATAAACCTGGGAATACTGCAGGTTGTTACCTGTCATTGAAGGTTACGCAAAAACAGTATTTAAATATAAAAATGCCGCTAATTTAAGAAGACCTTCCTTCCCAACCAGCGGTTATTTTAATTATCAATCAAAGTATAAAATGAACCAAAGCTGTCATCAAGGTTAAGTTGCTCTTAAGTACGGGGGAGGAACTGTATAAATTCAATTCTCTTTAGCATTTTCTCTAATATTTATCGGAAAACTTGCGAAAAATGTCAATAGATGGATTTAGGCTATCCTTAAGGGTATATAAAAGTCCGCATCCCTTGTTGTATCAGGGAATGCGGACTTTATGAAAGGTACTGGTATACGGTTTTTTTGACAAGAGATTGTGCAGCACCTGTGCCATTTCGGCCCGGGTGGTGGTGTTGTTGGGCATGAGCTTGCCGTTACTGACGCTGATGATGCCCGCTTCCACCAGATAGGCCATGGCCTCTTTTGCCCAAACGGCAATCACTCCTGCATCGGAGAAGTCTGCCAGGGTTTGCCTAACCATGTTGGGATCAGTCACATGGTACTCCGCCAGCGCGGTTGACCAGGACCGAGGTTCCATCGGGTGCATAGATTTGTATGGGATAGGGGAAGCAGTCAATGACCCTTGCCAACAGCGCTTTATTGGCTGCAAGCATCTGAAACGACTCTAGAATAGCGTTCTGTGTCTCGTTCATAGGATCCCCCCAATATTCCTACTTAACTGCCACCCTCTAAACTTTCCCCCGTTCCCATACTTCTCCTCAAATAGATTATATTCGGAAATCCAAATTAACTCAATGGCTCCAGAATTATTCATCCTTATTTAATAGTGAAATAAATGGTATAAGGCTCATCAATAATCTCATAAATGGGCTTAAAGGTAATCTCCCTGTTCTGGCCCAGGGTGCGATAGGTGGACTGCTGCCAGGGGAAGGCATCATAGGTATGCTCAACAAACGGAGTGAAATTTTCCATAAGTTTGTCATCTTTAAGCTGTAAAGCTTCACTGATCTCTCCCACCCCGGCAAGGACGATGGGCCCCTCCATAAGGGCGCCCTTATCGGGTCTGTCGGGCAGTCTGTCCAGGGACAAGGCGGCGTTAAACTTAAGTGTCAGACATTCGGAATTCCATTTTCGAGTAATAGCAATAAATCCATCCTTTATTTCTGCAGGGAGCTCCTGACCATCAAGGGCCAGATATACCCGCCCCTGATTCCATACAGGCACCCGGAGTTTTAAGGTAAATACTTCATCGCTTTCAATGCGGAATTCAAGCTGCCAGCGATTCTTGCCCCCCTCATTCCCTGCTCCGAACAACAATCCGCCGCCGTAGGGCATATTAATACTTTGCGTTATCTTTACAGGATGGCCGTTGAGCTCCAGGGAGGCCTGGCTTGGGATATACTGCGCAACAGTCAGTGTGTTGTCTTCTGCATAATAGCAGAGATAGGGGTAATAGGCCTGAGCCTGAACCATGGTTCCATGGCAGCACCAGAAATCATTGCGCAATGTCCCCCACTTCTTTTTGGACCCGGGTCGCATGGGCAGAAAGTAGGTGGGCATTCCGGTTGCCTTATTTTGCTGCGCCAGAAAGCCATTATACAAAGCCCGCTCGATGTAGTCCAGGTACTCGGCCTTCCCGGTAAAGCCATAAAGGTAATCAGCCAGCCTCACCGTATTGTACATGGTGCAGAATTCCTGATTCCTGTCCCCAAGAGCTTCATACAGCCTTCCCGGAGCGATGTAGAATTCACCGGCATTGGCTGAGCCTGTGGCATACATGGGCCGATCAGCGACTGCACATTTCCAGAATAGCTCTGCTATGGAAAGCCAGGTATCATCCCCGGTTATCTCATACATTTTGGCAGCGCCATGGGCCTGGGGGATACTGGCATTGGTATGATTATCGGTAAGGGCATCCTCACCCTTCAAGAGCTTTTCGAACATGGGATAGCCGCTATAGGCCTTACATAAGCGCATATGCTTTTCTTCCCTGGTTATTTCATAGAGGGAAGCCCAGATTTCAAGCATTCCGCCCGCTTCTCCCTCATAGATAACCCAGGCCTTGTCCTCAGGAATACGGGTGATCCATTGGACATGCCATTCCGAGGCTTTTTTCAAAATCTCCAAAGCCTGTTCAATACCCGCATGCTTATAGGCATCCAACAGTCCCATGAGGGTTTTATGAATGGTATACTGGGGTGACCAGATATAGACCCCCGTTTCAAGAATATCAAAATACTTCTCGGGAATAGAGCCAACCCAGCCATTGCCGTTGCGTTCCTGGCACCGGGCCAGCTCCGATACGATGTGCCTTAGTCTTCCCTCAAGCTCCAAATCATGCTCGGTTTCAATCAGCATGGATGCCGCTGACATCCAATGCCCAAGAAAATGGCCCCGAAGCTGGCAGGTCGGCGATTCCCAGCCCCAATGCAGCCCGCTCTCTGAAGGATTTTCCACCACCTGCATTCCGGGCATAATGATGCCGGCTTCAAGGTAAAAGTTCTGAAGCAGCGCTTGACTTGACAAGCTCATCAGATAATTTCTGTTCACGGTCTGGCGTTCCTTAAACAACCCTGGGAGCAGATTAACCCTGGAAACATTTTTAAGCCTCATACGCAACCATCCCCGCTTTTTAATATTCGTGATATTTTTGCCTTAATTATAATCCATAGAGATGGGGCCTCATAGATGACAAATTAGATATTCTTTGAAGATGAAATTCTAGATATGCAGGTCTTGATTTCTTATTCGGAAGTCATCATCCATACTGAGCCATCGGGCATCCTACGCATATACCCCGGGCAGCGCTCAAGAATCTGACCTGATTGGGCATCCCGTACGATGATCTCCTCCCGATAATCCGGGTCCTCCATCCAATTGGAGAGATAGAGCTTCCCCGCAGCCTGAAAGTACATAGTTTCATGGGGTTCCAGATGATAGACTGCTTCCCTGGGCCATAGAAATCTCACAGTGTCATGGTTTATGTCATACTTCATCAATGTCCATGGGGAAGTCATCAGCCGTATATTATTTACATCGCCAACCTTTGAAAAAGGTATTTCAAAAACAATCTCCAAACCAAAGCTCTCCGGTTTAAAGACAATAACCTGAATGATTTCCTTGTTAAAATCATAGCGAAGGATGCCAAAAGAATTGTCTTTTTGCTCATAAACCGGTCTTGATAAAAACACATTTGGCTGTTGCTTCAGAGGTTCAAAAACTCTGCCTGACGGATATTCAAAGAAGTATAGTCTCGTTCCGGGATACTGGTTGTTATAGGCCGGAACCTCATAGGCCTCAGCACAGGGTGACCAGTGCCCATAATACCAGGAATCTGTTTCATCGAATCTTTCAGGATAGATTTCCTCAAAACCTTTAAATGTCTTAATCTCCATCATCTTGACATCCCCTTGCAAACATACTGCACCTCAGGTCTATTCTTTTCATTATGATAGTGCTTTCATTGAGATCAGGTTTTAGAATACTTAATATTTAAATATTCTATCGTTGTGCGCATGAGCCGTTCCAAGGCTTCCAGGTTTATGTCCGACAGCTTCTTAATATAGATGCAGGCCTTCCCCATGGTGAACCGGCCCAGGTCCTTGAGCAGATACTCATGCTCCGGGTCCCCTGTATAAACATAAAGCGAGATGGCGGTTTTGCGCGGTGAAAAGGCCACCAATGGCCAGTCACCTTCCTGCCTGCTGCGCTCGGATTTATAATGATAGCTTCCGAACCCGATCATGGAGGGCCCCCACATCTTTGGAGGATATCCTGAAACCCTTTGCATCAGCTCAACAAGTGCATAGCTATCCTTGCGTTTTTGCTCGGTATCCGCATAGGTATTGATGAATTCGAAAACATCCCCGTCGTGCTGCTTTGTCTTAAGCTCTGCCATACAAACACATCCTTAGATTTCAGTTTCATCTCCCTATTATTGTACTTAAGCCTCATGAGTTATCCAGCCCTTGCACACATCCACCCAACCCAAGGGATTGGACAGAGCTTCAAGCTCCGGTACTGACAGTTTTATGGTGCTGTTTACGCTACCGCCTGCCGTATGGACGATATCAAAGCGTTTCAGGGATACATCCAGATAGACGCTAACCCTTTCACGAACAGCAAAGGGGCATACCCCGCCGGGGACATGGCCCACAAGCTCTTCCACCTGATGGGCAGATATCATAACTGCCTTCTGACCAAACTGTAATTTATATTTTCCATTGTCGATTTTGGTATCACCCGCCGCAACGATTAAAATGGGTTCATTATTGACTAAAAAGGCCATGGTTTTTGCAATATGGGCTGGCTCGCAGCCAATGATCTCTGCGGCCTGCTCTACAGTGGCGGCGGTTTCTTCCCACTCCGTCACCCGTTCTCCCAAGCCTTTTATCTCAAAGTACTCCTTCACTTTTTCAAAAGCCATTGAATCGTCGTCCTTTCAGTTTCCATCTTTTTGTATTAGTCATATTATAATACTTTTAAGCTTAATAATCAGCAAACAGTCCATGAAATAAGGTGGGAATAATACCGATCAAACATCAAACAGAAAAATTTAATTTACGCTCAACGTTTCGTCCGCTTTGATCGTATTCTTAGTGAAAGGGGGAGCAAGCTCATGAGCGCTAAGTTTCGTACCAAGGAAGAAATGTCACAAATCTATAACCGCCATGTGAATACGGTCTACCGCGTCTGCTTCATGTATATGAAGAATCGTCATGATACTGAGGACATGGTTCAGAATACTTTTATCCGGCTGATGAAGGACGGAACCGTCTTTTTAAGCCATGAGCATGAGAAGGCGTGGCTTATCAGGACGGCGACAAACCTGTGCAAGGATCATTTCAGGCATTGGTGGTCCCAAACCGTGGGTATGGATATGGCTGTGAATAAGGCGGTTGAGCAGCCCTTTAATACCGATGGCAATTTTCAAATGATTATGGCCCTCCCCCCCAAGTATAAAACAGCCTTATACCTGTACTACTATGAAGGTTATTCGACGGTAGAAATCGCTAGAATGCTGGGCAAGAAGGAATCCACCGTCAGAAGTCATCTTCATAAGGCCCGAAAGCTTTTGAAAATGGAAATGGAAGGTGAACAAAATGAAGCGTGAAGATATTAAGAATATATTCGATCCCATCGCGCCCGATCTGGCGGCAAAGGAGAGAATGTTTGAGAATGTATTAAATCACTCCGACCACAGCAGAGTAAAGAACACAGTATCCTTTAATTTCAGAAAGGCCATCCCCGCTCTGGCATTAGCTATTGTGCTGGCAGGGGGGCTTATGACATACGGCCTTAAGGACAGATTATTCAGCCCCGGATTTCCGGGCAGCAACAGCTCAGAACAAGCACGGGATATGGTTGCGGAGGACATGGCGGCTCCGCTTATCAACCAGTTCCAGCTTGGTAACCGGCACTATATCGCCATGTCCGATTATGCAGCGGCCTTCGGTTTTACGGGTGAAATCAGTATTGGGGACCTCGGTCGAAAAATAGCCACTATTGAGAAGAGCCCCGACAAAAGCCTCATTGGATGCGAGATCTACGAATATATTCCGGCAGGTGCCGAAGCGGTGGTCGCAGTTAAAAGAGGTACAGGGTATGAATTGTTCAGGTTCTTTACCTTTGAGAGCTATAACAACAATCAGGATGAGGATGCCATTGAGTATCTAAAGCTTTTCGGCATTCATGGACCCGAGGATATTGCCAAAATCCAGTTCATCGTCCATACCGAGTCCAGCAAGGAAAAAGGTATTGAGGATATACGAGGCGAAATTACTGACAGCAATGAAATCGCCAGATTTTACGGCTTCTACTCGGTGCTGAAGAACTCCAGCGACAGGTATTTTGAAAAGCTGTTCGGCTTTACAGGCTCGGGCAGTTCAAGCGGCATTGAGATTGACAGGACTGCTCCCCCTGATTTCAGTGGCAATGCCCAGGATATGCCGCTGAAAATAGGTCCAGAAGGCAATGAAGCTGTGTTCTTCAGCGATCCTTCAGCGCCGGCGGACCAGCCAGTAGATGCGCCGCTGACCGGAGATGACACCCCCGTATCGGTTGTTGTTGAGCCAAGCCATGGGAACAGCACCAACGGGACGACACAGGGTATGACCGACATAGGCGGAACAGGCGCAGTATCAGTGGCACCTTCACAGGGCGCTATAGGCAATGCCCTGGCCGACCCGGTAACCATCAGGATTTACAATAAAAAAGGCGTATACTTCGATTCCATCTACTACAGGCATATCGGCTTCATCTCCCGATTTGAGGTATCCTCCGACTTCGCCGCCCTGATAAAGAGCAATATGAAATAAGGCAAGGAAAAGGATGCAAAGCCGAAGACAGGCCCGAAAAAGAGGATGTCTAAAAAACAACAAATAGACCATGGTGTTCTCATCTTCCGGACAGATGAGAAGGCCATGGTCTTTCTTTGACTGACGGTTAATAAGACAGCCTTATTTGCCTTCCTGCGCCTCCTTATCTGTCTGGTCCTATCACAGAACCTTTGACAGGAACTCCTTGGTTCTTGGATGCTTAGGGTTTGTAAATAATATCTCAGGCGGTTCATCCTCAAGAATTCGGCCCTCATCCATGAACAAGACCCTGGTGGCCACTTCCCTGGCAAACCCCATCTCATGGGTGACAATGACCATGGTCATGCCCTCATCGGCTACCTGCTTGATAAGCTCAAGAACCTCTCCCACCATTTCCGGGTCAAGGGCTGAGGTAGGCTCATCAAACAGCATGACCTTCGGGTTCATGGCAAGAGCGCGAACAATGGCGATTCTCTGCTTCTGCCCACCCGAAAGGGTTGAAGGAAAGACATTGGCCTTATCCTCAAGGCCTATGCGCTTGAGTAGGCGAAGGGCATTTTCCCTGGCCCTGAGCTTTATCTCATCATAAGTCGTGTCAATTTCATATAACGCCTTTTTGTTTCCGGGAAAGATATTCCTGATTCGTATAAAGAAGTTCTTAAGCTTCTTCATCCTAAGGTCGTGGGATTCAATCTGCACAGGCGCAAGCATAATATTTTGAAGCACTGTTTTGTTGTTGAACAGGTTAAACTGCTGGAAGACCATGCCCATATGCCGCCGGTGAATATTGATATCCACCTTCATATCTGCGATGTCAACATCGTCAAAAATGATGGAGCCGCTGGTGGGATCCTCCAGACAGTTGAGACAGCGCAGGAATGTGCTTTTCCCGCTTCCGGAAGGGCCTATGATAGCTACCTTTTCGCCTTCCTTGATGGACACACTGATGCCTTTAAGCACTTCCAGGCCATTGTAGCTCTTCTTTAAATTAATTACGTCTATCACTTCTTCTCAGGCTCCTTTCCATCAGTTTAACAAGCGAGGCAATGATCATAACCAGGACAATGTAAATCAGCGCCATAACAAGGTAGGGCACCATAAACTCATAGCTGTTGGTACCAATATAGCTGAAGGCCACATAAAGGTCTGCCGCCCCCACAAAGCTGACAACCGATGTTTCCTTGATGAGGGAGATGAATTCATTGCCCAGGGTGGGAAGGATGTTCTTTACGGCCTGGGGGACCACGATTTTCAACATGGTTACTCCGTAGCTAAGGCCGAGAGCACGTCCGGCCTCCATTTGGCCGGTGTCCACTGAGAGGATTCCTCCCCGCATAATTTCTGAGACATAGGCTCCGCTGTTAAGGCCAAAGACCAGCACACAAACGTTAAGGGCCGGAATATTGATGCCTAACAGGGGCAGAACCACATAATAGGCAACCAAAAGCTGCACAACAATGGGCGATCCACGGAACAACGCCACATAAAACCTGCAAAAGCCATTTAAAATGCGCGGAAGCCTTTTGTATTTCGGGAATACCTCCACAATGGCTATCAATGTGCCTATGATGATGCCAATGGCCAGACCCACAACGGCAATGGTTAATGTGTTTTTAAGGCCTGTAACGACCTTGGTGTAGCCTTCATTCTCGTAAAATATTTCCCAAAACTTTGCTAATTTCTTTTCAAAACTACCCATCTCAAATCCCTTTAATCCTTTAATCAGATAAAACTCTTTGATGAAATTTGCACAGAATAGAATAAGATTCCTTAAGGACTTTTAAGGAATCTTATCCAAATAATCTCTAAATGATTCGATCCTTGAATGCTAGACTTTCCGGCACCGCACACTTAGGGAAATAGAGCGCCGAGTTATTTAGTTGAGCGCATTGATGGCATCGGCGATAAACTTGGCAGGCGCTTCATCAATGATGACATAGTCGATATTTTTGTTCATCATATCTTGAACACCCAGGGACCCGGATTTATAGCCAACGCATGTGACATTAAAGCCGCTGAAGCCCCAGTCTTCATCACCTTCAACATAGAACTGGGCCGTTGTACCCGTTTGAACACCAATCTTCTTATCTTTGCCCAATCCGGAAAGAATGGCTTCCACATCGGCAGCTGTCTTGCAGTTGTCAAAGGTTTTATCAGATTCCTTGACGATGATTTTCTGGGCAGCATTGTAATAGGGATCTGAGAATGAAACATACTCTTTTCGGTCTTCCTTGATAGTGAGACCTGCCATGGCAATATCGGCCTTACCTTGACCTACAGAAAGGCATACGGCATCAAAATCCATATTGCTGATGACAAGCTCTTTGCCAAGGTGCTCAGCAAGAAGGGCGGCAATCTCCATGTCAATACCGTAGTAGGTGTCACCACCCTTGGTATACTCAAAGGGCTCAAAACCTGCATTTGTAGCAACCACAAGCTGGTCCTTACTCGTATCCAACTCGGCGGATTTCACTGGTTGAGGCTCTCCTTCACCAAAATAACGGTCAAGAATCTTGTCGAAAGTACCGTCTGATTTAATCTGAGCAATGAATTGGTTGACCTCTTCCAATAGCTCGGGCTGGTTCTTATCCACACCAAAAGCATATTCCTCCTGCGTCAAGGGGATATCAATCACCTTAACACCCGTGCTCTTAGTGCCACAGCCTGCTAATACGAGAGTAAGCATGAGAATGGCAGTAAATAAAGAAATGATCTTCTTCATAATCGGTCTCTCCTTAAGCTGCATACGTGATGTATACTTATGCAGTAAAATGTATAAAAATAAATTACATCATAAAATCTCTTTTGTCAACCGAAAATGAGAAGATTCCATTTCATTCAAAACCTGTTATAATGAACCTTTCCATACAGAAGCTCGTTGTCGCTGTAGGCCCGCTTCACCTCCCCCGGATACCCGATGGCCACCATGGACTCTACCACGAAATGTGCGGGTATTCCCAGGACAGATTTGATATAATCTCCTGCGCTTACATTATCGGCGCTATTTCTTTCTCTCACCTGGATCCAGCATGAGCCAAGGCCTAATGATTGAGCCGTGAGCTGAATGATAATTGATGCAATGGAGCAATCCTCTATCCAAACATCACAGGCATTCGGATCGGCGGCAATGACTATCCCTAAGGGCGCATCGGCCAGAAATGACGAGCTGTGCTCCCTGCACAGGGAAAGCTTCTGGAGTATTTTCTTGTCTGTTACCACAATAAACTCCCAGGGTCTTCTTGACCTGGAGGAAGGCGATAATAACGCACTTTTGACGATAATATCTATTTTTTCCTTCTCTACTTCTTTGTCCTGAAACTTTCTTATGCTTCTTCTCACTTTCAATAAGTCATAAAGCATATCACTTACCTCCTGTCTCTTAACACCAATCATTCATGGCGGCTCAAAAAACATTATACACAACAGATATACGCATCACCAGATCTGACCCGTCCGCTTCGTCAAATCTGTCACAACACATTTTTCTATACGCCTGTCACATCATTCTATTCTTTTGTTTCCTACCTTATCATAAGATAAATAGTAAGAATTTAATCCATAAAAAGCAAACCCGATGGAGTTTTTCCACCGGGTTCATCTCTTGCTTTTGTTGAATCAGTCCGTCCTTAATGCTGTCATTGAGAAGTGCTTACCGTACCGATCATGGGGTCATGGATGATGCCATTTCAGTAAAGGTAACCTCGTTATTCCATCTGCTGCTTAACAATATCCTCGGTGGCAGCCATGGCCTGAAGCGTCATATCAAGAAGCTTGTCAAGCTCCCATCCAAGCTGCTCTGCCCCGCGCTCAATGACTTCCCTTGAGCACCCGGCGGCAAAGCCCTTACTCTTGTATTTCTTCTTAAGGGATTTGAGTTCCATGTCCCTGGTGCTTTTGGAGGGACGCATCAGAGCCGCCGCCCAGATAAGCCCGGTCAATTCATCGGCTGCAAAGAGCACCTTTTCCATCTCATGCTCGGGGGCAACATCAATTGTTGCGCCACAGCCCACAGTAATCCCGTATCCATGTGAAACCACGCTATGGATAATATCCTCGCTTACACCGGCCTCTCGCAGCAGCTCGGGGGCCTTCAGGCAGTGCTCCTCCGGATAGAGTTCAAAGTCGATATCATGCAATAGTCCGACAATTCCCCAATACTCGGCATCATCGCCATATCCCAATTGCTGAGCAAACCACCGCATTACAGCCTCAACAGTCAGCGCATGCTGGATATGGAACGCATCCTTGTTGTACTTTTTGAGTAATTCAAGCGCTTCATCTCTTGTTATGTGTTTCATGAGCAATCCTTCCTTACTTTTCATTGATGATCTACAGTCTGCCTGTTCACACAGGCTTATTGATCTATTATAGCAAATCCTGGCGAATATGGGGTCATGCCCACCCTTACAGCCTACCGATCAGCAAACAAAGCCAGTATCATGACCGTATGATCCATACTCATTCTTGCGGGATTTCTCCAGTCCTCCGACAACCTCTGACATTTAAAGGCTTTTCCAAAATTCCAGAAGCCCTCATGATTCCTTATGGCAAGCAAATGATGCAACTCATTCTCAAATTCTGTTCTAAAATTTGAGAATTGCGAAAGGGGAAGGTACACCCTATACAGTTCAGACATGCTGTTGTCTAAACCCTGATTAAGTATAACACTTGTATAATGTACGGGCTTGCCGTTATGATGCAGCCATTTAAGGTAGTTTTGCTTAAGTTCAGTATCAAGCTCAGCCTGCATGTTTCCAAAAAGCTCGATGAGATAAATTGAATGAAGGTCTATATAACTTCCGTCAATATCGCAGCCTATGAGTTCCTTGGCTGTTCTGTTGGCGCTGTCTTTGTTATAGTCCCCATCCCTAAAGGCTTCCTTCAAAATGGTATGCCAGGTATTGAATACACTCATGTATGCTTTGGAACTTGAACCAAACGCCGATAGCTTAGAAGCCACAAAGACCGGTTGAGCAGGCCTGTACCATCTGTTTTTTTCAAAACCATCCGGCCACACCGCTTCACCCGCCAAAAGTTTTTCCATATAGTCACAGAGCTTATCCACCAAAGGATTTCCGCGCGGGATATCCAGCATTCTTATTGAATCCACGGCCAGCTCTGTGGTCGGAAAGGTCTGTTTCAGCTTTGAGTCCCGGGAATGGAACCTGCCAAACCCGCCATCCTCGTGCTGGTTTGCCTTCAAAAGCTCAACCCATCTGCTGTTATAGAATTCCTCAAACAGTTCCGGTTCAACGTCCTGTTTGAGCATTCTTTTAATCCTGTACCTGACGGCTGCACAGGGCGACAGCTCCAAAATTCGATTGACAACGTCAAACACATCCATAGCCCATGTCCTCATGTGTACCATTCCTTCTCATATCAATCCCATCCCGTCCTTCTACGCGTATCCGGTGACACGCATGCCCCGCCAACAGGCTTTTTGATAAATGTGGTGTCTTTGATTACATATCTATGGTAACATAAATCGAATCTGTATATATAGCATAAAAGGGCATTCCTGACAGGAATACCCTTAAGACTTCACAGCACCGGCCAGTCCGTAGAAGATATGCTTCTGCAGGAAGATGAAAACAATCATAATGGGTACTATACCCAAAAGGATGGCGGCCGCCACAATTTCAAAGGGTGTGGCTGTATTGCCGAAAAATTTATGCAGCGCTACAGTAAAGGTTTGAACTTCCTTTCTTAAGTACAGGTTTGGAATATAGAAATCATTATAGTATCCAATGCCGTTAATGATGAGCAGGGTTATACACGCAGGCTTCATATTGGGCAGTATGATGCTGGCATAAATCCTGAAATAGCTGGCCCCATCAATAAGGGCTGACTCATCCAGCTCCTTGGGTATGGCATTGAGCTGGTTAAGCATGATGAATATCCCCACGATATTGACGCCGGAATAAAGAAGGATTACACTGAGCATTTTGTTCACAAGCCCCAGCTTATAGATGATCTGAAAGACAATGGTCTGCGTTGTTACAACAGGGATGAACATGGTTAACAGGAACAGGGTAAACACAACCCTTTTTCCTGTAAACTCGAATCTATGCAATACATAGGAAACCATGGTTGTAAACAAAAGCTGAACAGAAAGGGAAACAGCAAGAATAATGCCGGTATTAATCAATGCTTTTCCCAGGTTCCCCACTCTGATGGCATATTTAAAGTTATAGAAATTAAACCAGTTCTGGGGCGGAACCAAAACACTGGTGGACGAATATTCAGAACCGGTTTTAAAGGCCATAAATATGAGCGGGAGTATGGGCACTATGACAAAGATAACCGCGCCTATCAGAAAAACATAACGCAATACCTTGTAAGACCTACTTTCATTAACCATCGATGATACTCTCCTTTTTGTCCAATAGTCTCTGCAAACCGACAGCCAGAACCACGATGATGAATACTACAATGGAGAGGGCAGATGCAAAACCAACCCTGTTTTCAGCAAAGGCGCTCTGCTGTATCTGAATGACCGGTGTAGCCGTCCCATTTGCACCGTTCAGCATGATGTAGGGAATTTCAAACACCTGAATAGAGCCCGATATGCTTAAGAGCACATTAATGAAAAGGATATTCAGGATGGATGGGATTGATATGTACCGTATCTCCTGCCATTTGGTACAACCATCAATGGCGGCTGCTTCATACAGTTCGGAGGATATTGCCTGCAGTCCGCCAAAAAACATGAGAAAGTTTAGGCCATAGTATCTCCAAATACTGATGGAGGCTATAGCCGGATTAACCAGGCGCAGATTATGGAGCCACTGCTGGGCAAGACTCCCGAGCCCGAGGGCTTTCAATATAGAGTTCAATGTTCCTGAATTATTGAAGAAGATAATAAAGATGGTGGATATGATGACGCCGTTTAATAGATAGGGAACAATCAAGACGCCCTTGAAAAAGTTTATGCCCCTGAACTTGCCGTTGACAAATACGGCAAGGATAAAGGCAAAGATTAATTGCGGTATGGCCACCACCATGTACCATAAGCAATTCTTAAACAACTGAAGATATTGGGGATCGGTGAAAAGTCTCTGATAGTTTTTTAATCCAACCCATTGGGGTGGGTTCACCCCGTTATAATTGGTAAAGCTTAGGGCAATATTGCTGATAATCGGGATGTATGAGAATACCAGCAAATGCAGGACCGGAATTACCAAAAACGAAACAATTAACAGTTTAGTACCCTTTGTATGAATCATCTCTTTCCTCTCCTAAATCGTCACAACCGGAATAACGAGTTTGCTCTTCCTTTCAGAAGGAAATGCCTCTTCACAGTCGAAGAGGCATTATCCACATATTCTTTAGTCCTTCCACGAAACGCCAAGCTCCTGTTTATATTTAGCATAGAGCTGATTCTGAGTTTCCACCTGCTTGTTATATGCGGACCAGTCATCGGGTCTTGTAATGTCAAGGGCATCAAAGAGCAATCCCACATATTTGTAATCTGCATACAAACCGGCTTCTTCCAGGACCTTCTGGTTATTGAGCGCATTCTCGTCATTGGCGGGCTGTAATACAACCTTGCAATCGCCGGATGCCACCATTTTGTCTATAATGGCATAGAGCTCGGGCACCTTGGGTTCCACACCCTTCTTGTTGGCAATGAAGCCGCTGTCGGCAATGAATTGTGCGTCATTGGCAATATACTCAATAAACTTTCTTGCGGCTTCCTTATTCTTTGAAAACTTGCTGATTGCCCAGTTATCAGCAGGCGCTGCCAATACATATCTTCCGGCACCAAAATCAGGGGCGGGAGCAAACTTTATGATGGAAGGATCCTTACCCTGGGGAACACGGCCCTGGATCTGGGGTACTACCCATGAGCCAAACAGCATCATTGCGGCTTTGCCGTAAGCCACGCTGTCCATGGCAACACCAAAATCGGTGTAAACTTCAGGCTCAAAGAAGCCCTTGGCCTTCCATTCGGTATAAATCTTAATGGTCTTGCCAAAGGGAGAGGTTTCAGAGAACGGATTCTCGGTCTTCAAGCATTCTGCAAACACATTGGGGTTGCCCGAAACATAAATGGCAAAGTCCTGTACGGTTGCCAAGGGCCAGTTTTCAACTCTGTGCAGAGAAATGGGTGTAATGCCAAGGGCTTTAATCTTCTCGCACATCTTGTTGAATTCATCCAATGTAGCAGGGATTTCATCATAGCCTGCTGCCTTAATGACCTCTTCATTGTATACCACAGCCTGATTGTAGGCTCTGCCGGGCATGATGCAGTAGATCTGATTATCCACGGTGGGCATGGCCTTGGCATATTCACCGTATTGGGCAATACCTTCCTCAACGGTGCAATAGGGCTCTGCGTAGGCCTTCCATTCTTCAAGACTCCAGTTTGGACAGGTAAACACGTCCACGCTGTCGTCCTTTACCTGGAACAAGGGCCTTAATTCCTCTTCATTGGTTACTACAATGAGTTCAACATTAATTCCGGTTTCCTTTGTGAATCTCTCTGCCAAATGCTTCAGAATAGCTGTATTTGCGTCACGATATGTATTGCCCTGTTCATCCTTCTTCTCTTCGCCAAGCACTCTTTGACCCATATGGGTGTATACCTTAATGGTGGTTCCTTTCAAATCCTTATTTGTCTGATTTGATTGTGCGTCTCCGCAGCCTGCCATTGAAACAACCATGATGAGTGCCAGTAAGAGTGCTAATAGCCGTTTGATTTTCATTATTATCCCTCCTAGTACATGTGTTAAATTAGTTAAATTTAGCTTAATTTAATTATATACAATAAGTTAAATAAATCATCACTATTCCTTGCGTTTTATATGAAAATATTGATTGCTTTGTATAATATACATTACAATAATAAACATAGCCCTACAAAATCTGTGCATATTCATCACATACCCTGCCACATCCATTAATTCAAAACAAATATTTAACTTGTTTTTACTTCATTTTTATATTAACATTTAATTAAATGATATCTTTTATGAACACAATCACGGTCTGCTCGGATGATGATTACTGATTAATTGGCTATTGGGCGAGGTGCGAGGATGAGCTTTCAAAAATCCTTAGCAAAAGCGCTGGTTACTCACGATTCATTAAGAGATGTGATTTATAATCAAAAAGCGCTTAATATACTGCCGCTCCCGGTGTCACACGCCGAGGGCCTTGTTCACATCAACGCCTATGGCAGTATCTGCGTAAATCGTCCGTATCATTATGAGCTTTCTACGCTGGATTCATTTTGCATGTTTTACACACAGGAAGGCGAGGGCATCCTCTCCTTCAACAATCAATGCCTTAATTTAAAGCCGGGAACCCTTGCCTTCATAGACTGCAGTCAACAGCATGGTGTGGAGATAAAAAAAAGCCCCTGGACTTATAAGGTGCTCTTTATCTCCGGGGCCCTTGTTGGGCATTTCTATGACAGCTTTGTCGAAGAAGGCGATAACGTGCATAGCTTTATGCCCGACTCATCCATTCCCGATAAGCTTAATTTGCTCTTTGAATTCTTGTCCAATTCACCCGATAACCTATTGCTGATTCATTCAAAATATATATGCGACATCCTCTTTGAGCTGCTCATAGAAAGGAGCAAGCTTCAAAAGAGCAATCCCGTCACATGCAACTGCATCTATAAGATAAAGCATGAATTTGACTGCAAGTATACCGACAACATCACGCTGGAGTTTCTGGAACAGAAATATCACATCAGCAAATACCATATTTGCAGGGAGTTTATCAAGCGATTCCATATGCCCCCTATCAAATATTTGAACTACAGAAAGATTGAAGCAGCTAAAGAAGCGCTGCTCAATACCGACAAGAAGGTGGTTGAGATCGGAAGGCTTGTGGGCTATGATAACCCCAACAATTTTATCAGGAACTTTAAAAAGTACACCGGCCTCACACCGCTGGAATACCGGAAGCAGTTTTATGCATGATTCTGTATGAGCCCACAACCGCCAATGATTTCATCCTCCGCATCAAGGGCCAGATACCATTAATGGAGCCATTCATACCAATTATTTAATATTAATAAGAACCAGCCCGGCCAGGCAGACTGCAATTCCGGCTATCTTGTTCCAGGTTAACGCCTCATGGTAAATGAGATAGCCTACAAAAATCAGGATTACCGCCACCACTGTCGCCTGCACAATCTGGGCCGTGCTTACACTCCATCCCGCCTTATAGGCATAGATATAACCCACCTCCAGGCCCACAATAACCAGCCCCAATACAAATGGCGCCCAGTTGAGCTTGCTGTATTCCCGAACGATGTTGGCACCCGGATTCAGCATATAGTAAAGAACTAGAGAAATTACAGCACCAACTATATAGGTGATGGTCAGGGAGGCAAGAGGGTTCATTCCCCCCGGAACCGTTTTTGCACAGATCTGATAAAAAACATTGGACAGGACCACCAAGGCAAGCGGCCACACATAATTAAGCATTCGTTATTTCTCCTTTAGACTTTGTCTGCTTATAGTACTCCCATCAGCCCTTCAGAATCTTTACATAATACTCCCTGTTTCTGGGGCCGTCAAATTCACAAAAATAGATACTCTGCCACGTACCAAGCATAAGCTTTCCGTTGGAGATGATGGCGGTACAGGATGAGCCCATGAGAGAAGCCTTGATATGCGCATGGGAGTTGCCCTCAAAATGACGGTAATCGCCATGCACGGGATAGGTTTTGTCCATGGCCGAAATCATATCCCGTACCACATCAGGGTCAGCATTTTCGTTTATAGTAACACCGGCCGTTGTATGAGGTACGTAGACAACGGCAATGCCATCCTGTACATTACTGTTTCTTACCGCTTCAGCAACAGTATGGGTAATATTGATAAACTGCTGGGCTTTTGTGGTTTGAATGGTGTAGCGCATAATGCCTTCCTCCTTTGGCACAATGTATTTCCTCTGTTAATTGGATGATATTGGTAGCACCATCCTGAATATTATAACGTTTAGGCTTGGGATAAGCCAAGAGCAGATTCACCATAGGTGCTCTGTACGCCTCGAGCGCTTTATGATTCCAACTCAATTTTCCGCAGGGTGTCATCCAGGATTTCTTTTCTAAGCGCCATCATCCAGTCGGAGAAGTCAACACTGTCAAAGGCATAGGTTTTATTCAACGCATACTCATTTTCAGCCCAGGTGCTGATTGGAGCTTCATTATGCTGAATCAGCGCCTCCAGCTTATCAAGGGCCTTGTACAGCTTCGCCTCCTTTGTCTGCTGAGCGTTCATCTCATGAAAGAGCTCTGTCAGCCTTGCTGATATATCTGCGGGAAGCGACTTCATCCACTGTTCGAGTTGGTGCTCTTCCTCCTGACGATCCTTCTCGGTTTTTAAGAATGTGGGGATATCCCCTGTAAAGCACTCCCCCAAATCGTGAATCAGGCACATGCCGACCACCCTGTCCATGTCACAGTCAGGAAATTCACTCTTTAACAGGAACGCCATCAACGCCGTTCGCCAGCAATGCTCCGCAACACTCTCAGTTCTTCCCTTGGAGGTTGTACAATGCCGGGTAGTATCCTTTAGGCGCTCGGCCATATGCAATATCTCAAGAAATTCTCTCGTGTTCATCATAACCAGCCTTCCCATCCAGCGGATGTTCTTTTTATACGCCCCTTAATGACTACAGCTCACTAATAAGGGGTTCATATGATGATAGCTATTATATAATACAAGACCTGGTTCTACAAATACAAAAAGACTTCCCGGCATAGGACCTGATTGCGAAACCGAAGTCCGTTTTTATGCCTGGAAGTCCATCAACATCCACGTTCTCTCTTAAGTCTTTGCATGCTTATTTCATAAGCAATCACTGAAGCCGCCACGCCCACATTTAAGGAATCGCATATTCCCAGCATAGGAATGGCTAATCGCTGCGGATTTAATAAATACCATTTCTCCGATATGCCATACCGTTCACTCCCCATAACCAACGCGGTATGGCCTTCATAGCCGAACTCCTTATAGGTTTTGTCAGCCCGGGTATCTGCAAGATAAACATTAAAGCCATGGGCCAAAAGCCAATCAATGCATTCATCCATGTCTTCAAATTCAATGATGGGAATTGTAAAAGCGGCGCCCATACTCGCTTTGATGAGCTTGGAGCTGGTGATTCGCGCTCTCCTGTTGCAAACAAACACAGCATCTACCGCAGCGCCATCACAGGTTCGAAGAATAGTTCCTATGTTTCCCGGGTTTTCTAAACCATCCAGCACCATGATAAAAGCATTCTTTCTGAGCCTGAGACAGTCAATTTCATAACATGGGAGCTGTACGATGGAAACAAGCCCGTCGGGCCCGTCTCTTTCACTGATTTTGCTTAAAAGCCTTTCTGATACAACATAGACATTCTGGGCTTTATTCATGAAGCCTTCCACCAGTTCCAGCGCCTCATTGCTGTAGATGCGTTCAGGGCAGATAATAAAGCTTAATATACGCAAATCCGAACTGGCAAGCTTTTGATGCGCCCATAGTCCGTCTGCGACACAAAGCCTTTCAACATCATGGTATGTATTGTTCTGTATGCTTTTAATCAAATGAACGACCTCATGCTGCTGCCCTATATATTTTAGCTTCCTTTTATATCTTTCAAGAATCCTGTATATCAAAATGTTTTCCATTGCCATCATGCCCGCATTTCATGGTTAAGACTCTGTCTGCCCCTATCATAAGGGAAGCGGCCAGCAGAAGATAGGCAAAAAACATTTTAACCCATTCATTGCACAAACCCGATGGCGTTAAACCATCGGGTTTGAATTTACGACTATTTGGAATATACAATTTTCTTTATGCTGTCATAGGAAAGACAGAATGCTTCTGTAAGCTGATCAATGGTTGACCCTTGACGGAACCTTGAGCGAATTTCCATGTTTCTTCTTCGCAAGTATTCCTTTGAACCCGTTCGCTCACCCCATCCCCTGCGTTTCCCTTCCAGGCTGGGGATATATATCAGTTCACCGCTTACATAGGCCTGTAATTCCTTCAGCAATCTTTCAGGTAAAATCTCATCAGCTTTTTTATACTTCATTCTAACTCCGCTCCTTAAAATATACTCGTTTTAAGGAAGCAAAGCCTGCATTATAAACTGCTCATTTTGAAGTCAGAATGAACGCTGGCGATTTTTTTATTAGGCTCCATGCAATCCATCGCCACGTTTATTTTGCAGACTTTGCATGGAGCATTTTGTTTACGAAGGCCCTTAATCCAAGCATAAGCTCACCCCTTTCATGGTAGTTTACAGGATGTGAAGCTGCCAAAACGTATGATTTTATACCCCTCCCTTGATTTGAGCGCGGTACCGACCGCACTCTGAAGGTTTGAACATTGAGCCATATTTGCATTATAGCCTATGCATTCATGATGGCCTATATTTGAATAATATCTTTATCTCATGAAAAAGTCCAGTGAAGAACCGGAGAAAAGAAAGTGATAACCAGAAATATTTGCTATAATATAAGTATAGTGCCAATAAACAGAGCACAACTGCATTGCTGAAAGCGCTTTGTGGGTCTGGCTGTAAGGAGCATAGGAATATGAGTATTAAAGGACTATTCAGAGAATATATGACCGTTTCCCCTTTGCTGATGAAGGTTTTCGTACAGAATAAAAGCGGCAGCGCCAGATTTGTCAAGGAAGCCTATCATTATGGTCCTGACAAGCAGCAGGATGTGCTCATTATCCATCCTGAAGAAGGGCAACGAAAGAGCACCACCCTGTTCTTCTGCCACGGAGGCGGGTGGCGGCAGGGCACACCACAGACCTTCAGATTCGTGGCCTACTTTTTTGCCAGCCTTGGATATACCACCATTTTGGCGGGATATCGCAAGGCGCCCAAGCATGTTTTCCCTGCACAGACTGATGATGTTGCAAACGCCTTGAAATTCGGTGTCGATAAGCTGAAAGAGCAAGGTCTGTATCAGGACAAAGTGGTTCTTATGGGACAATCCGCAGGCGCCCATATCGTTACCTATCTTGCCTACAGCGATGTCTTGCCGAAGATTGGTTTTGACAAAAAAGCCATTAAAGGCGTAATGAGCATCAGTGGTCCCATCAATTTTAAAGAATGCAGGAATGGTTATCTGACAAGAGCTATCAACGACTTCATAGGAAAAGAAGGTCATAAGGAAAAGGCCGATCCATACCAATGGCTGAATGCTGACGTCAACATCCCCATCCTGTGCATTCATGGCGATTGCGACTCAGTGGTGGAGCCGGCCAATTCCATATCCTTTGTGAGTAAAATCAACGAAATCAGCCCGGGATTAGGCAAGCTCATCATCATAAAAGGCGGCTTGCATTCAAACCTGGCCAAGCTGTTCTGGAAGGGCATGGCGGAGCATGCCGATATGTGCGAGTGGATTGACTCTATCTAGCCGTCTCACTTAATTTTAAGTACTGCCTTCCACTCATCCTCATGAAAGCCCACCAGAACAAAGTCATCGCTGATGAGCATGGGACGCTTTACAAGCATGCCGTCCGATGCCAGGAGATTATACTGTTCCTCCTCGCTCATGGTGGGAAGTTTGTCCTTTAAATTCAGCTCCTTATACATGAGTCCGCTGGTATTAAAGAACTTTTTAAGGGGCAGGCCGCTCTTTTTATGCCATGCCCTTAATTCCTCCAGAGTAGGATTGCTGTCTTTGATATGTCTTTCATCAAAGGCTATACCCTTGGCCTCCAGCCATTTCATTGCTTTTTGACAGGTCGTGCATTTCGGGTAACACAGGAATATCATAAAGTCCTCCGTCGGTCGTTATTCTGTCCTCACACCAGCCAGGGCCGCCTGTTCTCTTACATAAGCCGCAGCCTGCCTATAGCTTTCGAAATCAGGCAGATGCTCCACAAATAAAGGCATGTCGGGCCCCAGCGCCTCACAGAGTCTGGCCACCTTCTGATAATTCACGATACCTTTGCCCGGCATGGTTTCATGGATAAGGGTTGTGAAGGCATTCTCCATAATAACATCCTTGCCATGAATGCTCTTGATATACGGGCCAAGCTTGGTAAAGCATTCCTCAATAAACTCATCACAGAAGAGATATCTTCTGGGGCAATTAATCATATTCACAAAATCCAAATGCACGCCAAAGGCCTTCCTGTCCACATCACGGATGAGCTGAAGGTAATCATCCGGCGAGTCCGGTATCATCCAGGGCATGGGCTCAATGGTGTAGAAGGTTCGCTTTGGCTTAACGGCATCAATAATCTCCCGGACCGAATCTACAATTAACGCATAGGTATCCTCGGCGTAATTCTCTCTGTAAAAGCCGTCCCAGGCCGCGCCCCTGCTTCCTGCTACGTTTACGCAGCAGTTTGCCCCCAGCTCCTCAGCCAGCGCCAACTGATTGATACAGTACGCCATGGCCGCTTTTCTTTCTTGATCATCTATGGCGATAGCATTCTTCCATACACCAACTTCTCCAATGACCAGATCATGTTCCCTGGCGCACTGCAAATAAGCCTGCTTCTCTTCCTTGCTTGCCCGGTAATCAACGGGTGCCAAAACAGCCCGGTACCCCAATTCTCTGACTAACTGATACCACTCATCAGGATTGCTATAGGGTCTTTCAATGCCTCCACCAATTCTCAAAGCGCTCCCTCCTCACAACAGTTATGGTGTGCAATTGATTCCATTATACACCTGTGTGCGGGGAGGATAAAGAGCGGCAGTATGCTGGAATCTGGCTTATTCTATGACAGCAGCGTCTTCGCCTGCTCGCACCAATTGAGAAAGGCCCGATATGACTCAATACCGAACTTAACCGTCAGCAAATAGTATTTATGCTCCTCTTCATCCAGAACCTTTTCCAGATTGGCGGCGTACATTTCAAAAAGCAAGAGCTCTTGCTTTATCTTTTCTTCAAATCTCTGAATATGCGTCAACACGCCCTCTTTGCCAAGCTCACCGCCGAAAAAGAGCTTGAGCAAGGTTTCATACCTTAACTCATCTTTTTCAACAGGCTTCATGAGCCATTCCTTAAGAAGCATTCGTCCTCTCTCGGTAATGGAATAAATGATTTTGCCTCTTCCTGAAGATTCTTCCTTTTTCTCTACACAGCCGTCCTTTTCCAAGGTATCCAGGGTAGGATAGATACTCCCATAGCTTCCACTCCAGAAGAATCTCAGTGATTGATCAATCTTCTTTTTGATCTCATAGCCTGTAAGCGGTTCGTGGCTAAGAAGGCCGAGTATGACATAATTTATCTTCTTTTCATTGGCCATTGATAAGCTCCTCCATGAAGCCTTCAAGTTTTTTATCATTCATTGATGCCATAGGTCGCCTTCTATCGGCGAGCGCTATGGTGGATTTAAGATTAGGAAGCTTCTCCTTCAGGTATTGTACACAGCCTTCATTATCGCCCCCGCCGCTGAAGGTGAAAAGTGCAGTAATTTTCTTCTCCACATTGTACTGCTTTAAAAAGGTTCTGATGGCCGGGGCTGGTTTGCCGGCCCATACAGGGGTTCCAAGAATGATCCTGTCATACTGTTCAGGATTTATTGCAATGGGTTCAAGCTTGGGGCATACACCTAATACTGACAGCATACCGCCAAAAAAGATTTTTATATTGCTTTTTGGCATTTTTTTAACCGTTTTAAGTTCCAGTATGTCGGCATTAAGCCTATGGGCTATTTGGTCCGCAGCCTGCTTCGTATTTCCTTCCATTGAATAATAAACCACAAGATTCTTCATATCGACTACCTCCCTTTTTCTGCTTTCCATGAATATGACAGCACCTTCCTGGAGCACTTGTCAACACACGCTCCACATTGGATGCAATCGGAACACTTATAAAAAGTATTCGCTTTTGCCATCCGCTCCACCTTAAGCCCCATGGGGCAGACCGACTCACACTTGTTGCAGGAAATGCATTTATTCTTGTCAGCCTTTATATGGAGCTGTGGAATATGTAACAGCTTTCCGATTTTTTCTCCAAGGATCAGGAATGGCGCCATCCAGCATATATAATGGCACGCCGCACGTCTGCCACAAATCAGAGAAGGCAGAAGCACCAGGAGTATCACTGTATAATAGATGATATAGTTTACAGGCTTGGATATGGATATGCCATGGTCAGTCATAAAGAGGAAGTCAGCACGGACATCCCCTTGTCCACCAGCAAATGCAAATACGAGTATGGCCAGCCAAACGGTCCAGATGACAAACTTTATGGCTCTTCTTCTGCCTTGTTTTGCAGGTCTGACATTGATACTCATTGCGCATTCCTGCAATGCTCCCGCAGGGCAAAGAAAGCCGCAGAAGCTTCTTCCCATGAACATTGAGATAACCAGCATGGACAGGAACACAAAAAAGCTGCCTGTTAAAACATGTTGCACCAGTCCCATGATGATGATTGCCGGGGAAAAGTACCACATGGTTATGGGCAACAACAGCAAAGAAACCAATAGGATGAGTTTTCTGATCTGCTGACGTTTCATGGTTCTGCTCCTTTGAGTTTCATATATCATAATGATATATCATGATTATATATTATATGCATCGCACACAAATGTCAATATGCGCAAATAGTATATAAGTCAGTAATTCAAATGGCGCTGAACAAAATATTACACCTTTCTTCAAATTTTATTGGATTTATCTTGAAAAAAACTGTAGAATTTAATTATCAGATATATATGTAAGGGGGATTATTATGCCAGTTGAATGGACTCCTAATTTGACAGTCGGTGTTGAACATATTGATGAGCAGCACAAGACATGGTTTAAGAAAGCCAATGAGCTGTTCGAAGCCGGAAAGGAACGCAGAGCAAAGGAATACATCAATCAGATGCTCGATTTCCTGGACGAATATACAAAAATGCATTTCAGAGATGAAGAAGCCTATATGGCTAAAATCAACTATCCTGAGCTTGAGGCGCAAAAGAAGGCCCATGAAAGCTTTATCAATGACCTGGCAAAGCTTAAGAGCGATTATAACCAGAATAATGGCAACGTGCTGGTTATCATTAATGCCAATAATATGGTTTTGAAATGGCTGACCAACCATATTCTCAACATGGACAAAAAAATCGGCGAATTTGCAAAGAATCTTTAGTACATCCTTTCATCAAGAATGGCCGTCCTGCGGGACGGCCACTTTTGCTTCAGTATAACAGAAGGAACCAATTTGCCATTGGAACAGAGCTTCTTCCGAGGTTCTCTAATCAGCCATTTTGGGTAGAGTAATAATAAATTCTGTGCCTTCATCAACCTTGCTATTGACCTGTATACTCCCCTTGTGGGCTGCAACAATGGCCCTGGTGATGGTAAGGCCAATTCCGGCACCTCCAGTCAGTCTGTTCCTTGATTTGTCTGCACGATAAAAGCGTTCAAAAATATGGGGCAGATCCTCCTGTGAAATTCCTGTCCCGTTATCCTTAACCCTTATTTCTGCAGCATTATGGCCTCCCTTAACCGTGACCTGCACCACACCTCCCTGCTGCGTGTATTTAAGCGCATTTGACAGCAGATTAATAATGACCTGGCTTATTTTATCCTTATCGGCAGTGATGATCTCCTTTACTCCCGTAAACCTAATGTCGATATTTTTCTGTACAAAGTCACTCTCAAAGTTCTTGATAATATTACTGACAAGCTCCGAAATGTCAAAGCTTGTTTTAGTCAGAATCAGGTTTTCGCTTTCATATCTCGCCAGTTTTTCAAGATCTCCCACCAGCCTGCTGATTCTCATAATTTCTTCGTGACAGCTTTTAAGCCTGTCGGCATTCGGTTCCCAAATGCCGTCAATCATAGCTTCCATATGGCTTTGCAGTGTGGCCAGGGGCGTTCTTAACTCATGGGCCACATCGGCGGTAAGCCTTTTTCTCAAGACCTCTTGAGTTTCCAAGGTTTGGGCAAGATTGTTTATGGTTTCAGTAAGCTGGGCGATTTCCTTGGTGCTGGAGGGCTCGGTTATTCTGTCGTCAAAATATCCTCTTGAAATGGTCTGAGCTGTATTAATTACGCGGGAGATGGGCATGCTCAGTCGTTTTGCCATAACCGAGCCCAAGAGCAGGGATAAAATAAGTGAAAATATGCCTACGCCAATAAGCAGCTTGTTGATGGTGTTGATAAACGCCAGATCACTATCACTATAGTAAAACGGACCATAATAGCCGATTACAACTTTTCCCACCTCATTGAGCATATGGGTGACAGGATAGGTGCTTTCGACATATTGTCCCTCCCAATTGGGATACCGGCTGCTCATATTCCTCGCCATATGCTCCAGTATCTGCTCGCAGAGCGCATTATCATGGGTTCGTGCATCCCATATGATTTCCCCCGAGGGATTCACGACCTTGATAATCATGCCCTGCCTCAATGCATTGATGCAAATATTCTCAATGGCCGCCGTATCCCATGCTTCACCGGCTCTATATTGCTGGCTGACCTGGAATGCGATTTCCCGGTTTTTGCGCTCCTGGTTTTCCCGGATATAATCCTTAAAATGCTTATCCAGCAATAGGTTTGTGATGACACTAATCAGAAGCACGGAAAGGATAACTATGAAAATATAGGACAGCGACAGCTTTGTTCTTAAGCTATATTTCTTCATGCAAACACCTTTCCATACACCCTTACTCGCCGCCAAACCGGTATCCTACACCGTGCACGGTCAAAATGTATCTGGGGTTTTTGGGATCGGTCTCGATTTTTTGTCTGATGTTCTTGATATGTGTATCAATGGTCCTGTTATACCCTTCGAAATCCTCTCCAAACGCCAGGCAGATCAATTCTTCTCGGGTAAAGGTTTTATCAGGATACTTCACCATGGTTAAAAGGAGCTTGTATTCATTGGGTGTTAAATTGATGACCTCATCCTGCCTCCTGACCTCACGTTTCAAACTGTCGATAATGAGCTCATCATTGTTGAAGGAGATATAACCTGACAGTGGCACCATAGCATCACTTGCCCTTCTCAGTACGGCCTCCACCCTTGCCACAAGCTGCCTTGGACTGAAGGGCTTTGTAATATAGTCATCAGCTCCGATGTGAAGACCCTTTAAAATGTCCTCTTCTCCAACCTTGGCTGTCAGCATGATGATGGGCACTCTGGATTTCTTTCTGATGGACTGGCATATCTCCTCACCCGAAATATCGGGAAGCATTAAGTCCAGAATAATGAGAACCGGATTCTCCTTATCAAATTTCTCCAGAGCTTCTATGCCGCTATAAGCCTCACAGACCGAAAAACCACTATTCTTAAGATAGGATTTTACAACCTCTACGATTTTGATTTCGTCATCCACTATCAGTATCTTTTGGGGGCCATGGCTCATGGTAAACCTCCGGCTATAAAGATAACGTCAATCTGGTTAAGCTTACGATGCGTTGTTGATTAAATGATACCACCGTATTATAGGGCTTATGCTTACGCGCTTAATGACATGAGGGAAGTCCGCCGTAATCAATAAACTCATATACTGTCGGAATGTACTGCTCTACCTCTTTCTTAATTTCTTCGATATTGACTCTGCTTATATCGTCAACAACCTTCACATAGCCGTAAAAGGTACTGTCAGAGGCGGAAAAATCAAAGTCCTCATCGGGGATCAGTGCCAGTTCATTGGCACCTATCTGCATACTGATCTGGGCGTTGTATTTCGGGAATAAGAGTATGCGGTTACTGTCATTGAGTTGTACTCCCTTGATATTCCATAGGGTTTCCAGCCCTTTTTGCATGACCACCACCGCAGGTGAAAACCTGCTGCCCTCCATGCTGATTTCAACATACTGAGTGCCATCCTTGATTTGGGCAATGGCAACCTTGTCGGTTGGTATTTTATAACCCGACTTATTGCCATCCACATTTGAACCCGATGCATCAATACGATTAATATCCTCAACCACAGTGATCCTGCTTCTGATCATGCCCATCCAGCAGCTATAGGCAAATGTGCCGGTCTCTGTCGGAGTAAACTCGATAATATTATCTCCCACGCCAAGCTTTTTGCTGATACTGAACTTTGGGATGATGATTTGATTATTGCAGCCGTTGATTTCACCCTTCTTTGCCTTAATGGTCCATTTGACGGGCACACCCTTCTGAACGGTAATGGGTTCATACCGGCCTGAGGACAGCTCCGTGGTTACGATTTGAACACCGTTCTGAATTGTGGCGGTGCCGCTGGTCTGCGCCCCCTCTGTACCAGATTGCAAAGAGGGAAAGGAAACGCCGGATAATGCCAGCCCCCTGTTTGCCATCACGACACCCAGTACGATGACCAATGCAGCACTGACTTTCATCATCTTATTCGTGAATTTTCCGCTTAAAAATGAGCTTAATGCTCCAAGTCCAAACATCAACGGCACGGTTCCAATACTGAACATAAACATGGAAAGCGCACCGGAAACGAAGCTTCCCGTGCCCAAGGCGTAAAGCTGCATGGCCTGAAGCGGTCCGCAAGGCATCAGGCCATTAAGCAGCCCTACAACAAAAGGTCCATAGTTTCCCCTGCTTTGACGAGCTTTGTTAGCAAATATCCTGGGCATTCTGGGATTAAGTTTTCTGAGCCATGGAAACAGATTGAGCATGTTGAGGCCCATTATCACCATGAAGATGCCGGACAGAATGGCCACAATGCCTTTGGCGGCGCCTGAAAAGCTTATCACCGAGCCCAAAGCGCCCACCAAACCTCCAATGATGGTATAGGAGATCACCCTGCCGCCGTTATAGAGCAGGCTTGGTCTGAACTTGGAAAACTTGCTGTGGTTCTCATTATCGACCCTATATGAAACACACTGAGAGAGATTTATACCTCCGCACATGGCCACACAATGCAGGGAAGTCAGCAATCCGACAAGAAACAGAATTCCATATCCCATGGATGGGTTAATGTCAGGAATGAAGTTAAACCCCACGGTGTTTTTAATGAGCATGTAAAGGGCAATTAAGATGAACCCTATGCCTAATATCTGAGTCGTGGACATCTTTTTATCCGATGTTTGATTGGAATCTGACTGCGGCGCAGCTTCATTCCCCGGCTTATTCCTGACATCATAGCCCAGTTTTTCGACCGTGGCAATAATTTGCTCCAACGCTATAGCATTGGCATCATAGGTCACATTGACGTTGGATCTGCCAAAAGTCGCTTTGACCTCCTTCACGCCGCTGAGCTTTTTGAGCGCATTTTCAATGCGCGTTTCACAACTTGCGCAGGTCATGCCATCTAGTTTAAGCGTTATCCGTATTGTTCGCTGCTCCATATCCAGTTTGTCCTCCTGATACCCATTCTCTATCCATGAATCTAGCACATTTTTGTGGAGATTTTATGAAGAAGGGCCGCAAAAAATCTGGTTTAAAGGCATTGACCTTTCCACCATAAGTGATAACTATTTCGTCGTCACTGTAAATCATTTAAGTACGGAATTCCCGCTTAAACTCGAATAAGCTATGCATATTTTTATCAAAAACCCCCTTTGCCGGTAATCCAGCAAGGGGGCTTATCATTGAGATTTGCGCATTACTTATATAAAGAAATCCACTTCGGCCGTATCCTTAAAGCCAAATTCCTCAAACACCCTGTCCCTAATTTTTATAAAATCATTGCCGGTTCTGTCCCTCTTCCTGGCTAGGGGCACCTTGATGATGCTCTTTATTCGGCCCGGGGACGGGGTCATAATCACAATCCTGTCAGCAAGAAAGACGGCTTCTTCGATATCATGGGTGACAAAGATGATGGTCTTCTTCTTTTCCTGCCACAGCCTTTCAATTTCATCCTGCATACTCATGCGGGTCATGGCATCAAGGGCGCCGAAGGGCTCATCCATCAGCAGTATCTCCGGGTCCACAGCCAGGGCCCTTGCCAGAGCTACTCTCTGCTGCATTCCCCCTGAAAGCTGTGCAGGGTGATGATGCTTATATGCCGAAAGACCCACCAGTTCAATATACTCCTCTGCGATTTGTCTTCTTTCCTTCTTGGAAATATTCTTGGCCTCAAGCCCTAACTCCACATTTCTTAAGACATTCCTCCAGGGAAGCAGCCCATAATTCTGGAATATGGTGATTCTGTTTTCGGACGGTTTTGTGACAACCTCGCCATGAATCTTCACAGAACCCGAGGTGGGCCTGTCAAAGCCGGCAATCATATTCAGCAAGGTTGATTTTCCGCACCCGCTCGGTCCCAGAAGGCAGATAAACTCTCCTTCTTCTATTTCCAGATTGACCTTATGCAAGGCCGTCATCTTCCCTTTATCCTTCAGATAATACTCCCGGGATGCATCACTTATCGTAATATACATACTCAGTTCCTCTCCTCCAGAGATACTCCCCATTGTCTTTTTATTCTGTTTTCAAGAAGTCTTACCAGGCGGTCCAGGATGAGCCCTAAAACACCAATAATAATGATCCCGGCCAGAACCAAATCCGACCTTAAGGAGTTTCTCGCGTCAATTATCATAAAGCCCAGACCGGATTGGGCTCCCACCATTTCACCGGCCACCAGAAACACCCAGGCTGTTCCGAGGGCCAGATGGAGACCGTTTGCAATCAGCGGAAACGCAGCCGGAAGTATAATCTTAAAGAGCAGGGCAGGCTGCTTTAATCCAAAATTATCGGCCACCTTCATATAGATAGCATCCACATTGCCCACCCCCGAAACCGTGGAAAGAAGGATGGGGAAAAAGGCCGCGATGAAGATGATGACCACTGCCGGGGCATCCCCTATTCCAAACCACAGCACGATAAAGGGGAACCAGGCAATGGGCGAGACCGGTCTTAATATCTGAATGACGGGATCAATAAAGGACCATACGCTTTTATTCCAGCCCAGCAGAAGCCCTAAAATCACTCCGGTCAGGGCCGCCAGAACATACCCGGTAAGGAAACGGGCAAAACTGACCCTGTAATGATTGAGCAGCGTTCCATCCTTAACAATGTCCCATATTCCGGTGAAAACCACCGCCGGTGAAGGAAGAAGGGATTCCTCAAACCTTCCTGTAAGAACCACCAACTGCCAGATAACAATAAGTGCAAATATGCTGACAACAGCTTTTATTGACTTTTTGAGTGTGTTCATGCTGATTACTTCACCCTATCTATTAATGAATTATCCACAAAGTCGCTGTACTTTGGCGGATTTTCAGAAAGCTCGGCTTCCACCATGTACTTAGCAAGCGCATTGTATTCCTCTTCTTCCAACCGGAGATTCTCATAGGAAATCCATTGGAGGGATAAATCAAGAACCTTGGACTCCGCCTTCAGGTATTTTGAGGTGATGCTTTTGACTTCCTCGTCCTTTTGCTCGGCCTTAAGCCCGGCATTGACATATTCCTTGATAAACGCTTCCGCAACGGCCTGATTATTCTGTATAAAGTCGTTTCTCAGCACAAGTCCGCAGCAAAGGGAGCCCTCCCAAAGCTCATGGGACTCAAACAAGGTCTTTCCCTTCCCGGCGGCCACGGACTGGGCGCCAAAGGGCTCGGCAACACAATACCCGGAAATTCTGCCTTCGGAAAGGGCTGCAGGCATTTCCGGCGGCGGCAGTTCAACAATGTTCACATCACTGTATGAAAGGCCGCTGTTCTTCAGCATGATATGTAAAAGGAGATTATGGGTGGAAAGCTTGCTGGGAATAGCAAAGCTCTTTCCTTTCAAGTCTGCAGCACTGTTTATATCCTCCGACACTACAACCACATTGCCGTCTCTGTGTCCCAGGGCCACTGCTTTTAAGTCAATCCCCTTTTCCTTGGCTTTTACGGCAAGTTCAATGAGCATGGACGCACCATCAACCTTGCCCGCATTAAGGGCCTCTGCCAGTTCAGGCCATGAACCGAATTTAACAAGCTCAAGCTTAAAATTCTTCGAATCAATATTGGCCAGTTCATTCTCAATATACAGGGGAAGTGCATGGGTAATAGGCAGATAAGCAATCTTTATGGTTTTAACCTCGGACTGTTGATTGGATGCATCCCCTGAAGTTTTGGCGCTGTTGCTGCATCCGGAGAAAACCATCACGATAATGACCACCAAAATCAATACTTTTTTATACATCTCAAATCCTCCTACTGCTTTGCGCATTTCTGTCAATTCCATGAAAGGGCGTTTCTTTTTTGATTAATGTCTGAAATGATTCGGTCTGCAAGCTTTGCCGGGTCCACCTCAACCACCATGACTGAGCCCAGGGTTTCTTTGGTATCCTCAAAGAGATACTTCATCACATTTTCTGAGCCCTGCACTGGCGGATAGACTGAATGATAGGAGTTAATTCCCAGAAGTCTGAAGCCTAGCGCTGCCGCAACGCCTTTTTCGTTGGACCATTCGGGGCTGGCAAAGGCAAAGGGCAGATCCTTGATATCCTGTCCCAGGGCATCGGCCAGAGCTCTGAAGAATGCCGAGGCTCTTGCATTATCAAGACATTCTCCCATATGCCATACGGGCGGTAAATCGGGTGCCAAAAACTCTCTTAATGCATCGCCGGTTTTTTCAAGGGCCTGGGTATTGCAGTATCCCAGCTTCAACAGCGGGAATGAAGCGCAGCCATTGGTCAGAACCAGGATATTGTTCTCAATCAGTTTTTGGGTAACATCTGCTATGGCCTTTTCATACATCACCCGTGGGTTATTGCACCCCACCAGATTGACCACTCCCCGAATCTTCCCGCTTTTCAGCGCATCCGCTATCACAGCAATGCTTCCAAAGCGGCTTACTGCGTATTCCACAGAGAATCCTATCTCTGCATCCACTTCATACTGTGGAATAAAAACCGGAACATCTCTTCTCTCTGCAAAACTTTCAATAGCCCTTTCAATAATGGTTTGAGCCAATTTTACCGTCTCGTTCAGGTTGGCGTGGTGATGGTCGTAACCATAGTGCTCGGCCCCCGGGAGCCTTCCTGAATCGCTGGTGGTTACAACGGTTGTCTTAAAGCATTTGGCAACATCCATTATGGAGGGGAATACATCCTGAACATCTGCCACCCACAAATCGAGGGCACCCGTTCCTAATACAAGCTCTGCACCGATTGCATTGGACAGCGGAATAACCCCGCCATACCTGTACATGGCCGAAAGCCCCGAACAGCATATTCCGTAGAATTGTATGCCAAGAGCGCCTTTTTCTCTGGCAAGCTGTATGTACTTTTCGCGTCTTCCCTGCTTTACAATTTCACTGACTAATAAGGGAGAGTGCCCATGGACGGCGATGTTGACATACCCCTCTTTAAGCGCGCCCAGGTTTGCCTTGACCGTACTTCTTACCGGCAATCCAAAAAGGCTGTCCATGGCGATAGAAGACCCCAGAACACTGCTCCAGGCAAAGGCCAGGCCGCACCGCAGGAACTGCTTCATAATGTTTTTCCAGTCTCCGTCGGTGCCCGTCGTTGTCCGGTGCAGGGCCTCAAACACTTCATGGTAGGCGCTAATGGGAAGGATATCCAGTTCCTTCCACTTTTGAATCCTTTCCCCGGTGGCAAAAGCGCTCAGGGTTTTATGCTTATCCGGAACAGTTCTTGCCAGGTCCTCAAGGAGAATATCCGCAACCTTTGCTGCTAATTTTTCAACTGACTTTCCTCTTGTGGAGACCCCGAGCTGAATGGCCGCTTTCTTGAGCTTTCCGGCGCCTGAGATGGGCATATCCAGAACGCCTTCCCCAGCCTTCTTAAGGGCCAGCATGATTTCTCTGCCCCTTGCGCCATGGGCTGCCACACCTGCTGCCACCCATCTTAAAAGATTCCGTGCAACAATCAGATCCGCATCTGCGCCGCAAACTCCCCGGGGACTTTTTTTGGTAATTCTGCATGGGCCAATATTACAATTTCTGCAGCAGACGCCCGCCATTCCAAAGTTACAGTGGGGCTTTTGGCTGTCAAACCTGTCGAAGCAGGTTTCGCAGCCCAGTTTCTCCATATGTCCGAGCATTTCACGCACCGCAGGATCAGGCGTATTTTTCATAACATCGGCTTTGGAAGGAAAGCTTTTCTTGTACTCATTGACGGCTTCGTTATAATCATTTGAAGTGCTTATTCGATGGTCACTGCCTATGGTGTCTAAGTGTCTGTGATGATACATTAAACTCCTGAAATAAAACATATGCCCCCTCGCATTCAAATATTAGTTTTCATATATGATTTATTGTATTAAATTATATATACATTAAGTCCAGTAGTCAATCATTAATTTATACTATTCATATTTGTTTTATTGGATTAATTCCGACCTTGCCTCTTAGTGTTAATATAAAATACCCTGAAAGGCAATAAAATAAGGGTCTCCAGACATTATCCCCCCAAGCTTGACAGCCGAGAAAAATTCATGTCTGAAAACCCTCTATAGTTTATTCTCCGAAAAATGTCCACCCTTTAGGCCGCAACTACTGCTCATACCCTGCGGCTTACGGGGATGGAGTATTCGTTATGTACTCAATGTCCCTTGATGCAGCAAAACTGCCAGGTTTCGAGGCAGTACTTTGAGAAAGGCTCCATAGATGCCCGCCGCCTTAATCTTTGCTGCAAGTGAGTCGGAAAAAGGCTCATCTTCCTTATGGGTCAGCAATTCCTGGGTCTCTTCCTCTGTGAAAGTAACTCCCTTAACGATTTTGTTCTTATTATGGGCATTGGCCGGGCAGCAATCCTGGCACCTGATGCATCCGATGAGCGCGTTATGCGCATTCTGGTCAACCCATTGGGGAAAGTCCCCGGGAACCTCATTCATGGTGGTCAGGCATATGGTTGTGTTTATGATACGATGATCGGATTCAATGGCCTTTGTGGGACAAACATTGACACAGGCACGGCACTTATCACAGGTCTCCATTCGCCGGGCCGGATACCAGTCCGCTTCATCACAAGGAAGATCCGATATCAGTGTAATTAATCGGATGTAGCTTCCAAATTCCTCATGGAAGCATAGATTGTTCCGGCCGTAGAAGCCAAGCCCGCTATGAACAGCCATCAGCTTTTGCGGAAGCCTGTCAAAAAGCACCGCCCTGTACCCCAGAGGCTCTAGGTAAGCACTTATGTATTGCAGCACTTCATCATCTTTATAGACCTCATCCAAATACTGGGGCGGTACAATATAGTGGTGGATGTCTCCGCCATAGGTGAACCCAAACATGTATTTGGGGCTGGGTACAATCACCGAAATCAAAGAACGCGGCTGGAACCCTAAATCATCCGGGATGGCCATAAAACCTGCCATCCAATTAATGAACATATGATGCTTATCCGACCGTAAGGCTTCTATTTCACACCTCAATTCCTCGAATCGTGAAACAGGCACTATTGCACCCCTGTCACCATGTGCCGCGATTTCTTTAAGCAGACCTTCCCTCATTCTTTCCCTCCTCAAACCATGGGAACGAAACAAAAATCAATACCATCATATCATGGTTTCCAAATACTGACCATGCAGGTATTTTACATCCATTTGCAAAGGAATTACCCAATGCCGATGATTGTAGTTCCTCACAGGCCATTGCTCTTAAGAAACGCGCGGATGGCGTGGTTGACCAGTTCAGGCCTGTCGGTATTGGAATTGTGTCCTGCGTCAGGAATCCATTGGATGGGTAATCCGGCTTGATTCGCCCACACCCTGTTGTAGCGTTTTGTATATCCGGCTCTATCTTTCTCGCCGCATATCAGCAAAGCCGGGCAGGAAATCTCATAGGGCAGGTCCAGCTCAACGGCCTCCGCCAGAATCTTGAACCCATGGGACGCCAAAGCACAATACTCCTTTTTTGTATAAACCGTTATCATGTCATTCATGAGCTGGCATCCATATGCGGTCTCTGCGCACCCCTGTACAGTGTACTTCTTTAAAAGGAACCAGGGATAGATACTGTACATGAATTTGGTGTGCTTAAGTGCGTATATCTCCCATGGCTTCATGTATTTCTTTTGAAGCGGTGCAGAATCGATGGAGACAAAGCCCGCAAGACAATGGGGATATCTCTCCATAAGCGCTTGGGCAACATAACCGCCCATGGACTGGCCAATGATGACCGGCTTATTTACTCCTTCAAGAATCATAATTTGATAAAGCCATTCGGCTTTCTCTGCAAGAGAGAAGCTTAGTTCAAAGGGTCTTGATGAACCATGGCCCGGCCCATCCCAGACAAGCAGATTGTAGTCAGCTTCGAATTCTGATATCTGTTTCTCAAACAGCCGATGATCGGCTGTCAGCCCCGGAAGAAAGACAAGCCATGTTTTATCATCTGATATGGTGCTGGTCCAATAGTGAAGCACTCCCTTTGGGGTGTTGAACCTTTTTTCTACCATTTTCCCCTCCCGATATGGATGATAATGTGTTTACCCATTGTTCAAGATTAGAAAAAAAGAGCCTTCGTCTATGAAGACTCTGTGATCGATAGCTTGATTTAAAGGTTAAGCAGCCCGATTCAATCGGATTTCCAGACATACCTCACCGATGGCCGTATCAATGCGGCAGCTTGTGTTTATGCCATATTCCTTATCATCGTCAAGGCTGCATTGGACAGGAGGAAGGATATCACAGTCCATATTATTTTCTGAAAGCGCCGAGAGCACATTTCCGCTTATGATATTGGCTATCTCAGATACGGCAGAGGTCACGAAAGCATCCACGGCATCAAACTGCATTCCGCTCATGGTATTGACAATGTTAAGGGATGTGGCGACGGGGAATCGGTAGATGACCTTTCCCTGAAGATCGCCGGTAATCCCAATAGCGATATCAACCTCGTCATCGCACTTAAAATCCTCAGACGGATGAGCAGAAATCTCTGAAATATTCAGCATCAAATTAAACACCTTCTGTGTCGCATCGAAATAGGCTTTAAAAATCTGGTCCTTCATTTCAGCTCATCCCCCTTCTTCCGGGCATAATTTGCAATGCGTTGATCTTCTGCAGCCACATGGTTAATCAGCCATGCCAGCAGTTTTCCGCCAAACTGTTGGATGAGCTGCTCATCATGATTGGATTGCTCGTATTGCTTAGAAAACTCCAGGACGTAATCGACCATGCCTGTATGTATCTGTTTATGCGCTTCAAATCCGGGATAACCTACACTTTTCTGGTATTCCTCTTCATCACGGAAATGTTCTACAACATATCCTTTCATAAACTCCAGGGTTTCATTAACCTTCTGGACTTTTTCTTCCCAGCTCACCTGGGACCGTAAAACCTGAAGAAAGGATTCGACGCGCCGGAATAACTCCTTATGCTGTTCATCAATCTGAGGAACGCCAATTTCATAATTGTCTTTCCATAGCATAACACTAACATTCCTTTCGTAATCTATTCTGCTTATTGAGTTATCCAAAGACTTGCACTTTTAAACATTAATTCTGCTGTTTTACTTTCGGCGGCAGGGACATTTACTAAAGCTTATCCTCACTGAAGCAAATGACGCTGCCTTTGCTGTCAAAGGGGAATTGCTTCGAAATGCCGCCGAACCATTTGTACTCGGTGCTTCCCTTTCCTCCGGTTTCGATGATTTGCTTTATGCCCGAGCGCAAATCATCAAACAACGAAATATCCACAAACTCCCTTGTATGGCCATGAAGAATTTTATCGGCCTTTTCTTTCACCCATGAAATCTTGTCAAGGTTTTTAAGAAATACTTTAAGCGGGAGGCTTGTATCAAGCTGCATCCAAAGATGTTGATTAATCCCGTCGCCAGTGAACAATATGCGTTTTTCTTTCAAAAGCAGGCATATACTACCGAGAGTGTGGCCGGGAAGCAAAATAATCTCAAGGGTAAGCCCGCCGAGGTCGATGACATCGCCGTCATGAATAGCCTTAAATGGCGGCATTTTAAGATTCCTTTCACTGCAGAACTTTTTAAACTCCGGGAAGCTGGTATGCTCATGGGCAAGTTCGGTATCATCGGGATGCAAAAAGCAATCACAGTCAAAATATATATTGCCGCAAATATGATCGCAATGACCATGTGTATTTATGACCATGAGCGGAAGATCGGTAATTTCTCTGACAACCGCATGAACATCGTCAATACCGTTCATGGTATCAATGACAGCAGCCTTTTTCTCACCGCAGACAAGGTATCCCGATGATTCTCCATTATCATCCAGGAGCCACACACCATCATCCATCTTTTTGACTTTGATTCTGCTTTCCATGGTAAACACCATCCCCCTTTTCTTATTGGCCTGAACGACAGGCTCAACTTAAACCAGATACATTGGTTTCAGTGATACTTTCATCATAGCATAAATAAATGTGTCATCCAACGAAAGTCGGATGACACCGCAAATAATATCCTAATTAAGTAAAACAGTTTATAGAAGGATGATCAAGGTCGCAATAATTCCGCCAATTGCGGCAAGAACAGCAAAGAGATATCCACCGCAGCCAAGACAGCCTCTGGGATATCCATAGCCTCGTCTCGGCGGTGGCGGCGGAGGCGGGCCAAAGCCGAACCATCTTCTTCTGGGAGGGGGTGGTGGAGGTGGTGGAGGCCAGCCCGGTCCATGCCCAAAGCCGCCAGGTCCTCTATGCCTTGGTCCTCTATGTCCTGGACCCCCATGTCCGGGTCCTCTTGGTCCACCCATGTGCATAAGAATCAACCTCCTTAGTCAACCGTTAGAATCAGCAACGCCTGCGCCGGGTCATCCCGACAAAGCGCCTGATGTGATGTCTGAACGAAGCAAGGCATCGGGCCTGCCATCAATGATTTAGATTATATACATAAAAAATTAAAATAATCTTAAAGATATGGCAGGCTAAATTAATACTTGATGAGAATATGCAATTAATGCACATCGCCACAAGATTGGTTGAAAACCTGAAGCAAGCATAATCAACTGTCCTCCTGGTGTTTCAACATTGAAAACGGCTGGAATGTAAAAGTGTCATAGGATCTAAAATGTCCCTATGATACTTTATTTTTGAGGAAAGACTCCACCATGATAGCAATAATAAGCCTTTGCCTTTATTGCCAGCAATTTTTCCATGGATTTTTGGGCCTGACCGATATCCAATGTATACTGCGGATTTGCAATAACAGGCTTACCGTTTTCCAGTGCAATCGCATCGCCAGTGATGATAAGCGCATCATTCTCCAAGAGAAGCGAAATATGCCCGGGCGTATGACCGGGGGTCCAAAGAATCCTGCATCCTTCGCACCAATCCATACGCTCTCCGTCATGCAGAAAAACATCTACTTCAACCGGCTCCACGGTACGCAGCATCTGGCAAAAGGCCCTGCCAAAATCCTGCTGTTCAGGAGGAAGGGTTAGTTGAATCTCTTCTGCTTGCCTTAATCGGAGCGGTTTTTCCTGCGCTGAAATATATGGCGCTTCTATTGCAGACGCGTATATTTTTACATGGGGGTTTATCCTTTTTATGGCGGAAGCTGCTCCCATATGGTCATGATCATGGTGGGTCAGTACAAGGCCGGTTATTTGCGCCACAGACACTCCATGACACCCCAACGCCTTTTCAAGGTACGGAAGCGCTCCAATAAAGCCACAGTCAACCAAAATGATGTTTTGTTTATCCCAAAGCAAGGTTGGGTAAACTGTATTCTCGGTATTGCCAAATGACATGGTCAGGGGAAAACTAATAATCTTATATGCCATACATGCTCCTCAAAATATAGGGACGGTTGCATATCGTTATTCTGAACAGTACCTTTAAACTAGCATAATGAATAAGAAGAAGTCAACCACAAGAACCATCCCCCAGGCTTCCTTGGCCTTACTTAAAAATTCTTCACTGTAAAATTAAACCTTTGGTAAGGATAACTCGTCTATAACTATAAATACTGCAGTTAAAGGACGTAGATGAAAATGAGAAAAAAGCTTTTATATCTGATAGGTGTTTTTTTCATTTTAGTTTTAGTGGTAACAACAGTATTAATGCGCAGTAAAGCATCTTCCACGAATCATCAGAAAAACGTTGAAGATACCTTTAATGAAGCCAGAATTATCAACGCAAACAGTTTCCTGGGTATGGACTACCTTGAGTCCAGCCAACGGGAGAACACGAGCGAGTATAGTATGGGTCCCTTTATGACAGATCTGAGTCTGTCTTCCCGCACATATGATGGCTTTGTTGAAGGGTAATGAGGAAATCGTCGGAATAGATATCTCAACAAAATCTACATCTTATGACAGGTATACCCGAGAAGGCGTTATGCTTTAAATGCATAACGCCTTCTGTGTTACCTGGGTTCGTTCATTTTATCAAGCAAGTCTTTGATTCTGCTTTCACTGTTGACATCCGTCAGAATGGAAAGGTAATCGCCTTCCTTCAGTTTTGTATCGCCTTTGGGAATAACGCTTCTGTCGCCTTGCTTAACGCCCACCAGCAGGGACTTGCCCGGCCATTTGATGTTCTTTACCTGTTTGTTGGCAAATTCAGACCCTTGCTTCACCACAAGCTCAATCAAAATGGTTTTGCTGCTCTCTTTGGTCTCTTCCTCATTTTCACTTACCAGCAAGCCTTCCAAAAGGGCTTCGTAGATAGGCGGGCTTTTTAATAAATCGGCGACAACATAGGCCGTAACTGCAACTACGGTTAACGGAAGCATATGGGTAAATGAGCCCGTCATCTCCATGACAAGAGCAATACCTGTTATCGGTGCTCTGACAATGGCTGTAAAATAACCGGCCATGGCAAGTATGATAAAATTGTTAAACAGCTCCTGTTCAATCCCCAGATAATTGATTGATAGTCCCGCAAAAACAGCGCCCAGGGTTGCACCCAGTACAATTAAGGGAAAGAAAATGCCCCCCGGTGCCCCTGACCCAAAGCTCACCATGGAGAAAAGAAGCTTAACGATAAAAACAACGACCAAAAACAGGATGCTGTTTTTCAGGGTCAGTTCTTCGACGATTCTGTGCCCTCCGCCTAAAACAACAGGAAAGACAACTCCAAGCACGCCTGCTGCCAGAAACGGGATAATCACTCTCGTTTTATCATTAAGGAACTTAAGCTTACCATACAACCCCTTCGTCTTAAGCAATATGTAATTATAGAGGGCGCCAAATCCTCCCAGCAGAATTCCCAGGATAATGAGCATCCAGTATTGGTTCAATGGAATCAGCTTCACTATCTCGAAATCAAAGACAGGCGATATGCCGAATACTTGCTTTGAAACCATATCGGCCGCCACCGCCGCAGACATTACCGACAGCAATATGACCGGTGAAAAGTACTTAAAGATTTCTTCCAGCGCAAACACGACGCCTGCCAGGGGTGCATTAAAGGCCGCGGCAAGCCCGGCGCTTGCTCCGCCGGCCATAAGAATTCTTCGTTCAAATCGCCCTTTGCCAAGCTTCTTCCCCAATCCCTCAGCAGCACATGCACCAAGCTGAATGGACGGTCCCTCCCGCCCCAGGGAAAGGCCTCCTGCGATGCAAATGGCACCTCCCACAAACTTACAGCACAAGGTATGCAACCATGACTTTCTTTTTTTGAAGTAGCCCTTCATGATTCCCTCAAGCTGTGGTATACCGCTTCCTGAAATCATTTTATTCTTTGAAACCAGATATCCCGCAAAATACCCTGCCAGACATAATGCTATGACAGCAACGGGCAGGAATATAAGATTGCCTCGTAAAAAGTCGTACATGCTGAAAGCAAACTGCTCAGCCTGTTTCAAGGCTATCCTGTAAAGGATGACCACGCCTCCCGCAATGACACCTACGATTAAGCTTTTTAAAACAATGACAATATTTTGAGAATAGTTATCGGTAAGTACCTTATAATTGTTTTTCACCGTTTCCACTTCCACGCAAGACATGTGACACTTCTATGATACTGCTTCGACTAAAAATTATAAATGGATTTTCTCACAAAAAACTGAACAAAGAAGACGGTTCTGTTAACACCATCGCATAGCAGCGTAAAAAAGGACGCACATATCTGTATTAAATTTTCTATTTCTTACTAAATGCTGACAGCAAATAGTAATAATCCGTCACTTCCTTTATGGTCCGCTTTTGTTGTAACATGATATAAAACAATACTTCTTTATCTTAAGGAGGTATCACTGTGAGTGAATATGGAATAGTTCTGACCACTTTTGAAAATGAGCACCAGGCAAAGCCTGTCATAGATGAAATCTTAAAGTGCAGACTGGCCGCGTGTGTTCAGGAGCTTAACATAAAAAGCCATTATACCTGGAAGGGCGAGCTATACCACGAAAATGAAATCTTAGTCCTGTTCAAAACCAAAAAGGAGAACTATCCTGAACTGGAGAAGAAGCTCCTGGAAATCCATCCCTATGAAACACCCGAAATTCTGCTTGTGGATGTGGAAAAAGGAAGTGCTGCCTATTTGGCATGGATTGATGCACAAACCAAGAAATAAGGCCCACCCCAGCAGCCAAAGGGGTATGCTGTCTTCTTTATAGCATAGCCTTCCGAATCACTCGTATTATGCCATAGATGTAAGTTTACATAATTTTCTCCTTGTGTATAGTCTTTTTCTCATTTATTGTAATAGTGATCAAGTTATTATCCACGTCATGAAATGATAGGGTATGTGTTTGATCTTAGTATTGAATACTGCATATCAGGAGGAAATGAAGACTATGCACAAAATAAAGACAATTGCAGCAATACTCATCGTATTACTGACACTAGGCTCGATGTCAGAGGTAAATGCAGCGAACAGATTCAATATGTCATACATATATTTCGGAAATACAGGTTCATATTATCAGCATGTAGCAAATACTCAGAACTCATTGGACGAAATATCCCCCAGTTACTTTAATATTAAGAATGATGGCAGCTTGGATCTGTCCGCGGCTATAGATGTAAACTTTATTGCAGAAATGCACAGACAGGGAATCAAGGTCGTTCCCTTTTTAAGCAATCATTGGGACAGAGCATCAGGCATTAAGGCTCTGCAGAACAGGCAGCAGCTCTCTAATCAAATTGTTTCTGCCATAGCGAATTACAATCTGGATGGTGTGAATGTTGATATTGAGAACGTGACCGAAGCAGAAAGAGCCATGTATACTGACTTTGTAAGGCTCTTAAGGGAGAAGCTCCCTAAAGGAAAAACCCTGGCAGTGGCTGTGGCCGCAAATCCATGGGGATTAACCAAGGGGTGGCAGGGTTCCTACGATTATACAGCACTTGCCCAATACAGTGACTATCTGATGATCATGGCCTACGACGAAAGCTATACCGGCGGACCGGCCGGGCCTGTCGCAAGCTACAGCTTTGTCGAAAACACTATCAAACAGGCCTTGACGAAAGCCCCAAAGGAGAAACTCGTCCTGGGTATACCATTTTACGGGAGATACTGGAAGAATGGGGCTGCTCAGGGTGGTTATGGTGTAAGCAATACGGTAATTGACCAGTTAGTGAAGGATTATCATGGTACCATATACTTTGACAATACAAAAAAATCCCCCTACGCGGTCATTACCATTAAAGAAAGTGATGTTAAACCAACCATTTCAGGAACAAAGCTTCAAGCCGGCACCTATACCATTTGGTTTGAGAATGAGGCCTCCATTAAATACAAATTGGATCTTGTGAATGAATATGACCTGAAGGGCACCGGAAGCTGGAGTTTGGGCCAGGAAACAAAGGACACCTGGAATTACTACAGCTTATGGCTCAACGGACATTATTTTAAGGACGTACAGGATCACTGGGCATTGGCTTCGATTGTTTCAATGGCACAAAGAAATTGGATGACAGGGGTTACAGCACAGTTGTTCGCCCCCGATAAGCACCTGAGCCGTGCTGAAGCAGCCGTCGTTTTTGTCAGGGCAATGGGGCTGCAAAACACAAAGGCTGTCGGGACAAGCTTCAGTGACATCAGTAAGCATTGGGCAAAGAATGAAATTGAGCTCGCTGCTCAACATGGCATTGTGGAAGGCACGGGTAATGGTAAATTCTCGCCGGACAACCTTCTGTCCAGGCAGGAAATGGCCGTTATGCTTGAAAGAGTCCTCAAGTCCCTTGAAGACGTAAATCTTGCGGAAACCCCTTTCAGTGACGTCACCCCGGAAAACAACAGTTGGTCCTATAACGCCATTGTAAAGCTGGCCCACTACAATATCTTTACAGGGAATCCCGATGGCACCTTTGGTGCCGGAGCAAACACCACCAGAGGGCAGATGGCGGTTCTCATGGACAGGGTTGCTGATTATCTGAACGCCAGTGACCTGGTATTGGCAGGAAAATAGTTTGTAATGAGAGTTCAAGCTGGTCTTATGTAAAGCATCAGCGTATGGAGTATTTCATACGCTGATGCTTTACTGACTCAGTGACTACCCAACCCACCGGGCTTCTTCCTCTTAGGATTATTCAACGATATTATGAACTTAACAGATTCAAATTGAGAAGCAAGGAACAGATACCGGCGAAATTTCCGCCCTCAGCACCGGAGTTTTTTGGCACCCTGTTCATTGAGTGTGCTATAGAATTTTATCCAGGCAATGGTCCATTCCCTCAAACTTTCTATACTCATGGGGTATATTTAATGAATCCAGATATCGATGCATAATCTCATTATCACACAATAATATGTCAGTCGTGCCTATATGGAGATCAATCTTTAGTGTGTCTCGAATTTTATCCGCATGCTGACGTACCAGGCATAAAATATTGCTCTCCTCCAGATACCACGCTTCTCTCAGCATATCCTCGTATAACTCAGTGATTTTTTCGGGTTCTACCCCCACCGTACGATATCCTTTGTCATAGAGGTGGTGAAAGGTTCCTGCGTAACTGGTTACCGAGCCAAACAGCCCGTAGTGCTTAACCGTAAAATAGAACGCCATATTGCCGCCCATTGAAAAGCCAGAAAGCATTCTGTTCTCACGGGTTGTCTCTGCTCTGTACTGTCCCTCGATATGGGGAATGAGTTCGTTGATAAGAATGGCTTCAATCTGGGATAAGGCATTAAAGTAATTCTCCTCAGGCGAACATGCATTAATGAATACAGTAATGGCCCGCCTGTTTTTATAGACCTTTTCCATTGTCCAAATATCGGAGGATTCGTTGCACATCCAGCCGTGAATATGGTACACAACCGGATATTTCTCATGGCTGTCATTGTACTCAGGGGGAAGATAGATATTATAACCCACATCGTGATTTAAAACCTGGCTGTAAAAGTTTTATGGGTGACATATTGGGGTGATTCTGCCGGTGGGTTTACAAAGTTCATTCAACTCTCCTCCTGGTAATCTTTCATTGGTTTCCTTTGCTTCGCGTCTGAAATGAGGCATCCCTCTTAAACATCATACACTATTTCAGCCAAATATCAAAAAAGGTACACAGAAAACTCTCCGTGTACCCGTAATGATATTATTCAGCAATATCATATATCATTTATTCCTGACAGGCATAAAGTGTTTTACCTTTGTTGTGGGCTGTATGGCCGGAGAATCAATCACAAACTCTTCCATGAACGGCCTGTTGTCGAAATCATACTTGCTGTTCATTTTTACCCAATTGATAAACTGATACCAGCTTTTGCCGTTATTCTTCCACTCCACTTCCTCGTATGCATATAGACCACCCGGGAAAACCTCATACTTAAGCCTGTCATCCTGAATCTCATGCTCGTCTTTAACCTCTGCATGAACCTTGCAGCAAAAGTCCTTTTTGCCGGCTCTGTCCTGATCATAATAGCAGAAATATCTCCGGGAGAAGCCGGTTCCTAATTTCGCTGCAAGCTCATACATGAAGGCCAGGGCCTCATAATATGCGTTTTCCCCGTTAAAGCTGATGGATACGGTTTTGATGGGGTCAACAAATACGATTTCCTTATCGGTTCTGGAGAGGCTTTCCTTGGGAGCAATGGGCATGTAAAGATCCATGCCGCCGGTGTACTCGAATTCATCATTGAAGTTAAGGTGCTCTTCAAGCCATTGATGGTTTCCGGCCGTGTACTTGCTCTCACTGAGCCATTTGTTGAATCTCTGCCATGTGTCAAATATGGCTGAGCCATCCCCGCTGGGTGTCAGGCCTCTGACTGTACACACAGCATAATGTCCGCCCTTGAAGGTTTTTGTTTTGACAAGCTCATCATTGACGACGAAATCGTCATTGATGGTAACCCATACTTCATACCCATACTCTTTTTGATCAGGACTTGCAGGACTGGGATTATTGAAGCCGAATATCCGCAGTTTGTCCTTTTCAAAGTTAAAACCGCTTCTTTTGAGCCAATCGCGCATTACGGAGAATGCGCCTTCTTCAGGCTCTGTACCATAATGGCAATAGTAAGCGACTTTGCATGGTTTCAGTTCTTTTAGCACAATAATGTCAGGATACTTCTCAAGAAGCTCCGGATCTTGGTTTGCATAATACTTCTCCATAACATTCATCCTTTCAAAAACATAATTGAGATTGCTTTTTCTGAACGCACTGGGAGGAAAACCTGTGACCCGCCTGAAAGCTCTTGTAAAGGCCTCATTGCTTTCAAAATCGTAGTTCAGCGCAATGTCCAGAATACTGGCATCGGTTTCCTTAATGTCCCTGACTGCGCTGCTGATTCTTCTAAGACGGATGTATTCCTTGACTGCATAACCGGTAAGCGCAAAGAACATACGATAGAAGCTCGAACAGGACATAAAGGCTTCCTGTGCCGCCTTTTCAATTTCAATCCTGCTATTCAGCCTGCTCTCAATGTAATCAATGGATTTCTGAATGCGTTCGTAATAGTTCATCCGGAGTACTCCTTGATATCTTAAGATACTTGTATTCTAGCATACCGTTTTTTCATCTTCTTGATTTTTTCTCTAAAAGATATTCAATATAGTCAAATAAGAATTGCCTGGTTCTGTCAAAAAGAACCGATACATTTACCCTCAAGCGCATAAAAAGCCCTTTATATACTCCTGAAAGCATATAAAGAGCATAGAATTGTTATTCGTTTATATTTGGTGGAATGCCCACCTGCATCTGATATATGAAAGCCCCCGCCATCTCTATTAAATGACAGGGGTTCTCTGAAGTTTTTAAGCAATCTTGATCATATGGGACGGTTTTTTTTGGTATCAGCGCTTGATTGATGACGGATTGGACAGGGATAAGGCAAGAGAAAGGCCGGGCAGGGCGCTTTCCAGCCCTAAACCGCTGTCCTTATCACTGCTGAAATCCTCTATTACTGCTTTTAATAAAGCTTTGCAGTGTTCTTCAGGTTCAAAGATGACTTTCTCCTTTTTATCATGAGTATAGACGCAACACTCGGTTTCAACAGAATCTCTGGTTGACTTTTCAAAAAAGCTTATATAGGCATGTTCAAAAGTCGCCTCGTATCCTACCGAGAAGGGAGAGCCCATGGGCATCATGGAGTGCCCCTGAATATGAGCTTTGAGCGCGTCATTCGATTACAGACAGTCTATGATTGCACCTGAATTATCAGAGTTGGATATGACATCGTAAGACAAAATCTTAAAATCCTTTCCCAGCCAAGTGATATAGTCCAGATCATGAATCATTAATGACACGGCAATGGTATCAGTCCCAAGTCTTCCCCAAACAGGAGGGGTTCTTCGAAAGATTGAAAGGTGCATAAGAGCGCCATACTTCTTGCTTTGATTTAAATCATAGATCATGCGGTAATAGGGATCATATCGTAAGAACATGTTCACTAAAGCTTTCTTTCCGGTTCTCCTCGCAAGCGCCATAACTTCATATCCATCTTCAAGTGAGGTAAAGGCAGGGGTTTCGATAAACACTGAATGGTTACTATTTAAGGCCATGAATGCATATTCCGCGTGCAAATGTGAAGGCAGGCAAATATCTATAAAATCAAAGGTCCTATTCTCTAAAAACTCATGAATGTCCGTTGTATAGTCACAGTTAAGCTCGGACTGTATATTTTTGAGCTTCTCAGCATTACGCCCCCAAAATGTCAAATGAATGGATGGGGCAATTTTCTTGTACAGTTCTCCATGATATCTGCCGAATCCTGTTCCCAATATTCCAATATGCATTGTATTGCCTCCTTTGGATTGATATATTCACTATATAGAAGCATTTATGACATCACTATGTCATAAAAGGAGATGTGTATTTTGAGAGTACATCGTCTGGTCCGTATATTAATGACATTGGCTCAAAACGGGAAAGTAAAAGCTCACGCTATGGCTGAAGAACTTGAAGTCTCTTTAAGAACAATCTACAGAGATATTGATGTTTTATGTGAAGCTGGGTATCCAATTGTTGCAAGCACTGGCCAAAACGGAGGAATTTCGTTTACTGAAGGCTATAGACTAGATTTGGATCAACCTGAGACCATGCTGAAGACATTAATCACGCATATCTATACCTTGCCCGAGCAGGAAAGGATCATTCATGCGCTTGAAAGTGGAATGAACCTGAAATTTAAGAGTATGAACGAATCAAGTGAAGCGCGTAATCAAAAAATACTCATTGACCAAAAAAGCTGGTGGGATGATTCATCCACCGAGATTGACATCCAGCCAGTCATCAAAGCTTTATTCTTACAGCAAAAGCTTAAGATTCAGTACATACAAAGTAACGGCGTAAACTCTGACAGAGTCATCGCACCCTATGGTCTGGTACTCAAGTATACTACCTGGTACTTGGTTGCTTATTGCCATTCTCGAAATGAAATAAGAACTTTTAACTGTAGCAGAATCAAGCATATAAATATGCTCAAGGAATCCTATTCCATCCCGGACGACTTTGATCTTAAAAGCTATTGGACGCTTTCCATTAAGACTTTTAAAGAAAGCAAAAATGAAGCGGAATTTTATCCGGTTGAGATAATGGCCCACAAATCGTTTGGGGCCATCCTTGAAAAATATGAGATCATAGGTGTAAGAAAAGCCGGGGATTCAATTGTCGTCATGATTGATTTTCACCGAAAAGATACGGCAGAACATGAAATCCGGGCTTTATTGTGCTATGGTCAGATACTCCATCCCGAGGAAATGAGAGTAAAAGCCATAGAGATACTAGAAAAGAGTCTACAAAGGTACAATAGGCGATAGAAAGCGCGTGTGCCCCTATTGTTTAAAATCGATTTCTCGGAGTTAAAATTGATTAGGAAATATTCTGCTCTCCTAGAAAAGTGGAGGTAGGAATGATTAGAAAATTTGCGGAAGTGGACTTAGAGCCCTGTGCAAGAATACTCATGTCAGTCTCAGACAGACTTTGCACACGTTGGCGGTCCTGATGGGCTCCATGTGCAAATTGATGCAATTGCATATAAAGAATAGGTGCATGACACAATCCTGGCTTACTTTAAACCTCTGAGCAACCGGTCTGCTGCCAAATTTCATTTAAGCAAGAATAATCATCTTTCCAAACCATGTTTCATGTCGAAAAAACTGTATTTCATGCATGGCTCAGTTTTTGTTTAGGATACTCTGATAGACTAAACACAAGTGGGAGAGCATTTTCTGCCCAAGAGTGTTTAGGAGGGTTATTCTATGAAAAAAAGACTTATGAGCATGCTGCTTGTTCTGTGCATGATGCTGACATTGATGCCGACAGCAGTTTTTGCGGCAGATACTGCCACGCCAAGTGGCACCAAATTTGTGATTAACGGCAAGTCTGTATCGGTTACAGCAGCTTATGTCATTAACGGTACCAACTACCTGCAGCTTCGCGCAATCGCAGTTATGCTTAACGGCACTTCTGCGCAGTTTGATGTAAGCTGGGATGGCCAATATGCTGTCATTGAGCCAGGTAAACCCTACAGCGGCACAGTTACTGAGACAAAGCTTCAGACAACAACCGATGTCCGTAAGAGCGGCACAAAATTCAAGATGAACGGTGAAATCTTTACCTTCTCAGACGCACGGCTGATTGACGGTGGCACCAACTATATTCAGCTTCGCGAATTTGCACAAAAGCTCAGCGGTACGAAGTCTCAGTTCAATGTGTACTGGGACAGCGCGGCAGGACAGGCTGTCATTGAACCCGGGGTGGCATACACCGGTAACCCGCCCCAAAGCGGAGGGGGCACACCCAAACCAACTGGCGGAAAGACAAGAACCATTAACATGGAGAATCTGCTTACCCTTGAAATCTCGAATACATACTCTTATGCCCATATTCTTGGCTACGGTCCGGATGGGGCGACGACGGTTCACTTCGTTATCGTTCCCGAGGGAGCAACCATAAAATGCACAAAGTATGTACCACCCTTTGATGATGAGTATTGGCAGAAAAGTGAATACTTCTACAGGCCTGTTTCCAGTATATATTTTGCGAATGCTGCCCTGTGGCCGACAGTAACCTATGCTGATGAATACGATGACCAGGAAACGGGACGGATTTCACAGGGTGACACGGTTACAGTGGTAAAAGGTCATGAATACAATTTTGAAGCAAGAACAAGCAATAAGTCCATTACATCGAAATATGGCAATGTGGGCGCGGCGGCTTTCATCCTGAGAGTGTTTGTGGTTCCCAATGATGTGGCAGCGAAGATTGGCGGTTCTGCCCCCAAGATGCCCGACAGAACCACGCTCAAGGAGTTTTATGTACCATCGGGTGCCAGTTCCAGTCCATTTACATACGTTCCCGATCCCAGTCTGCTGCAATTAAAGCATGACGGCTGGTACGAGCTTATGCATGACCACGTCAGCAGCACTGTAAGCATGGAGATTGATGCCAAGGGAAATGCTGAACTCAGAAACGGAACATCTTTCTATGTGGAAAGAAAGGGCAACAGCCAGATTACCCTGCGAATGGGCGATGGCAGGTATTTAGGAATTGAAGGCACAGCGGCCAGTGGAGTACGCGCCAAGGCGGTTAAAAGCCCGTATCTGTGGAATATTTATTATGAAAACAACGGAGGATTTTTTGACAGCAACAGATACAGCCTGCGGCCATCCACCAATACGGGACTGGTGCTAACGGCTTCCGGAACCATAAAGGAAGGCACACCCGTCATCCTGTCAGCACAAAAAAGTATGGATGCTCCGAAAAATGCAGAGTTCACATTTTTTGCGTCGGAGGCGCCAAAATCAATCGCCTTTGATATTAAAAGCGATGAACTGGAGGTGGACGGAATCTATTATATCAAGCCTTCAAAAAATCCGGCCTTTGCCGTTGATGTTCTCTCCAAAAGCAAGGAAGATGGTGCAAAGCTCATTATTTATACAATCAATGGCGGCAATAACCAGAGATTCAGGATTACCAGAGTAAAGGACAATCAATATACGATTCAAAGCGTCCACTCGGGCAAGTGGGTGAAAAGCAGCGGAAAGAAAGCAGCGCAGATCACACAATCGGGCTCTGTAAGCGACAATAGCGCCATAACCTTTACCATTATAAAGCAGGAGAATGGAACCTATCGGATCATGGATAGCAAAGGGCTTTATGTTGGCGTTTCAGAAGCAAAAATGGCTGATTTCACCAACGTCATCCTGTGGACAGAGGCATCGGACGCAAGCCAGACCTTCCTGTTTGAAAAGGTCAGTAAATAAACCGATGATGGTATAGGTTTGCACAGGACAGTGCAGAAAGCTTAGTAGCTGACACCTGAAAATTGGAAGAGTGGGAACCCCTGAGGGATGAAGCCTTTTATACAAAGCAATACCAAGAAGAACAACTGGACAACGAGCTATCTGATATTTATAACAGAAGGTCATTCAGGTTATGGGTTTTTAAGAAGGAGGATAGCAGTAGAATCATTGGAACGGTTGGCTTTAGCAATATCGTATGGGGAGCATTTCAATCATGTCATCTTGGCTATAAGCTCGACAAAGATGAAATAAACAAAGGCTCTTAAGGGTTACTGAGTTCCGTCTTAGTGTTTACCATAAATGTTCATTATGATATAAAATAGATATCCATTTAAATGGTACCAAAACTTATGAGGTTTCATATAAAAAGGCGGAGATGCTATGCATTTAGGCTCGATTTATTTGATTGTCAACGATTTTGACAAGTCTATTGATTTCTATGAAAAGTTGCTTGAAATGCCCGTAACAAGCAAGAATATGAATCGATTTGCCCAATTTGAATTTGAAGGCCATAATATCTCGATAATGAACGGACATTTTGACACCGACCACCCTGACCTGGTGGTCCACAGGGGCGAGTATACCGAACCCTTTGATAATTATCAAAAAATCGCCCTTGCCCCCAATACCCACAAGTTTGTTTTGAACTTCTGGGTTGAGGATTTACGAAAAGAGCATGAAAGGCTAAAAGGATTGAAGCTCTCTGATACCCTGACCAATATTAAATATGTTTGCAATGTCACACCTTACTACTATTTTCAACTGACCGATCCCGATGACAATGTCATTGAGGTGACAGGGGCCTATACCCCAGACCATGGTGAGTTTGATGTATGAGTTATGGGGATTAGACTGACTCAGGGGTTTTATAAAGGCCGCCCAGATGGGCGGCCTTTTATGCAATCAGTTCTCGGATAAAACCTCATTGTCGATACTCTTGTCAATGGCATGGCGGAGTATCTTCTTTGAAGTGTTCTTAACAAATTCTTCCTCGCGGATCTTTACCTTTCTGATGGTCTTATGCGGTGCCATTCTGCTGTTTGCCTTCTTGATCTCCTTATTGAAGTAAGCCTGGATGGCCTCCATGCCTTCAATACCTTTCAGTTTAAGCAATTCGTAGTCCGGGAATATCTCGGCGACAATTACTTCCTTATTACTCTGGTTCTTTGTTTCACCGGCATAAACCACAACCTCTGAAACACCGATAATCCTTTGTACCTCCTGTTCTATCTCCTCAGGATATACATTCTTACCGTTGCTCAGTATAATGATATTCTTTCGTCTGCCGGTAATATACAGCCAACCCTCATCGTCCAGCTTTCCATAATCCCCTGTCATGAAATAGCCCTCTTCATCGAAGGCAGCGGCAGTAGCCTCAGGATTCTTATAGTAGCCAAGCATAACATTGGGGCCCTTGACACAAATCTCTCCCTCTCCGTTTTCATCAGGATCTTTAATCTTTATCTGCTCCCCTATTATCGGAATACCTACACTGCCCTTTTTCTGATACTTATTCCTGTTGCATGAAACCAGGGGGGCACATTCGGTTATGCCATATCCGTTAAGGATAGTTATGCCAATGGCTTCAAACATATCAATGACATCCTGGTTTATGGCCGCACCGCCCGAAATGATCATCTCCAGCTTGCCGCCCAGGGTGTCCAGAATGCTCTTAAAGAAAACACGGCGTAAATCAATGCCTATTTTCCTTAAGAAATTGCTGACCTTTATCATGCGCTTCAGCATATCGGCCTTCCCGCTTTTCTCAGCGGTGGTCCAAATCCTTTTATACAGGGTTTCTACAAACAATGGGACCAGGACCAGGTGACTGGGCTGCTGCTCCTTGATTTCGTTCACGAAATACTTCAGGCCACTGTTGATAAAGGTTGTGCAGCCTTGTGAGAAATGTCCTACAAAAACCACTGTAGAACAATAAGTATGATGCGGCGGAAGCACTGCCATGGTCTTGGGTGTTATCGCAAAGAGATACATGCCCTGTGTCATATCAGAAGCAATATTTCTCTGGGACAGCATAACCCCCTTGCCCTTGCCTGTTGTTCCTGATGTGAAAACAATGGATGCAAGCCTGTCGGGATCAATTTCATAGTCATAATATGAGTTATCGCCCTTTTCGTATCTCTCCCTGCCCTTTTCTGCCAGGTCCGTGAGCTTTAAGGCCGAGCCCATTTGAGGCTCACCCATGCAGATATAGGTCTTTAAAGCAGGAGCGCTGCTGCCTATCTGCAGGATCTTTTCTTCAACAATGGTGCTGTAGACGATATATTCACACTCAGCAAAATTGAGGATACCGGTTAATTCATCAAGGGGCATATCCTTGTCTATGGGGACTACGACGGCACCTATGGCTATCAGCGTAAAATAGCTGCATATCCAGTTATAGGATGATTCGCCGACTAAGGCCACCTTCTTATCGGTGCACCCCAAAGCAATCAGTTCCGTACCCAAATTACGCACAAAATCCCGTACCTCTTTGAAGGTTACATCAACAGTTTTGGTATCATGGGGATCCGTTTTATAGGAATAGGCGATTCTATCAGGATATTTCCTGGCGACATTTTCGACCATCACCCTAAAATTCTCAAAGACGGTGGTCTCATATAATGGATACTTCACATCATGATTCATGCTTCTGGATACCCCTTACATCTTTATAGTGATAATCTTATAGTGATCATTTTTTAATGATACCCTTATCGACAGATAATTTCAATATCCGGAAGAATTGCCTCAGGCCTCTAAGTTATCACATTCTGAAAATACATGGTCATGGTATTTCCCAGACCATAAAATAAAACAGACAGCCTTGCTTTGGTGATACCCCAATGGCTGTCTGCTTTTCTACGATTACTTCATAATGATTTATGGGTTTGACTTTATGATTTACGCCATGTTGGCCAGCTTATTCAGTGTGTCGCCTGCAATACGATAAACAGTCCAGTCATTCATAGGCTCAGCACCCAACGACAAATAGAAATTGATACTGGGCTTATTCCAATCCAGGCACCACCACTCCAGTCTGCCACAACCACGCTCAACAGCAATTTGGGCGAGCTTCCTGATAAGTGCCTTTCCATAACCCTTGCCCCGGTATTCCGGTAATACAAACAGATCCTCTAAGTAAATGCCCGCGCGTCCCAAAAAGGTGGAGAAGTTATGAAAAAACAATGCAAAGCCTACTTCTTTTTCGCCTTCCATAGCAAAGAGCACTTCTGCCTTTTGCTTATCAAAAATCCATTCTTCTAACAGTTCCTCTGTTGCTACAACCTCATCCAGCATTTTTTCATAGTCCGCCAACGCCCTGATGAACCAAAGAATTAAAGAAACATCTTTTCTTTCAGCATATCTGAATGCTAAACCGTTTTTCACAATCCTTTGACCTCCATTATATGTATGTCCTCTTACTTCGCATTTCAATCGCAAGGAATTTATGTTTTCTCAATTATATATTTCCGTGGTATTTTAGGTCAAGTTCAGGCCTGCTCCTTATTTGCGCCTTTTTTTATGTGGTATAAAACATTCTCAAGTGCAGATAAGGAATGATTCAAGCTGAATTCCAACGCAGTTTTGCGCGCATTTTCCGATAATACCTTTCTGGCATTCTCGTTCTCAAGCAAAAAGGAAAGCGCATTGGCGATGGCCTGCACATCACCCCCATCGACCAATAAAGCGTTTTCTCCTGGCCTGATATACATGTTGACACCGCCGCAGTCGGTACACACGGTTGGGAGCCCCGAAGCCATAGCCTCAAGAGGCGGCATGCCAAAGCCTTCATACATGGATGTAAACAGAAAAATGTCTGCGTCACGGTAATGCTCCGGAATCTTATTCTGAGGTGGATTGAGGATAATGTTCAAAGGAAATTCAATACCACTAAATGAAGGAGCAAGCTGGCATACCCAGTTAACCTTAAATCGGCAGCCCCGTCTCCAAAGTATGTTCAATGCTGTAACAGCAGCACGAAAGTTCTTAAATGGATAGGTGGGATTTCCCACCAGAAGAATTGTATTGTTGTAAGCATGGTTGCCAGGATAGAAGACATCTGTATCGACGCCATTTGGGATAACGACCGTTTTTCTTCCGTAACGGTTTAAGAGGATATCTGCAACAAAGTCAGATACTGCAGTAAAGTAAACGGGCAGAGAGTATAGCATTTTTGAAGCGTTCCGATTCATGGTCGAAACTCTGGTGAAATCACCAAAAAAGGGTTCATGTCCCTGCTCCCAATACATAACAGGACTATTACAGTGCATAAGTTCTGGAATCTGCCCTTGCCATCCTGCAACTATGACATCATAATCCCTGATATATTGGCTATAGCTGTGCTCATAGGGGATGACGACATCCTTGTCTGCTTTTGCATCCGACCAATCCGGTATGGCAGACTGGTTATCTGCCGAACCCTTCAAATAGGCAACAACGATATGGCCTCTGGATCTGAGCCACTTGATTTGCTCAAGGAGCATTTTCATACCGCCAGTTATGTATTTGTGAGGCAGGACATAGGCAACATGAAGTTTTTCCTTAAGTTCAATATTTCCTATGGGCTGAATATTATCACAGAGATAGCCATCCAAAGACAACAAGGTTTCGTTTTTCTGAGGGACCAACTCATTCGGATAAATCTTTACAATCAATGCCTGATTGTCGTATATGTCAAGCAATGAAAAATGTATATCAAATTGCTGAAAATCTTTAACGAACCACTTACTTCTATGGGTCTCAAAGATATTGCCCAGGTATTCACCCTGTACGGAAGGTTTTACCGGGGTCGATATAATGACAGCTTTATTGGCGTGTGAAACAATCTTTTGAAGCAGTGCTTTTCCCGTTTCCTTATCAAAATGCTCCAATATATCTATCATGAGGATGACATCGTATTTCCCCAGCGAATCAATGCATTCTTCAATGGGTTGATAATATATGTTGTCGTAGACATAATCGTGAATTGGATTTTTGTAACTCTCAAAGGCCTCTACCCCATCAATCCTGACGAACCATGATTCTTTGGCATATCTGTAATAGGGGATGTCGAATGCTTCTCTCAGCATTACGCCATACTTGCCAAAACCAACTCCAATGTCAAGAATTGATTCAGGTCTTTCTTCTATAACTTTGTCAAGGATTACTGAAACGGCTTGGTACCAGCTTGTCGGCATAACAATATCTCCTTATTATGTATGGTTTGCTCATACTTACGCTGTAGGATAAGCTATATACATTATATGTATGGATGGCTCGATCCGTTGAATTTAAGCGTTGGCAAAAAGTGAACTGTAACATGGCCAGAACATGAGAAAAGCCCGGCACTTTGAAATGCCAGGCTTCCTTGCTATGACTAAATTAATTGACTACATATGCCCCAATACGCCTTTCTTATGAACGCTCTTAGCGCAACCATAATCGTTTGCCTAAATAAATGTCCGGTTTTCCTGGTCCGTTGGCATCAGGCATTACCCCGATAATCTTATAGCCCAACTTTAGGTAAAAACCGGATTGATGCGTACCGGGAGAAAAATACTTAATCTTCTCTGGCAAATCCTCATATAAATCAACATTTGCGAAAGATGTTCCGCCGTTACCTTTTTCATCATCAGCACACGCAAGCATTGTCAAACCTCCCTGTTTTCTTGCTTCATCTTCCAATGCTGCGACAATTGCTTTACCAAGGCCTTGCTTTCGCCTGTCGCTGCGAACGGCCAGCGGATGTATTTCAAAGACATGGCCATCATACTTGGAGAGTATGCCTCCCCAGCCCAATACAGTATCGTTTTCAACAACCGCAAGCAAAGTGTTTTGTGGCACCAGAAGCTCATTGATTTCATTCATTGCATCATCAAGTGTGGGCCAACCAAGAGGAAGACTGTCAGTCAATATTTGTGCGGCCTGAATTATCTGAGTTTTATTGAGTTGAGCCATGTTAATAGTTTGCATTTTAACCCCTCTTTTTTATGACATGAAATCCGCTTTTCGCTTTTTTCTTCGAATCCGGTTTATATGCCGTTCATAATCACCATTGTGCAACAGTTCAGCAATGACAAGCTGCTCAAACACAGGCACCGTGCATGAATAAAAGCCAAGCTGGTCACGAAAAGCTTCCAGCAGCTTTTCAGGCAGGATCATGTAACCAATACGCATGGACGGGGCTATGGTTTTTGAAAACGTATTGACATAAACCACATTGGAATCGGTCGTTATGGAAAAGAGCGAATCCTCCGGCTTTTTGGAAACTGTCAGTTCAGAATCATAATTGTCCTCAATAATAAATCCGTCTCTTTGCTTGGCCCAGCGAAGGTATTCATGCTTCTTTGATATACTGGCGGTAACACCGCTTGGAAAACTGTTGAACGGAGTGACATGCAATATGGTAGCCTCTGTCCGCCCCAATTCTTTTGAAGATATGCCGTCCTGGGTCAGAGTAAGCATATCACACTCTATGCCCATGGCTTCATAGACTTTCCTGATCTTGTCGTAGGAAGGCTTTTCAAGGGCGAATTTATTCCTGTTTCTGAAAAGCTGGCCAATCAGGCCATAAAGGTATTCCGCACCGGACCCCACAATAATCTGTGACGGCTTTACATGTATCCCTCGGCTTCTTGCCAGATACGAGCATATTTCCATTCTCAGTTCATCGCACCCGCTATTGGGGGACTTTATAAAGATCCTGTTCCCGTAATGCGCCAACACCTTTCTCATGGTCCTGGCAAATACCGAAAACGGAAAATCGCCCACACTGCTGGATTGCGGCCGAATTTCAGGTAACATGTCCTTCTGCAATGCCGGAGCAGCATGAAAATCAGATTTATGGTAAATTACAAAACAGCCGCTTCGTTGGCGGGTTTCAATATACCCCTCTTCACTCAGCAAGGCAAAAGCGTGCTCGACAGTAACAACGCTTACACCGGTCTCCTCTGCAATGGTCCGCTTTGATGGAAGACGGCTCCCATAAGGATACACTTCGGCTATAATATCCTGTACGAGTAATTTATACAACTGCATATAAGCAGGTATTGATGATCTGGTGTCGATATGATAATTCATCTGGTTATATAAAATTCTTCCGTTCTGGTTATTTTTATAATATCAAATGTATTGTAAGCTAATTTCACCAATTTGTAAATAAGACATCCTTAAGATGGAAAGAAAAGGGGGACAAGTAAACATGAGCAAAAGCCGCAGCACTACTGTCCAACTGACAGTAACCGCCATGTTCATGGCAATGAATATTGCACTCAGTTCTTTCGGTGTACCGGTTCCCGGAGGGCACCTGTATTTGAATGACATTGTTATCTGTCTGGCATCAATCCTG